>DASWNW010000040.1:0-71725 GCA_036399015.1 Thermoanaerobaculia bacterium | reverse complement strand
AGTGCCGGCGGGATGGGCATCGGACTGGCGCTGGCGCGGCACCTCGTGGAGCTCCACGGCGGCGTGATCGGCGCGGAGAGCCCCGGAATCGGCAAGGGGTCCACGTTCCGCGTCACGCTGCCGCTCGCGCCGGAGGACGCGCGGCCCGCCGAGCCTCTGCCGGCCGCGGGATCGCTCCGCGGCGCGGTGGTGCTCCTGCTGGAAGACGACCCGGGCTCCCGCCTCGTCCTGACGAAGATGGTCGAGCAGTATGGCGCGGAGGTCATCCCCGTCGCGACCGTGGAGGAAGGTCTCCGCGCGCTCGAGGACCGGCAGCCGAGCGTCATCCTGAGCGACCTCGCCTTGCCGGAGGCGGATGGCTTCGCGTTCATCCACCGCCTGCGGGAGCACTCCCGCGCCTCGTCGGTGCCCGCCATCGCCATCACCGCCGTCTATCTGCGCCCCGAGGACCGCGACAAGATCCTGGCGGCGGGCTTCGACGGCTACCTGCGCAAGCCGGTACTGCCGGCCGAGCTGACGGCGACGCTGCTGCGCGCCCGGCACGATACGGGGTGACGCGCTCCGTCAGCGGATCCGGCCGCCGCCGAAGTGGCGGATCGACTTGTAATGGATGTCGAAGTAGTTCGCGGCGGCGCGGAGCGCCCGCTCGACGACCGTCTCCTCTTTCTTGACGATCCCTTCGAGCGGCAGCCGCATGTGCGCCGGCAGCTTGTAGCGGCAGCGCCTGCAGAGCGCCGTCCCTTCGGTCTTCTCCATGTTGCACCGCGGGCAGCCCCGCCGCTTCGCCAGCCTCTCGATCTGTTGTCTGGACAGCATCCCGCCCTCCCTCTCTCCCGTTGATCCATCGAGCCCAAAACAAAAAAGGCCGGGCGAGCACCCGGCCTTTTCTGCACATCTTGCTGTGCAGCGGATGATACGGCGCCGGAAGCGGGTTCGTCAACGGCCGCGCTCGTGTGACCCTCCTCACCGCGCGCGAAGCCCGGAAGCGGCTACGTTGCGCGCGTGCATTCCGTCCTCGCCCTCGTCCTCGCCCAGACCCTGACCATCAACGTCGACGCGGCGGCCGACCGCCACCGCATCAACCCGAACGTCTACGGCGTCAACTTCGCCACGCCGGCGCAACTGCTCGACCTCAACGTGCAGCTCAACCGCTCGGGCGGCAACACCACCACGCGCTACAACTGGCAGCAGAACGCCGCGAACCACGCCCACGACTGGTTTTACGAGTCGCTCGAGCACGGCCCCGACGTTCCAGGCGAGGAGACGGACAACTTCATCCAGGAGACGAAGGACGGCGGCGCGCAGCCGATGATCACCATCCCGATGATCGGCTGGGTCGCGAAGATGGGCCCGAACCGGCAACGCCTCGCCAGCTTCTCGATCGCCAAGTACGGCGCGCAGCAGCACTCCGACTGGCAATGGTTCCCCGACGCCGGCAATGGCGTCCGGACGAACGGCACGCTGATCACGGACAACGATCCCCACGACGCGAACACGCCGGTCGACTCGAGCTTCATGGCGGCGTGGGTCCAGCACCTCGTCACCAGATGGGGCGGCGCCGCCGGCAGCGGCGTGCGCTACTACATCCTCGACAACGAGCCCTCCATCTGGCACGGGACGCACCGCGACGTGCGCCCTGAGGCGCCGACGATGGACGAGATGTTCGAGAAGATCGTCGACTACGGCGAGAAGGTGAAGTCGGTCGATCCGAACGCGCTCGTCGTCGCGCCGGAGGAGTGGGGCTGGAGCGGCTATCTCCTCAGCGGCTACGACCAGCAGTACGGCTCCCGCACCGGACAGTGGTCGAACACGCCCGACCGCGTCGCGCACGGCGGATGGGACTACCTCCCTTGGCTGCTCGCGAAGCTGCACGAGCACGAGAGGAGCTTCGGCCGGAAGCTCGTGGACGTCTTCACCGTCCACTACTACCCGCAGGGCGGCGAGTACTCCGACGACGTCTCCAGCGCGATGCAGCTCCGCCGCAACCGCTCCACCCGCTCGCTCTGGGACCCGGACTACACCGACGAGACCTGGATCGCCGAGAAGGTGCGGCTCGTGCCGCGCCTCAAGGAATGGGTCGACACGTACGATCCGCTGACGCCGGTCGGCCTGACCGAGTACTCCTGGGGCGCCGACAACCACATGAACGGCGCCACCGCGCAGGCTGACGTCCTCGGGATCCTCGGCCGCGAAGGGATGGACATGGCCGCGCGCTGGGTAACGCCGGCGACAGACTCCCCCGCCTATCGCGCCATCCGGATGTACCGCAACTACGACGGCAGCAAGTCGGCGTTCGGCGACATCAGCGTCCGCGCCACCGCGCCGAATCCCGACAACGTCTCCGCCTTCGCCGCGATCCGCACGTCGGACCGCGCGCTCACGATCATGCTGGTCAACAAGCAGCTCGCGTCGGCGGCCACGGTGCTGCCGCAACTCGCGAGCTACACGCCGACCGGGAACGCACAGCGCTGGCAGCTCACCTCCGCCGGGATCGCGCAGGTCGCCGGCGTCGCGCCCGGCACGGCCCTCACCCTGCCGGCGCAGAGCGTGACGCTCCTGGTCTTCCCCGGCACGACCGACGTCATCGACCCCTCCCTCACGTTCGCGAACGTCGTGCGGAACGACTCCGGCCTCTACACCTTCAGTGGCACTGCCTCGGACGCGGGCGGCATCTCGTCGGTCAAGGTGCACGTCAGCGGCACGGCGCCCGTCGACGTCACCGCCACCGGAACGACCTCCTGGACGGCGGGTCCGATCGCGCTGAAGAACGGCTGGAACCACGTCACCGTCACCGCGTTCGACAGCGCCGGCAACCGCACCACGGAGTCGCGCCTCGTGACGAGCGAGATCATGGAGCCGCCGCCCGACCCGCCGCGGCGGACGGGGAAGCGGCGCTCAGTGCGTTAGCATCGCGCGCATGACCATCCGCGAGATGCTCGAGCGCATCGAGTACGAGACGCTCGTCCCCCGCGCAGCGAAGAGTGCCGAGACGCGCGGACGCGATCGCGCCGAGGCGGAGGACGATCTCCGGCCGTCGTACCAGCGCGACCGCGACCGCATCATCCACTGCAAGGCCTTCCGCCGCCTCAAGCACAAGACGCAGGTGTTCCTCGCCCCGGAAGGGGACCACTACCGTACGCGGCTCACGCATGTCCTGGAGGTCACGCAGATCGCCCGCACGATCGCCAAGTCGCTGCGCCTCAACGAGGTGCTGACCGAGGCCATCGGGCTCGGACACGACCTCGGCCACTCCGCGTTCGGACATGCCGGCGAGGCGGCGCTGAACAAGCTCGTGCAGGGGGGATTCGACCACTACCGGCAGTCGGTGCGCGTCGTCGAGACGCTCGAAGACCTCAACCTGACCGTCGAGGTGCGCGACGGCATCCTCAAACACTCCAAGGGCGAGAAGGGGGAGTTGCTGCGCAAGCGGCCGAAGTCCCGCGCGCTGACGCTCGAGGGCGACATCGTGCGCATTTCCGACATCATCGCCTACGTCAACCACGACATCGACGACGGCATCCGCGCCGGGATCATCCGGGAGGACGACATCCCGAAGGAGATCCGCGACACCCTCGGCGCGAAAGGGAGCGACCGCATCGACCGGATGGTGCGCGACGTCATCAACGCCACCCTCGCCTGCGACTACGAGGCGATCGCGATGAGCCCGGAGATCGAGCAGGCGCTCGACGCGCTGCGCAAGTACATGTTCGAGAACATGTACCTCATCCCGCAGGTGCGCGGTGAGTTCGAGAAGGCGCAGAAGATCCTCACCGCGCTCTTCGAACACGTGGTCGCGAACCCCGGCCGCTTCGTCGACGCCTCGAACGGCGAGCCGGTGGAGCGGCTGGCGATCGACTTCATCGCCGGCATGACGGACCGCTACGCGCTGAACCTCTACGCGGAGCTGTTCCTGCCGCGGCGCTGGGAAGTGTGATCAGCGGCGGGCCTTCGCCCGCCCCACCTGGTCCCGCAGATCCTTCCCCGCCTTGAACTTCACGTTCGTGGAGGCGGGAATGGTGATCTTCTCCTTCGTGCGCGGGTTCGTCCCCTCGCGCGCCGCGCGCTGCGTCACCTGGAACGTCCCCAGCCCCGGAACCGCGCAGCGGTCGCCGCTCTGGCACGACTCGGACACGTAGCGGACGAAGGCATCGAACGCCGCGGCGGCTTCCTTCTTCGTGATCCCCGCCTCTTCCGACATCGCGTCGATGATCTCTGCTTTCCCAGCCATGGCGACAATCTAGCGCAGCCGTCTCAACGCGTCGAGGTAGCCGTGCACGATCGAGATCACCTGCGCGTGGCTCCAGGTCAGAGGCGCAACCGACAGCGGCTGGCCGTCGTAAGGGTCGACCTGCTCGGGGAGGATCATCGACGGCGTCGCCTTCGAGCGCGCCCAGCGCACGAGGTCGAGCGCCCGCTGCAGCCCCTCGACGCTGGTCGCCTTCGAGATCACATGCTCGGCCAGCCAGAGCGTGCAGAGGATCCAGGGGTTGCCGGGCACGCGCTCCACCTCGTCGGAGATGCGGTGGTACGCGTCGTTCTCGTAACGCGCCGCGCCGCCGGTGTCGGTGCGCACCCAGAGCTTCTCGCGAATCGCGCTCATCGTCCCCTCGATCATGGCGCTCGCGGAGGGAAAGACGCCGAGGTAGAACGCCGCGAAGGCGGAGGAGTCGACGGTGCGGTCGAGCGTGAGGCGGTTGTCGTCGCGGCGAACGAGGCCGCGCGCGAAACGCCCCTCCTCCTCCACCCAGAGATGCTTCTTCATCGCGTCGCGCACCTCGGCGGCAGCCTTGACGTACGCGGCGCGCCGGTCCTGCTCGTTGAAGAGATTCGCCAGCTCGGCCGCCGCGTTGAGGCCCGCCCAGACCGACGAGCAGGTGAAGGTGAACGTGCCGAACCGCTCCTCCCACATGTCGAAGCTCGGCAGCGGCAGGCCGGTCTCCGGATCGCGGAAGCGCACCAGGAAGTCGGCGGCGGAGACGACCAGGCGCTTATAGATGGTGCGCAGCAGGTCGAGGTCGCGCGTCCGCGCGTAATGCCGCGCGATCAGCCAGATCACCAGCGCCGTCTCGTCCTCCTGAATCGGCAACTGCTGCTCGCCGTCGCGCACCCAGGGATGCCAGAGCGGCGCGGGGGAGCCGTCGGGGTTGTACTTGTGGAGGAAGTAGCCGTCGTCGCGGATGATCTCGTTCGCGAAGAGCAGGAAGCGGCGCGTGATCTCCGGGAAGCCCGCCCGGTCCATCGCGTCGCAGACGAACGCCGCGTCGCGCGTCCAGACGTACGAGTAGTGATCGTTGTGCCCCCAGGTGATGTCGGAGTCGTTCGCCGCCATGACCGCGCCGCCGCGGTCGCACTGCGTCGCCACCACCAGCAGCGATCGGCGGTAGAGGTCGACGACCTCGTCCGGCAGGTCGGTGACGTCGACGTCCGGCTTGTTCACCCAGGTGTACCAGTGGGAGCCGGTGCGCGCGAGGAGATGCGCCACCCCCTCCTCCCTCACCCGCGCGTCGAGCTTCCGCACCTCGGCGTCGGTGCGCCCGCTGCAGATCCAGTAGAACGCGGTGGCGCTGCCGTTCGGCTCGAGGTGCAGCGGGATCGCGAACGTCGAGTCGACCGCCCCCTGCGCGATCGCATTCATCGACAGCGCGCCGTCCTCCGCGTCCACCCAAGTCCCCTCGGCGCCGGCGGTCTGGCTCCGGCCGCACGCGTACTCCGCGACGCCTCCGTCGCAGTTGATCAACACATACCGCCGCGCCTTGTACTGCAGGATGGCCCCCGAAGGCGGGTCGAACATGACGGTGTCGCCGACCGCGGTGCCGTACAGCGCCAGCTCGTGATGGAGGAACAGCTTCACGTCGCGCGCCTCGGCGCGCTGGTTGCGCACGACGATCTTGCGCACGAACGTGCACGAGTCGGGATCGACGGCGTCGTAGCAGCGCAGCCGCAGGCCGAGCGCATCGTTCTGCAGGATGACGTCGGTGACGAGCGTGTCGCGCAGGTACTCGAGCGTCCGCTGCCACGGCGCCTCGTCGGTCGGATGCAGCGCTCCGTCGCACCAGACGCCGAAGCGCGACTTACCGGAGGCGTGGTTCTCCATCCCCACGCGCGGAAAGTAGAAATCGGCGATGCGGTACTGCGCATCGAACGCGACGAGGAGCGATCCGTTGCCGATCGGTAAGTCGCGAGGCATTGAGGCGCCGAAGTCTACACGCGGAGAACGAAGGCGGTGAATCCGTCCGCGCCCGACTCCGGCGTCAGGCGCAACACACCGTTCTCCACCCACCGCCGCGCCCCCTCCGGCACGAACGGCGTGATGTCCTCGCGCGCGAATCCTTCGACGACGGCGTCGTTCTCCTCCGGCTCCAGCGAGCAGGTGGAGTAGACGACATACCGCGACGCGAGCGCCGCCGCGTTCTGCAACAGCTCGCGCTGCAGCTTCGCGAATCCGGCGAGGTCGCCCTCGCGCATCCGCCACTTGATCTCCGGGTTCTTGCGGATCGTCCCGGTGGCGCTGCATGGCGCGTCGAGCAGCACCACGTCGAACTTCCGCCGGAACGCGGCGACGCGCCCGTCGCTCACCACCGTCCGCGGGTGGCGGAGGGGACGGAGGCGGTTGAACGAGACGTCGTTCGCGACCACGCGCGCGCCGTGATGCGTCATGTAGATCGTCTTGCCGCCCGGCGCGGCGGCGAGGTCGAGGATGTCGTCGCCGGCCGCGCGCGCGATTGCGGCGATGACCGCGCTGCCCTCGTCCATCGGGTAAAAGTCGCCGCGCGAGAGCTCGGCGCTGGAGCCGCGCAGGTTGAAGAGACCCGGCACCAGCTCGGACGCGGTGGAGTCGGGCGGCGTCTGCCCGCGGAGCGACAGCGCGTCGGGATACGACAGCTCCTGATTCGCCTCGGCGATCTTCACCGCCCGCTCCGCGCCGTACGTGCGCGACCAGCGGTCGAGCAGCCAGGGCGGATGCGCCGTGCGCGTGGCGGGGTCGCGCGGCTCGGGCGCCTTGCCCCGCGTGAGGTTGCGGAGGACCGCATTCACGAAGCCGCGCGCCCGCTTCGGGGTGAGATCGACGGTCTCCGACACCGCCGCGTGTGGCGCGACGTTCATGTACAGCAACTGGTAGATTCCGATGCGCAGCGCGTCGATCACCGTCAGGTCGAGCTTCTTCACCGGCCGCTGTGCGAGCTCCGAGATCACGAAGTCGAGCCGCGAGCGCCACCGCAGCACGCCCAGCACGAGCGTGCGCACGAAGCCCGACTCGCCCATCAGCACGAGCGACGCGTAGAGCGACTCGCGCTCGATCCGCTGGAGAAGCTGCAGCGCGCGCTCCCGTTCCGTCATGGCAGCAACTCGCCCGCGCGCCAGCCGAGGCCGCGCGCCACCGCGCCCGCCGGCGTGCGCGGCTTCCCGGGGCGCTGCATCTCCAGGATGCGCACCGCGCCGTCGGCGGTCGCGACGACGACGTCTTCCTCGAGCGACAGGATCGTGCGCGGCGCACCGTTCCCCTCCGCCGGCCGCAACTCCGTCAGCTTGAGGTCTCCGAACGAGATCCCCGGCCAGGGATCGAAGGCGCGAAAGCGGTTGTAGATCGTCGCCGTCGTCTCTTCGAACGTGATCGCCCCCTCCGCCTTGCCGATCTTCGGCGCGACGGTGGCCCGCTCGTGATCCTGCGGCGTCTCGACGGCCATGCCGCGCTCGAGGTCGCGCAGCACCGGCAGCAACGCCTCGGCGCCGAGAGCCGAGAGGCGCCGGGAAAGCGCGGGCGTGCGCTCGTCCGGCTCGATCTCCAGCGTCTCGATCGCCAGCATCGGGCCGTGATCGAGCTCCTCGTCGACCCGCATGATCGTCACGCCGGTGACGCGGTCTCCCGCCTCGATCGAGCGCTGGATCGGCGCGGCGCCCCGCCACTGCGGCAGCACGGACGCATGGACGTTGAGGAATCCGTGCTTCGGGATCTCGAGCAGCGCGGCGGGCAGGATCTTCCCGTACGCGATCACGATCCCGACGTCGGGCGCGAGCGCGCGGATCCCGTCGAGGAACTCGGCCGTGCGGATCTTCGGCGGCTGCAGCAGCGGGAGGCCGAGATCGCGCGCGCGGGTCGCGACGGCGGGGGCCTGCATCTTCATCCCCCGCCCGGCCGGCTTGTCGGGCTGCGCCACGACGAGCGCGACCTCGTGCTCGCGATGAACCGCGTCGAGCGTGGGGACAGCGAAATCAGGGGTGCCGAGGAAGAGGACTCGCAAGACGCGCGAATTCTACGTTGAGGTCGGCGGCGTATCGGGCAGCGTCCCGCCGGCCGGCTGCGTCGGCGACATCGGCTCGTACGGCCCCGCCGTTCCCTCGACGCCGGTCGTCGGCTGCGGAGGAGCGTCGCCGCCGCCGTGGGCGGCCGGCGCCTGCGAGCCCGTCTGCGCCGGCTGCGCGACTCCGGGCGGGTGGTTCTGGTAGTCGCGCGGAACCGGCTCTCCACGGCAGCCGGCGAGGGCGGCGAGCGCAGCGACTACAATCCATGTCCGCATGAGAACGATCCGGTTCAACGCACGTGCCATTGGTCTGGCCGCCGCCCTCGTCGCGCTGCCGCTGTTCGGCCAGGTCGCCGACGGCGACCGCCATTTCGCGAACCGCGCGGAGGGCGCGACCGGCGGAGTCGCGAAAGCCGGTCCGATCGACGCCGCCATCGCCGCCTACCAGAAGGCCGTCGCGCAGAACGTGAACGACCTGGAGGCGCACGCAAAGCTGCTCCGCGCCTACCGCTTCAAGGGCGCCTACGTCGCCACGTCCACCGACGAGAAGAAGCGGATCTACGGCGTCGCGAAGGGGGCGGGCGAACATGCGCTGGCCGCGGTCGGACGCGCGCTCGCCACGCGCGGCGTGAAGGCCGACGCGGCGGAGAAGACGGTCGCCACGGCCGCACGCGCGATTCCCGGCGCCGCCGGCGTCTACCTCTGGGACGCCATCAACTGGGGCGAATGGGCCCTCGCCTACGGGAAGCTGGCCGCCGCGCGGCAGGGCGCAGCCGATCGCATCAAGCGGGGTGCGACCATCGCCTACCTCGCCGACCCGAAGCTCGAGGGCGGCGCACCGTCCCGCGTCCTCGGCCGCCTGCACGACCAGACTCCCCGCATCCCCTTCATCACCGGCTGGGCCTCGGCGAAAGAGGCGTTGCGCTTTCTCGAGGAGTCGCGGAAGCACGATCCCGCCAACAAGCTGACCGTGCTCTTCCTCGCCGAGGCGATGGTGTCGAACGACGCCAATGCGAAGCCGCGGGCGGTGCAGATGCTCCGCACGATCGTCGCCGCGCCGAACGATCCCGCCTACCTCGTCGAAGACGCCGCCGCGGTGGCCGACGCTAAGGCGCTGCTGAAGAAGTGGGGCGCGTGATCGCCAGGATCGCGTCCTCCGCTCGAACCGTCTCCGCCGCGTCGAACAGCAGACCGGACTCCCGCTCCTCGAGCAGCGTCATCGGGAGCTGCCGCATGGTCGTGAACTCGTTCGACCGCTGCTTGAACGCCGCCTCCTTCGCACACCAGAAGTGCAGCAGGCGGTGCGGGAGCGTGCAACCGCGCATCGCCTCCTCCTCCTCGGCGGTGAGGAAGAGGTGCGCCGCCCGCTCCGTCATCTCGCGGATGACCTGGATGTCGATCCCCACCGGCTCACGCGCGATCGCCGCGGCGGCGTAGGGGGCGGAGTGCGAGAGCGAGACGTGCCAGCGCGTCCGCTCGCCGCCGATGACGAGGGACGGACGCTCGACCTCCACGTCGCGTGCGTCGACAGCCAGGCCGAGTTGCAGCGCGAGCTGCTTCGCCGCGGCGCGGCTGAGGAGCCACTCGTCCCGGCGCTTGGGCAGTTTGAACTCGCGCGCCTGCGCGAGCTCCCGCTCCGCGAACAGCGCGAGGTCGGGCCCTCCGGCGAGGATGAGGCAGCGGCCGGGCCAGGGAGCGTTCATTGCTGCTGCGTCGGGATCGCGGGGATGAACTCGGAGTCGCCGTTCGGCTCCACGACCGACGCGAAGGCGACACCGGTGCCGGCGATCACCGTCACGCGCACCGTCATCGTCGGGTCGAGACGGACGCCGAGGCCGTGCTCCACGTCGTTCACCAGCCAGACGTTGTCCTCCGGCACGCCCGACTCGACGCTCGTGCCGACGAGTTTTCCGGTGCGGTCGCGCACCGTCACCTTGAACGTCGCCGGGATGATGCCGATGTTCACCATGCCGACGTTGACGCGGCGTCCCGGCTCGTGCGACTCCGGGATGCCGATGATGGCCAGCTCGGCGATCTCCGTCTGTGCCGTCGCGGAGTCGCGCACCGTCAGCGGCGCGTCGGACGACCCGCGCGCCCCATGCGCGACGTCGGACGTCTTCACCACCGCCACCGGCACGCGGCCGTCTCGGTGCTCGACCCAGAGCGCGCCGACGCTCGTGCCGGCGTGGAAGAGCGTGCGCACCACGTCCGGCCAGCGCAGCGTCTGCCGCGGCGCGAGCGTGAGGCGGCGGTCGAAGCTGGTGTCGGGCGTAACGTAGCGGAGCGTGACCCGCATCGGGTCGCGCAGCGGGTTGTGGAGCGTGAGGTCCGACTGCCAGTACGACCCGCCGACACCCGGCACGCTGCCGACCGCCGGGAAGACCATGCGCACGGTCTGGCTGCCGGCCACGAGCTCCGTCGAATCGGGGATGCGGATCCGGCCGAGGTAGGCCGCGGCCGGGCGCGCCTTCGCGCCGGGGAGGCGCGTCCAGAGCTCCACTCCGCGGATGGCGCGGTTGAAGCGGTAGTTCTCGTCGATGTACGCCGACACCGCCTGCGCCCGCACGTCGTTCGGGACGCCGTCGAACTGGTCGAAGAGCTCCGGCGAGCGGCGGATGATCACCTTCGGCTTCGTCCGCTCGAGCGCGGCGATCGTCTCCGCCTGGAAGCGCGGCGGCGAGAGGATCGGCACCTGGTAGAAGCGCGTCGGGTTCGGGCGGTCGGTGAAGAAGTAGAAGGCCGGCTGGTTCGAGAAGTCGAACACCGGCTCGTTTCGCCGCGTCAGCTCCTGCACCGCCGCCGTCACGTCGCGGATGCGCCAGTGCGTCATCTCCGCCTGCGAGTCGCGCTGCGGCTGGAGGAGGCGATGGTAGTAACGGGTGAAGTCGTGCAGGCGGACGTCGATCAGCACCGGAATCCAGAACAGCACCGCGAGCAGCGGCACGAACGCCGCCGCGAGCGCCGCGACGAACGCGCGCGTCCCCTCACCCCCTTCGGCCCAGACACCGCGCAGCGTCCGGAAGAGGATCACGCCGAGGAGCACGAGCAGCGGTCCGATGAGGAACGCCGCAAAGTACTGGTGCGTGAAGGAGACGCGCCCGAACGCCGTGCGCTGCGCGACGGTGGCGAAGACCAGCAGCACCATGAGCGCGTAGTCGAGCAGGTCGACGCGGCGGCGCAGCCAGCGCTGGATGAAGTAGGTGGCGCCGATCGCGATCGCGAGCGGACTCATGACGAGGTGGAACTTCTCGCGCAGGACGAAGTCGGCGAAGACGTGCAGGCTGACGTTCTTCCGGAACGGCGAGACGAGGTCGGGGAACGGCAGCGACCAGACCGCGTCGATCATCCCGGGGATGGTCACGAACGAGGTCACCAGGAAGTCGTCGAGCGCGCCATGCAGCGCGAGATAGACCGCGAACGGCGCCGCACCGAGCGCCGTGCCGAGCGCGAAGAAGAGCGCCGCCTGTCCCGGCGGCAGCCCGTCCCACGGAACGCGTTTCGCGGCGATCCAGAGCAGCAGCGCCGCCGCAAATGCACCCGCAATCGTATAGAGCCCGATGTCGTAGCTGAAGAAGAGCGCCACGCCGGCGAAGACGCCGCTGCCGACCGCCGAGAGCCGGCTCCGCCGCCGCAGCGCATTCCAGAATAGCGCCACCGCCGCCACCTGGAAGAAGGTGCGGTTGTTCTCCGCGGTCGTCCACGAACCCATGGCCACGCAGAGCAGCGCCAGCGGGATTGAGTCGAAGATGGCCAGGCCGAGGAACCAGATCGCCACGCCGAGGAACGCGCCGACGACGACGGTGCGCATGATCGCCACGTCCAGCGAGCGCCCGAAGAGCTGCATCAGCCAGGCGTCGAGCTGCCCGTCCTCCAGCATCCCGTGCAGCGCGAAGACGTCGCGGAACGGCACCTTTCCCCGCAGGTAATCGGAGGCGGGGCCGATCGCCTCGCCGCGATGGAAGAGGTCGATCCACTGCGACAACTGCGCGGTCGAGCAGTAGCTGAAGAGGTAGATCAGCGCCGGGACGACGGCGTACGCGGCGACGTTCCGCGCCGCGCGAGGCGACATCGGCCGCTTCAGCCGCCAGGCGATCAGCGCGATGAGCAGGATCGCGATTGCCACCGCCAGCCGTGGCATCGGCATCGGCACCCACGCCGCGGCGAGAAACGGCAGGACGACGAGCGGCAGCGCCGCCACGGTGACGCGCTTGAAGACATCTTCCGCATTGCGGCCGAAGTTCATCTGCGCAAGGCGCGCCGTGACGATGGCCGCCCCCCAGAACACGGCCATGAACAGCGCCACGAAGACGACCTCGAGGAAGAGGGCCGGCACGTGCGCGATCCGCCGCGCGGTGACGAGGTAACGGAAGAACAGCCAGCTCACCGCCTCGGCGAAGAGGAGCGCGTGATAGGGGCCGAGCTCGCGCCGGAAGAGCTCCCGGATCCAGCGGCGGCTCCGCGCGAACGCCAGCGCGCGCGGTCCGACGAACGCCAGCGCCACCGGGAGCGGCAGGATCCAGCCGACCTTCCCGGTGGTGAGATAGAAGAGCGGCGACAGCAGGAAGGGGATCGTGAAGAGGAGGCGCTCGGCAGTCGTGGTGAGGCGGGCGGCGGCGCGTCCGATGACGCCGTGCAGCCAGACCGCCAGCGGCGGGACGATGAGGAAGAAGAGCGCCGCGCCGAGGTAGTCGCGCAGCTTCGAGTAGCGCTCGATGGTGACCAGGCCGACTGCGACCGGCGACGTCGGCGGCAGCCCGCGGAAAAGCAGGGTGATCGAGAGGAAGACGCCCGCGGCGAGCGAGAACGCCGCGATCCAGACAAACGCGCCCGCGATGCGGTCGTACAGTCTCACGCGGGGGCGAGTATAGCGGCCACTTCCAGGAGCGCGCGGACCGCCGGATCGCGCGGCACGTACTTCAACGTCCCGGGCAACGGCCCGAGCCGCACGTCCTCGGCGAAGAGGTTCGCGCGCCGCGGCTGCTCCGCCAGGATTGCCAGGCGCAGGAGCCTCCGCTGGTGGCGATCGAGCGCACCTCCACGCATCCGTGCGAACCGCGACAGCCGCCGCAGCGGATCGGGCTCGACGTCGTTCGCCGCCTCCGTGCGCGGCGGGAGCGGCCGGTCGACCTTCGTTACGCCGGAACCTCGCTTCCGCGCAACCAGGATCTCGAAGTCGCAGGGGATGCGCTCGGAGTCGGTGAGCATCGCGTCGATCGTGCAGAGCATCTGCAGAAGGCTCCGCTCCCGCGGCACGTCGAACCGGAAGTTCTGCACGATGTCGTAGAGGAGGTGCTGCAGGATCGCGCCGCCGAGCGGCTTCCGCTCCAGCACCTCGAACCTCACCTCGGTGAACGCCACCAGCTCTTCCGCCCGCACCGCCTCGGTCGGGTCGTTGGCGATCATCTCCTCCACCGACGGCCGCACCCGCACGTCGTACGGCCTCCGCAGCTCCTCCGGCAGCGCGCGCAGGAGCGCGTTGATCGCGGCGTCGACGGCGTCGCTGTACTGGAAGCGATTCGGCCCGATGTACTCGTTCACGATCAGCGTCGCGTCGGGGCGCATCGCGCGCTCGATCTGCGCATACGCATGCTCGAGGTTTTCAACGTGATGGAGCACGGAGTGCGCGACCACGACGTCGTAGGTATCCGGCGGAAGCTGGTCGCGATTGAGGTCGACCACGCCGTAGGAGATCTTTTCGAGTCCCCGCGCCAGCTCGCGCGCCCGCCCCACCGCCTCCGCGGCGAAGTCGACGGCGTCGATCCGCGCCACGAACGGCCAGGCGGCGATCGCCCGCTCCAGCCACCCCTCCCCGCAGCCGAGGACCAGCACGCGCAGCTCATCACCGGCGAACCAGCGATGCGCCCAAGAGGAAAGCCAGTCACGCGCGGGGTCGCCGGTGGCGCGCTCGTTGAGGTGCATCAGGACGGCCGTGTTGGCCATCCAGTTCGCGTGCGCGAGCCGCTCCGCGAACCGCGCGTCGTTCCAGACGGTCACGCGCGCAGGATAGCCGTTACCAGCGGAAGCGCACCCCCGCCGAGATCGTCAGCGGATCCATGTCGATGGTCGCCACCGGCGGGAAGTCGGCGTCGTACGGCATGTACGTCACGTCGCCGTTGATGGCCCAGCGGCGGCCGAGGTTCAGGTTCACGCCCGCGCTTGCGACGCCGGTGATCTCGTTGTCGGCCTCGATGTCACCCGCCGGCGTGTCGGCGAGCTGCGAGGTCACGAACGCCACTCCGCCGCCCACGTAAGGAGAGAGACGGCGGTCGCGCCAGAAGTGGTACTGCACCTCGCCGGTGAGCGCGCCCATCTGGAGCTCGCCGGCGCTTGGGCCGTCGACGACGTGCAGGTCGGCGGCATAGCTGGTCAGGCCGAGCTGCGAGGAGAGGTTGCCGGTCCAGAAGCGGTTGTAGGTGAGGCTGAACGTGCCCGCGTCACCGAACCCCGGCATGTCGGCATAGCCGATCGAAGCGCCGAGCTCGTTACGGGTCGACTGCGCGGAAAGGGAGAAGGAGAAAACGAGTGCTGCGATGAGGGAGAGGGAACGTGGAGTCATCACGGCCCGCGTCATTGCAACCGGCGCGCGCGGAACTGCCGCTCCTGTAACGAAACGGCGGAGATTCGGAATGAAGCGCGTTACCAGCCGCAGGTCATCCGGACGCGGCGGCGAACGAAGAGAGCAGCGCGTCGTGCAGCGCCTGCACGGACGCCTTCTCCGCCACGACGTCCGGCTGCCGCCCGTAGCGCGCGACCGCCTCGCTCGTGGTCGCGCCGATGCTGGCGATGGTCGCCTTCGCGAGCACCTTCGCCCGCTCCTCCGCGGTGAGCTTCGCGAAGAAGTGGTCGACCGTGGAGGCGCTGGTGAACGTCACCGCGTCGATGGCGTCGGCGGCGATCAGTCCGCGCAGCTCGTCGAGATCGTAGTCGGTGGCGACGGTGCGGTAGGCGACCACCACGTCGACCTCCCCGCCGCGCCTGCGCAGCTCGTCCGGCAGCTCGTCTCGCCCTTCCTCCGCGCGGACGATCGCGGTGCGGACGCCCCGCTGGTCCTCCGCGAGCAGCGGCAGCAGCTCGGTGGAGATGAACCGCTCCGGCACCACGTCCGGCGCCAGGCCCCGACGGCGCAGCTCTTCGGCCGTCGACTGCCCCACCGCCGCGACCTTCGTCCCCGCCAGCGCCCGCACGTCCTTCCCTTTCGCGAAGAGACGCTCGAAGAAGAACTGCACGCCGTTCGTCGAGGTGAAGACGAGCCAGTCGTACGTGTCGTCGATGGCGCGGTCGAGCGCGTCGAACGACTCCGGCGGCGCGATCTCGATGGTGGGGAACTGCAGCACGTGCGCGCCGGAGTCTTCCAGCAGCCGCCGCAGCTCCGAGGCCTGCTCGCGGGCGCGCGTGACGACGACGCGCTTGCCGAAGAGAGGACGGCTCTCGAACCAGTTGATGCTCGCGTGCAACTGCACGACGTCGCCGACCACGATCACGGCGGGCGTCTCCAGCTTCGCCTCCGCGACGAGCAGCTCGATGTTGTGCAGCGTCCCGGCGACGGTGCGCTGGTCGGGACGCGTGGCCTTCGAGATCACGGCGCAGCCGCGCTGCGGCGCCATGCCATGCTCCATCAGCTTGTGCACGATCGTCGGGAGGTTGGCGAAGCCCATCATGAAGACGATCGTGCCGTCGAGCTGCGCCAGCGCGGCCCAGCGGATCCCGGTCGAGCCGGAGTCGGCCTCGTGGCCGGTCACCAGCGTCACCGCGGTCGCGTGCGTCCGGTGCGTGACGGGGATGCCGGCGTACCCCGGCCCCGCGATCGCGGAGGAGATGCCGGGAACGATCTCGAACGGCACCCCGGCCGCCGCCAGCTCCTCCGCCTCTTCGCCGCCGCGGCCGAAGACGAACGGGTCACCGCCCTTGAGGCGGACGACGGTCTTGCCGCTCTTCGCCTCGTCGATCAGCAACTGGTTGATCTGGTCCTGTGGCAGCGCGTGCGCGCCGGCGCGCTTCCCGACGTAGACGACCTTCGCCGACTTTGAGATGCGTGCGGCGATCTCGCCCGACACCAGCGCATCGAGCGCCACCACGTCCGCCTTGCCGAGCAGCTCGGCGGCGCGGAGCGTGAGCAGCCGCGCATCGCCGGGCCCCGCCCCGACCAGGTACACCTTGCCGTTCATAACAACTCCTCGGCGCCCTGCGCGACGAGCGCATCGTAGACCGCGTCGACGCCGCTCCCCTCCGCGCGGATCGAGCGCGTCCCGTTCGACAGGAATGCGCGCAGGAGCTTCCCGTCGTCGTGCACCGCCACGGCCGAATAGCAGTCGAGGCGCGTCTCGAACTTCTGCAGTACGCCTCGCTCGCGGAGCGCCGCCCGCTCGCTCGCCTCGTGATTGATCGCCCGCGCCGCGTCGGCCGCGAGCGCGTTCGTGGCGAGACACTCGAGCGCCACGATGCCCTGTCCGGCGGCCGGCAGCATCTCGTCCACGCCGAAATAGGAGGTGATCTCCGCCGCCCGCCCTAAGCGCGTGAGACCGGCGCTGGCGAGCACGATCCCGGCATAGCGGCCGTCGCGTGCCTTGGCGATGCGGGTGTCGACGTTTCCGCGGATGTCTTCCACCTGCAGGTGGGGGAAGCGCTGCAGGAGCTGCGCGCGGCGGCGCGGAGCGCTCGTCCCGATGACCGAGCCCGCGGGCATGTCGCCGATCGCCTTTCCCTCCACGTGCACCCAGGCGTCGCGCGGATCGGCGCGCTCGAGAAAGCCGGCGAGCGCAAAGTGCTCCGGGATCAGCGAGGGGACGTCCTTGAGGCTGTGCACCGCCAGGTCGATCTCTTCCCGCTCGAGCGCCCCTTCCAGCTCCTTGATGAACAGCCCCTTGCCGCCGATGGTGGCGAGGGAGACGTCCTGCCGCTTGTCGCCGGTGGTCTTGACGATGACGAGCTCCGGGTCGTAGCCGGCGGAGGTGAAGAGGCGCGCCGCCTCGTTCGCCTGCCACAGCGCGAGCTGGCTCCCGCGCGTACCGATGCGGATCCTCATCGCAGGCCGAAGATCTTCCGGATCGTCTGCCGCAGCGACTCCCGCTCGTGCGGCTCCTCGGACGCTTCCTTCAACTGCAGGATCGGGTAGTGAAGGATCTTGTTCACGAGCTGCGTCGAGAAGACCTCGACCGTCTGCCGCTGCTCCGCGGTCATCGGTCCCATCCTGCGCAGGCACTTCTCCAGCTCCGCGGCGCGGATCGCCTCGAGGCGCTGCTGCAGCTCGAGGATGGTCGGGACGGCGTCCTGCGCGACGAGGCGCTTGCGGAACGCCTCCACCTCGCGGACGACGATCAGCTCCGCGTCGGCCGCCTTCTGGTGCCGCCGGTCGAGGTTCGCATCGGCGACCTGCTGCAGGTCGTCCACGTTGTAGAGGTAGGCGCCGTCGACGGTCGCCACGGCGGGGTTGATGTTGCGCGGCACGGAGAGGTCGATCAGGAAGAGGTTCTTTTTCCGCCGTACCTCGAGCGCGCGGAGCACGTGGTGCGGCTCGACGAGGTAGTGCGGCGCGGCGGTGGAAGCGATGACGATGTCGCAGCGGGTGAGGTGCTCGTCGATCTGGTCGAACTGCACCGCCTCCCCGGTGAACCGGCTCGCCAGCTCGACCGCGCGGTCGTAGGAGCGGTTGGCGACGAACACCTGCCGCACCTGCTGCCCGTGCAGATGCTCGGCGGTCAGCTCCCCCATCTCGCCGGCGCCGAGGAGGAGGACCTGGAGTCCGCGCAGATCGCCGAAGATCTTCTTCGCCAGCTCCACCGCGGCGTAGGGGACGGAGACGGCGTGCTCGCCGATGCCGGTCTCGGTACGCACCTTCTTCGCGACGCGCAGCGTGTGCTCGTAGAGCTGGGTGAGCAGCGAGTCGAGCGTCCCCAGCTCGTGCGCGGTCAGAAACGCGGTCTTGACCTGCCCGCCGATCTGCGGCTCGCCGACGATCATCGAGTCGAGCCCCGAGGCGACGCGGAAAAGGTGCGCGATCACGTCGCCGTGGCGGACGACGTAGAGGTGTTTCTCGAGCTCCGTGCGCATGGCCGCGGCGCGCGCGGCGAGCCAGTCGACGATGGTGGCGATCACGTCCTCGTCGCGCGTCGAGAGGACCACCTCCACCCGGTTGCAGGTGGAGAGCACGGCCGCCCCTTCCACCCCGTCGAGCTCGCGCAAGGCACGCGTGGTCTGCGGGAGGTCGTGGTCGGAGACGCTGAGGCGCTCGCGCACGTCGACCGGCGCGGTGCGGTGGTTCAGGCCGACGAGGATCAGCGGCATCGCATCATCCTCTGATCCCCAGCATCGCCACCACGATCGCCACAAACGCCCCCGCGGAGATGAACACCGTCCGCTTCCGGCGGTAGGTGTTGCTGACGTACGACTGCAGGAGGATGCCGAACAGCACCCAGGCCGTGACTGCGGCGAGCTGCTTGACGCGCAGCTCCATGAAGCCGCCGTCGGTGCGATACGACCAGACCACCCCCGTTACCAGGCCGACCGTGTAGATGCTGAAGCCGATGGCCAAGGCGCGGTGGCTCACGTTGCGGCAGACGTCGAGGCTCGGGATCATCTCCCACAGCCGCCCCCGCGTCTTGTTCTTGAGGGCGCGGTCCTGCAGCAGCGTGAGGAGGCCGAAGGCGAGTCCGATCAGCAGCCCCGCCACCCCGACCGTCGAGAGCAGCAGGTGGGCGATGAAGAGGTTCGAGCGGAGCGCCGGATCGAGCACGCGGAAGCTCTGGCCGACCACGGCGGAGACCGTGAGGAGCAGCAGCACGAGCGGGTAGACGAAGAACACGGCCGCGTAGACGCGGTAGCGGATCCAGAGGCCCAGCTCGACCGCGAAGACCGTCCAGGCGACGAAGCTCACCGCCTCCGGCAGGTTCGTGATGGGCGGGTGGCCGGTGGCGCGGCAGATCGTGCCGATCCAGACCGTGTGCGCGACGAAGCCGGTGACCATGAACGCGAGCCCCGCGTGCTGCAGGTTCCGGCTGCGCACGAACAGCGACAGCAGCGCGGCCAGCGTGCCGAGCCCGTAGCAGGCCAGGGCGACGTACAGCGTGTCGGAGAGTTGGAAGTCCATCACTACGCCAGGTGCTTGCAGAACACCACTTTGTCTTCTTCGATTCTGTAGAAATCCTTGATGCGCGAGATCTCGTGATACCCCGCCTGCTGGTAGAAGCGGATGGTCGGAGCATAACTGCGCTTCGACGAGGTCTCGATCAGCAGCATCCGTCCCGCCTGCCGCCGCACCTCATTCTCCACGAACCGGAGCAGCAGTTGCCCGAATCCCCGCCCCTGCTGCTTCGGATCGACCGCGATCCAGTAGAGATCGTAAACCCCTTCGGTCATCGGCGTGGGGGCGAAGAGGACGTATCCGTGGACGGCCCCCTCGCCGTCGTCGAGGACGTGGGCGGTGTATTCGGAGCGGCCGGCGAGCGCGAGGTCGACGAGATCCATCGCCCACCCGACCTCCTGCGTCGTGAACCGCGCCGTGCCGACGAGGATCTCGCGGACGCGCTCCCGGTCGCGCGGCTGGAGGGGACGGATGGGCATGAGGACCGGAGCGTTACGAGGCGCGGCGCTCGCTGATCGTCCGCGAGAGGACGAACTGCGAGAACAGATGGACCGAGTCGCTCGGGACCCAGGCGTTGAAGGTCACGGCCTCGTCGCCGTTCGTCTGCTCGTAGACCTCCGCGACCTCGTGCAGGCGGGCGATGAGGCGCGACTCGGTGTGCGGGATGGCGAGCTGCAGATGCTCGCCGCCGGCGCGCTCGCGGCCGCGGATCAGCTCCACCAGCCGCTCGATGTTCTTGCCCGTCAGCGCGGAGACCGAGGCGGCGTCGCGGCGGCGCATCTCGAAGTGCTCGTCCAGCCGGTCGACCTTGTTGTAGACCTCGATCACGCGAGCGCTGTCGACGCCGAGGTCCTTGAGGACTTCGTTGCCGATCTCGCGCTGCTCGTCGTACTGCGGATGGCTGGCGTCGATCACGTGCAGGACGAGATCGGCCGCCACCGCCTCTTCCATCGTCGAGCGGAACGACGCCACGAGGTGGTGCGGCAGCTTGCGGATGAACCCGACCGTGTCGACGACGACGGTCTCGCGCGGCATCTCGTACGCGATCTTCTGCGTCTTCGAATCGAGCGTGGCGAAGAGCTGGTCGACCGCCACGGTGTCGCCCTTCGTGAGGCGGTTGAACATCGTCGACTTGCCGGCGTTCGTGTAGCCGACCAGGGCCACGGTGAACGCCGCCGCGCGCGACTTGCGCTGCGTGTCGCGCTGCTTCTCGATCTTCTCCAGCTCTTCCTTGAGGCGGGCGATGCGCGTCCGGACGATGCGCCGGTCGAGCTCGAGCTGCGTCTCACCGACACCGCGCCGCGCGCCGCCCGCGCCGCCGCCACCCGTCCCGCCGCTGCCGCCGCTGCCCGCCTGCCGCTCGAGGTGCGACCAGGCGCGCTTGAGGCGCGGGAGCATGTACTCGAGCTGAGCGAGCTCCACCTGCGTGCGCGCCTCGCGCGTCTTCGCGCGGGAGTTGAAGATGTCGAGGATCAGCGCGCTGCGGTCGATGACTTTCGTCTCCGGCCCCATGAGCTTCTCGAGGTTGCGCACCTGGGCGGGGGAGAGGTCGTCGTCGAACACGACCAGTTGCGCGTCGTGGCGCTTGACCAGCGACTTGATCTCCTCCGCCTTCCCCTTGCCGACGTAGGTGGCTGGGTCGGGAGCGCCGCGCTTGCCGAGCATCGTGGCGGCCACGCGGGCGCCGGCGCTTTCGATCAGGCGGCTCAGCTCCTCGAGGTGCTCTTCCGCGACGGTTTTCGTGACTTCGGGCAGGATCAGGCCGACGGCGATGACGTTTTCCATGGAGCTCTTGGGAGAACAATCATACAGGGGGGAGGATTCTGGCGCCTGGAGCGACTTCCAAGAGATGGCTTCCGACGAAGAGCGGACTACGACCGACGGATCGCCGTCGAGTCGATCTGGCACAAGCTCTCCAAGCGCGACCGCTACCTCCTGCACCTCCGCTTCAACGAGTCGTTGACGATCCGGCAGATCGCGCTGCGCCTCGGCATCTCGGAGCCGCGTGCGGGAAAGATCCTCCGCCGGGCGGTCGAGCGGGCGACCGCGCTGGTGATCGAAAGCGAGCGGCGCTGGGTAGGGGGAGCTTCGGCGCGCACAGACACCTATCCGGGCTATCGCGGGCCACGTCGTATCATTCGCCCCCATGTATGTCGTCTACGAGGTGCTGCTCTACCTCGTACTCCTCCTCACCCTGCCGTTCTTTCTGCTCATGGGCGTCCTGCGCGGAAAGTATCTGGTCAACTTCCCGGAGCGGATGGGCTTCTACCGGCATCGCGCCGAGCCGCATGACCTCTGGATCCATGCCGTCTCGGTCGGCGAGGCGATGGCGGCGCGGCCGGTCGTCGAGGAGATCGGGCGGCAGCGCCCCGGCACGTCGATCGTCTTCACGACCACCACGCTGACCGGACAGGCGCAGGCGCGGCGCCTCTATCCCGACGCCACCGTGACCTACTTCCCGTTCGACTTCGCCTTCGCCGTGCGGCGGTTCCTCGATCATCACCAGCCGCGCGCGTTCGCCACGATGGAGACCGAGATCTGGCCGAACGTCGCCCGGATCTCGCGGGAGCGGGGGCTGCGGCTGCTCCTGGCGAATGGGCGGATCTCCGACCGCTCCTTCCCCCGCTACAAGGCGTTCCGCGCCGTCGTCGGAAGCGTGCTCCGCAAATACGACCGCATCCTGGCGCGGGAGGAGACCGACCGCGAACGCTTCGTCGCCATCGGCGCGCCGGCGTCGGCGGTGGAGATCAGCGGCAACGTGAAGTTCGACTACGACCCGGACGAGGCGCCGCTGGAGATCGGCCCCCGCGTCGAGGCGCTGATCGCCGGCCGTAAGGTCCTCGTCCTCGGCTCGACGGCGGAGGGGGAGGACGAGGTGCTGCTGCCGGAAGTCGAGCGGCTGCTCGCCGAGCACCACGCCTTCGTCGTCATCGCCCCTCGCAAGCCGGAGCGCTTCGAGCTGGTGGCGGGGCTGCTGACGACGTCGCAGCTCCGCTTCGTCCGCCGCACCGATCTCGAGACCTCCGCCGGCGGCGCCGACGTGCTGCTCCTCGACACGGTCGGCGAGCTGGCCAGGATCTACCGCTACGCCACCGTGGCCTTCGTCGGCGGGACGCTCGTCCCGACCGGCGGCCACAACCCGATCGAGCCGGCGGCGGCCGGCGTGCCGGTCTGCTTCGGCCCGTCGATGTCGAACTTCCGGGAGATCGCGCAGGTGTTCCTCAGGAACGAGGCGGCGGTGCAGGTGCGCACCGCGGCGGAGGCGATCGACTTCGCCGGCGCCATGTTCGACAACGCCGCCATGCAGCGCGCTTGGGGCGAGCGGGCGCGGAACACGGTGCTCCAGAACCGCGGCGCGTCGGAACGGACGGCGCAACGCATCGTCGAGCTGCTCGCGTGAACGCCCTCCTCGCCCCGTACCGCGCGGTCAACCGGCTGCGGCGCGCCCTCTACCGCCGCGGCATCCTGAAGGCGAAACGGCTGCACCGGCCCGTCATCTCCATCGGGAACCTCGCCGCCGGCGGGACGGGGAAGACGCCGGCCGTGATCGCGGTTGCGCGGGTTCTCGCCTCGCACGGCCTGCACGTGGCGGTGCTCACGCGCGGGTACGGGCGTCACGATAATTCGTATGAAGGAATCGTGCATGATTTCGATGCTACGAAATACGGTGACGAGCCGGTACTCATTAAACATACGACCGGTGTTGACGTAATCGTAGGGCGAGACAGATACGAAAATGCGCGCCAATATGCGTGCGACGTATTTCTGCTCGACGACGGTTTCCAGCACCTCCAGCTCCACCGCGATCTCGACATCGTCATCGACGCGCCGGCGCGCTACTACCGGGAAGACCGCTCCGCCCTCGCGGACGCGGACGTCGTCATCCCCCGCCGGCTCCGCCTGCACGTCCCGGAAGAGTTGCGCGGCCGGAAGGTGTTTGCCTTTGCGGGTCTGGCCGATAACGAGCAGTTCTTCGCCTCGCTGCGCGAGGCGGGGCTCGACGTCGCCGGCACCCGCGGCTTCCCCGACCATCACCGCTACACCCCCGCCGACCTGGAGTCGATCCAGGCAGAGGCGGGAGGCGCGACGATCGTCACGACGGAGAAAGATGCGGTGAAACTCGACGGCCACCCGATCGTGGCGGTCGCCGCGGAGTTCCTGATGGCAGAAGAGGTACTCGACGAGGTGTTGCGCGTGGCGACCGGCAGCGGGCAACCGGCCACCGGGGAGCGCCGCAGGCGCAAGCGCAAGCATCCCCTGCTCCAGCGGGTCGAGTACATCGCCTACCAGATCGTGGCGCGGGCGGTGGTGAAGATGCCGGAGGAGCGGATTCTCCGGTGGGGCACCCGCCTCGGCGCGTTTGCCTCGCGGGTCCTGCGCGGGCGCGACCGGCTGGCGATGCGCAACCTCCGGGCGGCCTTCCCGGAGAAGGACGAGGCGGCGCTGCGGAAGATCGTCGACGACTGCTGGAGGCACTTCGGCCGGGAGGCGCTGGTCTACCTGCGCATGCAGACGCTGTCGCTGGAGGAAGTGGCGGCGCGCTGCCCGTTCGAGGGGATGGAGTACCTCGAGGAGGCGATCGCGCGAGGCAAGGGGACGGTCCTCATCACCGCACATTGGGGTGGGTGGGAGGCGGCGGGGCTGGCGCTGCTGGCGCGGGTGCCGAACGTCCGCACCGTCGCCCGTCCGCTCGACAACGAGCTGCTGGAGGCCGACCTGCAGAAGCTGCGGGAGAAGACCGGCGCGGAAGTCGTCGACCGGCGCAGGGCGGCCCGGGTGCTCCTGCGGGGGCTGGCCGAGAACGCGGTGGTGGTGCTCCTTCCCGACCAGGCGGTGATGCCGCGGGAGGGGGTGCTGGTGCCTTTTCTCGGGCGTCCGGCCTGGACGACGCCGGCACCGGCTAAGATGGCGCTCCGAGCCGACGCGACGATTGTGTTCGGTTTTTGCATCCCGGACGGCCTCAGGCATCGCGTCGAGCTCGTAGGTTCGATTCGTGCCGGAGAGATAGCCGACCCGGTGCTGCTGACGGAACGCATCAACGACGTGATCTCGCAACGGATTCGCGAGCGTCCCGAACTGTGGCTCTGGATGCACGATCGCTGGAAGTGGACGGGAGAAAGCGAAGTAACGAATGCAGTGTGAAACGGTCGTGATCGGCCTCAACTGGGTCGGAGACAACGTGCTGGCGCTCCCGACCTTCAAGGCGCTCCAGCACCGCTTTCGCAGCGAAGGCGGCATCGCCGTGGCCGCTCCCGCCAACGTCGCTACGCTCCTGGAGGCCACCGGGATCTTCAAGCAGGTCATCGCCTGGACCCCGTCGATGTGGCAGCGCGTCGCAGCGCTCCGCGCCGGCGGCTTCCACCGCGCCGTCATCCTCCCGAACTCGTTCAAGGCCGCCGCGGTGACGTTCGCCGCCGGCATCGAGGAGCGCTGGGGTTATCCGACCGACTGGCGCCGCATCGCGCTGACGCACCCGGTCGCCCGCCCGGAGAAGCGGGGCCACCAGCTGGACGACTACACCGCGCTGCTCGCCGCCCTGAACGCCCCCCGCGTGGTCGACGACATCCCCACCATCAAGCTTCCCCCCTCCATCCGCGAGCGGGGGCGCCGCCGCCTCCTCGGCGTCGGCCTGCATCTCGACCGCCCGATCATCGGCGTCCATCCGGGCGGCCTGTACGGCAAGGCGAAGCACTGGGGCGACGAGGCCTACGTCGACGTCATCAAGCGTCTGCGCGGCGAAGGCTTCGACATCGTTCTCCTCACCAGCCCGCGCGAGCGGGAGCAGTCGGAGCGCATCGCCACCACCTGCAACGGCGTGCCGATGATCGGCCACGACGGCGACGTCCTCGAGCTCGCCGCCGCCATCTCGCAGTGCGCCGCTGTGATCACGAACGACAGCGGCCCGCTGCACGTCGCCACGGCCCTCGCCGTCCCCTCGGTCTCGATCTTCGGGCCGACCGATCCGGAACGGACCGTCATCCCCGGCGCGACGCACGTCGTCCGCCAGAAGCTCGCCTGCCAGCCCTGCTACCAGCGCGACTGCCCCCTCGGACACCATCGCTGCATGGCCGACGTCACGGTCGACGAGGTCTTCGACGCGGCGGTGGGACTCTTCTCCGGGGCCGACGCCGTCGACGCGCCGGCCGGCGTCCGTCACATCGACGCATAGCGACCTATAATCGCGTCGATGGCCCGCGCGGCGGCGAACGAGGAGAAGCTCTACAAGATCGGAGAGGTCTGCAAGCTCGCCGACCTTCAGCCGTACGTCCTCCGCTACTGGGAGACCGAGTTCCCCCAGCTCTCCCCCAACAAGAGCGGCGGCGGCCAGCGCCTCTACACCCGCGCCGAGCTCGACACGATCCTGCGCATCAAGGAGCTGCTCTACAAGGAAGGCTTCACGATCGCCGGGGCGAAGAAGCGGCTCGAGCAGGAGACCACGGAGCCACCCGCGGCGGCAGCACCAGCGGCAGCGGCGGCTCCGGCGGCCGCTCCGGCGCACGACGTGCTGGCGGACGTGAAGAGGGAGCTGCGCGAGCTCTTGAAGATGCTGTCGTAACTTGTGGAGCGGCGTCAGGCGAAGAGCGCCAGGATCTTCTCCAGCCCCTTCCGGTCTTCCTCGTCGAACGCGTCCGGCTGGTCGGAGTCGACGTCGAAGACGGCGATGAGCGCGCCGTCGCGATCGTAGACCGGCACGACGATCTCGGAGCGGGAGTTGGGGTCGCAGGCGATGTGGCCGGGGAACTGGTGCACGTCGGGGACGATGATCGTCTCCCGCCTCTCCGCCGCCGCGCCGCACACGCCGCGGCCGATCTCGATCTGGAGGCAGCCGACCGTGCCGATGTACGGCCCGACCATGAGGCGCTCGCCGCAGACGCGGTAGAAGCCGGTCCAGAAGTAGTAGGGGAAGCGGTTGGCGAGGACGGAGTTGATCGTCGCCATCAGTGCGATGTCGTCGAGGGTGTCCCCTCCTTCATCGGTCCAGATAGCGACGATCGCGTCGTAACTTTCGGCGTAATCGTTGGACTTGCTCAACGCTTGCGACGATCCGTGCGAACCGGTACCGGCACCGGACGGCGAGTGTTACCGGCAGCGATCAGCAGGAGTGTTCCGGCGATCGTAATCAGAACTTCCAGCATTGCCGTTCTCCTTGCACTGTCCTTCAGTGCATCGGGGGTGCCATGCGGTCAGGCGCGGCGGTAAACGGCGTCGTAGGCGCGCGCGCTGCGCTCCCAGGAGAAGTCGGCCGCCATCCCGTTGGCCCGTAACGACTTCCAGGACGCTCCATCCTTGAAGTTCAGCATGGCCAGCCAGGTCGAGAGATAGAGCTCCAGCGGATGGGGTGCAACGAACCCGAAACCGTTCGCGACGTCCCCGTTTGTGCCATCAAAAGGGATCACTGTGTCCGCCAGTCCGCCGGTCAGGCGAACGATGGGCACGGTACCGTAGCGGAGCGCGTACATTTGGTTGAGCCCGCACGGCTCGTAGATCGACGGCATCAGCAGCATGTCGGCTCCGCCGTAGATGCGGTGCGCGAGCGCGTTGTCGAAGCCGAGCCACACCTTGCAGGAGTCGGGATGCTGCTCGCCGATGCGCGACAGCGCCTGCTCGAGCTCCGGATCGCCGCTGCCGAGGATCACCACCTGCGCGCCTGCCTGCAGGAGACGGTCGAGCACCGGGATCAGGAGCTGGAACCCCTTCTGGTCGACCATCCGCGACACGGCGCCGATCAGCGGCCGCTTCGCGGAGAACCGGAAGCCGGCCTCCTTGACCAGGGCACGCTTGCTCTTCGCCTTGCCGCCGATCGAGTCGGCGTCGAAGTTGGCGGGAAGCAGCGGATCGGTGGCCGGATCCCACTCCTCGACGTCGATCCCGTTGAGGATCCCGTGGAACTTCGGCGACACCGCGCGCAGCACGCCGTCCAGACCGGCGCCGAGGGCGCTGGTCTGCACCTCCCGCGCATAGTTCGGGGAGACGGTCGTGACCTGGTCGGCGAAGAGGATGCCGCCTTTCATCGGGTTGAGCTGCCCGAAATGCTCGAGCGCGTCCGGCGCCCAGTAGCGGCTGTGCAGGCCGGTCAGCGCGAAGGCGTCCGGCCCGGCGTTCCCCTGATAGTTCAGGTTGTGGATCGTGTAGACCGACCGCGTGTTCGCAAAGTGCGGCTCGCCGCGCAGGCCGGAGTGGAGATAGACCGGCAGGAGCGCCGTGTGCCAGTCGTGCGCGTGGAGGACGTCGGGCGAAATGTCGAGCAGCTCGCAGCCGCGGATGACGGCGCGGCAGAAGAAGGTGTAGCGCAGCACGAAGTCGTCGACGCCGCCGACGCCCTGGTAGATCTGGTCGCGCTCGAAGAAGAAGTCGTTCGCCACCATGATCAGCGGGATGTCGGTCCCGGGGAGCGTCGTCCGCAGGAACGTCGCCTCCGCCGTCCAGTTCGCCCAGGAGATCGTGACGGTCGGCATGACCTGGTGGACCGGGATCTGCCGCTGCTCGAACCAGTGCCGCGCCTGCCGGTAGTAGGGCATGAAGACGGTGACGTCGTGCCCCAGCTCCACCAGCGCCTTCGGCAGCGACCCGCACACATCTCCCAGCCCGCCGGTCTTGGCGATGGGGGAAACCTCGGCGGTGGCGAAGACGACGCGCATGTGGAGTCTCAGAGTCGCAGAGTCTCAGAGTCGCAGAGATGGTGTTAGCGGCGGAGCCTCTGAGCCTTTGCGACTTTGAGACTCTGCGACTCTCAGCCTCATGAAATCACAATCGACGCATACCCCACCACCCTCGCGTAGTCCCCGGAGACGTCTCCCGACGTGGCGTGCTTGACGAGCCGCGCGTCCGTCGCGCCGAGCTCGTTCACCGCGACGAGCATGGTCGTGGTCGGGATGAAGCCGCACATGGAGACATCGTATTCGTCGACGACGCGCCAGAGCTCGCGGGGGTTGCGGCGGAGCACTTCGTCGATCGCGAGCTGGTCCTTGCGCAGGGTGGCGCGCTGGTCTTCGTAGTGATTGAGGTCCGAGCTGGCGAGGATGCCGGCCGGCTCCTGCTTCACCACCGCCGCGATCGCCCGTCCGATCTCCTCGGCGTAGTCATAGCGGTGCGCGCCGAGGCAGATGGGGACGAAGGTGAAGTCGCCGAGGAGGTGCTGCAGGAAGGGGAGCTGCACTTCGAGCGAATGCTCGCGTGCGTGGGCGCGGCTGTCTTCGGCGAGGAGCTTCGTCTGCGCCATGAGCGCGTCAGCGAGCGGCGTGTCGATGGCCACCTCGCCGAACGGCGTGCGCCACGCTCCCTCGCGGTTGATCGCGGCAAAGTGGCCGGCACCGGTGTGGTTCGGGCAGAGGATGATCAGCCGCTTCGGCAGCTCGGCCAGCGCGTAGAACGCCGCGGCGACGTGACCGCTGTACATGAGACCCGCGTGCGGCACGACCGCGCCGAGGAACGGCTGCTTCGGCGCGGCGGCGGGAGGATTCGCGGCGAAGCAGCCCTCCACCTGCCGGCGCAGGCGCTCCGGCGTGCCCTCGTAGAACGTGCCGGCGACGGCGGGCGGGCGGACGTTCATCGCGGGAAGCTGGGACCGTACAGCACCGCGTTCAGGAACAGCGGCAGCGTGCCGCGCCAGAAGAGGCGGTAGTGCGGATCGTCGGCGAACGTGACCACCTGGCCGCGGCCGACTTTCTCGCTCGTGACGTACACCGACCCCTTCACCCGCTCGATGCTCTCCGGCCAGGCGATTCCGGAGATGAGCGGATCGCGCGCGTCGACGGTGAGGATGTTGTCGACGCGGCGGGGCAGCGGCAGGAACGCCCCCGTTCCCTCCACCATCACGGCCGGCGAGCGCGGGAGGCCGAACGTGAGGTAGGAGCGCTCGTTCATCGTGGTGCGGAACGCCGACCCCGGGACGCGGAAGTCGTTGTACCGCTCCTCGGCCGGCGCATCCTTGTCGTCGCTCTTCTTCGGCTCCCACGTCTTCAGCTTCGAGATCTCGGCGTCCTTCTCGCGCAGGAAGCTGTGCGCACCCTTCACGGCCACGAGCGTGCCGCCGTCGTTCACCCACTGCCGGATCTTGTCGACGCCGCGCTTGGTGAGGCGCTCGGCATACGAGCCGTCGGGGAAGACGAGTACGCGGTACTCGCTGAGGTCGAGGTTGCGCAGCGCCTCGGCGGAGAGCGTCGAGTGCGGGATCGCGGTGTCGATGTCGAGCGTGTACCAGAGCATCCCGAACGACGTCGCGTCGCTTCCAGGACCGCCGACCAGGCCGATCTTCGGATCGCGGACGAAACGGATCTTCTCCGACCCGAAGCCGGTGCCGCCCATCCAGCCCGACTCCAGCGGCGCGACCGCGATGGCGACCTGACCGGCCAGCGCGCTCAGGCGCCCCTCCAGGTCCTCGCCGTTGTTCCCTTTCAGGACGATGATCGAGCCGCGCGCGTACGTGCGGTCGCCGACCGGGATCTCGCTGTCGACGACGCTGAAGGAAATGTCGCTCGCCAGCAGGCCGCCCGCGAGACGGTAGATGTTCGGGTCGTTCCCATCGGCGATGTAGCCGTACGCCGCGCGGCGGAACGGCGCCGGCGCCGGCGCGCTGAAGGCGACAGTGCCGGAGACCGGCGCCTGCGTCACCCAGCCCTCCACGTTCATCGCCAGCGGCAGCGACCAGGCGGTGATGTCGTAGAACTCGTCCTCCTCGTCGCTCTCCGCCCGCGCGCGCTGCGCCTCGACGAAGCCTTCGCTGAAGGCGGGCGCCTTCTCGAGCAGCGTGTTCACGAGCCCGCCCATCGCCTGCCGCGTCGAGACGACGGCGGTGCCGGCGGGGAAGGTGCGCGACTCGGCCGCGTCGCGGTCGATGCGCGTGGCGCGGATGGTCGCCGGCGCGCCCAGCATCTCCACACGGATCCCCTGCTTCGTCAGCAGGTTCACCAGCGCCGTGAAGTTCGGCGAGCCGGGTGCGAGGAGGTAGGTGTTCTTGCCGTTCTCGATCTGCGTGCGGGCGGCGCGATGGGTGTAGCGGAGGAGCTGCTCGCGGTTCTGCGCCGCGGTGCGCAGCGTGGCCATGCCGGCCGTGAAGTGGCGGTCGACGCGGTCGGCCAGCCGGAGCACCTGGTCGTCGTCGCGCTTGATGATCGTGCCGGCGCGCCCGCCGCCGGCGACCTCGTACGTCATGCCGATCGCGCCGACGAGCGAGGGCCAGGAGTCGCCGTAACCGGGATAGAAGAGGTCGAAGCGCTCGCCGACGAAGAACGGCCAGTTCCGCTTCGAGAACTCCGCTGCGTTCGCGCGGCCGAAGGTCTCCAGCCACTGCTCGACCTCGCGCGGGAGGTTGAGGTTGAGCGGCTTCGCGTCGGGCGGGAAGAAGTAGCTCGACGCGGAGCTCATCTCGTGAAAGTCGACGATGACCTGCGGCGGGAAGTCGCGGTACGCGGCGACGCGCGCCTGCGTCTCCTGCTGCGACTGCCACGCCCAGTCGCGGTTCATGTCGATGAGGTAGTGATTGAACCGTCCGCCTGGCCACGGCTCCTGATGCTCGAACGCCTGCGCGCTCTGGTTCGGGACCCTGCCGGCGGTGCGGTGATACCAGGAGATGTAGCGCTCCCGCCCGTCGGGGTTCTGGAGCGGGTCGATGATGACCACCAGGTCGTCGAGCAGCCGCCGCGCCTCGGCGTCGTTCACCAGCGCGTTCGCGACGAGCAGCGCCGCCTCGGCCGACGACGACTCGTTGCCGTGCACGCCGAACCCGAGCCAGACGATCGCCGGCATGTCGCGCACGAGCGTGTCGGCGTCGCCGCTGCCATTCGCGAGCGCCCGCGCGTTCTCGCGGATCGCGGCGAGACGGGCGTGGTTCCGCGGCGTGGCGATGGTGGCGAGGAGCAGCGGCCGCTGCTCGTACGACTCGCCGATCTGCCGCACCGTCACGAGCTCGGACGTGCGATCGAGCTCTCTGAAGTAGTCGACGATGCGGTGGTGGGGCGTGAACCGGTAAGCGGAGGCGTTGGTGAGGACATCGCTCTGACCATACGCGGCGAGCGAGCAGACGAAGAGCGCGGCGAGGAGAGCACTCCGACGAATCATGGGGCGAGATTGTACGTGGGGAACGCTAGTCGCCGACGGCGACTTCGTCTTCGACGACGATGTTCGACTTGGCGTGAATGCCGAGGCGTTTCATCATCTCGTTGAGCGTCGAAGGCTTGAGCTGCAGGAGCTCGGCCGCGCGCTTCTGCACGCCGTTCGCGAGCTCCAGCGACTGCAGGATCATCGCCCGCTCGTAGTTCGAGACCGCGTCCTTGAGCGAGATGCCGTCCTGCGGGACAACCATCGCCGGCTGGTCGGTGCGCATCGGGAAGCGGAGGTAGTCGGGCAGCAGCTCCGGCGTGACCCGGTCGCCGGTGCAGAGCACGACCGCCCGCTCGATGGTGTTCTCCAGCTCGCGCACGTTGCCGGGCCAGTGGTGGTCCATGAGGATGCGCATCGCGTCGGCCGTGACCTCGCGCACCTTCCGCTTGTTCTCGTCCGAGTACTTCTGCAGGAAGTGCTGGATGAGGAGCGGGATGTCCTCGCGGCGGCGGCGCAGCGGCGGAAGCTGCACGGTGATGACGTTGAGGCGGTAGAAGAGGTCCTCGCGGAACCGGGACTCCGCCATGAGCTTCTGCAGGTCGGCGTTCGTGGCGGCGATGATGCGCACGTCGACGCGGACGGTGTCGACCGAGCCGAGGCGCATGAACTCCTTCTCCTGGATCACGCGGAGGAGCTTCGCCTGCGTCTCGAGATTGATGTTGCCGATCTCGTCGAGGAAGATCGAGCCGCCGTCGGCGACCTCGAAGAGCCCGCGCTTCGTGGCGATCGCGCCGGTGAAGGCGCCCTTCATGTGGCCGAACAGCGAGGACTCGAGCAGCTCCGGCGGAAGCGAGCCGGAGTTGACGGTCACGAACGCATTCCGCGCGCGGGGGCTGGCGTGGTGGATCGCCTTCGCCACGAGCTCCTTGCCGGTCCCTGACTCGCCGATCACGAGGATGTTCGAGCGCGACGGCGCGGCGAGCTTGATGAGGTCGAAGACCTTCCGCATCGTCTCGCTCTTGCCGATGATGTTCGCGTAGGAGAACTTGTCGGAGAGCTCCGCCTTGAGCCGCTCGTTCTCGTGCGAGAGGCGCCGCTGCTCGAGCGCCTTGTTCACGGTGAGGATGACTTCCTCGTTCTTGAACGGCTTCGGGATGTAGTGGAACGCGCCGAACTTCATCGCCTCGATCGCGCCGTCGATGGAGGAGAAGGCGGTGATGACGATCACCGGCAGCGCCGGGTTGGAGATGCGCATCGCCCGCAGCGTGTCGATGCCGCTGATGCCGGGCAGCATGACGTCGAGGATGACCAGGTCGACTTCCTCGGTCTCGAGGACGTTCAGCGCCTCCTCGCCGCTCGCGGCGGTGAGGATCTCGAAGCCCTCGCGCCGGAGCATGACGTCCAGGACGTCTCTCAGGACTTCTTCGTCGTCGACAATGAGGATGCGCATGCGTTCACTGAATACTGACTGCCATTTTCTCGACCGTGGGCAACGTAACCGTGAACTCGGAGCCTTGCCCCGGCGCGCTCTCGACGGTGATCTCGCCGTCGCACGCATGGATCAGTCTACGGCTGATGGCCAGGCCGAGTCCCGTCCCCCCCTGGCCGCGCTTCGTCGTGACGAGCGGGTCGAAGATCCGGCCGATGATCTCCGGCGGGATGCCCTTGCCGTCGTCGCGGACGCGGATGACGACGCGGTCGTTCTCGCCTGAGGCCTTGATCCAGATGTTGCCGCCCGCCGGCACCGCATCGCGGGCGTTGAGGAGGATGTTGGTGAGAACCTGCTGCAGGTCGTGGAAGTTCCCCCGCACGCGCAGCGGGGTGACGTCGCAGTGGACGCGGATGTCCTTGGCGTAAAGCAGCTCCTCGTGCAGCGCGACGGTGTTGCGCACCAGCTCGTCGACCGCCACCAGCTCGCGCGAGCGGGGGCGGTTGGCGATGAGGTCGAGAAGGTTGTTGACGAGATTCGAGGCCCGGAACGTCTGCTGCTCCATCTTCTTCAGCAGCCGGTACTTCGGGTCGTCCTCCGGCGTCTCGGCGAGGAGGAGCTGTGCGTACGAGGAGATGCCGGTGAGCGGGGTGTTGACCTCGTGCGCCACGCCGGCGGCGAGGAGGCCGAGGGAGGCCAGGCGCTCCTTGTCCTGCAGCTCCCGCTCGAGGCGGACGCGGTCGCTGACGTCGCCGATGACCAGCACCTTCGTCCCGTCCGCCAGGTCGCCGGCGGTCAGCGGGCTGGCCGTGACCGTCACTTCCTTCTCCACCCCCTGCTTGTTGATGAAGTGGGTGGAGAGGGTGCGGCCGCGCGCGTCGGCCAGCTCGCCCGCCAGCTCGGCGTACGGCGGGAAGAGGTCTTCGATCGACTCGTGCGACTGATCGGCGCCGACGAGCTGCCAGAAGGCGTGATTGGCCGTGAGCACCACCCCATCGCCCGAGACGACGGCGATCGCCGACGGCGACGACTCGATGATGTTCTCGTTGTACTCCTTGAGCGCGCGGATCTCGTCGAGCTGCCGGCGCAGCTTGCCGTAGAGGCGGGAGTTCTCGATCGCCAGCGCCACCGGCGCGGTGAGCGTGCCGATGAGATGGAGGTCGTCGCGCGAGAGCGGCTCTTCGCCGCGGCGCGTGCCGAGGAGGAGCAGGCCCTGCAACTCGCCGCGGTTGCGCAGCGGGAAGATGTAGCGGTAGCCGGCGCCGAGCAGCTTCCACGGCACGTCGCTCTCGTCCGGCAGACGCGGCGTGCTGAGGACGACCGGGCCGTCCTTGGGGATGTTGCCGAGATCCTCGAGCGACGCGCGGCGCGGGATGTTCCCCTCCGGGTCGTAGATCAGCAGCGTCGCGCCGTCGCGCATGTAGAGGTTCATCCGCTCGATGTGCAGCGTGGCGCGGAGGCGCTCGCGCATCATCGCGATCAGCTCGTGCACGTCGTGGAAGGTCGCCAGCTCCTGCGCGAAGTCCGTCATCGTCCGGCGATGGCGGTAGCTCTCGCGGTAGAGGATCATCTCCAGCATCGACTCGATGCGTCCCTTGACCGGGATCAGCACGCCGGCGATGAGCAGCCCCGAGGTGAAGGCGAGGAAGTTCCGCTCCATCGCCGAGCGCTCCTCGATCACGCGCGAGAGCAGCAGGTTCACCGTCGAGAAGGCGATCATGCCGAAGACGAAGGTCACCGAGTACGCCATGACCTCCTTGATCACTACCTCGACGTCCCACAGCTTGTACTTGAGGATCGAGACCGCGAACGCCAGCGGGATCAGCGCAAGCGGCAGGATCGACACCGTCGCCCACGCCGGCTGCACCACGCCGTTCATCAGGTAGGGGACGATGTACATCGCCAGGAACGGCAGGAAGCCGAGCGAGAGGCCGAGGTAGATCCACTTGATCTGCTTCTTCCCGATCGCCGCCGCCTGCCGGTAGGTGAACCCGAGCGCGAGCAGCGCCAGCGTGAAGTAGAGGCCGAAGTGGGCCATCTCCCACCAGTTGATGACCTCGAGCGAGCGGTGCGCGCCGCTGACCGGGATGGCGTTGTTGAACACCAGGATGTTGATCACCCACGCCGCGAGCAGCACCGGCGGGATGTACATCCAGGCGATCCACTTCCGGTCGCGCAGGATCGGCCGCGGGAAGAGCAGGAAGAAGTTGAAAGCGAGCGGCGGGAGGAAGATCCGCGCGAGCTCCTCCGTCAATTGCAGCGTCTTGAAGCTCCAGTCGATGTCGCCCGCCGGCGTGTAGACGTAGACGATGAAAGAGAGGAGCGTGACGAAGTAGAAGAGCCGGCTGTCGCCGGTCCCCTCTCGAAAGAGGGTGAAGAGGCCGATGGCCAGATAGAGGAAGCCGATGAAGCTGAGGATGAGATAGGGATAGTCGACCTTCAGCTCGGGCGGCGTGTAGTCGACGGTCGCCGGCTGGCCGTTGCGCGCGATGATCATCGGCACGCTGTGGCCGATCCGCCGGAGGGTCTTCTGCAGCCCCTCCACCTCGGACGTCGGCGTCCCGGCGATCATCCAGATCTCGTCGCCGGCGCGCAGGCCGGCCGCCTCCGCGCCGCTGCCCGGGTCGACCGACCGCACCACGATCAGGCCGTTGCTGCGGCTGAAGGTGAAGTCGATCCGCTCGAACGAGGAGCGCTTGCGCTGGAACGAGACGAACGCACCGAGCACCACTCCCATCGTGAGAATGGCGATCAGGGCATTCACCAGGACCGACTTACGCATAGCCGGGGCGGTCAGCATTCAATGCCAGTGCCGCGGGGAATGTGCAGCTAAGCCGTTGATTCGAAACGTTGAATCGCCCGCCGGATTTTCGAATGCGCTCCGCCGGACTCCAATGCGTTGGATTTGGCCAGCGGTTTTTTGGAGTTGGTTGCCGGTGGCAGTTGCCGGTTGCCGGTTGCCCGTTGCCCCGGCGCCGCGCGGAAAAACGCCAGGTTCGCTGGCAACTGGTCACTGGCAACCGGCAACGCTTCACGCCATCACAGGGAACCGGCACACCTGTTTGAGGAGACAGACGTCGCAGTTTTCCTTCCTCTGTTTCCTGCTGCAGAGGTCGAGGATGCCGAGGCGGCAGAGGGCAAAGTCGTAGCGGACCGGGTCGGCGGCGTCGAACGCGGCGAGGCGGTCGGTCAGCGCGCGGGCGGCCTTCCAGTCGGCCGACTTGCGCTCGTTCAATCCGAGGAAGGTGGCGATGCGGTGGATGTGCGTGTCGACCGGCATCACCAGCTTCGCCGGATCGACGAACGTCCAGAGGCCGAGATCCGGCGCCGTGCGGCGGACCATCCAGCGCAGGTAGAGGTTCATGCGCTTGCAGGCGGAGCCGTCTTCGGGGGAGGTGAGGAGGTATTGGAGGAGGGTGGACCGGGTTCCTCGGGTTCCTCGGGGTTCCTCGGTTCCTCGGATCTGGGTGACGAAGCGGGTGAGGGTGGGGGCGATGTCGGGATCTGCTTCGTCGTAGCAGGCTTTGAACAATGCTCCGAGGGAGTTGTGGTGTTGGATGACGGCTGCCAGGCGGGCGAGGAAGGCGACCAGGTCGGGCGTTTTGTGGAAGCGGTGGGCGAAGCCGGCGAAACGTTTGGTCGCCTCTTTGGCGTCGAACGTCTGCAGGTAGCGGTAGGGCGACGGGATCATGCGCGCGAGGACGACCCCGATGTTCGCGACGATGGTCTCGGCGCGGCCGTAGGCGAAGGCGGCGGCGACGAGGCCGGCCACCTCCTGGTCGAGCGGGTCGTCGAAGCGGAGCACGAGCTCCAGCGGGTCGGGGGAGATCGTGGAGACGTCGAACGTCGCGACGAGGGTATCGAGCCGCTCCTTCAGCAGCTCGCCGCGGACGGGACGCCGGCGCCTCATGGCGCGACGCGGACGCTCTTGAACGCGCGGCTGTTCACCGCGATCACGGCGTGGGGGGAGGTGAGCGCCATCGTCACGGCCGACTTCGCCGGCGGCCCCTTCACCCCTCCATCGACCACGAGCATGTCGCCGTCGACCGTCACGCCCCGGACCTCGTACACGAAGCCGCCGCTCGGGCGCTGACCGCCGAAGAGGAAGACGGCCGCCTCGGACGCGAAGTCGATCGCCGGCGGCTCGCCGTTGCCGATCAACGAGTCCCACTTCGCGCGGTACGTCTCCGCGTCGAACGCGGCGACGGCCGTGGCCTCGGTGTTCGCGGCGTAGCCGCCTTGGGCAACGGTGCGGAACGTCACCGGACCGGCGGTCCCGGCGGCGGTGCCGCTGTCCGTGGCGGCACCGTTCACGGTGCAGCCTCCGGCGACGAGGAGGGCGGCGAGAAGCGGGAGGAGTCGCATGCGTCTGGCAACAGGGGGAAACCTTACGCGATTTCGCGCCACCTGCGCCGCCGAACGGTGTCTCCTCTACTGAATTGCGGACCTCCGGACATCGCACTACACTTCCGCCCCTCGCTTCCATGGCCATTCCGAAACCCGAGGTGTCAGCGGCGGAGCTGGAGACGCTCGTCCTCGACGTCATGACGGCGGAGGGGCGGCCGGTCACCGTCACCGACATCCATCGCGCCATGCCGAAGGCGCTGCGGCCCGCCGCGAAGGCGCTGGCGGGAGTCGTCTCCGCGCTCGCCGACGCGAAGCGCATCTTCCGCAGCGGACGCCGCTACAGCGCGCAACCCGACCGCACATTGCACGAGCGCATCCTCCGCATCACCGGCGACGAGGCGCGCACCACCGCGGAGCTCGCGAAGCAACTGCGCACCTCCGCCACGCGCGTCCGCGAGGCGATCCGCGAGCTGGTGGAGAGCGGCGAGCTGCACGCGTACCCGAAACAGCAGCGCGTCATCCGCTACGGCGTCCAGCCGCCCACTCCCGCCGCGCTGCTCCGCCCGGAGCTCGCGCGCCTGCTCGCCTCGGCGAAGAAGCTCGGCATCGGCGAAGACGCCGCCCGGCAGGCGCTGCGCGAGCTCCTCGGCGGCGGCACGGCGCAGGCCGCCGATCCGGTCGTCGCCGCGATTCGCGAGCTCGCGCCGGAAGGGGCGCTCGTCTACCTGCCCCACCTGCGCACGGCGCTCGCCGCGTCGTACCGCGACAAGCCGTCCTTCGACCGCGCCCTCCTCGGCCTCCTCGCGCGCGGCACGATCCAGATGCAGTCCCACCCCACGCCCTCCCTGCTCGGCGCCGCGGAACGCGACGCCATGATCGAAGACGGCCGCGGCGGCTACTACAGCGCCGTCGGCCTCCGCTGATCGGAGACCTCCGATGCTCGAAGCCCTCCAGACCCTGCGCCGCACGCTTCGCAACCCGTTCCTGCAGAACCGCGTCGACACCGCGTGGGACGCCCGCTCGGTCGCCTCAGACGTCCCGGCTATCAACGACGAGGCCTTCCAGCGCGTGCTGCGCACGATCGCCGACGTCCGCGCGTCGCGCCAGTCGCACGGGCTGCTGGTGACGGGCGAGCCGGGCTCCGGAAAGACGCACCTGCTCAACCGCGTGCGCCGCTGGATCCAGCAGGACGAGCACGCCTGGTTCGTCTACATCCTCCCGATCACCGCGCCCGACCGCGTCTACCGCGACATCCTGCAGGCCACCGCCGGCGACATCACCCGCGGCGCGCCCGACACCCACGGCATCACGCAACTGGCGATCGCCGTGGCCCGTCTCTTCATGAGCGATGTCAACGCGCCGATCCGGGAGATCGCCGACTGGTGGCGCCGTGTCATGGACGAATACCCGGCCGGCGACGCGCTCTCCGAATACCTGACGAAGCACCTGGAGGTGTTCGTGGTGCCGCTGCACCTCGACGGCTCGGTCGTGCGCGTCGTCGCGCAGTTTCTCGCCGGACGCCATCGCGCCGCCGCACGCGACTGGCTCCTCGGCCGTTCGCTTCCCGACGAGACGCTGGCCACGCTCGGTGTCGCGTTCAGCCTCGACGACGAGTCGACCGCCCTCACCGCGCTCTCCACGCTCATCCGCCTCGGCTGCGAGTTCTCCACCGTCGTCTTTGCCTTCGACCAGATCGAGGGGATGCAGATCGATCCCGACGACCGCACCGGCCTCCTCGCCTACGCCCACGCCGCCACGCAGCTCATCGCGCTGCACGAGAACGTGGCCATCGTCACCTGCGCGCAGGTGCACTTCGTCGACACGCTGGAGCAGATCGTCGGCCGGGCTCTCTTCGACCGGATCGCGGAGCGGCGGACGTCGCTGAAGCTCATCACTCCGGCCGAGGCGATGACGCTCGTCGAGCAGCGCCTGCGCGCCGACACCGACCTCGAACAGGTGCGCGTCTTCGAGAAAGCGTCGCGCGCCGATCCGGTCTGGCCGCTGACGAAGTCGCAGATCGACCTGCTCTCGATCCCGAGCGTCAGCGCGCGGCGACTACTGATGGGCTGCCGCGAGCTGTTCGACGCCTGGCAGCAACACGTCGCCGTCCCCAGCGAACCGGTGACCGCGCCGGCGGCGACGCTGGAGGAGATCTGGGACGCGACCCTCGACGAGGAGCGCGAGCGGCCGGCACCGCTCATCGACGACGGCGTGATCATCGACGGCCTCGTTCGCGCCGCGGGCGGCGAGCACGCGACGAAAGTGCGGGACATCGACGTCGTGGTGAAGCGCGACGGGAAGACCGTCGCCGTCGCCGTCTGCAACGCCGGCAACATGACCAGCCTCTCCTCGCGGTTGAAGCGCCTCGGGCAGCTCAACGCGCAGAAGAAGTTCGACGAGGTCGTGGTCGTCCGCGATCAGCGTCTGCCGGTCAAGGCGACGGCGAAGGCGGCGCAGCAGCGCCTGCGCGAGCTCGCCGAGGGTGGAGCGCGCGTCGTGCGGCTCAGCGCCGAGTCCTATGCCGCCCTCGCCGCGCTCCGGCGCCTGCTCGCCGACGCCGCGGCGGGGGACCTCACGCTCGACGGACGCCGCGTGCAGCCGGAGGAGCTGAAAGCGTGGCTCGCTCAGCGCACGCCGGCGGCAGTCGTCGAGGCGGTGCGCAGCATCTCCGGCGACACCGGCGTCGACACCCCTTCGCAGCAGGAGCTCGCCTCGCGCGTCCAGGAGCTGCTCGCCGGCCGCTGGCTCGCGCCGCTGGAGGCCCTCGCCGCCGACGCGAAACTGTCGCTCGACGACCTGCGCGACGTCGCGGCCCGCGAGAGCGACGTCTTCGGGATGATCCGCCACGACAGCCGGAGCGAGCACGACCTCCTCTTCCTCCGCAGCAGCGCCATCGAGAGAAGTTGAATTGGTTCCTCGGGTTCCTCGGCAGTTCCTCGGAGTTCCTCGGAGTGATTTCCGAGTGACGCGACGCCCCGAGGAACCCCGAGGAAATCCGAGGAACCCCGAGGAACCAACATGACCCGAATCGTCAACGTCAGCGACATCCGCAACAACGTCTACTGGGCCGCCGGCGGTCCCCGCTCGGCCGGAGACGGCGAGCGCGCGCTGCCGCTCCTCGGCACGCTCTTCCATCAGACTTACGGCGGCCTCACCGGCGGCGACGAGCGCGTCAACCTCGTCCGCCCTCTCGAGCGCGCCGACGCAACGCGGGAGTCGTGGCGGCGCGAGCTGGCGTCGCATGCCTACGCGTGGCACGTCGCGCCGCGGATGGAAGAACACCAGGCCGAGCTGCAGGGGGAGGCCGACGCGGTCGCGTCGTACTGGGCGGCGGTCCGCAACCTGACCGGCTGGCTCGCCGACCTGATGTGGGACCAGCGCGGCGCCGGCCGCAGCGTCTCGGAAGCGCGCGAAGTGGTCTTCGCCGATACGGAACGGGAAGTCAGCCTGGAGGTGAACGACGACGCGTGGAGCGCCCCCGTCACCGTCAGCGGCCGCATCGACGCGCTGCTGCGCCAGCCGGGGAGCGGCGCCCTCTGCGCGCTCGAGCTCAAGTCCGGCCGCACCGCCCCCGAAGCCGACGCCTGCCAGGCGGCGATGTACCGCCTCCTCCTCGGCACCGACGACGTCGCCCTCCTGTCGTTCAAGCCGGAGCCGCACGAGCAGCGCTTCGCCTCCGACCAGCTCGAAGAGGCAGAGGCGAAACTGAAGGCGCTGATCGGGAAGCTGGCGGGGGTGGTGGGGGAGACCGCGGTTCCTCGGAGTTCCTCGGAGTTCCTCGGTTCCTCGGACCCACTGCAAGCGACGGCCGCCGAGGAACCCCGAGGAACCCGAGGAACCCCGAGGAACTCGCAGACCGGCACCCGCATCGTCGACGCACTCCGTGAGGGGGGCATCCGCGTGAAGCTCGACGGCGAGCCGCTCACCGGACCGGCCTTCGTCCGCTACTTCATCGACACCGAGCCCGGCGTGCGTCCGGACCGCATCCCGCAGCTCGCGAATACGCTCTGGGTGCGCCTCAAGACGCAGGAGCCGCCGCAGATCTCGATCGAGCGGGGGCGGATCGTCGTCGACGTCGAGCGCGCCGACCGGGAGACCGTCTACTGGCGCGACCTGCGCGACCAGCTCGCGAAGCCCTCCCGTGCCGGGTCGTCGCGGTTCCCGGTCGGCGTGGCGATCGACGGCACGCTCCACTGGGCCGACTTCTCCAAGCCGCAGGACTCGCACATGCTCGTGGCCGGGACGGCCGGGAGCGGCAAGAGCGAGTGGCTCCGCGCGGCCATCGCCAGCCTCCTCGCGCAGAACACCCCCGCGACGCTCCGGCTCCTGCTCATCGACCCGAAACGCACCGCGTTCCACGCGTTCGAGGACTCACGGTCGCTGCACGCGCCGGTCGTCTACCCGGACGACACCCCCACCGCGCCGGTCTTCGAGGAGCTGATCGAGGAGATGGAACGGCGCTACCGCCTCATCAGCGAGGCGGGTCTCCCCGACCTCGGCGCCTACAACGCGGCGCACGAGCCGCTCCCCCGCATCGTCTGCTTCTGCGACGAGTACGGCGACCTGATCCTGGCCGACCCGAAACAGCGCAAGGAGCTCGAGCGCCTCGTCGGCCGCCTTTCCGCCAAGGGCCGCGCCGCCGGCGTGCACCTCGTCTTCGCGACGCAGCGCCCCGACCGCAACGTCGTCTCGGGCGTCATCGACACGAACCTCATGGCGCGCGTCTGCCTGCGCGTGGTCAAACCGGCCGAGTCGCGGATCGTCCTCGGCGGCGATCCCGGCGCCTCCACCCTCCTCGGCCGCGGCGACCTGCTGTTCAAGAACCTCGGCGCGCCGGTGCGGCTGCAGTCGCCGTTCGTGACCGACGAGGAGCTGGAAACGCTGCTGGCGGAGTGAATGCATCGCCGTTCCGGCGAGGAGGCTCCTCCATGAAAGAAGACGAGCTCGACGAGAGCGCGGAAGCGGAACTGTCGGATGACGAGAAGGCGCTGCTCGACGAGATGCCGGCGCTGACCGGTGTCGGTCACACCCGGCGCACCTTCCTCGGGACCACCATCGCCGGCGGCCTCGGGTTGTTCGCGCTCGACCTCCTGGCGCAGGAGGAGGCGCTCGCGGCTCTCGCCCCGGCGCCCGACGCGGTGGTCGCGGCCGACGCGGCGGCGCAGAACCTGGTCAAGGTCGCGTTCAAGGTCAACGGCGCGACGAAGACGCTGCAGCTCGACTCGCGCGTGGTCCTGCTCGACGCGCTCCGGGAGCGGCTGGCGCTGACCGGCTCCAAGAAGGGCTGCGATCAGGGGCAGTGCGGCGCCTGCACGGTGCTCGTCGACGGACGGCGCGTCCTCTCCTGCCTCACGCTCACCGCGTCGCTGGAGGGGAAGGAGGTCACGACGGTGGAGGGGCTCGCGAAGGGCGACCAGCTCCATCCGATGCAGGCCGCCTTCATCAAGTACGACGCGTTCCAGTGCGGCTACTGCACGCCGGGGCAGCTCTGCTCGGCCGTCGGGCTGCTCGAGGAGGCGCGGCGGGGGGACGTCAGCCACGTCACGGAAGACGTGACGGCGGCCACGACCACCCGCCTCACCGACGATCAGATCCGCGAGCGGATGAGCGGCAACATCTGCCGCTGCGGCGCCTATCCGGGGATCGTCGCCGCGATCCAGGAAGTCCATTCGGGACGGCAGACGCAGCACACGTGGCGCTTCGTCGACGAAGAGCAGCTCGCGGCCATCCGCAAGGAGGACGGCATTGAGACCGTTTAAGTACGTCCGCGCGACCGATCCGAACGCCGCCGCCCGCGCCGTCGCGGCGAACCCGCAGGCGAAGTTCCTCGCCGGCGGCACGAACCTCCTCGACCTGATGAAGGAGGACGTCGAGCGGCCCAGCCAGCTCGTCGACCTCACCCGGCTGAAGCTCGCCGAGATCAAGCCGCTGCGCGGCGGCGTTTCGATCGGCGCGCTGGCGACGAACACCGAGACCGCCAACAACCCGCTCATCCGCAGCAACTACCCGCTGCTCACGCAGGCGATCGTCGCCGGCGCGTCGGCGCAGCTCCGCAACATGGCCACGAACGGCGGCAACCTGCTGCAGCGGACGCGTTGCCAGTACTTCTACGACACCGCCATGCCGTGCAACAAGCGGGAGCCGGGAAGCGGCTGCGGCGCGCTGCAGGGGCTGAACCGCTACCACGCCATCTTCGGCTGGAGCGAGAACTGTGTCGCCACCTATCCCGGCGACATGGCCACCGCGCTCTACGCGCTCGAGGCGGTGGTGCGGGTGCGCGGCTCGAACGGGCGCGAGCGGACGATCCCGATCGCCGACTTTCACCGCCTGCCGGGCGACACGCCGCAGCGGGACACGAACCTCGAGCATGGGGAGCTGATCGTCGCCATCGAGCTGCCGAAGTCGAGCTTCGCGAAGAGCTCGTACTACCTGAAGGTGCGCGAGCGGGCGTCGTATGCGTTCGCGCTCGTCTCGGTCGCGGCGGCGCTGGAGCTCGGCGGCAGCACGATCCGGCAGGCGCGCATCGTCCTCGGCAGCGTCGCGCACAAGCCGTGGCGGAGCCGCGAGGCGGAGGCGGCGCTCGCCGGACAGCCGGCCACCGAGGAGAGCTTCCGCCGCGCCGCGGAAGCGGCGTTGCGCGATGCGAAGCCACTCGAGCACAACGCCTACAAAGTCGAGCTGGGGAAGCGGGCCATCGTTCGCGCGCTGAAGCGTGCGAGCGGCCAGGCGTAACGGGAGATCACGATGGCGAGATACATCGGAAAAGAGATGAGCCGCGTCGACGGCGTGGCGAAGGTGACGGGGAAGGCCAAGTACGCGGCGGAGTTTCAGGTGCCGAACCTCGCGTACGGCTTCATCGTCCTGAGCTCCGCCACGAAGGGCACGATCCAGAACCTCGACACGAAGGACGCCGAAGGGGCGCCGGGCGTCGTGCGCGTCTTCACGCACCTCAACACGCCGAAGCTCGGGCCGAAGACCTCGACGGAAGAGGCGCCGCCGCGCGGCAACCAGGAAGAGCGCGACAAGTCGTTCCGCGCGCTGCAGTCGGACCGGATCTTCTTCAACCGGCAGCCGGTGGCCCTCGTCGTGGCGGAGACGTACGAGCAGGCGCGGCACGCCGCCCGTCTGGTGAAGGTGACGTACGCCGCGGAGAAGCACATGACCGACACCGAGGCGGGGCTGGGGAAAGCGCGCGTCCCGCCGCGGGCGGCGCCGCCGAACCCCCGCGGCAACGCCGAGGAGGCGATGCGCACGGCGCCGGTGAAGGTCGAGGCGGAGTACCGCATCCCGATCGAGCACCACAACCCGATGGAGCCGCACGCCGCGATCGCCTTCTGGCAGGGCGACAGGCTGTCCATCTTCGACAAGACGCAGGACGTCTACGGCGTGCGGGCGCATCTCGCCTCCGCGTTCGGCGTGCCGGAGGAGAACGTGAACGTCGTCTCGCCGTTCGTCGGAGGCGCGTTCGGGTCGTCGCTGCGGCCGAACTACTACCCCGCCCTCACCGCCATGGCGGCGCGCGAGCTGAAGCGGCCGGTGAAGGTCGTCTACACGCGCACGCACATGTACAGCGGCCACGGCTACCGGCCGTACACGGTCCAGCGCGTCGCCCTCGGCGCGGAGCCGTCGGGAAAGCTCGCGGCGATGATCCACGAGGCGGTCCACAACACCTCGTCATTCGAGGAGTTCAACGACGGCACGACCAACTTCACGCGGCAGGTGTACGCCTGCCCGAACCTCACCGCGACGCTGAAGATCACCGACACCGACCTCAATACGCCGACCTGGATGCGCGCGCCGGGGGCGGTGAGCGGCATGTTCGCGCTCGAATGCGCCATGGACGAGCTGGCGTACGCGGTGAAGATCGACCCGCTCGAGCTGCGCCTGATCAACTACGCCGAGGTCGATCCGGTGAGCGGGAAGCCGTGGTCGAGCAAGGCGCTGCGGGAGTGCTACCGCCTCGGCGCCGAGAAGTTTGGCTGGAAAGACCGCAAGTTCGAGCCGCGGTCCATGCGCGACGGGCGGCTGCTGGTCGGCTGGGGCATGGCCACCGGCGTCTGGGGCGCGTTCCAGCGGAACGCCAGCGCCCGGATCACGCTGCGCGCCGACGGCACCGCGCACGTCGCCAGCGCAACGAGCGACATCGGTCCCGGCACCTACACCGTCATGACCATGATCGCCGCCGAGTACCTCGGCCTCCGTCCGGAGCAGGTGCAGTTCGAGCTCGGCGACACGAAGTTCCCCCGCGCGCCGTCGCAGGGCGGCTCGCAGACGACGTCGAGCGTCGGGTCGGCGGTGATGGGGGCGGCGCTGGCCGTCACGGCGCGGCTGCTCGCGCTCGCGAATCAGGACGCCAGCTCTCCGCTGCGCGAAGCCGCCGCCGCGGACGTGGAGATGCTCGACGGCCGCCTGCAACTGAAGAGCGACGCGTCGCGTTTCGTCAGCATCGCCGACGTCATGAAGCGCAACGGCCTGACGGAGCTGACCGAGACGTTCGAATCGAAGCCGTCGCCCGAGCGGCAAAAGTACGCGCTCCTCGCGCACGGCGCGCAGTTCGTGGAGGTGAAGGTCGACCCCGACCTCGGCACGGTCCGCGTCACGCGCGCGATCGAGGTCACGGCGTGCGGCAGGATCATCAACCCGAAGGCGTCGCACAGCCAGGAGATCGGCGGCGTGGTCTGGGGCATCGGCATGGCGCTGCAGGAGGCGACCGAGATCGACCACCGCTTCGGCCGGATCATGAACCCGAACCTGCAGCACTACCACGTGCCGGTGAACGCCGACGTGCACGCGATCGAGACGATGTTCGTGGAGGAGGACGACAAGGTCGTGAATCCGCTCGGCGTGAAGGGGATGGGGGAGCTGGGAATGGTGGGCATCCCCGCGGCGATTGCGAATGCCGTGTTCCATGCGACGGGAAGACGGGTGCGCGATCTGCCGATCACGCCGGACAAGCTGCTATGAAGCTGGTCGAGCGGCGCGATCGAGGCGTGATCCGTCACGCATGCGAGAGGTACGGCTCCTCACTGGAGGGCGTTCCGCTGTCGGTGTATCTGCCGGAGAGCGGCAGCGCCGAACTGGTGGTGCTCGCGGCCATTCACGGCGATGAGTCGGAGACGACGGTCGCCGTCTCGGAAGCGCTGCGGTGCATCCCGACCGGTGAATTACGGGCGGCGGTGATCCTCTGCGGCAACCCCGACGGGATGCTCCGCGGAACGCGCGGCAACGCCCGTGGCGTCGACCTGAACCGCAACTTCCCGACGTCGAACTGGAGCCCCGACCCGGTCTGCTACAAGAGCCGCGCGAACGACGCGCGCGACATCGCGCTGAGCCCCGGGGCGGCCGCCGCGTCGGAGCCGGAGACGGTCGCGCTGCTCGCGCTGCTGGAGCGGCTGAAGCCGCGCGCGGTGGTCAGCCTCCACTCGGCGCTGGCCTGCGTCGACGACTCCGGCGCCTCGCACCTCGGGCGGAAGCTCGCCGACCGCTGCGCGCTCCCCTTCCTGACCGAGATCGGCTACCCGACGCCCGGCTCGATGGGGACCTGGGCGGGCGAGCGGGGGCTGAACCTCGTGACGCTGGAGCTGGAGGACGCGTCGCTGTACACGCTCAAAGACCGGCATGTGCCGATCCTCATCGACCTGATGACGGGCGGGTTCGAGCTCGGATGACGCACATCCTCATTACCGACTCGGGAGTCGGCGGTCTCTCGGTAGTGGCGTACGCGGAACCGTTCGTGCGCACGCACGGCTTCCGCGAGCCGGTGCGGCTGACGTTCGCGAACGCGGCGCCGGAGAACGACTACGGCTACAACTCCATGCCGTCGCGCGAGGTGAAGATCGAGACGTTCGATCGCTTCCTCACGAACGTCACCGCCCGCTTCGCGCCCGACGCCATCTACGTCGCCTGCAACACGCTCTCGGTGCTGCTGCCGGACACGCCGTACGTTCGCGGCGCGGCGATTCCGGTGAAAGGCATCGTCGAGACGGGCGCGGAGCTGCTGCTGCGCGCGCTCGAAGCCGATCCGGAGAGCGTGGCGATGGTCTTCGGGACGCAGACCACCATCGACGCCGGCGAGTACCCCCGGCTGCTCGTGGCGGCGGGAGTGGAGCCGTCGCGCATCGTCAGCCAGGCCTGCCCAGGGCTCGCCGACACGATCTCGGAGGATCGGGAGGGGACGAGAACGGCCGCGGAGATCCGCGGGTGGGTGAACGCCGCCATCGGCAAGATGCAGCACCCCGGCGCGCCGGTCGTCGCCTGCCTCGCCTGCACGCACTACGGCTACCGGAAAGACCTCTTCGCGGCGGTCTTCGCGGACGCCGGCGTCCGCGCGACGGTGGTGAACCCGAACGAGAGCGCCGTCGGCGACATCTTCGGCGAACAACCCGGCGGCCCGCACCGCGAGGCGGAGGTGCAGTTCGTGACCAGATACGCGATCCCGCCGGCGACGGTCGAGGCGCTTACCTGGTTTTTGAACGAGGTGTCGCCGGCGACGGTGGCGGCGATGAAGGGGTTTGTGCTGGTGCGGGATCTTTTCTGAGTTCCTCGGAGTTCCTCGGGGTTCCTCGGGGTTCCTCGGAGTGAAGAGTTGCTCCGCGCCGCCGTCCCCCGAGGAACGCCGAGGAACGCCGAGGAACTCCGAGGAACCGCCGTCAGTGCCTCACCGACCGCGTTCGTCCCCGCCCACCGCCTCTCATCAGCAGCGCAAAGAGGCGGGGAACCGTCGTGCCGGCGGCGTCGCGGTCGAGGCGGTTGTAGATGAGGAGCGGCGCGCCCTGCCAGTTGGCGGCGGCCACTTCGCGGCCGGCGATGCCGAGGGCCGTCGGGTCGGAGAGGGTGGTCAGGGCTTCGTCGGCCACGGACGTGCGGATCTGGACGTCGGTGAACGGCGGGAGGTAGCGGCGGCCGGGTTGCACCAGGACGAAGCCGCGCGCGACGGGGACGAGCGTCGAGTGAATTGCGGGCGCCGTCACCGGGCCTGGGGCGTTGTCGCAGCGGAGGGAGCGGGCGGCGCCCGGCTCGCCTCCCGGCGTGAGCAGCAGCACGCCGACGCACCAGCGGCGGAACCGCGGCTCTTCTGCCTCGTCGTAGTCGACCGCGATCGCCGCGCCGTCCGGGTGTGACGTGGCGGTGATCGAGCTGAACGCCGGACCGGCAATCGAGTTGCTCAACTGAGCGTCGAGCAGCAGGCCCTGCGCGGTGACGCGGGCGTAGCGGAGGACGAACGGCTGTGGCTCCGGCGCGACGTGCAGGACGCGGTCGAGCCAGACCACGACGTACATCGCCGACGTCCAGACGACCTCCAGATCGTGGTGGCCGCGGACGCGGGTGTCGGCCTCGCGCGAAATCACCGCCGGCGGACCGGCAACCGGTCCCTCGTCCGGCACCACCAGGCCGCGGACCTGGTGCGTGGCCGAGACCCAGGCCACGAAGAAGTCGCGTCCGTCCGATGCGACGGCCGGCTTGGGATCGCCGATGTCGGTGCAGCACCCCACGGGGTTTCCCGTATCGAGCACCAGCGGCTCGGCGTCGACGAACGTGCCGTCGACGCGCAGACGGCGCGCGAGGACCCGCCCCTGCGAGCCTTTCGACTCGCGCCAGACCACGAGATAGCGATCGTGCGCGGCGGCGACGGCGGGATGGGCGACGTCGGTTCCCGCTGCAGGCGCGGCGAAGTCGATCAGGGTCTGCCCGTCCGCGTCCGGCCGGAAGAGCGCGGCGCGAATCGCGGCCGTGCCGCCCTGCGCGAACGGGACGGCGCCCTCGCGCCAGACGGCGAGGGCGTTCTGGTCCGTCGTCGCCACCTGCGGTGCCGTCTGCGCCACCCACGGCGCCGCGGCGCCGGGAGCGAGGCGGCGTTCGGTGCCGGCCGGAGCCTCGAGCGTCACCGGCTGCGCGGCGTCGGTCCTGTCGGCGTTGTCGGCATCGAGCGTCGAGCTCGTGGCGGTCACACTGTTCGTGACGCTGCCCGACCGCGCGTCGGGGGCGACGCGGACGCGCAACGTGAACGCGGCCACGCGCGGCGAGGGAAACGACGTCGCGGTGCAGGTGATGGTGCCGTTCGTGCCGGCGGCGGGAGTGGTGCAGGTGAAGCCTGCCGCCGCGCCGATCGACTCGAAGAGGAGACCGGCGGGCAGGACGTCCGTCAGCACGACGTCGGTCGCCGTGCTGGGACCGGTGTTCTGGATCGACAGCGTGTAGTCGAAGACCGTCCCCGGCCGCGCGCTGGTCGTGGTCGTGTGCTTGTCGACCGCGAGATCGGCGCCCGCGACGAGATCCACGCGCGTTGCGGTCGCGGAGCGGTCGGCGCCGTCGGGGTCGGCCGTCGGCGAGGTGACGGTGGCCGTGTTCGTCACGCTCCCCGACGTGGCGTTTTCCGCGGCGCGGACATGGAGCAGCAACGTCGCCGTCGCGCCGGGCGCCAGCGACGACGCCGTGCAGGTGACGGTGCCGTTCCGGTCCACCTCGGGAGTGTCGCAGTGGAGGTCGGCGCCCATCGTCGTCGTGACGACCCGCGAGACGTACTGCAGTTGCGCCGGCAGCACGTCCGTCAGCGTCACCATCGAAGCGGTGTCGGGTCCGTTGTTCGTAACGGTGATGGTGTAGGTGAACGCGCTGCCCGCCGCCGCGCGCGCGGTGGTGGTGGTCTTCGTGACCGAGAGGTCGGCCGTGGTGCCCTGCACCGCCGTCGCCTCGGACGTCGCCGTCGAATTCGTTGGATCGGGGTCGGTGCCGGCATGCGATACCGACGCCGCGGTCAGGATCGTCCCGGCCGCGTCGAACGCGACGCTGGTGACGAGCAGGAACTGCGCGGACGAGCCGTTTGCAAAAGGCAGGACGGCGCTCGTGCAGGTGATGGTGCCGTTGGCGCCGGCCGCGGGTGTCGTGCACGACCAGCCGAGCGGCGGGTGGATGCTCTGGAAGAGGAGCTGCGGCGGCAGGGTGATGGTGACGGTGGGGCCGGTCGCGTTGTTCGGACCATGGTTGATGGCGATGACCTCGTACGAGACCGTCTCGCCCTGCGCCGCGACGGTCGACCGCGTCGAGATCCAGACCGACAGATCCGTCGCCAGGGCGGGACCGCTGAGGTCTTCCTCGATCGTGACGGTGGCGAAGGTGACGGCGCCGAGGGTGGCGCCGGTGGCGTTGCGCAGCTCGACGAAGAACTCCTCGGGCGGCTCGTACAGGTCGTCCGTCACGATCGGGATCTCGATGGTTTTCGGCGCGCTGTCGCCGTCGTTCCAGACGAGGAGCGAGGTGGCCGGCGGGAGGTAGTCGCCGGGGACGGACGCGGTGCCGTGGCCGATCGCCAGTTGCACGGTCACCGGGCCGGCGGAGCTGCCGCTGCGCGTGACGGTGACGGTCGCGAAGCCGTCCGTTTCGAGCACCTCGACCGTGGCGTCGGAGAACTGCACGGAGCTCGCGAGCGCATTCGTCACGACGCGGCACTGCGAGAACTCCGAGGTGTTGCCTTCGACACGGCTCGTCGCGGTGGCGGTGATGAAGCCGGTGCCGGGATCGGCGTAGGTCACGTTGATCGTGGCGTCGCCGTTCGCGGCAGTCGTGACCTCGGCCGTGTGGCGCCACTTCTCGCCTTCGCCGTAGCCGCTCGGGTCGCAGGCGGTGTTCGAGTAGAAGTCGATGAGGAACGTGGTGTTGGGGGTGCTGTTCAGCTTTCCGCGGACGTTCAGCGTCCCGCCGCTCCAGACCGCGGAGGTCAGCACGGGATAGTTCTGCAGGTTGTTCGCGTGCTCGGTGTCGGTGTCGGCGGCGTCGTTCGGGACGGGGCTCTGGCCGCCGAGCGAGATGCCGAACAGGTGGTTCGAGTGGATGTTGTTCGCGCGGATCGTGTTCCGGTCGTGCCCCGGTCCTCCCGCGACGAAGACGCCGTGCCCGCCGTTCCAGGCGATCGCGTTCTGGCTGACCGAGGCGCCGGACGAGTACAGCATCACGCCGTCGTACCCGTTGCCGAGGGGCGTCACACCGTCGACGGCGATGCCGATGAGGTTGTGACCGACGCTCGTGCCGGCGTTGACGCCGGTCACCACGACGCCGTACTGCGAGTTGCCGGAGATCACGTTCCCGCCGACGGCGACGGAGTCACCGATGCGGCCTTTCGACACGAACCAGTCGACGCCGATGTAGTTGCCGCGGGCGAGCGTCCCGGTCGCGTCGGTGCCGATGAAATTCGAACGGATGCTGTTGTTGGACAGCGCCTCGGCGATGAAGATGCCGGTGACGTTGCCGCTGATGACGTTCCGGTCGTTGCCCGCCGGGCTGCCGATCTCGATGGCGCTGCAGCCCTCGATGCAAAGGATGCCGCGGAAGTTTGGTCGCGGCGTCGTGCCGTCGGACGCGAGGCCGATGTAGTTGTTCATCACGTCGACGTCGGGCGCGGTGACGTACACGCCCGCGCCGTTGAAGCCGTTGATCGCGAAGCCCTGGACCCGCGACCCCGCTCCGTCGATCGTCAGGCCGTAGGGACCGCCGGACGGGCCGGAGAGCTCGACGACCGGCGCGCCGCCGTATCCCGGTTGCGTGGTGGCGTCGAGCAGCGTCTGCGTCGCGGTGACGACCGGCAGCGGGCTTTCCGGCCTGATCGTCTGCAGGCCGCCCGAGTCGATGTTGAAGGCGATCGTGTGCGGCCCCGGGCCGGCGGCATTCGCGTCGAGGATCGCCTGGCGCAGCGTCCCGGCGCCCGCGTCCTCGGTCGTGGTGACGGTGAACGTGGCCGCGGAAAGGGGAAACGCGAGCAGGGCGAGGAGGAGGATGGGGAGCCGGACGGGGGTCACTAACTGGGATTGTGCCACGAGCGCCGCGGCGGGCCGGGCGCCGCTGCGCAAAGCCGTTTTGCGCGTGCGCAACGGGCAATTGTTCGTGCGCAAACCGCACTTGCGCCGGCGCAAACGCTTTTTGTCCGCGCGCAAACGTCCTTTGTGCTGGCGCATCAGTGGTTTGCGCGTGCGCAATGCCCTGCTGCGCGTGCGCAAACGTGATTTGCGCATGCGCAAACGCCTGTTCCGCGCGCACAAACGGTGATTGCGCACGCGTCCCGTCGGCGCCGCGATTCGCGCCGCCCGGCCCGCGGTGGAACCTTTCGCCGCTTGTGACGTCCAATATGTCGACATGACACGTCGACTGGGCGTTCTCCTCTGCCTCTCCCTCCTCGCGCTGCCCGCGTTCTCCGCCATCACCGGGACGGTGATGACCGGCGAGGGCGCACCGATCGCCGGCGCGCGCGTCTCGATCCACGCGCACGAGCCCCGCGCCGCGCAGCGGCTCCGCCTGTTGTCCGAGAATCCGGAGGCGGTGCCGCTCGCGTTCGTGCAGACGGACGCGAAGGGCGCGTTCTCGCTCGAGTCGCCGAAGCAGCCGGTCGTAACGCTCCGGGTGACGGCGAACGGCTACGCCCCGACGTCGCGCCGCGTGGAGCGGGACGAAGAGGCGGGCGCGCTCGTGCTGCAGGCGAACGCGGCGCGCACCGGCTCGGTGGTCTCCGGCAACAACAAGCCGGTCGCGGGGGCGACGGTGATCCTCACGTACGGGACGACCGAGGTGGTGGCGAAGACGGACGAGCAGGGGCGGTACCCGGCGGGCGATCCGAAGCGCATTCGCCGCATCACCGTCGTCCACCCCGGCTACGCCATCGACGACAAGCGGGTCGAGTGGCGGCAGACGCTCGCCGAGCGCGATTTCCACCGCACGCTCTCCAACGGGATCAAGGTCAGCGGCCGGGTGGTGGGTCCGGACGGGAAGACGCCGGTCGCCGGCGCCGAGGTGTCGCTGGACGGGTGGCCGCTGGCAGAGAGCGGCGAGGACGGGACGTTCACGATCGCGCACGCACCGTCGCGCTGGACGAGCCTCACCGCGCGGAAAGAGGCGCTCGTCGCGGGCGTCACCTTCTCGAAAGAGGCCACGCAGACGCTCCGGCTGATGAAGGCGGCGACGATCGCGGGCCGCGTCCTCGACGCCGGCAGCAGGGTGCCGGTGGCCGGCGCGCTCGTGAGCGCAACGCAGATGCGCTCCGGCGGCGCCGAAGGGCTGCTGGTCGCGGAGACCGATGCGAAGGGGGCGTACTCCATCCCCGTCCCCGCCGGCTCGTACACCGTCGTGACCGACCATCCGGCCTACGAAGCGGGCGACGGGGAGAGCACCGCCGCCGCGGGGCAGCAGGCGGTGCGCGACTTCACGCTCACGCAGCTCGCGCGCGTCAGCGGCGTGGTGATGAACGAGGAGCGGCTCCCGGTCGCCGCGGCGGTCGTAACCGACCAGCCGGCGGGCGATCCGTTCCGCCGCGGCTTCCGCATGCGTTTCACTCCCGGTTCGACGGTTGTCAGCGGTCCGGACGGACGATTCAGCAGGCGCGTGCCGGCCGACCAGCCGCTGACGCTGCGGGCGGCGAAGCGCGGTTTCCCGAATGCGACGAGCGAGCAGCTTCGCCTCACCGCGGGCGAGCGCAAGGGCGGCGTCGTGCTGACCATCCCCAGCGGCATCGCCGTCAGCGGCAAGGTCACCGGTCCCGACGGCACGGCGCTCTCCGGCGTCGCCGTCACCGCGAACGAGGCGGAGCCGGGACGCGGGGGGATGTTCATGCGGACGATCATCATGGCCGACAGCGACGGGGACGAGGACGTGGTGCGCACCGCCTCGGACGGCACGTTCTCGATGCGGCTCAAGGAAGGGACGTACGACTTCTCGTTCCGGCGGGAGGGCTACGCGCCGAAGCTCGTCCGCGCGCAGGGCATCAACCCCTCCGCCACGACCGTCGACACGACGCTCGATCCCGCCAGCGAGATCACCGGACGCGTCGTGCGCGGCGGCAAAGGTGTGGAGAACGCGATCCTGAACGTCTTCAGCCCCGGCATGGAGGCCAGCGCGACGACCGGTCCGGACGGCTCGTTCACCCTCTCCGGCCTCGCCGCCGGTCCGGTAATGGTCATGCTGCGGAAGGAGGACGAGTTCATCGCCGAGCGCCGCAGCCTCACCGCGCCGTCGCGCGACGTCGTCGTGCAGCTTCCGGGCGGAGGAAGGATCACCGGCCGGGTCGTCGACAAGGCGACGAACAAGCCGCTGACGCAGTTCCAGGCGGGGATCTCGATGTCGCGCGGCGGCGGCGGGATGATCAGCATGGCGCCGCCGCAACTGCGCGACTTCACGAGCGACGACGGCTCGTTCACGCTGGAGAACGTCCCCCCCGGCGCGATGACGGTGGTGGCGAACGCGCCCGGCTACGCCAGCGGCAACCTCAACGTCACCGTCGAAGAGGGGAAGACGCTGAGCGACGTGGAGCTGCAGCTCGACGCCGGCATCCGCCTCACCGGCCGCGTGACGGGACCGAACGGCTCGCCGCTGAGCGACGTCAGCGTGCGTCTCGAGCCGTCGACCGGCGGCGCGTTCGCCATGCGGGGAATGGAGATGTCGGCGACGACCGACGCCAACGGCGAGTACACGCTGGAGGCGCTGCAGGCAGGGGAGGAGTCCGTCACCTTCTCCCATCCGAAGTACCTCTCCGCCTCGAAGGACGTGACGCTGAAGGGGCGGGAGACGAGGCTCGACGTGCAGCTCGCCGCCGGGCAGCGGGTCACCGGCACGGTCGTGACGGAGTCGGGCGCGCCGGTCGCGGAGGCGTACGTGCAGGCCGGCGGCTCCGGATGGTCGGGGGAGAGCGCGCGCACGAACGCGAACGGCGTCTTCGAGATGGAGGGGATGACGCCGGGCCGCTACCGCTTCTCCGCGCGCAAGTCGGGCGTCGGCGAGGGGGTGCTCGAGGACGTCGAGATCGGCAGCGGCGCCCCGGTGCGCATCGTGATGCGGTCGGGGGCGGTGATCACCGGGCGGGTGACCGGGCTGTCGCCGCAGGAGTACGCGAACACGACGGTCGACGCGCGGGCAGGCCGCAACTCCGCCAGCGCGAGCGTCGATGCAAGCGGCGCGTTCCGGATGGAGGGAGCGCCCTCGGGCACGGTCCAGATCTCCGCGACCGTCGCCTCGCGCGACTTCACGACGCGCCGCTCCTCCGGCTGGCAGACCATCGAGGTGCCGGAAGGTGGCTCGCAGAGCGTCGACATCGCGTTCAGCAACGACATCACCATCCGCGGCCGGGTGACGCGCAACAGTGCGCCGCTGCCGAACGCGAACGTCCTCTTCGTGCCGCGCCCCGGCTCGCGCGCGCAGGCGAATGCCTCGGCCACGACCGACGAGAGCGGCGTCTACTCGGTCACCGGCGTCCAGGAAGGCGAATACAACGTCTACGTCATGGACATGCAGCGCTACAGCCCGTACCACACCACGCACCTGGTGCGGGGGTCGGACACGTTCGACATCGACTACCGCACCGGCACGCTCAGCGGGAGGGTGGTCGACGCGGCGAACGGCGCGCCGCTCTCCGGCGCCACCGTGCAACTCCGCCTCAAGAATCCGACGGAGGTCTTCCGGATGCTGCAGCGGGGGGCGACCACCGACACGGCCGGGACGTTCATCATCGACGCGGTGCCGGCGGGCGCGTACGTGATCTCCGCCTCGGGCGACGGCCTGGGGACCGTGACGGAAGACCTGAGCGTGACCGAGGCGGGGCGCGATGGGCTGGAACTGAAGCTGACCCGGACTGCCGGCGTGACGCTGCGCGTGATCGACGCGCGGAGCGGTCAGCCGATCAGCGCGATGGTCAACGTCTTCGACTTACAGGGGCAACTGGTCTACGGCGCGCCGATCATGTGGGGCGGCGGCGAGAAGACGGAGATCAAGCTGCCGCTCGCCGCCGGCACGTTCTCGGCGTCGGTCGATGCGAACCTCTACGCGCCGCTGAACGTCCGCATCCAGTCGCCGGGGACGGAGGTGGTGCGCCTGACGCCGGGCGGCACGCTGAACATCCGCTCGCGGCATACGGAGCGCCTCCGCGTCCGCCTCATCGACGCGAACGGCATCCCCTATCTCCGCGAGAGCAACCCGCTGCCGTGGCGCAACCTGCTGGCCGGCACGACGACGATCGCGCACGTGGCGCCGGGCACGTACACGCTCCTCCTGCTGGGAGCGAACGACGTGGTGCTCGACAGCAAGCAGGTGACGGTGGAGGAGGGGGTCACGACGGAGACGGAGATTTAGGCGTCGTCGTGGTCGTGATCGTCGATCGGCGGTGGCTCGGGGATCTCGGCCACTGCCTCGAGGGGCACGCGCTCGCGCTCGATGCCGCCACCGCGCGCCATGAAGATGTTCTTCCGGTACTTCTCCAGCCGCTTGAAGATGTGGTGGAGGTCGTACGTGAGGCGCATGACGGTGCGGCGCAGCTTGTACTTCACGCGCCGGAACTGCTCGAGGTCGTCGCTGCGCAGCGCGGGGAGGAAGCTGTCGATCTCGGCGATGCGCTTGCGCACCTTCTCGAGGTCTTTGTCCTGGATGTTGAGGAAGATCTCCTCGTCGCCGATCAGCAGCGGCTCGACGCCGCTCATCTGGTCGTCGAACCAGCGCCAGAGCTGCACGAGGTCGATGCGCCGCCCCTTGGAGAGGAAGCGGGTCTCGAGGAGATCCTGCCGGAAGTAGCCGAGGAGCTTGCGGTCGTCGGTCTTGTTGAAGTCGTCGTCCGTGAGGTTCCGCGCGTTCCAGACGCCGAAGCGGATGATGTCGTTGCGCGTGCTGCGCAGTTGCCGGATCACTTCGTCGAGGATCTTGAGCGGGAGCTGCGCCAGCGACTGCGCTTCCGGCTGCGCCTGCACGGGCGCCTGCCTCAGCAAGTCTTCTGACATGGCGGGCGAAGGATACACGATCACTGTCCGGGGACGTACGTGGCGTCGCCGGTGCGGTTGTCGATGAGCGAGGCGTAGGCGCGTCCGCGTCCCGCCAGGAAGCGCACGGTCGCCCGCCCGTTCACCACCCGCCGCGACACCGCGGTCTGCGCGACTCCGCCGCCGGTCGCGAGCGTCGTCCGCGTCACCTCGGCTCCCGCGGCGTCGTAGATCACCACCTCCGCGATCGCCGGCGCGTCGGAGACGATGCCGATGTTCGTGCGGTAGCCGTTCTCGGTCTCGATGAACACGAGCTCCTGCACCGCGGGGCCGTTGGGATCGAGGAAGGGGATGAACTGGCTCATCCCGTCGGTGCGCACGCGCGACCAGGCCATTGCTCCCGGCGGCAGGAAGAGCCGCACCGCCGCGATCTCGAGCGCGCCGCCGAAGACGGTGCCGAGGATGTCCTGGTGGACGACGCGGCCGCCGACGAAGAGATCGCGGTGCACCGCGGCGCCGTCGCCGAACGCGGCGACCGGCACGTTCATACCGTCGTTGAACGACTCCAGCCAGACGTCGCTGGTCCACGCGTTGAGACCGCGCGTGCTCGCCGCCGGCGCGACGACGAGGCGGTTGTCGCCGGGGAGGATCACGGCCGGGATGAACATCGGATCGCTCGTGCGGTTGTCGATCTCGGAGAGGTAGGCCGCCACCCGCGCGTCTCCGCTGCGGACGATGACCTGCATCGAGGTCGCGTCGAGCGGGAACTGCACGTGGCTGTACGGCGCGATCGTGAGATCGCGGTCGCCGGCGAACACGACGCCCGACCCACCCCCCGTCTCGACGACGCCGGCGTTGACGCGGCGGTCGCCCACGCCGAGCGCGGCGACGTGGAGCTTGCGCCCACCGACGACGGTCGTCTCGAGGTTCGGCGGGATCTGCTGCCCCATCGTGCCGGCGGCGGTGGTGGCGTACGTGCGGCTCATCACCACCACGTCGCCGAGCACCTCCAGTGAGCCGCTGCCGGCGGTGTGGAAGGCGCTCGAGACGACGTCGTCGAAGGCGAGCGTCTGTCCCGGCTCCAGCACCGCGTCGATCGCGGAAAAGCGCGTGCGGCCGTCCTCGCCGCTGCGGGTGAAGATGAGCGTGGCCGTCTCGCGCGTGGCGTGCGGGTTGGCGATGCGCACGTCGGAGGCGAACGGCGTCGCGCCGATCCCGAAGAGGTGCGCGACCGCCGGGATCATCTGCGCGCGGTCGCCGCGCGGCCGCACCGTCAGCGGCGCGTCGCCGGCGAACTGGATGAGGAGGCCCCACGAGAGCAGCCGCCCCACGTCGAGCGTGCGCAGGTCGCGCACGATGAGCTGCCAGGTGCCGGCAGCGCCGCGGCCGCGCAGGACGTCGAGCGAGTCGAGCGACGCCGCGGTCAGGCCGAACGTCGTGTGGATGCCGGACGTGACCTCGTTCGAGGTCTGCTGCAGCACGACGATCGTGCCGTCCGGCGCGACGAGCTCCAGCCGCAGGTCGCCGCGCGTGCGGTGCTCGATGTCGACGCGGACGGCGATGCGCTCGATCGCGCGCGGGTCGGTGATGGTGATGCGCGACGTCGCACCGGTGGGGATGGCGTCGGGGATGAGGAGGCCGCGGTCGGTGCTCTGGAAGAGCGTCAGCTCGCCGCGCGGCTCGCCGTCGCAACTGCCCAGGATGCCGCGCGCGGTCATGGCGTCGCAGATGACGGCGGCGTGCGCGCCGCCGTAGAGCAGCCGGTCCGCCTCCAGGAGGCGGCGCGCGGCGACGGCGAACGTCGGATGCGGCGGCGTGTCGAAGATCGACTCGAAGACGATCGTGTCGGTCACCGTCTTGCCGAGCTGCTGGTGGAGCTCCCGCAGCGCCGACGACCAGATCGTGCCGTTGCGGTGCTCGACGCCGGCGCCCTGGAGCCGCTCGTAGTCGGCCATGGTGCGCGTGCTGTCGAGGCGGCGGAGGCAGTCGCTGCCGGGCGGATACACGCAACCCTGCGACGGATCGTCCTCCCAGCAGCGGGCGTCCCAGTCGGCGAAGCAGAAGGGATCGCGGCCCGACTGGACGCGCTGCGCGACGTGCTGCGAGAAGGCGAGGTAGTCGCAGATGCCTTCGCCGAGCGCGCGCGACTCGCTGGTGAACGGCCCGGAGTACGTTCCCGGCGCGATCCACTCCACGAGCGCGTGCCCGTATTCGTGCACCACCAGGTCGGCATCCTCCGCGTCGTCGGTGCCCCCTTCGCCGAAGTGCAGCGCGCCGTAGCCGATGCGCGTCTGCGACGGCAGGAAGAAGGAGTTGTCGTCCCCGCTCGCGGCATGCGTGTCGATCTCGATTGCGTAGGGGGCGATGCTCCGCTCTCCCGTGTAGCCGAGGGACTGCAGGTAACGCTGCGTGCGGTCGACGTGGAAGAGGGCGTTCACGTCCTCGAACTCGTCCTGCTCGCGGTTGAAGAAGAGCACCGGCGCGGAGGCGGTGGGCGGCACGCCGGGCGGCTGCCGGTCGACGATGACGCCGTGCGCGGTGCGCAGCGGACCGCTTACGGCGGTGTCGATGTGCACGAGGTCGTACGCCTGCTCGGGAACGGCGAGCGCGGAGTCGTTGCGGTCCTGCAGATTAGGGTCGTTGAGGGCGACGACCGGGTTAGGGTCGAAGACGCGCGCGGTGGCGTTGTAGAAGAGGGGGATGCGCTGCACGAGCTCCCCCGTCGCGGCGTCGTAGTCGTGGGCGAACGGACGCAGCGCCGACTCGTGCACGATCTCCCGGCGGACGAGGCGTCCGTTGACGATGCGGTCCTCTCTGGACTGCCGGGCTCTCCAGCCCGGCACCGACGACGGGCTGAGAGCCCGTCGCTCCAGGGAGTCGCACGGGCGCGTCACATACGTGTCGGTCGGGACGTCGTTGACGTACTCGCGGTACCTGCAGTGCGTGCCGGTGAGCGAGTGGCGGACGAGCTCGAGAACCAGGGCGGAGGCGAGGATCACGTGGTAGTTACGTCTGTGCGGCGCCCTGCGTCGCCGGTTGCGCGGCGACGACGGCCGGCTCGACGGAGACCGGGAGCGAGAAGAAGAACGTGGTGCCCTGCCCTTCCTTGCTGTCCACCCAGATCGCGCCGCCGTGGCGCTCGATGATCTGCTTGGTGATGTAGAGGCCGAGCCCCAGGCCGCCGTAGTTCGTCGATGACACCTGGCGGCCGCGGTGGAAGCGCTCGAAGACCTGCCCCAGCTCGTCGGCCGGAATGCCGATGCCGCGGTCGCACACCGCGGTGACGAGCGAGTCGCCGCGATCCTCGACGGTCACAGTCACGTCGCTGCCGTCGGGTGAGTACTTGACGGCGTTCTCCAGCAGGTTGCCGAGGACCTGCTCGAGGCGGTCGCGGTCGCCGGTGACGACCTTGTCGTCGGCATTGACGCTGACGTGGAAGCGGCGGTCGCTGACCGCGGTGTGGTGACGATGCACGACGTCGCGCACGAAGTGGGACCAGGAGATCGGCTCGCGGCGGATCTCGAGACGGCCGGTCTCGATGCGCGACACGTCGAGCAGCTCGAGGATCAGGCGGGACATGCGGTCGATCTGGTCGAGCGCGATGTCGAGATACTCCTCGGAGGTACTGAGGTCGTTCTCGCGAATGAGCATCTTCGCGAGCTGCGTGTAGCCCTTGATCGAGGTGACGGGCGTGCGCAGCTCGTGCGAGGCGATGGAGAGGAACTCGTCCTTGAGCCGCGAGAGGTCCTCCACCTTGCGCCGCGCCTCGACCTGCTCGGTGTAGAGCTTCGCGTTCTCGATCGCCAGCGCGGCGCGCTCGGCGAGCACCTCCGCGAGCGGCAGCTTGTCGTCCGTCATCGCCCGCTCCGGGTCGTTGGCGGCGATGATGAGCGCGCCGATCATCTCGCGCCGCGTGCGCAGCGGCAGGATGAGGAGCGAGGCGAGCTTCACCGGCGACGGGTGGTACGTCCCGGGATTCGTGGTGTCGGAGAGGCCGCGCACGTTCGTGGTGAGCGATGGGTAGCCGGTGGAGACGACCTGGCCGATGATGCCCTCGCCGACGAGGAGCGGCTGGCGGTAGATGTACGACCAGGCCAGGCCGAGGGAGGTCATGTCGCGGTGGTAGATCGAGGCGACGCTCAGCTCCTTCGAGTCGGCGTTGCGCAGGATGACGGCAGACCAGTCGCCGAGGACCTCCGCGGTCCGCTCCGCGATGGCCTGCGTGACCCAGGTCGGGTCGATGTTGCTGGAGAAGAAGGCGCCGGCGTCGGCGAGGATCTGCGCGCGGTTCGCCTGCAACTGCATCTGCTCCTCGAAGAAGCGGCGCTCCGTGATGTCGCGGAACGTGACCACGACGCCGGTGGTGCGCCCCTCCTCGTGGAGCGGCGTGGCGCTCATGGAGACGGCGACGCGGTCTGCCTGCTCCCGCGCGATCAGGATCGTGACGTCGTGCACCGGACGGCCGGTGGAGAGCGCCTGTGCGGCCGGCAGCTCCTGCGGGTCGAGCGGCCGTCCATGCTCGTCGCGCAGGCGGTACACCTCCGACTGGCGGGTGATCGGCACGCCGACGTCCGATCTCCCGAGCAGGCGCTGGCCGGCGGGGTTGATGAACACCGTTCGCCCCTCGCCGTCGACGAGCAGCACGCCGTCCGACATGCCGGCGATCATCGCCTCGGTGCGTTTCACCTGACGGGTGATCGAGGTGCCGAGCAGTTGCTCGATGCGCACGGCGGCGACGGCGGCGAGGACGATGATGGCCAGGCCGCCGAAGACCATCGCCATCATCACCCACTGCCGGGTGAGGGAGACGCGGTCGAGCGCATCCGCCTGGCCGCTGCGGATGCGGTCGGAGATGATGCCGGCGTAGTCGGGAGCAGTGCGGCGGAGCGTCGCTGTCTCGAGCATCAGCCGCTGCGCCTCGTCGCGGCGCCCCTCGCGCGAGAGCGCCATCTGCTCGTCGGTCTTCGCCTTCGTCTCGCCGAAGTGCCGCTCGAACTGCTGGATCATCTCCGCGTCGCGCTTGTTGCGCACCCGCTCGGAGGCGAGGGAGACGCCGGTGCCGAACGCGCGGACGGCGTCCGCGTACTGCTGCTCGAAGGCCGTCTGGCCGCTGATCGAGAAGCCGCGGCTGGCCGACACCATCGTGGCGATCGACTCGTCCATCACCCGCACGGCGTCGAGGAGCGGGCGCTCCTCGCGGATGATCTCGTTCTCATGGCGCTGCTCGAGCCGCAGGATGACGATCGTGAGCACGACCGCGGCCGCGGTGAGGAGGGTCAGGCCGAGGAAGGCCGCCCAAAGCATGCGCCGGATGTTTTGAGACATACTGAGCCGGACGGCCTCCTCTGCAAGAACGGTTCCGTGGGTTTGCTAAGTTCTTCTAAACAGGTTACTTCGGACCATCCCGGCGCGGGAACACGGCATGCAGAGTATGCCACGAGGCAGGCTGCGCGGATATGCCCGACCTTCTGAAGAAGTACAAACAGATGCGCGACTTCGGCGACACGCCGGAGCCGGCGGGACGGACGAAGAAGCTCGCGAAGGGGCCGATCTTCGTCATCCAGAAGCATCAGGCCTCCCACCTCCACTACGACTTCCGCCTGGAGATGGAGGGGGTGCTCAAGTCGTGGGCGGTGCCGAAAGGGCCGTCGTACGACCCGGCGGTGCGCCGCCTGGCGATGATGACCGAGGACCACCCGTACGACTACGCGGCGTTCGAGGGGGTCATCCCGGCGGGCAACTACGGCGCCGGGAACGTGATCATCTGGGACCAGGGGCAGTGGGAGTTCATCGAGCCGGGAGACGATCCGGTGGCAGCGCTGAAGTCGGGCAAGCTCACCTTCCGGATGTACGGGAAGAAGATGTTCGGCGAGTGGGCGCTGGTGAAGATCCGGGGAAAGTCGGGCTCCGACAAGGGCAACGAGTGGCTGCTGCTCAAGCACCGCGACGAGTTCGCGAACGAGCAGGTGGACATCACCGCCGTCGCACCCCGGTCGGTCGTGTCGAACCGGACGATCGACGAGGTGAATCCGGAGAACGTCTGGCAGAGCAACCGGAAGGCGGCCTCGCGGAAGGTGCCGACGCTCGCGTCGAAGCTGGCGGCGGAAGACGAGAAGAAGAAGAAGACGGCGACGAAGAAGAAGGCGCCGGCGCCGGCTAAGACGACGGCGAAACGCCGAGCTCCTGCAGCGCCATCTGCAAAAGCTTCCGCTCCGACTCGAAGCTCGCGCGCTGCAGCGCAGCCGAAAGCTCGACCCACTCGACCGCGTCGACCTCGCTGAGCTGCGGCTCGAGCTCGCCGGCGACGTACTCCATCAGGTAGAAGTCGACGCGCTTCTGGATCAGCGTGTCGCCGGCGCGGAAGAAGTATTCGATGGTGTCGAGCGGCTTGACGATCCGCGCCTCGAGCCCGGTCTCCTCGCGCACTTCCCGCAGCGCCGCGGCCTCGGAGGTCTCTCCCTCGATCACAGCGCCTTTCGGCAGGCCCCAGCGGGTCATATTACGCGTCGCGATCAGCGCCACGTGCGCCGCGCCGCCACGCATGGTGATGACGGCGCCGCCTGACGAATGTTCGTTCCGCGTCCGCCGCCTCACCGTATTCATTTTCACCATTCTAACGAACGGCGACGGCTGCGCCTGCCTCGACGGGCGGAATTCAGTGGTGCTTTTGCGCGAATGGGCTTACATTTCAGGTACGGAAAAAAGGGAAGTCCGCCGAAGGAGGATGCATGCCTGACCTTGGCACCATTACCGTTGTTGGAGCGGTTGCGGTGGTCGTTCTGGTGGCCGTTTACCTCAAGCTTCGCGCAAAGGACACCATCGACGCCGCGCTGGCGAAGCGCCGCGGCTCGGCGAAGCTGGTCAGCCGGGCCGAGTACATGGAGGGGGCCGAGAAGATCCCCGTCGCGCTCGCGCTCACCGACTCGTCGTTCTATTACGAGAACGCCGACCTCGAGGCGTCGTTCGACCTCGACCGGTTGGAAGAGATCGAATACGACGACGACCTCGCCACCGGCGCGAACCTGCACGCCGGCTGCCGCGTGCTGCGCCTCCGCTCGCACGGCGCGACATTCGAGTTCGTGATGGAGAAGAGCGAGGCGGCGAAATGGGAAGCTGCCCTGCCGCGGCGGTCGTACGGCGACGTGCCGGCCAACGCGCAGACCGCACACGCGGTGTAGCTCGCGCGGAATCGGTTGCGGCGGTCTCCTGTTGACCGCCGCAGCGTTAGAAGCGAGGATGCGTCCGTTCCTTCGCGTCGGGGTGTAGCGCAGTCTGGTAGCGCACCTGCTTTGGGAGCAGGGGGTCGGAGGTTCGAATCCTCTCGCCCCGACCAAACGCCCCCTTGTCCCCGTAGCTCAGTTGGACAGAGCACCGGCCTTCTAAGCCGATGGTCGCAGGTTCGAATCCTGCCGGGGACGCCACCGGCCACGGGCCGGTGCGCTGGTTGGCCCGCGCGCTCAGTCTCCGGAGTACAGGACGAAAGGTGCCCAGTACCGCGCGTTCTGATACGTCCCCTTCCCCCGCAGCAGCACCAGCTTCGCGTCGCGGAGGGCGACGGCGGGATCGCGGCCGGCGCGAATGCCGGCGTACATCTGGTCCATCAGCTTCGGCGTGGCGTCGTCGTTCACTTCCCAGAGCGCGGCGATGACCTCATTGGCTCCGGCGCGCAGGAACGCCCAGGCCAGCCCGACCAGCCCTTCCCCGGTGAACGTCCGCTCGCCGGCACCGTAACAGCTCGAGATCGTGACCAGCCGTGCCTCGAGCCGCTGCTCGAGGATGTCACGCGCGTAGAGCTTGTACTGCCTCGACGCGTCGGGGCCGAGGATGACGGCGGAGTCGAGGGGACGAAGCCGCGACGAAACGCCGTGCGCGACGAAGTGCACGTAGTCGAAACGGCCGGGCGTCGCGGCGCGGTACGCCGCCGGTGTCGCCTTCGGGCCGTCCAGCACGGTCCGGCGCTCGAAATGGCGGCCGACGCTCCGGATCTCCTGCTTCGCGAACTTCAGCTTCGGGAACGCCGCGTCGGCGGACGGAGGATCTCCGACCAGCAGCATCGAGCCGCCGGGGCTCTTCTTCGCCTCGTCGCGCGCGAGCAGTTGCAGCGAGCCGGCGCTGGAGACCACCGCGTCTTCGATCCAGTAGTGCCGCCGCGGGGCGGGCACGACCAGCGTCTCGAAGTTGAGCGCGTGCAGGATGCCGTCGGCGATGACGACGACGCGCGTCCCTTTCGCAATGCCCGCCGGCTCGACGAGCGTGCGATAGAGCTGCTCCCCGGCCGCACCGCTCTGCTGCAGCGAGCCGTAGCGGCTGCTCGTGAGGTTGCGACGGTACGCGCCGGCGGCGTGGCGGATTGAGATCGCCGGCGGAAGCGGGACGTACCGGACGCCGCCCGCGGTGACGACCCAGAGATGTGAGCCGTCGCGGTCGAGCCAGTACGAGAGGATCGTCGCCCGCCGCTCCCTCGCGATGGTACGGGCGTCGAGCTTCCGCGGCGCCGCCGCCATCTTCAGCCCTTCCTCGAGGCTCTGCGCGCGGATCAGCTCCGTGACCGCGAGCGCGTCCTCATACCGTTTGTTGCGCACGAGGAACCGGATGTAGCTGTTGAAGACGTAGGAGGAGACGTTGAAGAAGGAGAGGCGCAGCTCCGGGTTCTCGATCTCCGTACGTTCGGCCTGGACGAGGTCGACCGCCTCCCGGAACTGTTTCTCCGCCTCGTCGTTGCGCTGCATCCGCGCGAGCTGCTGCGCGAGATGACCTACCGCGCTCAGGCGCGTCTCGCTGCCTTTCTTCGCCTTCGTGGCGACGTCGCGAAGCGTCTGTTCCGCCCGCGAACGGTCACCGCCGAGCATCGCCAGCCGCGCCTCGAGGATGCGCATGCGCAGGCGCTGGTCTTCGTTGCCGCCGGCTGCCTGAGCCTGCGTCAGGTAGTTGCGCGCGTCGGCGTGGCGGCCGCTCTCCAGGGCGGTCCGGGCGAGATTCGTCAGGATGAACGGCGCCTCTTTGGACTCCTTCAGCGCGCGTGCATGCGACAGCGCACGGGTGTAGTAGTGCGCCGCCCGCTCGAACCGCTCCTCGGCGAAGTGGACGTTCCCGAGCTGGTTCAGCCACGTCACCCTCGGCGCATCGGCCTGCGCGCGCGCGGCCGCCGCCTCCGCCTCCTCGAACAGCTCGAGCGCGCGCTCCCAGTCGCCGAGGAGGAGGTATGCCCAGCCGAGATTGCCGGCCGTGTTGTAAATGCGCGAGGTGACGCGGAGCGCCCTGAACGTCGCCAGCGCCGGCTCACCGACGTCGATCGCCTCGGCATACCGGCTCTCCGCGGTGAAACGGAGAAGAAAGGCGCTGTTCACCGCCGCGATCCCGAGCAGGTTGCCGCCACGTTGCGCCAGCTCCAGCGCCGCCCGCAGATGCCGCTCGCCCTCGTGACCAGGAATGGCGTTCGCCAGAGCGAGGTGCGTACGGTAGAGGAGCGGCGGCTGGCTCGCCGTCGCGAGCTTGTGCGCCGCCTCCAAGAAATCGCGGCGCTGATTCTCGGGCGATGCATATCCGAGCGCGATCAGCCGCCAGACCGCGGCCTCCGTTTTCCGGAGAGCCGCCGGAAGCTCAGGCTCGAGCAGCGCCCTCGCCTCGGCGTGATATCCGCGGCGGCTGAGAAGCTCCGCCTGCAGCACCCGCAACGCCGCCGTCCACTGGTCCTGTGCGGCGCCGGCGCGCGCGAGCGCTTTCTCCGTCTGCTCCGCGGCCGCGTTCAGCGAGCCTTTGTCGAGCGCGTCGCGGGCGGAGCGATACGCCTTCTCCGAGGAGACCTGCGCCGCTGCCTCTCCCGCGAACAGGAGCAGGATCAGCAGCGGCGCGAATCGCACTAGCCGCGTGGCCAGACCGGGTCTCCATTTCCGTCGCCGGATCCGACGGCCAGAGTGCCGGAGTTCTGGCTCAGGGCCCGGGTGGCGAACTCGGTGAGCACGGTGTCGGACCCCTCGGCGGCGAAGCCGGCGATGTCGCCTTCGGCAAAGGCCGGGAGCCTGGTGCCGAAGTCGAAGCGGAGCAGGTTCACGCGCCGCCGCCCCGGCTTCACGAGCAGCTCGCCGAAGTGGACGCTGGCGAAGTTCGGGACGACGAGCACGTTCCTGCCGGCCTTGCCGAGATGTTCGCCGCGCCGGCCTTTCTGCAGGTCGCGGAGGAGCGTCGTGCGGATCGGCTCGCCGCGCTGCATCGCCTTGCGGCGCCTGGCCAGCGCCTCGACCTGCTCCGTCGTGGCGGCGCGGCGCGAGTCGAGCAGCGCCGTCTCGGCCTCCGCCAGGGCCTGGTAACGCGAGGCGTGGCAGATGTCGATGTCGAGCTCGGGGATGATCTCGCAGCCGTCGACCTCGACGCCGCGGTAGGTCGCCTGCAGGTGGAACTGCGCCTCGTCGTCGCTGTCGAGATCGCGCGTCGAGGTGACGGTCGCGTGCAGCATCGCCACCTGGAACGTGCTCCACACCGACAGGTTGGTGATGAGAATGTCGGAGTAGGTGGTGAAGCGGCGCGGGCTCGTGGCGTAGCCGGCGACGCGGCTCTCGGCGTGGGTGAACGAGATGTCGTCCTGGTCGTAGTTCGTGACGCGCGACCACCCCTCGCCGCCGCCCGGCGCAAGGGCGACCGAGGCGAGGCTGGGGACGAGGACCTTCTTGCCGTCGCGGACGAAGTACCCCCCCACCCCCAAAGCGCTCGCGTTGAATGTGTAGTCGGTAGGCTCCTGAATGAACGTCATGGCTTCTCCTCCTGGCCTCGGACCTCGAACGGTTGGTTGATGATCGGGGAGCGGTTGCCGTCCTCTCTCACTCCCTCGACCACCAGGTTGTAGGTGCCGGCCGGCAACTTGCGCAGCACCAGATGGACAGTTTCATTCGCTGCTTCGGCGGTGAGCTCGTGCTCCCGGTCCACCACCTTGTTCGCGCCGTCGCGGACCGCCACGACGAACCGCGCGAAGCCTTCCTCGGTCGTGATCACCACGTCGAAGGGAATCGGGGACCCTTCCCGGAAGACCGGCGGCGGCGGAGCGGCAGCACGATCGAGCGCCAGCTCAATGGGGGTCGGGGGGATCGTCATCTCGACCGTGGGCTCCACCCGGTCGTTGCGGAGCAGCAGGGGCGTCGTCAGCCCCAGCACCAGCACCGCCGCCGCCGCGGCGGCCCACCACTCCCGCCGCCGGCGCGGCGCGAGCGGGACGACGTTCGCCGGCAGTTCACGGGCCGCCCTGGCGAACTGCTCGCCGCTGCGCATCAAAGCCAGCTCCTCGACGACGTACTCCGCGCAGCGGGCGCAGTCGAAGTAGTGGGCCTCGAACTCCTCGGCCTCGTCGTTCGTCAGCTCACCGAGAAAATAGCGCTCGGCGAGCTTCAGGTCCGGATCGTGTGCGCGTTCCATCATCTTCACTTCAGAGCAGTAGTGACAGCAGACCGCCGAACGTTTCAAAAATCGCACGCCTGCCGCTCTTGCGGCGGAGGTACGCGGTCCGGAATTTGGCCTTCGCGCGGTGCAGCAGGACGCGCAGGTAGTCGCGGTCGACGCCGAAGCGGTCGCAGACGGCCTGCTTGTCCCCCTCTTCGAGGAAGACGGCGCGGAGGATGGCCGCCTCCCGCTCGTCGAGCGTCGCCAGCACCCGCCGTACGCGCGCGCTGTTGCGAACCGTGTCGAAGGCGGTGTCGAGGTCCGGCTCCGCGCCGGCGACGTCCGGCTGGTCGTCGAGGGAGACGGCGCGGCTCTCCTGCCGGTAGTACTCCAGCACCACGTGGTTGCAGGTGGTGTTGACGAACGCGCCGAGCTTCCGCCCGTCGTGAATGTCGTCGAGCCGGGCGAGGGTGCGCGCGAAGACCTCCTGCCGGACCTCGTCGATGGCATCAGGCGACCGCAGCTTCCGCCTCAGCTTCGCGTGCAGAAGATCGCGGAAATAGGCGTAAAAATGCGCGGCTGTCTCGCGGTCCCCTTCTCGCAGACGCCGCACATAGTCGTCGTCAAACGGAAACAGGTCCATTGTGGTGTCCGTCCATTTTACTGGAGAGACAGCACTAAGGCTATTTCAGGTGTCTTGTGGGGTGGGGAGCAGGCGGCGGACGATTTTTCTCAGCGCCGCGTGTCCGGCGGCGACGTCGATGTCGCGCTGCAGGATCGGAACGTAGCGCGCCGCGAATCCGGCGTCGGCGCCGGTGCCGAAGAGCCGTTCGATCCGCTTCACGAGCGCGTCGACGTCCTCCCGCTCGAAGTCGGTGCGGGAGGCGGAGTCGATGTCGACGATGAGGGAGGTGAGCGGCCGGAGCCACTCGAAGAAGGGGTCTTCCTGCAGAAGGCTCAGGAGGTGGCCCGGTCCGCTGACCGGCGCGACGGTGGCGGTGTACTCGGCGCTGGCGGCGTCGATGAGGGCGCGATGCAGCGGCAGAAGCTGCTTCCAGGCGTCGCGGAGTGCCGCGCGCAGACCGGCGCGCACGGGATCGTCCGGCGTATGCATCATGCGCGCGTAGACGTCTTCTTTTTTCATGGGGGAGAAATCACGCCTCCACGGTTGGCTGGGGAAGGGTGGGTAGGCAGTTCGCCAACCGTAGAGGCCATGAAAGCGTTGCTGCAGCTACAGGAAGCATTAGTCTAGCGCAACTGGTGCCACCGGCAAGCGGGAAGTTGCCGGTTGTCACCGGGGGGCGACCTGAGTAGAATGCGCGCCCACTCGGAATGAACGGTCCGGGTGGACCGTTTGCCTTCCGTGCTCGCACCCATAGCTCAATTGGATAGAGCATCTGACTACGGATCAGAAGGTTTGAGGTTCGAGTCCTCATGGGTGCACCAACCCGAAATCACCTGACGGCGGGCCGAGAGCCCGCCGTCGTACTCTTTGACAGATGAATCAGACGCAGTGGCAGGAAGAAGCAATGGCCGAGGCCTTTGCGCTTGCCCTGGAAGCGGCCGCCGACGGAGAGATTCCGGTGGGGGCCGCGGTCGTCGACCGGGAGGGGCGGATCATCGGCCGCGGACGCAATCGCCGCGAGTCGGGCGATCCCCTCGGCCACGCCGAGCTCTACGCGATCTCGGAGGCAGCCCGCGCCATCGGCGACTGGAGACTCGAGGGGACGGCCATGGCCGTGACTCTCGAGCCGTGCGCGATGTGCGCCGGTGCGCTCGTCAACGCGCGCGTCGAGCGGCTCGTCTTCGCGGCCTACGACCCGAAGGCAGGCTTCTGCGGTTCGCTCGGCAATCTGGTGCAGGACGCGCGGCTCAACCATCGCCTCGAAGTACAGGGCGGCTTCATGGAAGAGCGGTCGCGGCAGATGCTCCAGGATTTCTTCCGCCAGTTGCGTCAGCGCGATACGAAGGAGAGGTGGCAGAGCGGTTGAATGCGGCGGTCTCGAAAACCGTTATACCTTCACGGGTATCGAGGGTTCGAATCCCTCCCTCTCCGCCATTCGCGCCGTGCCGGTTTGCAATACGGAGAGATGGCCGAGTGGCTTAAGGCGCACGCTTGGAAAGCGTGTGTACGTTAACCCGTACCGTGGGTTCGAATCCCACTCTCTCCGCCAGTCCGACGCACTGATTCATCGAAACGACGGCCCGCTCGGATGAGCCCGGGTCCTGTGCAGCAGGCGCACCGAACCTCGTCAGGTCCGGAAGGAAGCAGCGATAAGGTGCCTTCCCTGCGTGACACAGTCCGGCCTGGGCTCTTCCGAGCGGGTCGCCACGAAGTACACTGCGCCCCGCATGTCCTACCAGGCCCTCGCGCGCAAATACCGCCCCCAGACCTTCGGTGACGTCATCGGTCAGGAGACGGCGGTGCAGACGCTCCAGAACGCGATCGAAGGGCAGCGCATCCACCACGCCTATCTCTTCTCCGGCGTCCGCGGCGTCGGCAAGACGACCACCGCCCGCATCCTCGCCAAGGCGCTGAACTGCGCCAAAGGTCCGACCATCGAGCCGGACAACAGTTGCACCGTCTGCCGCGAGATCACCGAGGGCATCGACATGGACGTGCGGGAGATCGACGCCGCGACGTACACCGGCGTCGACAACGTCCGCGAGCTTCGCGACGTCTCGCAGTTCCAGCCGGCGCGCGACCGCTACCGCATCTTCATCGTCGACGAGGCGCACATGCTCTCCACCGCCTCGTGGAACGCGCTCCTCAAGCTGATCGAGGAGCCGCCGCCGCACGTGATCTTCATGTTCGCGACGACGGAGATGCACAAGGTCCCGACCACCATCCTCTCGCGCGTCCAGAAGTTCATCCTGCGCAAGATCACGCTCGACGACCTGATCGGACGCCTCGAGCAGATCTGCAAGTGGGAAGGGATCGAGGCGGAGCGCGCGGCGCTGGAGATCGTCGCCCGCCGCGGCGAGGGGAGCGTACGCGACGCGCTGTCGCTGCTCGACCAGATCATCGCCTTCTCCGGCCGCTCCATCAGCGTGACCGACGTGGCCACGATCCTCGGTCTCTCCGAAACGAACTTCTTCGCGCGGCTAGTGACGCTGATCTCCGAGGGAGACCACGCCGGCGTCCTCGAGGCGCTGCAGGAAGCGGCCGACACCGGCCGCGACTTCAAGATGCTGTACCGCGACCTCCTGAACTTCGTGCGCAATCTGCTGCTCCTCGCGGGCGGCGCAAACGAGGCAATGCTCGGCGCCGCGCCCGAAGACCTGCCGACGATGCGCGCGGCCGCGGAGCAGTTTTCCTATACGGATCTTCTCCGCATCGCGAACCTCCTGCTGCGCGACGACGAGACGGTGAACAAGGCCGAGCACCAGCGGCTGGCGGTGGAGATCGCCGTGCTGAAGGCGGCGACGTTCCCGAGACTGAAGAGCGTGGAGCAGGTGATCGCGGGTGGCGCTGGTGGAGCGGCGGGCTTCAGCCCGCCGACATCAACGG
>DASWNW010000039.1:0-6770 GCA_036399015.1 Thermoanaerobaculia bacterium | reverse complement strand
GCATGTCCGGAGTGGCACTAAGCATGTCCGGAGTGGCACTAAGCATGTCCGGAGTGGCACTAAGCATGTCCGAGGGTGGCACTAAGCATGTCCGAGGGTGGCACTAAGCATGTCCGACGGTGGCACTAAGCATGTCCGAGAGTGCCACTAAGCATGTCCGGAGTGGCACTAAGCATCTCCGAGAGTGCCACTAAGCATGTCCGGAGTGGCACTAAGCATCTCCGAGAGTGGCACTAAGCATGTCGAGAGTCGCACTAAGCATGTCTGAGAGTGCCGAGTGTCATGAAGCATCTCCTGGAGGTGCTTCATGCAGGTGGGGCGGGTGCTCGGCATCCATCGACTTCACCACTTCGTAGCGCGGCCGAGCCGTCCCCGCTCCAGCACGAAGACGCGGTGGCAGAACAGCCGGCGGTGCCTCTCGTAGACGGCCGGTTCCTTCTCCTTCAACGACCGGGCGTCGAGTCTCCACTGCTCCTGCCACTTCCAGGAGGCGACGCCTTCGATTCCCAGCGCCTCTCCGATCTCGAGCTGCAGACGGCTTTGCAGCAGCAGGATCCGTTGCTCGAGGAGATATCGCTCCCGTTCCGCGGCGCACAGTTGTTCGTGCAGTGCGACGGCGGCGCGCGTCGGCGTCTTCAGACCTCCTGAAGGCTTCACCCCCGACAACCGGCGCGCGGCCTCGACCGCCGGTTTGCACTTTGCGAAAAAATCCTGCGCGGTGGCAATCGCCTCGTCCAGCGCCGCCGCGCTGACATCGAAGAACTCGCCGTTGGGCGTGCGCCAGGGATCGAGCAGCCAGTGCACGTACTGCTCGAGGTAACGCTCGTCGGCGCACTCGATCGTGCGATGGAGGGTCAGTTTCTCCGGTGAGGCTTGCGACAGCGCCCGCCGGCGCGACTCGGGATCGACCCTGGTCATCCCGACCTTGAACCGGTCGGCGAAGCCGACGCGAAGGCAATAGACGTATCCCATCTACTTCACCCTCACGTACCTGCCCCCGGGCAGCGCGCGAATCCAGCCTTCGAGCTCGAGCTCCAGCAGCGACTCGGCGATCGCCGACGGTTGCCGGCCGAGCTTCGTGGCGACCGTCTCGACCGGCGACGGCTCGTCCCGCGCGATCGCGGCGAGCACTTCCCGGAGCGGGGACTCCGGCGGCGCCTGCTGCTCCGGCACGAGACGCAGCTCGCCGGGCAGTTCCTCCAGCACGTCGTTCGCGTCGTGCACGAGCTTCGCGCCGTACTGAATGAGCCGGTTCGGCCCTTCGGAGCAGGCGGAGAAGATCGAGCCGGGCACCGCGAAGACCTCCCGGTTCTGCTCCGCGGCCAGGCGCGCGGTGATCAGCGAGCCGCTGCGCGAGGTCGCCTCCACGATCACCGTCCCGAGGGAGAGGCCGGAGATGATGCGGTTGCGCACCGGGAAGTGCTCCGGCTTCGGCGGCGTGCCGGGTGCGAGCTCCGTGGCGACGACGCCGCGCTCGGCGATCTGCCGGAAGAGGCGCAGGTTCGAGCGGGGGTAGACGACGTCGATGCCAGTGCCGAGAACGGCGATGGTCGTCCCTCCGGCGGCGAGGGCGGCGTGATGGGCAGCGGAGTCGATCCCGCGCGCGAGCCCCGACACGATCGCCAGCCCGGTCGACGCGAGCTGCCGCGCGAGCTGTCCGGCGACGTTCACGCCGTACGGGGTGGCGCGCCGCGAGCCGACGATGGCGACGGCCGGCCGCCGCAGCAGTGAGACGTCGCCGGCGAAGTGGAGCGCGAGCGGCGGGTCGGGCAGCTCGCGCAGCAGAGGCGGATAGGTGTCATCGAGAATCGTCGTGACGCGGTCGCGCAGCGCCTCGACGATCCCGGGCTTTGTTAACGGATTCCTCACGTCGTCCGCCTGCTCCGGCGTTACGCTCAGCAGACCTTGCAGGAGTCTGGAAGAGGCGTTGCATGCCGTGTAAACAGGATCGAAAACCTCGAGCAACAAGCGGGTCCGGTTCGGCGTGAGAAACGGAAGCAGGGAGAGCGCGATCACCAGATCGCGGGCGGCAGCATCGTTCATGCGGGCATCGGTGCCGGAGAAGGCACGACGCGCGGACCGGAGCCGGCCAGTGGGAACGCCCGCAAGTATACTGCGGACCTGAGAAGGGAGTCACGATGAAGCGCGCGTTTACGACGTCTTCGCTGATCCTTGCAGCTCTTCTGATCGCCGCCGGCTGCAGCTCCGGTGGCGGCGACCTCTCCAACGCCAACACGCAGCGCCGTTTCGGCGTCCGCATGGCCAAGATGAACCTCTGGCGCGAGGCGCGGTTCCGCTTTCAGCGCGCCACGCAGATCGAGCCGCAGAATGCGATGGCCCACAACAACCTGGCCGTGGCGTACGAGGCCACCGGCGACTTCGAGGCGGCGGCGCGGGAGTATCGCGAGGCGCTGCGCCTCGACCGCTCCAACCAGTACATCCAGAAGAACTACAGCCGCTTCGTCGAGTTCACGCAGAAGGCGAAGAAGCGGCAGCAGGTCGCGACCGGAGCGGCAAAGACTTCCGCCCCAGCGGCGACGACGACGGCGGCCGAGGCGGCCGCCGCTCCACAGGAACCGGCGCCGCCCGCGGTCACCACGACGAATCCACCCGAAGAAGGCAACCGATGAAAACGCTCGCAGTCGCACTCGCGCTGTCGCTGCCGCTCGCGGCCACGGCGGCCGACGTCATGGAAGTGAAGCTCAAGCTGCCGGTCAAGCCGAAGCTGCAGATCACCGGCGACGAGCGCATCGCCATCGCCCCCTTCGTCATCGCCAGCAAGGGGGAGAAGAAGAACGACCGCGCCACGAAGGTGGACGTGCAGTCGGAGTTCAACCGCTATCTGAAGAAGCAGCTCTCGAAGACCACCAAGCTCCGCGTCGTCGACGTCGGCCAGACGCGCCTGCCCGGCACCGACATCAAGTCGCTGCAGGCGGCGCGCGACTACTGGAAAGAGCTCGGCGCGCGTACCGGCGCCGACTTCGTCGTCAGCGGCATCGTCGACTTCGACATCAACGACAAGGCCGGCTACAAGACCGAGGAGTACGTGTCGCCCGCGGACGGCCGGACGTACCACCGCCAGGTGCTCGTCGAGTCGACCGGCTTCGTCTTCGACATCGACGTGGCGATCTTCGACCCCGACACGGGGGAGATGATCCTCGAGGAGAATTTCCGCGACTTCAAGGAGTTCGACCAGCGCAACTACGACGAGATCCTCGGCCTCTTCGAGAACCTCCGCGCGCTGGAGACGCAACTGGTCGGCATCTTCGTGGCTCAGGAGACGTCCGGCACCCGCTACGTGTTCACGGAGTAATCGTGCGGCGGCGCTCCCGCGCCGCCCGCGCGACGCACCTCTCATCCTTTCTTTCTCTGGCGGAGCTTTGCCCGAATGATCGAAATCACCTGCACACTGATCGGCGTCGCCGGCACGATGATCGCCGCAATCATCGGCGCGATCGTCAAGGACTACCGGGAGCGGATGACGCAGTTGGAGATCGACGTCGCGATCCTGAAGGCGCTCGTTACGCAGTCGCGTCCGGAGCTCGCACCGATTCCCGCGGCGAAGAAGAAGGGGCGGGCGGGGCGGTGAGGCGAAGCCGACACGGCACGTGTGACGAAACGGGGGAAACATCGCCGCGCCAGTCGATGCGACCGTCGATCGTGTCCGCTCCCGCATACACTAGCGCAGCGCAACAACGCTCGGAGGGATCGTGAAGCGAATCGCAGCGCTGTCGTTTCTTCTCGTTTTTTTCGCGGCCGTGCCCGCCTTCCCGTTCGGCCAGAACAAGATCGTCTACGACACGTTCAAGTGGCAGGTCTACCACTCCACCCACTTCGACATCTATTTCTATGAGGAAGAGCGGCAGTCGCTGCAGCGCGTCGTCGACGCCGCCGAGAGCGCCTATCAGGACCTCTCGCAGAAGTTCAACTTCCAGGTCTCGAAGAAGATCCCGCTGATCTTCTACCACACGCATTCAGCCTTCGAGCAGACCAACGTCATGCTCAACTTCATCCCCGAAGGCGTCGGCGCGTTCGCCGAGCCGGCGCGCAACCGGATGGTGCTGCCGATCGACATGCCGGACGACCAGCTCCTCGAGCTGATCACCCACGAGCTCACCCACATCTTCGAGTACGAGCTCCTCTTCCAGGGCAAGTTCGGCAAGACCGTGACTGCCAACCCGCCGACGTGGCTGATGGAAGGGCTCGCGTCGTACATGGCGCAGGACGAAGACTCGCGCGACCGGATGGTGCTGCGCGACGCGGTGGTCAACGACCGCATCCCCCGCATCACGTTCAACCCGCAGGGCTACTTCGCCTACCGCTTCGGCCACGCCGTCTTTAAGTACATGGAGGAGCAGTACGGCCGCGAGGGCGTCCGCGACTTCATCTACGAGTACCGCAACACCCTCGGCAGCAGCGTCGACCGCGCCCTCAAGCGCGCCTTCAACGTCACGCCCGACGAGTTCGACTCCCGCTTCCGCACCTGGCTGCGCAAGCAGTACCTGCCGGCGCTCGTGGCCAAAGGGGAGCCGCAGGAGTACGGCGAGCCGTTCCGGATCAACCAGAACAACCCGAGCAGCGAGCTCTCGCCGGTGCCCTCCCCCTCGGGCGACCTGCTGGTCGGCTTCACCACCTACAAGGAAGACGTCGACCTCGCGCTCCTGAACATCCCGGAGCGGCGCCTGCTCAAGAACCTCACTTCCGGCTACACGAGCGAGTACGAGTACGCGATCGCACAGGGCTTCACCACCGCCGCGGTCATGGGGCGCGACGTCGCCTTCGCGCCGAACGGCGACCAGATCGCCGTCTTCGTGAAGAAGGAGCGGGGCCGCAACCTCCTGCTCATCAACCCGCTCACCGGCGCGCTCGACCGCTCGATCCCGATGCCGGTCGAGCAGCAGCTCGCGCCGACGTACTCGCCGGACGGCAAGACGATCGCGTTCGCCGCGATCCAGGGGCCGCAGTCGGACATCTTCCTCTACGACATCGCCAGCGGCGACCTCCGGAACATCACCAACGACTCCTTCTTCGACGGCGCGCCGGTCTTCTCGCCGGACGGCAAGTGGCTGATCTACTCGTCGGTGGGGGAGGAGTACGCGAAGCTGTATCGCCTCAACCTCGCCAATCCGACCGAGCGCTTCCAGCTCACCACCGGCGACTGGAACGACATCGACGCCTACTTCAGCCCCGACGGGAAGCGCCTCTTCTTCGCCTCCGACAAACAGACCGCCCGCCACGTGGTCGCGGCGGCGAACCTCCTCGAGGAGGCGGAGAACGCCGCCCGTACGGAGGGAGATACCCCGAAGGCCGATCCGACGAACTTCGCGTCGTACAACATCTACTCGCTCGACCTCGAGAGCGGCGACCTGCTCCAGTACACTGACGTGGTCGGCGGCTGCTTCACGCCGGTGGTCTTCACCGGCGAGAACAACAAGGAGCGGATGGTCTTCACGTCGTACTACAAGGGGCAGTGGCGCCTCTACTCGACGCCGACCGACAAGCCGCTGCACCGGGCGGAGAAGACCACGCTGCCGTCCGCGCCGATCGCGGCCGAGGAGCGGTCGGTGTTCCGCTCGACCTCCGAGTTCTTCATCGACGAGGAGAAGATCGAGGACACCAGCGGCTTCCGCCTCTTCATCGACGACGTCTCGATCAACGCCGGCGTGAGCTCGGACCAGCGCTTCATCTCCCGCACGACGATCTTCATGAGCGACATGCTCGGCAACCGCCGGTTCATCGCCTCGCTCGACTCGGTCGACACGTTCTCGAACTTCGACCTGATCTATCTCGACGTGAAGCGGCGCACGCACTGGGGCGGGCGCCTGTACGACAACCGTTCGTTCTACCTGACGCCGAATATCGATGAGCAGAAGATCGACCGGCAGCAGCTCTACCGCGAGACCGGCCTCACCGCGTTCGCCAGCCACCCGTTCAGCCGCTATCACCGCCTCGAGGGAGGCCTCGGCTACGTCAGCCGCGACTTCTACTTCCCGACGTACGTCCGCAACCCGCAGACCGGCGACGAAGGGTTCGTCTACGTCCCGCGGAAAGACAACTACCCGGTAGTCAGCACGACCTTCACCGGAGACAGCGCGGTGTGGAAGAACTTCGGCCCGATCTCGGGTCGCCGCTACCAGGCCAACGCCGCCTACGCGCCCGACACGTCCGGCGGCGGCACGCTCTCTTCCGACTTCACGCTCGACTGGCGCGAGTACTACCAGCTCAGCTCGCGGACGCTGCTGGCCACCCGCTTCTACGGCGCCTGGTCGGACGGAAACGCGCCGAACTTCTATTACTTCGGCGGCCTGAATACGCTCCGCGGCCACGACTTCCGGACGATCATCGGGCAGCACGCCGGGTTCGCGAACGTGGAGCTCCGCTTCCCGCTCATCGACGTCCTGGCGACGCCGCTGCTGGTCCTGCAGCAGGTGCGCGGCGCGCTGTTCGTCGACGTCGGCGCGGGCCACTTCGAGGGGCAGCCGTTCCGGTTCATCAGCGACGGGAAGCTGCAGGACGGCCGCGCCGCGGTCGGCATCGGCATCTCGTTCAACCTCCTCGGACTGCCGATCAACTTCGACTTCGCCCGCCGCTACACGGCCGCAGGCCTCGAGGACAAGCTGCGCTCGAGCTTCTGGATCGGCCAGCAGTTCTAGGCAGGAGACGACGGGAGGCCTCCGGCGGCCGGGGCCATCGGCCCCGGACCCCGTGGGTTGGCCTAGCCTCCGCGACACTCTGTCGCGAGATACCAAGGCTGTGTCGCGGAGGCTAGG
>DASWNW010000038.1:0-199780 GCA_036399015.1 Thermoanaerobaculia bacterium | reverse complement strand
AGACGACGGCAGCCTTCGGAAAGACGACGGCAGCCTCCGGAAAGACGACGGCAGCCCTCGGAAAGACGACGGCAGCCCTCGGAAAGACGACGGCAGCCCTCGGAAAGACGACGGCAGCCTCCGGGGAGACGACGGCAGCCCTCGGAAAGACGACGGCAGCCTCCGGAAAGACAGCGGCACCCCTCGGAAAGACAGCGCAGCCGATCTGCCTACGTGATCGCTTTGACCGCAAAGCCCGGCAACGCGCTACACGCCACGCGCAACGCAAGCCGCGCTCCCTTCCCCACCTCACCGTCCGAAGAGCGCCCCGAGATCGAGCTCGCGCATGCTCTCCACCACGATGTCGGCGGCGCTGAGGTCCTGACGCGTCTGCGCGCGCGGGTTGCGGACGCCGATGCAGTACATCCCGGCCCGTTTCGCGGCCACCACGCCGACGTGCGAGTCCTCGAACACCACGCACCCCGCCGGCGCGACGCCGAGTTTGCGCGCCGTCAGGAGGTAGGCCTCGGGGTCGGGCTTGCCGTTCACCACCTCGCTGCCGTCGACGATGAGGGCGAACGCGTCGCGGACGCCGAGGCGCTCCAGGATGCCCTCGATCGAGGAACGGACCGAGGAGGAGGTGATGGCCAGCGGGACGCCGTACGTCTGCAGTTGCCGGATCGTCTCCAGGACGCCGTCCATCGCCTGGAGCGGCGCCTCGCGGCAGAGCCGGTCGAAGTGCTGCAGCCGGAGCGCCGAGACCTCCTCCTCGCTTTGCGTCCAGCCGAAGTGGGCGCGCATGTCGCGGATGTCGTCGATGATCCGGCGCCCCGAGCCGGTGCGGAAGCTTTCCGGCATCTGCTGATAGTCGGCGCCGAGGTCGCGGCAGAGGGCCTCGTAGGCGCCGGTGTGCTGCGGCTCGAGGTCGATGATCGTCTCGTCGAAGTCGAGGATGAACGCCGTGATACGTTCGGGTCTTGGATTCTGAGTTTCAGAAGGCACTGATCGTGGTCCTCGTCGTCGGGCTGACCATCGCCGGCATCGGGACGGTCGCGCTCTACTTCATCTTCCGCGCGTTCGGCGGGCAGCGGCCCGCCAGCTCCTCACACCTCGGTCTCATGGTGGGGCTGGTGGCGTTCATCTTCGCCGTCTGCGGCGGCCTGCTGCTGCTCTCCTACCGTTAGCGGCACGGCCGGCGGCGCTGCTTGCTCCGCCGGTGCACGTACGGCCACTCCGTCGGTGCGTTCTGTCGCGCAGGCTCCCAATTCGCGCCGCAGCGCCGCGGTGTGCTCGCCGAGCCGCGGCGGCAGGCTCCTCACGGGCAGCCGGTCGCCGTCGAAGCGTACCGGATGGCGGACGAATTCGTACTCGCCCGCCGTCGCGATCAGGGGCTTCGCGGTCTCGCCGCGGAGTGCCTCCAGGACCCCCTGCACGAGGGACGAGGGGATATTCGCGTCGAGGCAGCGCTGCACCCATTCCTCCGCGGTCCGCTCGCGGAACAGCTCCTCGAGGATCGGCACGAGGAGGGCGCGGTTCGTCACACGGGCGCGGTTCGTGGCGAAGCGCTCGTCGGTGGCCAGCTCCGGCCGCTCGAGGACCCGGGTGCAGAGGAGGCGGTAGTGGCGGTCGGTCGCTCCCCCCATGGCGAACGCCCGGTCGGCGGCCTGGAAGACCTGGTACGGCACGATCGAGGGATGGGCGTTGCCGTACCGCCGCGCCTCCTGTCCCGTGGCCAGCGCTCCCTGGGCGACGTTCACCAGCGAGGCGACCGTTGCGCTGAAGAGCGAGACCTCCAGCCGCTGCCCGCGGCCGGTTTTCTCCCGTGCGTAGAGCGCCGCCAGGATGGCGCCGTGGGCGTAATGAGCCGTGAGGACGTCCGTCAGCGCGACGCCGGTCTTCATCGGCTCGCCGTCCGGCGCTCCGGTGATGGCCATGAGGCCGCCGCCCGCCTGCGAGAGGAGGTCGTATCCCGGCCGGTTCGCCTCGGGGGTGTCGGCGTCGTACCCGGTGATCGAGCAGTGGATCTTCTCCTCCGGCACCTCCAGCAGCGCCTCGCGCTGGGAGGGGAGGAAGTTGTCCACCACGACGTCGGCGCGGGCGATCAGCTCCTTCGCCAGCGCCTTTCCCTCGTCGGTGCGGAGGTCGAGGGCCAGCGACTCCTTGTTCCGGTTGACGGAGAGGAAGTAGGTGCTGAAGTCGCCGAGGAAGGGAGGGCCCCAGCGGCGGGTCTCGTCGCCGGCGGCGGGGTCTTCGACCTTGATGACGCGGGCGCCCTCGTCGGCGAGGAGCTGCGTGCAGAGGGGGCCGGCCAGGACCCGGGTGAAGTCGGCGACGAGGATGCCGTCGAGAGGGAGGCGCGTCACCGGTACGTCGACTTGAGCGCGTCGAGATCGGCGATCGTGCGGCGGAGGATGTTCACCACCTTGTGGATCTCGGTGCCGTAGGTGCGGAGCTCGGCGTCGCAGTCGGTCATCGAGTAGACCGCCTCGTCGCGCTCCAGCCGGTCGCGCTCGAAGCGGATGCGCTCGGCGAGCTCCTCGATCTCGGTGAGGATGACGAAGTGGAGGTCCTTCTCGCCCAGGTAGCGCTTGCATTGCGGACAGTGGATCGACTGGTCGGAGGCAGACTCCACCAGCTCGACGACGAACTGCCGCTTGCAGTCAGGACACTCGAAGACTTCCGGCAACATGACGCTTCCAACTCCGAAGATTGTGCCACGTAACGCCGGGGAACGCGGGTGGAATGCACATCTTGACCGTGGCGTTAGCCGCCGTGTAGCATCCCACCCCCTGCCGTCCTGGGAGATCGTTCAATGGTAGGACAACCGGCTCTGGACCGGTGAATCGGGGTTCGACTCCCTGTCTCCCAGCCAAGGCGGCACGGCCGCCGGCTTCCCGTCTACACTGCCTTCGTGCGCATCCGCGTCTTCGCTGTTCTCGTCACGTGCGCCGTCGCCGGGACGCTCTCGGGTCAGATCGCGTGGGACCCGGCTGTGTTCGTGCCTGCCGCACCCGACGCGAACGACACCGTCGAAGCCCGCTTCGAGGTGTTTGGCGGCTGCAACAACGACTTCACGACAGTCGTCACAGGCGCCGTCGTCAGGACGACTGTCGTGCAGACCGACTGCGTGATCGGGCCACCGCCCTTCCCTGTGCCCGTGTTCACCGAGTTTGGTCCCCTCCCGGCAGGGACGTACACGTACGAAGTCCATGTTGACCTCGGCGCTGGTCCTGTCCTGCACTCGACGCAGCCGCTCATCATTGCCGCGGTCATTCCCGCGGCGCCCGCGCTTTCGGGCGCCTCGCTCGGTCTGCTCGCGCTCATCCTCGGCGGTACGGCGGTGGTGCTGTTGCGCCGCAGCGCGTAGGCGTCACAGGACTAACTGCCCGGCACGTGCGTCAAGACGAAGCAGACTGTTTCGGGGTCGCTGCTGTTGATGATCGTCACCGTGTGGCCTTGAAAATCGGCGGAAGCCCTCACCTCCGTGGCTGGCTCGTTGGGGGGGATACTCCATCTCCCGTTGAGCGGTTTCGCGCCGCCTGGCCCGACGCCTTCAACCGTGCGCGGTGCGCCCTGGATGTCGCACGTCAATGCGTTGCGGTGGCCCGGATTCCTGATGATGAGCATCGACTCGGAGCCGTTGCTCGGTTTCCAAAGGCAGCGCTCCCCCGGCGCCAGGTCCCTCGTTCCGGAGCCATCCAGAACCTGAGGTTCGTCCGCTCTCTTGCTGCTGCTGTTGCTGTCGTCCTCCCCCCAGTGCGGCGGACCCGGTGGACGGTGCGGAGGGCCTGGCGGATGTCCACCCGGCGGTCCCCAACCTCGATCACCATTTCTTCTGCTACTCATCGGAATCCTCCCTGTCGATCGATGGGATGGCCGGACGACGGCATCGCGGTGCCGCCGTCCGCCTGTCAATTCATGGCGTCAGACCGTCGCGACGACCTTGCAGTCGGTTTCCGCGCTGCTCTGGTTGACGATCGTGACGGTGGTGGCCCTGAAGTCGTTGGACGCCAGGACCCGCGCCGCCGGCTGTTTCGGCTTGATCGTCCATCGCCCGTTGAGCTTCTTCGTGCTGCCGTCGGGCCCTACCGCGTCGATTTCGTCCGGCGCTCCGCTGACGGCGACCGTCAGCTCGTTCTCGCCCGGATTGGTGATGATGAGCGTCGAGGGGCGGCCGCTGAGCGTCGTCCAGGAGCATTCGAAGGTCGCCGCGAACGTCGCGTCACCAAACCCGTTGATTTTCACGTTGCTATGCTCGCCAAAGTTACCCATTGCAATCCTCCAGTGTCAGTGATCCGTGTAGTTGTGGGCGTGCGGGGGCATGCGCGCGCGGAGGCGCACGGCCGAGAGTCATGGACGGATTCCTTCCTCACCCGCGGTCAGCGGGGACGAACGGCAGGCTGGCGCGCGTCAGCGCGTCAGGGGTAGTTGGAATTGGAGCAGGCGATCGTTTCGATATTCGGCACTCCGTGCGCGTGCGGCGGCACGGCGCGGCTCGCCGTTCTCAATCGGTGCGGCGGAAGGGGCGGAATGTCTGGGATGCCGGGGCAGGCGACCTCCTCGAACATCGTGAAGTAGAGGCACCAGTGAGCCATGGGAGTGGCTTGACCTTTGTCCCCTTCATTGTGGATCGTGACCACGCCGCCGCTCTTGAGCTTCACTTCCAACCTGCGCCCGCCGAAGAGGTTCGACAGAACGAGCCTGTAGTCATCCGTCCCTCCCGTCACGGTCCAGCGCGTGCTGCGCGGGCAGTTCGGATCGCTCCCACAACCTTCCGCTTCGGCGGTGATGGTGCCGCGCGCGACTCTCAGTTGTGCGGCCAGCCTCGAGCCGTCGTCCGGCGCGTACTCACGGCGCATGCGCAGCGGCATGACGTGCTGAATCCGCGGAATCCACCTCAGGCCGGAAGGGTCCAGCCTCTCCTCCGTATCGCCGATGACCTCGATCCGTACGCCGCCCGCGGCGCCGGCGCCGTTGAGGGAGAACGTACAGTCGGTCCCCTGATCGATGAACGGCGGCGGACACCCACCTTCGCTGATCGTCGTCTTCGGTACTGTCAGTACGGCCGAGTGGGCCGGTGTCGCACGACTAAAATCAGGCACCACCGCGGTGACGCTGGCGTCGGAGCCGGTGAGCCAGAGACAAAGTCCCTGGATGACGATGTCGAGGGTACGCATGGTGTGTCGTCCTTTCTCTCTCTCTGTATGTCTCTGTCACTGGGCGGCGCCGAGGACTTCGGCGGCCGCCCAGGCGACCGGATGCGCGAGCTCCGCGTTGCCACCGCGGAGCATGGCGAGTTGTGCTTCCCGAAGTGCGGCCGGAACGGTGCTGCCGGCGCGCAGACGCCGGTGCAGCGCGGTGAAGAGCGTCGCCGCATGCGCGTCGTCGATGGGCCAGAGTGTGCCGACGACGGTCGGGACGCCCGCGGTGAGGAACGCGCGGGCGAGGCTCGGCGAGCCTTCCAGCCGTGCCGACTCGTCGCCCAGCGTATTGCACGCGGCCAGCACGACCAGCCGCGTGCGCGTGAGCCGCGCGCGGGCGATGTCCGTGGCGGCGAGCTCGTCGTCGCCGAGGAGGAGCGCCGCGGCGCGAGCGTGACCGGCGTAGTGCACGATGTCGGACGCCGCGGCCGCTGCCAGGAACCGCGACGGCGTCGCCGCGGCATCGGTGAGCGTCTCATGGCGCGGGTAAACCGCCTCGATGGCCGCGATCTCGCGGCGCAGGTCGGTCAGCGGATCGAGCTGCGGACGGAGGTCGCTCGTGACGAGCAGCAGCCGTTCGTCCGCCGCCATCGAAGCGAGGCGCGCGCGGTGGTGACGCCACGCGCCGAAGCCGGGAGCGACCGTGATGTCGGTCCGCTCCACGAGGTGCGCGCGCCGCTCCGCGTCCCATAGCACCGCCCACGGCACCGACTGCAGTACGCGGCCGCCCGCGATCACGAGTGAGGACGTCCGGCCGTCGAGCGCGAGCGGCGCGATGAGAAGCGCGTGCAGCCGTGCGGCGAGTGGACGGATGGTCTCCATCCGCCTCCGCGACTCGATCCACTCGCGCAGCGTCCGCACGTCCGACTCGACGGCCGCCCGGTCGGCCGTCTGCCGCACCACGCGCAGCCCGTCGCGCGTGAGCGTGAACGCGGCCACGCTGCGTGGCAGCAACGCGAACTGCACCAGGATCGTCCCGGGCGGGAGCTGGGACGCGGCGATCGGTCCGGTCGTGGAGGTCGTCGGGTCGAACATCGCCCGTGCGTTCGCGCGCTCGGCGTAGACGAAGGCGCGGTCGTTCTCGCCGCGCGTCAGCAGCAGGTCGACGGCCTCGTCGAACAATGCCTCGGCCGCGTCGAACATCGAACCCCCACCGTTCTCCGCCATCCGCCGTTCGTCCACTTCCTCGATGGCGGCGGCGAGATCGGCCCACGCCTCGTCGTCGCGTCCGGCAGCGCGATGCGTGCGGGCACGCTCGAGCAGCGCCTCGGGCAACAGCCGCCGGTCGCCCCAGGTGCGAGCGAAGTCGACGGCGGCGGTCAGGCGCGCGGCCGAGCGCCGCGGATGCCGGGTGCGGTCGACCACTCCCTCGACCAGCGCGCATTCGGCCTCGAAGCGCGCTCGCAAGCCCGAGTCGGCGGCGCGCGCGGCCGAGGCGCGTGCCGCGCGGAGATCGCGCATCGCGGCGTCGAGATCGTCGTCCGCGTGCAGGCGCGCGCGCCGCTTCAGGGTGTCGGCGATCAGCAGCGGATCGCCGACGCGCTCGGCCTCGGCGAGCTCGAGCCGCAGCAGTGCGCCCGCCGCTTCGCGCCGGCCCGCGCGCAGTTCGCCGCGTGCATACGTCGCCAGCGCCGCCAGAAGACGGTTGCCGTGGGTGCCGTCGCCGAGGACCCGCAGCGCCGCGAGGCGATGCGCCCACGCCTTGTCGACGTCGCCGGTGGTCGAATGGACCTCGCCGATCGCGATCTCGGAGTCGGCCACCTGCGCGGGCTCGCCGGCGCGGCGGAACGCCTCCACCGCTGCCTGTCGATGGGCGAGCGCCTCGCTCCAGCGACCGGCGTACGAGCTGCAGCGCCCGAGCAAGGCGGCCGCCTGTCCGCGGAGCGCAAAGTGCGTGTGGACCGAGTGCGAGACTACTGGACGGAGCAGCGCGTCCGCCGCCCCGATCCGGTTCTGATCGAAGACGACGGCCGCGGCGTACACACGCGCCATCCCGCTCATCGGACTGCCGGCCGCATCGAGCGCCGCGGCCGCCGCGAGAAGCTCGCGCTCCGCCGCCGGCAGGTCACCGTCGCGATAGGCGAGGCGGCCGCGCCGGTAGGCCGCATGTCCGCCGGCCGCTTGCAGGCGGCGTTCGCCGCGCGCGCGGTCGATCGCCTCGACCGCTACGGCGAGCAGCGTCTCGCCGGAGAATTTCCGCAGCGCCACGCCGGCCGTCCGCGCTGCTGTCAGCAGCGTCTCCGCTCCGCGTGCATCGCCGCGCAGGGCTGCCTCCCCCCAGCGGCCGAGGACATCCGACTCGAACCAGCCGCGCACTTCCTGCGGCAAGTCGCGCAGGTCGCGCTCGACGCGGCCGACGTCGCCCGCCGCGGCCGCGGTCTCCAGTGTCGCGACGCGGTCGCGGAATCGTGCCTGCGGCTTCGCTGCAAGCGCACCGAGACGTCGCCGCGCCTCGGCCGCCCACGGGGAAGAAGGATCCGCCGCCAGCGACTCCCGCCACGCCGACGCCGCCTCCGCGCGCAGGCCCATCCGTTCGAGGATCAGCGCGCGGTTGAACCGCGCCTCGGGCATCGACGGTGCGAGGTCCGCCGCACGGTCGGCCGCGGCCAGCGCGTCGGCCAGGGCGGCGTGGCGGCGCTGCTGTACCGCGTCGGTGTAGAGCGCCGCCGCGAGATCGTTCCACGCCGCCGCGTTGCGCGGGTCGCGCGCGGTCGCCTTGCGCAGCTCCGCGGTGGCGCGGCTCGTCTCCCGCACCAGGAGCGAGGCGACGCCCGACGCGCGCCGCGCCTCCGCCGACTCGTCATTCTGCGTCTGGCTCAGCACCTCGCCGGCCGCACCAGCCAGCCGCAGTCCCTCGGCGTCGACGGGCGATCCCTCCCCGGCGCGCAGGTGGCGGAGCTCGGCCCAGCGGAACCCCGTCAGACGCGGCTCGATCGTCCGATACGTTTCGGGCGCGGCCGCGATCAGCGTCTGCACGCCAGTACGATCGCGTGCTTGAAGGAAGGCGTACCCGGCCGCGAGGCCGAGCACCGCGATCAATGCGGCCGCCGCCGCGACGAGCCACGGCCGGCGGCGAAACGGCACCACCGTTCCGCCGGCCGTGCGCGCCTCATCGTCACGTGCGACCCGGGCGCCGCGCATGAAGCCGACGCAGAGGTCGCACCCGGCCAGGTGCACGACGACCGCGGCGCGCTCCTCACCGTCGAGGCCTCCCTCGAAAAAAGCGCCGAGGACCTCCGGGAGAGGATGCTGCTGCTCGTTCATCGTGGCACCTCGCGTAAACCGAACTCCAGATCGACGTCGGCGCGGCCGAGGAGCTCGGTGACTTCGCGGTCGTGAACTCCCCCGGCGCGGAGCCGCGCACGTAGCGCGTCATAAATGCGGTGAATGCGCCGGTACGTCTGCCGCTGGATCAGGCCCATGCTTCGCGCGATGTCGGCCACCGACAGGCCGGCGACGAAGTGCAGGCGCAGGATGGCGCGGTCTTCGGCGGACAGCGTCGCCATCGCGTCGCGCATGACCGCGGCAACCGTTTCGGATGTTGCCCGCCGCTCGGTGGCCGCCGCCGCTTCTTCGACCGTTGCCGCGTCGACCGCAAGCTCGGCCGGTGTGGCGCTGTCGACGGCGACGGTCGTCACTCGCGGTCGCCGCGGCGGAAGCTGGGCGGCGATCCGTTCCGCCTCGGCGAGCGACATGCTCTCGCCTCGCGACTCGAGCCGCGCCACCGCCTCGTTCAATGGGAGGCCGTCGCGTCGCAGGAGCAGCTCGAGCTGCGTCGCCGCCGGGCCGAGCCGCTGCGCGGCCGTCGAGGGGCGGAACCGGCCCCAGTGCTGCACGCGATAATCGAACAGGAGGCGCTGGATGACGAGCGACAGATACGTCGAGAACGTGCAGCGCCCCTCGAACTGACGCAGCACCGCATAGTCGTTGTCGAGTAAATGCACGCCGACCGAGGCGACGAAGTCTTCGACGTCCGCGGCCGTCAGACCCGATTCACGGCAGAAGAAGCGGCTCAGCCGTTCGATGAGCGGGAGATTCGTGACGAATAACCGCTCGTAGTCCTCGCTCGGCAACGGCCCCCCGGAAATCCATCGGTATCGAAGGGCTGCATTATGCGCGATGCCTGACGTGGCCATAGGTAACTATGGGAGACTGCCAGGCCACGTTTTTTTCCACGTTCACGATTCGTCAATTCCGGCCATAAAGCGAGCACGGCGGCTCGCTACGGCGCCACTGTCGTGGATCCCGAGGAACCGGGTTCAGCACTGTGCTCGAAGCGGCCGCGGTTTCATCGCACCTTCTCGAAAATTCATGCGCTGACGGTGATCAGACTCCGGTCGCGCGGCGCGAGGTCGGGCCGCCGCCACAGGTCGCGGAAGAGGACATCGGTCGTGTACTGCACGACGCCGGGAGCGACGGCCCCGAATTGCTCCGACACGCCGGCCGCACGCTGTCTCTCCGCCGCCTCATCGAGGGGCAGCAGCGTGACGGTGGCCGGTGGAAGCTGGTCCGGCCCGATCCCGCGCTTGGTGAAAACGTCCTTCGCCGGCCCGATCGCCGCAAACGAGTTCCCCAGCCGGTGTAGAACGCCAGATGCGTGATCGTCTCCGAGATCTCGCGCGGTTTGACGCCGTTCTCGAGCGCCTGGTTGAAGTAGTACGTGCAGCACAAGCTGCGGCGACTGGCCAGTCCTGCGCCGCCGTGACGGCGCGGAACTGCGCGACCGCTTCACGCGCTCCCCTCAAAGAGGTCGATCGCGAGATGCTCGACGGTACGTAATGCGGCCGAGGAGGTCCCCAGCGAGGTGGAAGCACGCTCGAGCGTCTCCGTCCGAAGCTCGGTCTGACCCTTTCGCCCCCGATTTGCCGACATTGAAACCTCGTTACCAGGTCGTGACGCTCACCGCGGCTCCGATCCAGCTAGTCTCGCCCGATCTCTGCATGGGCACGGACTCGATCTCGAGCACACCAGACTCCGGCGCCGCGGAATTGAGGACAACCAGATGACTCGAGCACTCCTCGCCCTGCTTCTCATCGTCGGACAGGTGCCCGTGGCCGAGGCTGCGCGCACACGAGCCGTGCGGCATCCGTCGCCGTTTGTCCCTCCGGCGGCCGTCGTTACGGCGGCACGTCACGCCGCGGAAGCTGCGTTGGCTGCGGGCGTTCCGGCGGTGCAGATCGCGGTGTCCGAGCGCGGGCGGATCATCTACTCCGAGGCATTCGGCGTGACCGACAAGCAGAGCGCTACTGCGGCAACACCGCGCTCGGTGCTGCAGGTCGGCTCGCTGACGAAGCAATTCACGGCGGCGGCGATTCTTCGCCTTGCCGAGCGCGGAGCTCTGTCGCTCGACGATCGCATCGAGAAGTTTGTACCGGAGTTCAATCCGCGAGGAGAGACGATCACACTGCGGCAGCTCCTCAGCCACACGTCGGGATTGCGTCGCAGCTGGTACCTGCCCGGACCCCCGTGGCCGGATCTCACTGCGCCGGTCACGCGTGAGCAGGTCGTTCAGGCCCTGAACAGCGGCCAACTGCTCGATTTCCCGCCTGGCACACAGTGGAGCTACAGCAATGCCGCCTACCTGCTGCTCGGGTATGCGATCGAATCCATCACGGGCATGTCCTACGCCGATTTCATCCATACGGAGCTCGCGTTGCCGCTCGGGCTGATGCAAACGGGCGTGTGCGGAACGTCCAACCTGCCGCTGCCTGAAGGTCACGGCCTGGTCAGCGGGAAGTGGATTCGGCTGCCTTCACTCCACCCCTCGGTTCCGTGGTCGGCCGGTTCGCTTTGCTCCACGGCATCCGATCTCGCGCGTTGGTCACACCTTCTTGCAACCGGCTACGCCATGCTCCCTGCTTCTTACGCGACGATGACCACTCCCGCACGATTCAAGGACAACTCCGTCGTGCTGAACGGTTACGCGCTCGGCGTGGTCGCGGCCAACGTCCTGGGGCAGCCGGCCGTATATCACGACGGCGCAATCGACGGTTTCGAGAGTTACCTCCTCTATTTTCCCCAACAGGACACGGCGATCGCAGTGATCACGAATGCGTTCCCCGCTCCGATCGCCGGCAACCCGTACTTCGTCGCGATGGCCATCGCGAAGGCGGCGCTATCGTCGCAGTAGGGCGGCCCGTTCTTCGGTTGTCTTCCAGCTGACGACGCTGGCCCGCATCGCGCGTCCGCGGCGCCACGGCGTACGCCAAGCCTCCTTGGCACGGCCGCCGGCTTCCCGTCCTACACTGCCTTCGTGCGCCTCCGCGTCTTCGCTGTTCTCATGACGTTCGTCGTCGCCGGGACGCTCTCCCCTTCCGTGTACTTCTCGAACGCCGGCGCAACGGTCTGCACGTCCTGAGGCGACATCCTCCGGCCTGCGACATTCGGCTGCGTGATTTGAAGTTGTGCGGACGGCGCCGTGCTGCCGGCGTTGTATTGCTCGTCGCTGACGTGCTCCATCCAGTCCGCGTTCTTGCCGTCGACGGCGGCGGTGAGTGCGATGTGCGTCATTGCGGCGCCCGCCGATGCGCCGTGCCAGTGCTTCACGCCGGGCGGGATGCGAACCACGTCGCCCACCCTGATCTCCTCCGCGGGTGCTCCCCAGCTCTGCACTCGTCCCGTGCCTGCCGTCACGATGAGCGTCTGTCCGGCCGGATGGCTGTGCCACGCCGTTCGCGCGCGTGGCTCGAACGTAACGGAAGCGCCCGAGGTGCCGGAGGGCTCAGTCATTCCGAACAGCGGGTCGACGCGCACGGATCCGGTGAAGCGCTCGGCCGGTCCCGCCTGCGAGGGCTGCGAGCCGGCGCGCGCGATCGTGATCGTCGACTGCGCCCCTGCCGCGAGCGGGAGTGACGCAGCGAGGAGGATCGCGGGGATGTGTTTCATGGTTCAGCCTCCAGATTCCTGTTGAAGAACTCGGCGAACTTGTCGAATGGAATCTTGTCCATCCTGTCGTACAGGTCGACGTGGTCCGCCCCCGGCACGATCAGCAGCTCTTTGGGCTCGGACGCGAGCTTGTAAACGTCCTCCGAGTAATACCGCGAGTGCGCGTTCTCTCCCGCCACCAGCAGAATCGGTCGCGGAGAGATCATCTCGACGTTCGCGTACATCGGGAAGTTGAAGAACGACAGCGGCGTCGTCGCGGTCCATGCTGTCGTCGAGTTGATGCCTCTCGCGTGGAAGCCGCGCGGGGTCCTGTAATAGTCGAAGAATGACGCCGTCACCGGGTCCGCATCCTTCGGCAACGTCTCGGGAAGGATGCGCTCTCCCTTCACGATGTTGTTCTGCGTGTCGAACGGCACCTCGTGATAGCCGAGCGCAGGGGAGCCCTTCTCGGCATCGGCCCAGCGCTGCCGGCCGAGGTAATCCATGATCTGCTGGCGTTGCGCCCTGGTATAGCTGTCCTTGTACCCGCGGCTGATGCTGCGCGACATGTCGTACATGGACGCCGTGGCGACCGCCTTGATCCGCGAGTCGGTGGTCGCGGCGGTGAGAGACATGCCGCTGTATCCGCAGATCCCGAGGGCACCGATACGGTTCCGGTCGACGGCTTCGTGCAATCCGAGGAAATCGACGGCCGCGCTGACATCCTCGGTGTTGATGTCCGGCGACGCGACATGGCGCGGCTGACCGCCGCTCTCGCCGGTGAACGACGGATCGAAAGCGAGCGTCACGAATCCCCGTTCAGCCATGGCCTGCGCGTAGAGACCGGAGGCCTGTTCCTTCACCGCGCCGAACGGTCCGCTGACGGCAAGCGCCGGCAGCCGTTTTCCGCCCCGGTTTTTCGGCAGGTACAGGTCGGCCGCCAGGGTGATGCCATAGCGGTTTTTGAACGTGACCTTCTGATGATCGACCTGCCCGCTGCGGCGAAAGGTCTTGTCCCATTCCTGCACGTCCGCGCACGCCGTGAGGAGCGCCATGCCGACGAGCAGGGCACTTTGTCTGAATCCGTTACGAATGGTGTTTGTCATGGTTTGGTTCTCATTCGTCCTTACAGCGTCAGCAGTGTTTTGATCGCACGACGCTCATCCATCGCCTTGTAGCCTTCCGCGGCGCGGTCGAGGGGAAGCGTCTGGTCGAAGACTTTGCCGGGGTCGATCCTGCGATCCCAGATGAGCTGAATCAGTTCCGGCAGGAAACGGCGCACAGGCGCGGGGCCGCCGTGCAGGTGAATCCCGCTGAAGAACAGTGGGAGTGCGGGGATGGACGCCTCGTACGGCACACCGACGTACCCCATGTGCCCGCCGCCGCGAGTGGCGTTGATCGCCTGCATCATCGCCTCCTGCGTCCCGACCGCCTCCACGACGGAGTGCGCGCCGAGCCCGTTCGTCAGCTCCTTGACCCGCGCGACACCCTCGTCGCCCCGTTCCTCGACGATGTCGGTTGCGCCGTAGAAACGGGCGAGCTTCTGCCGTTCCGGGTGGCGCGACATGGCGATGATCCGTTCCGCGCCGAGTTGCTTCGCGGCGAGCACCGCCATCAAGCCGACCGCGCCGTCACCCACGACGGCGACCGTCTTCCCCGGTCCCGCCTCGGCGGCAACGGCGGCGAACCAGCCGGTCCCCAGCACGTCGGAAGCCGCGAGCAGCGACGGGATCAACTCCGGATCGGGCGGGCCCGGTGTCGCCACGAGCGTGCCGTCCGCGTACGGGATGCGCGCCTTCTCGGCCTGCGTGCCGATCGTCTGGGAAACGAACTCCGCGTGCACGCACTTCGACGGATACCCGGACCGGCAGATCTCGCACGTGTTGTCGGAGATGACGAACGAGCCGACGACGAAGTCGCCGGGCTTGATCGTCTTCACGGCGCTGCCGATCTCCTCGACGATGCCGGCGTATTCGTGACCCATGACCTGATGGTCGACCGGCTCGATCCCGCGGTACGGCCACAGATCCGATCCGCAGATACAAGTTGCAGCGAGGCGAACGATCGCGTCCGTCGGCGCGACGATCCTCGGATCCTCACGCTCCACCACGCGTACGTCGCCTGCGGTGTACATCATCACTCCACGCATTTCGGTTCTCCTGTCGTTGGTTGCGTTCGATTCGAGGCAGAGCTATCGCTGGACTCGCGCTTCTGCCCGAGGTCTCGTGACGTTTGTTGTCGCTATGCCGCTAGTTTGGTGTGGCCTCGGATGCAGCGAGACCGTGTTCGCGCAGCCGCTGGATGTCCTTCGCGGGCGGGCTGCCGAAGAAACGTCCGTACTCGCGCGTGAACTGCGATGCGCTCGCGTAGCCGACGTGGCGGCCCGCCGTGCCGGCGTCGATCATGCGCGTCAGCATCAGACGACGAGCCTCCTGCAGCCGCAGCGCTTTCTGGTATTGCAGAGGACTCATCGACGTGACGAGCTTGAATTGCCGGTGGAAGTTCGTTCCGCTCATGTTCGCGCGCTTCGCGAGCTCGTCGACGTTCACCGTCTGGTCGAAGTTCTCGCGCAGCCACGCGACGGCCGTCCCGACGCGATGCAGGATCGACTCGGCCTGGCCGAGCTGCGCGATGCGGCTTCCCATCGGGCTCCGGAGCAGACGGATGAGGATTTCGTCGACGGCCAGCGGCCCGAGGAGCTCTGCATCCGCGGAGTTGCTCATCGACCCCACGAGGCGTCGCGCCGCATCGAGCAGGTGCGCATCCGCGCCGGTGACGTACAGCGCCCGGCTGTCCTTCGGCTGCGGAACGCCGTGAGGGAACACCCTCGCCGCGAGCTCCACGATCCGTTCGGCACGCAGCGCGATTTTGAGGACCAGGTATGGCTCGGACTGGCTGGCGCGGGTGATCTGCCAGGAGAGCGGGATATCGACGGAGAAAACCGCGACTTCGCCCGCCTGGTAGTCGTACACGTCCTCCCCGATATGGACGTTCTTCGCGCCACTGACGACGAGGCACGCGGCCGGCTGCTGGATGCCGTGGCTCGCCTCGCTGCCTCGCTGGGAGACGCGCACCGCGAAAACACCCGGGAGGCGCAGCGCGAACTCACCGTCGTACGGGGTGTAGGCGCTCAGGAGTTTCGCCAGTTCGGTCGTGTCAGGTTCGTTCACCATGTCGGTTCCGTTTCGTCGATCAAGATAACGCCCGGACCCTCGGAAACCGTTGCACGGAACGACCAACGTCTTGCCTGATTCTCCCGTTCTCCCAGTACGCGACGCCGAGAGCGAGGCCGGCCATACCCGCCGCCACGGCGAATGTCACGCGCATGCCCGCGGCGCCGAAGATCGCGGCCATGAGGGAGGCGCCGGTGATGAGGCCGAGGTTGCGGGAGAGGTTGAGCATGCCTGAGACGACGCCGCGTCGATCGCCGGGCACGTCCGCCATGACGGCCGTGTTGTTCGCGGCCTGGAAGAGGGCGTAGCCTGCGGTGATGGTGACGAGGGGCGCGAGATAGCCCGGAATGCCGAATCGCGGGGGCATCTGGGAGAGGACGGCGCAGCCGGTCATCATGATGCCGAGGGCGGCGATCGTCGTCCGGCGCGTGCCGAAGCGGTCCACCATCGCGCCGGAAGGGACGCCGGCGAGCGCCGCGACGACCGGACCGGCGGAGAGCACGAGCCCGATGCGCGCGGCGTCGAGAGCGAGCGCGTCGGCGAGGTAGAACGGTCCGACGACCAGCGTCGCCATGACCACCGTCGTGACGAGCGCGTTCGTCGCAAAGGCCGCGGAGCGGGCGCGGTCCGCGAACAGCTCGAGACGCAGCAGGGGCGACTCGGCTTTCGCTTCGACACGGATGAAAAGCGCCAGTCCGGCGAACGCGGCGAGGAAGAGACTCGTGCGTCCTGACATGGCCAGCGCGTACGAGGCCAGCGTCACCGCCAGCAGGAGCGTTCCCGCTGCGTCGAAGCGTTCGCGCTGCGAGGCTACCGCGCGGTCGGCGGGAAGCGTGCGCCAGGCGAGGACGCCGGCGAGCAGCGCGAGCGGAACCGGCGCGAGGAAGACGGCCCGCCACCCGAGCTGCGCGATCAGGACTCCGCCGAGCGACGGGCCGAGGGCCGTGCCGACGGCGGAGGTGGTGCCGAGAAGCCCCATCGCGCTGCCGGACTTTTCCTTCGCCACCGTGTCGGCGACGAACGGCATCGCCAGCGCCATCATCGCCGCCGCGCCGAGACCCTGAACGGCGCGGGCCGCGATGAGCGCGCCGAGGGTCGGGGCGAGGCCGCATGCGATCGACGCGACGACGAAGAGCGCGATCCCGGCGAGAAGCATGCGGCGCCGCCCCGCGAGATCGGCGAGACGTCCCACGCTCACGATCAGCGTCGTGATCGACAGCAGGTAGGCGAGCACGATCCACTGCACCTGCTGGATCGAGACGCCGAACGTCGCCGCGACCGCCGGCAGCGCGACGTTGGCGATGCTGGTGCCGAGGGCGGAGAGGAGAATGCAGAGCGAAAGGGCTGCGAGAGCGGGAAGAGCGCGTGTCATGTTCCGAACATAGGGCCGTGGCGGTCAGGGCGGAAGACGCACGAATTGCACTCTACTCGTGCACCGCACGCCATGTGTTACGGTGCGGCCGATGTCCGATCCCGACCTGAATCTGCTCGTCGCGCTCGACGTGCTGCTCGCCGAGGGGAACGTCGCCCGCGCGGCGGCGCGCCTGCGTCTGAGCCCGTCCGCGATGAGCCGGACGCTCGCGCGGCTGCGGCAGACGACGGGTGATCCGCTCCTCGTCCGCGCCGGCCGCGGCCTCGTGCCGACGCCGCGCGCGCTCGAGCTGCGCGGTGAGGTCGGGCCGCTGGTCGACGCGGCGCGCGGCGTCCTCCGTCCCGCGGACAAGCTCGACCTCCGGCAGCTCGCGCGCACGTTCACCCTCCGCACGAGCGACGGCTTCGTCGAGAACTTCGGTCCGGCGCTGCTCGCGCGCGTGGCCAGGGACGCGCCGGGCGTGCGGCTGCGTTTCGTGCAGAAACTCGACAAAGACGCCGCGCCGCTTCGTGAGGCGGCCGTCGACCTGGAGACGGGTGTCGTGGAGCAGACGACCGGCCCCGAGCTGCGCGCGCAGGCGCTCTTTCGCGATTGCTTCGTCGGGGTGGTCCGCAAGGGACATCCGCTGAGCCGCGCGAAAGTGACGCTCGCCCGCTATGCAGCCGCCCGCCACGTTCTGGTGTCGCGCCTCGGCGAACGGGGGCTCATCGACGAGGCGCTGGCGCGTGCCGGCCGCGAACGGACCATCTCCGCGATCGTCAGCGGCTTCTCCGCCGCGCTCGCGCTCGCCCGCGGGTCGGACCTGATCGCGAGCGTGCCGGAGCGGCATACCGGCCACCTTCGCAACGGCCTGCACACCTTCGCGCTCCCGGTCGCGCTGGAGGAGGTCACGGTCTCGCTGCTCTGGCACCCGCGCCTCGACGCCGACGCCGCGCACCGCTGGCTGCGCGGCTGCGTTCGCGAAGTCTGCCGGTGATCGCGCGGGCTACACACCCGACGCGGCGCGGCGGATGAGCGCGAGGCGCTCGCGGTCGCGGTGACACATCGCGCATGCTTCCGCCGCGGCGACGCCGCGCGGGACGACGAGCGTGTACGTCTCGTCGCTCCCCGCCCAGGTGAGGATCCGTGCGCCGGACGGCTCCCGCCGCACCTCCACCCGTTTGGCGATGCGCGGGTTGCGCGGCGGGTCGCGCAACTCGGTCGACGTGAGCAGCAGTACCGGCTGGTTTGCGATGCGGTAGGCGATGGCGGCGCCGCGCCCGCCGTCGATCGCGACCGGTGAGGCGCCGAACAGCTCGTGCCGGCGCGACGGCACCTGGAGGGGGAGATTCGCCGCGACGCCGAGACCCGTTCGCACGAACGTGCGGACCTCCGCGGGCGAGGTGGAGCGATAGGCGAGGGCGAACGTTCCTCCCGCCCACTCCCGGTGCAGCGCCATCGCCCGCCGCTCGATCGACCGCGGCGACGCCGCGGGAGGAACGAAGCTCACGCGCGGCTGCAACAGCAGATACGTGCACGCGACCGCCACCGCGACTGACGCCGCGGCGGCCATCCAGCGCACGCGCGGGAACCTTGTCGCGCGTACCTCGCCGCGGCGCAGCGACGCGCGGATGGCCTCGGCCCGCTCCGCCGGCATCTGCCGCGGCGGGAGCGCGGCGACGAACTCCCTCGACAGCGCGATCGCCTCGGAACGGCGGCGGCATCGCGCACAACGCGTGACGTGAGCCTCCACGCGCTGGCGTTCCGCCTCGGGCAGTTCGCCGTCGTGATACGCCACCAGCTCGCGCTCCACATGTCCGCCGATCATCGTTCCCGCTCCACGAGAGGCCGCAGTTTGTCCGCCAGAGCCGCATGCGCCCTGCTCAGACGCGAGGCCACGGTGCCGACCGCGATGCCGAGGACGGCGGCGCTCTCCTCGTACGAGAGCCCGGAGACGTATCGCAGGACGAGCGGCATCCGCAGCTTGGGGCGGAGCGTCGTGATGGCGGCGCGAACGAGGCGCGCCGTCTCGCGCCGTTCCACGTCGGCGTGCTGCGTGGCCGCGTGCGCGACCATCAGCTCCTCGAACGCGAGGTTCTCGTGGCGCCGCGAGCGGCGGTGATCGAGGAACGTGTTCAGGACGATCCGGTACAGCCAGGTCGTGACCCCCGCGTCGAAGCGGAACTGCCGGATGCGCGTCATGACTTTCAGGAACACGTCCTGGGCGATGTCGCCCGCCAGCACCTCGTCGCCGCACAGACTGACCGCCATCGTGAACACCTCGTCGCGATACCTCTCGAAAAAAAGCTCCAGCGCCGCCCGGTCGCCCGCCTGACACGACTCGATCAGCCGGCGGACCGACACCTCCTCCGGACCGGCCGCATCGCCGGTCTGCACGGTGGGTTGGGGTTCGCTCCGCATCAGCAAGTCGGCGCGCTTCTGGCCGGATTGGACGCAGGGTGCCCCGCTTTTCTTCCATGGAAGAAAAAGGGCGAGTGCTCCGTCCCATCCGCATGAGACGAATGACCGCGCTGCTCCTCCTCCTCGCCGCCGCCTCGGCCCTCGCGCAGGCGCCTCCCGCGACCGAGGCTCTGGAAGGCCTGGAGACGGTACACGGCCTCCTCCCCAACGGCCGCGGCTTTCGCGTGCAGACCATCCTGACGCGCCCCTCCGGCACGAGCGGCCGCCTGCCGGCGCTCATGCTCGTGCCGTGGCTCAGTTGCGACGGCGTGGAGGTGCGCGCCGCGGAGCTCGACGGCATGCTCACCCTGACGCGGCAGCTCGCGCGCGAATCCGGCATGGTCATGCTGCGCGTCGAGAAGCCCGGCCTCGGCGCGAGCGAGGGACCGAAATGCGCCGACGCCGACTTTGCGACGGAGCTCGCCGGCTACCGCGCCGGCCTGGAGATGCTGAGGCAGCACCCATGGGTCGATCCGGACCGCGTCTTTCTCGTCGGCATGAGCAACGGCGGCGGCATTCTGCCCGTCGTCGCGGGAGACCAGCGCGTCGCCGGCTACGTCGTCGTCAACGGCTGGTCGAAGACCTGGTTCGAGCACATGATGGAGCTGCTGCGCCGCGACGCCGAGCGCCGGCAGCTGTCGCCGGGCGACGTCGCCGACCGGATGCGCGGCTACGCGGAGCTCTACTCCGGCTATCTCCTGGAGAAGAAGCTTCCCGGCGACGTCATCCGCCAGAAGCCGCACCTCGCGGGTCTCTGGGAAGGCGACCCGGCACGCCAGTACGGAAGGCCGGCGGCGTTCTACCACCAGCTCCAGGACCTCAACCTCGCCGGCGCCTGGTCGAAGGTCTCGGCGCCCACGCTCGTCATCTGGGGCGATCGCGACTGGATCATGAGCGGCGACGACCACGAACGGATCGTGGCCATGGTCAACCGCCGCCATCCCGGCGCGGCCCGCCTGGTGGTCGTGCCGGGGATGGATCACTTCGTCGAGGGGGAGTTCACACGCTCCGTCGCCACGACGGTCTTAGCGTGGCTCGAAGATCGCGCGCGGCCGTGCCTCCACTGACGTTGGTCTAGTTGCCGCCGTAGGGCGGACGTTGCGGCTTCACCGGCGGATGCTTCGCCAGCGTCTCGACGAGGATGGTGATGCCCCGTTCGAGTTGCGGGTCGCGTCCCTGCATCACCAGGTCGGGGCGGTTGTCGACCTCGATGTCGGGCTCGACGCCGCGGTTCTCGACGATCCAGGTGCTCTTGCCGTCGACCACGTCCCAGGCGGAGATGTTCGGGACGGTCACGCGGCCGTGGTCGATCATCGGCAGCTCGCTCCCGATGCCCATCAGACCGCCCCAGGTGCGCTTCCCGACGATCGGCCCGAGCGCGTACTTGCGGAAGTAGTCGGCGACCGAGTCGCCGCCGGAGCCCGCGTATTCGTTGATGACCAGCACCTTCGGTCCGAGGATGGCAGGGCGCTGGTGATGCTCGTCGGCGCCGTAACGGGGAGCGTCGTACTCGAGGTGCCGCCGCGCGAGGCGCTCGAAGAAAAAGTCGGGGATGAAGCCGCCGGTGTTCCAGCGGGCGTCGAGCAGGAGGCAGTCGCGATCGCTCTGCGCGTAGAACTGGCGGCCGAACGCGGCGATCCCCTCATGCGCGGTGCTGGGCAGATGCACGTAGGCACAGCGGCCCTGCGTCGCCTCCTCCACCTTGCGGCGATTCGTGGCGGTCCAGTCGAGGTAGCGCAGCGTCGCGTCGCTCGCCACCGGGACGACGACCACCGTGCGCGCGCCGCTCTGCTGCGGCTTGTCGTTCACCTGCAGCGTCACCTGCTTCCCCGCCGTCTCCTCGAACGCGGCGAACAGCGACTCCGGCGCCCGCAGCGGGCGGCCGTTCACGGCCAGGATGTAGTCCCCCTCGCGCACGTCGATCCCGGCGTCCGCCAGCGGCGCCCGCGCCTCGGGCATCGTGTTGTCGCCGCGATAGATGCGGCGGATGCGATAGCAGCCGTCCGCGACGTCGAAGTCGGCGCCGAGGAGACCCGCGGCCGTGCGGCGCAGGTCGAGCGTGTCGCCGCCGGAGGCGGTGATGTGGGAGACGCCGAGCTCCGCGTGCATCTCGCCGATCAGGAAGTTGAGGTCCGAGCGCAGCGCCACGTACGGCAGCTCCGCCTCGTAGCGGCGTTTCATGGCCGTCCAGTCGACGCCGCGCATGGTCGGGTCGTAGAAGTTGTCGCGCAACATCCGCCACGCCTCGTCGAAGATCTGCTTCCACTCCGCGCGGCGGTCCAGACGCATGGTGAGGTTGTCGAAGCGCAGCGCGCCGTCTCCCGCCTTGCCGCTTGCGCCGGCGTCGATGATGCCGGCCGAGGTGCCGGTGCGGTAGATCAGCCGCTCGCCGTTCTCGCTGAGGTCATAGGCGGAGATCTTCTCGATCGCCGTCCGCTCGCTCCGCTCCGCGACGTCGTACGCGCGCAGCGTCTTCGCGTCCTCGGTGCCGGCGAGATAGAAGAGGCGCCCCTTCGAGAAGCGGAGCTGGTCGTAATCGCCCGCATCGACCGCTACCGGGACGACCCGGTTCTGCACGACGCCGGCGTCGATCCGCACGACCACCGGCTTCTCCGCTTCGGCGCGTTTCGGCGCATTCTCCTCGTCCGACTTCGGCGCGAACGGCGAGGGAACGTCGCGGCGCAGCGGCAGTGCGTAGATCCCGGTCGACGCGTTGAAGTTGAAGGTCTTCTCGAAGTCGCTGAAGCGGGGGGTGAACGTCCGCTTCGAGAGGAACCAGACGTAGCGGCCGTCGTCGTCGAACTGGGGATCGCTGTCGTCGGTGCGGCCGTCGGTGAGCGGGATGGGCCGGTCGCCGTCGAGCGCACGCGCGAAGAGCTGCCGGAGGAGATTGGCGCCCGGCTTCGCGTAGACCAGCCAGCGGCTGTCGGGCGACCAGTCGAGCTCGTCGATGCTGCCGTAGTCGGAGCGGTCGATCGTCGTCACCTTGCCGCTGTCGACGTCGACGTACGCGAGCGCCTGCGACAGCTCGGCGAAGGCGATCTTCTTCGAGTCGGGCGACCACGTCAGCGCGGAGCGGAAGCCGGGGCCGAGGGAGGTGAGGCGGCGCTCGGCGCCACTGCCGTCCTGCGGGCGGACGTAGAGCTCGTACTCGCCGCTCCGGTCGGAGGCGTAGGCGATCCATTTGCCGTCGGGCGACCACGCCGGCCAGAGCTCGCGCGCGCCCGAGGTCTGCGTGAGGTTGCGGATCTCTCCCTCTTTCGCCGGCACGGTGAAGACCTCGCCGCGCGCGCCGACCAGCGCGCGCACGCCGGACGGCGAGAGCCCGACGGTCTGCAGCCACTTCTGTGCGTTGACCGCCGTGACGCGTGTCGCGGGTGCGTCGCTGCGGACCCGGATCGCGACCGGCGCGGCCGCGGCCTTGGCGACATCGTAGATGTAGAGCGTGCCGCCGCTGGTGTAGGCGATGCGTCCCGAGCCGTCCGCGGCGAGGCTCGGCCACTTCACGTCGTACTCCGTGTGACGGGTGAGCTGGACGATCGCGCGCGAGGCGAGGTCGTAGCGGTAGAGATTCATCACGCCGTCACGATCCGAGACAAAGTAGATCGCGCCGCCGGACCACATCGGAAAGAGGTCGCCGGCGTCGGTGTGCGGCACCTCCTCGTACTGCTTCGAAACGAAGTCGTAGATGGCGATGTGCGACTGCGTCCCGCCGCGATAGCGCTTCCAGTACTGCGATTCGGTGGCGATCGGATTGAATGTGATCTTCTTCCCGTCGGGGGAGAAGGAGCTCATCCCCGCCGCGGGCAGCGGCAGCTCTTCGGGGACGCCTCCGGTGGCGGCGATGGTGAAGAGCCGGTCGTACGACTGCACCACGCTGCTCCGCTTCGAGCGGAAGACGATCTTCCCGTCCGGCGTCCAGGTGATGACGCGGTCGGCCGTCGGGTGCCAGGTCAGGCGCCGCGGCTCGCCGCCGGCCGCCGGCATGACGTAGACGTCCATGTTCCCCTCGTACTCGGCGCTGAAGGCGATCCACTGGCCGCCGGGCGCGATGCGGGGGAGGTACTCGTTGCCCTCGTGCGCGGTGAGACGGTACGCATCGCCGCCGGCGGCGGAGACGCTCCAGAGATCGCCGGCGTAGGTGAAGACGAGGCGATCGCCGTGGAGCTCGGGGTAGCGGAGGAGGCGCGTCGGGGCGTCGTCCGCCGTGAGCGTCATCGCGGCGAACAGGACGAGGAGGAGGCGGGTCATGCGCGCGACGGTACCAGCGCCCCGCGCGAGGCGTCTTTCTCCCGATTCAGGTCCTTTGTCCCCGATTCAGCTTCAGCCCTGCCGGCGGCGGCGGTACTCGGCCGGCGTGACGCCGGTGGCGCGTTTGAAGACGCGCGTGAGATGGCTCTGGTTGGCGAAGCCGGACGCGAGCGCGACCTCGGCGATCGGCAGGTCGCTCTGGCCGAGGGACCGTGAGGCGTCGTTGACGCGAAGGCGGCGCAGGCAGTCGCCGACCGTCTCGCCGTACGCCTCGCGGAAGGCGGTGGCGATGTAGGCGGGATGGCGCCCGGTGGCCGCGGCGAGGTTGCCGAGGGAGACCGGCTGCCGGTAGCTCGCCTGCAGCAGCTCGTAGGTGCGGCGGATGGCGGGGCTGATCTGCGCTTCGCGACGGCGGGCGGCGCTGCTGCGGGCCGCGTGGCCGAGGAGCTCGAGGACGGTGCCTTCGATGATGAGGCGGGCCGTGTCGTCGCCGCCGCGCAGCTCGTGCAGCAGCCGCCCGGCCAGCGTGGCGAGCGTGCCGCCGCGCGTCTCGAACGGCTCGCGCAGCCGCGCGCGGTTTCCCTCCAGCCGGTCCACCCAGCTCTCCGGCACGTCGACCGTGAGGCAGTGCGAGCGGGTGGCGGCGAAGACGTTCTCGTGCTCCTCTCCGGCGGGGCTGAACGTCACCGTGCGCGCCGCACACGCCAGCGTGCGGACGGTGTAGCGCTCCTCGTACTGTCCGTCGAGGACGAGGCAGAAGCCGGCGGTCGCATGCGCGTGGCGGGGAATCAGCCCGCCGTGGTAGACGAGCTCGCGCACCTCGATCCCCCGCACGACTGCTTCCGCAACGACCTGAGGGGAGGACATGGTCGCTGCATTGTAGCGGGTGAGGGGAAGGAGCTACGGCCGGCCGAAGTGCCTGTCGAGGAACGCATCCATCGGCGCGCAGTACTTGTCGGGAAACGGCTGCGGTCCGACGCCGAAGTGCCCTTCACCGGGAAAGACCTGGAGCGTCACCTCGACGCCCGCCTTCGCGAGCGAGACCTCCTGGTCGGCACTTCCGTGCAGGATGAGGAACGGCGGATCGCCCGGCGTGACCCACCGGACGGGGCTGGCGGCGAGGGCGAGCTCGCGGCGTTCGTTCACTGGTCCGCCGAGGAGGCGCTCCATGGCCGTCGTCGGCTGCTTCTGCTCCGCTTTCCGCTCCAGCCGCGCGAGCTCCGCCGGCTCGAGAAAGTCCGCCGGTCCGTTCCAGTCGATCACCGCGTCGGCGCGTGCCGCGCCTTCGAGGCTCGCTCCGGCGAGCGCGGCGAGCTGCCCGCCCGCAGACTGCCCCCAGACCGCCACCCGCCGCGGATCGATTCCCAGCTCACCCGCATGCGAGCGGAGATACTCGATGGCCGCCCGGACGTCGTCTGCGCGGGGAAGAGCGCCTCGCCGGAGAGCCGGTACTCGATCGAGCATTCACGGCGGCGGCGCCGTTGCGCGGCAGGAGGACGCGCATGCGCAGCACTCGTGGCCGCGTCGTGTAGACGAGGTCCGGCCGCAGCTCGACGTCCGGTGGCACCCATCGCCGCCGCCGCTTCGTCTCCCGTCTCCAGATGCGCCTCGGCCAGGCTGTCGTAGACGTTCGTCGATTGCGGATACGCCCGCACGTTCAGCTTGAACACCTCGATGGCGTCCGTTTTTCGTCCCTCCGCCATCAGCCGGTAGCCGGCGGCGTTGAGCGTCCGCTCTTCGAACGGAACGGCGTCCGCGTTGCGGCTGCGCTCCGCCTCGAATGCCGCCACCGCCGCCGCGATCCCTTCCATGCGGATCTTGCGGACGAACGCCGTACCCGCCGCGTCGAACGGCACCGGGGCGCCGGCCACCGTGACGGGCCCCTGCTCCGTCTCCTCGACCCGCCGCGTCTTCCAGCCGCCGGGCGTACGCACCCACGTCTCCCGGTGACGGATATTGCTGATGCGCTCGACCGGGTTTCCTCCCGACCGCGCACCGTCCGCACGAGGTGCTGGTTCGTGTCCACCGTGGCGACGTCGCGCCGCCGGTCGGCTTCGATCGACGCGTCGATGGCTGCCTGCATCTCGCGCTGCACGGCGCCCGTCGACGCGCAGCCGTACAGCGTCATCGAGAAGAGGAGCAGCGCGAGTGTCTTCATGATTGTGGTCTCCCCGCCGCCGCCTCCCTCAGCTTCGCCAGGTCGAACTTCTTCATCTTCAGGAACGCCTCGGTGACGCGCGCGACCGTCGCCTGGTCGGCGCTCGCGAGCATCGCGTCCATCTCGTCCGGCACGATCTGCCACGCCAGGCCGTACTTGTCCTTCAGCCAGCCGCACTGCTCCGCGGCGGGATCGGAGGAGAGCCGGTCCCAGTAATAGTCGATCTCCTCCTGCGTCCGGCAGTGCACCATCAGCGAGATCGCCTCGTTGAAGCCGAAGCCGTGCGCGTGCGCGCTGTCCATCGCGGCGAACTCCTGCCCCTCGAGCGTGAAGACGGCATGCCGGACCGTCCCCTCGCGATCGGGCTCTTCGCCCGCTCCGTAGCGGTTGATCGAGTCGATCCGCGCGTCGTGGAATACCGACGCGTAGAACGTCATCGCCTCTTCGGCCTTGCCGCTCTGCTTCTCCGTGAACATCAGCGTCGGCGTGATCTTCTGACGGATCGGCCGGTTTCCCGCGTAGAGCACCTGCCAGGAGAGGCCGTAGCGGTCCTGCGTCCATCCGTACCGCTCGCTGAACGGATACGAGCCGAGCTCCATGAGCACCGAGCCGCCGTGCGAGAGCCCGCTCCATAACCGGTCCACTTCCTCGATGCTGGTGCACGAGACGAGGAAGGAGATCGCCGGCGTGAACTTGAACAGCGGGCCGGCGGAGAGGAGCGTGAGCTCCTGCCCCGCGAGCTCGATCGTGACGATGTCGACCGACCCGGACGGCGTGTCGTGCAGCGTGGTCGTGCTCTTGACGCGCGAGCCCTCGAAGAGCGACGTGTAGAACGTCCCCGCTTCCTTCGCCTCGTTGTCGAACCAGAGATGGGGAGTGATCTTTTCCATGTCTTTCCTCCTCATTCATGGACGGCGGAGGGCGTTGAAAGTCATCGGTCGTGAGTGGGATTTCGCGTACTTCTGACGAATTTCTCTCACGCTTTTTGTCCCGTCCGGCTACGATCAGGCCACGTACCGGTCCAATTGAGTACGTAAATAACTCCAGCGAGGACACTTAATGCCTGCACGCAGCGTGGCTCGGCGTCTCTTTTCATTGATTGTCCTGCTCGGCACCGTGCCGCTTTTCGCGGCGTCGGCGAGCCTGACGATCGAGCCGATCACCTGGAACGTCATCGGCCTCGACAGCAATGACGTTGCGAGCGGCCCGAACCGCTTTCCCATCGGTGCGCGCGTCTGCAGCACCGTGGCGACGACCAACGTCCTCGTCGAGTTCGAGTGGGACACGCCCAACTCCTTCGTCGATCTCCGGCCCGGATCCCTCGACGCCGTCACGATCGCCTCGATCCCCGCCGGCGGCTGCGCCGACGCCTATTTCGAGGTGGAGATCGACAAGGATCCGGCGGCGTTCGACACCACCCGCCGCTACCACATCACCGCCACCGACGCCTCGGGGAACGTCTCCACGACCACGCCGCGCGAGGTCTACGTCGAGCACCTCATCTCCCAGAGCCGTAACGCTGTGACCGACGTCAAGTACGGGCTCGACCCGCTGAACCTCGAGTCGGTCGCACCGGGCGGCGCGATGTCGCTCGTGGTCGGCAACACCTACACCATCCAGCTCCTCGGCGGCACCGCGACGCAGGGCTACAACCAGTTCGAGGCGTTCATCAACTTCCCGAACACCATCTTCCAGATCCTCGACGTCGAGACCTCCTACTCGGCCAACGACTCGCCGAACGTCGGCGGTCCCGCTCCCGCCCTGCACGACCAGCTCTACGCCGACGCCTGCGGCTGGGACAACGATCCGAACAGCCCGACGTACCGCGAATGCGTCGGCGGCGACTTCAAGTCCGGCGGCCAGGACGTCGTCACCACCTACACCATCAAGATCGTCGCCGGCGGCGGCACCAGCGAGGCGCTGACCACCCTCCTCTACGACTTCTCGGGCAGCAGCTACCACTACAACGCCGACTTCGGCACCGGCGCCCGCATCGCCCACATCATCGATCCCGCCAGCGCGACGATCAGCAAGAGCTTCAACCCCAACCCGGCGCAGGTGGACGGCGTCGCGGTGCTCACCTTCACGCTCACGAACCCGAACGGCGGCACGCTCGGCGGCTACAACTTCGTCGACAACCTCCCCGCCAACCTCGAGGTGGCGAGCACTCCCGCCGTCTCGACGAGCGGCTGCGGCACGCCGACCGTCTCCGCGACCGCCGGGTCCGGCACCATCAGCTTCTCGAACGGCACGCTCGCCGCCAACAGCAACTGCGTCTTCACCGTCAACGTCACTCCCACGGCGACCGGCACGTTCAACAACACGACCGAGAACCTCTTCGTCGGGACGATCGACACCGGCGACGACGCCAGCGCCTCGCTCACCGTGAATACCGACACGCCGGGAGCCGGCATCTGCGGCACGACGCTGGCGCAGTGGCTCTTCGCCTCCGGCTTCAACACCGCCTCGCCCGCGCCGACCGTCGCGAACGTCACCGCCAGCGCGTCGCCGGGCGCAGGGATCACCTCGCAGACCGGTACCGCCGACAACACCGGCTCGCCCGCCGGCACGATCTCGTGGCGGTCGAACGGCGGCATCGCCACCAGCGCGACGCTCGACACGATCAACAACGACTACTTCGAGTTCGCAATCGACACGACCGGGCTGATCTCGGTGTCGATGAGCTTCGACGCGTTCCGCACCAACAACGGCGCGCGCGGTATCGCGGTCTTCTCCAGCACGTCGGCGACGCCGCCGGGCACGCAGGCGTTCGACGCCGGCAGTAACGCGCTGCCGGCCGCCACCACGTGGGTGAACTTCAGCCACACCTTCACCACCGGCCTCAATCCCTCGGGGCCGACGTTCTTCCGGATCTACGGGTACGCCGCCAACAACACCGCCCCCGGCGCCGACCTCAGCATCGACAACGTGCTCTTCACCGCCTGCGCGACGGCCATCGACCCGATCCTCAGCAAGTCGTTCTCTCCCGACCCGATCGCGGTGAACGGCACGTCGACGCTCACGTTCACCCTCACGAACTCGAACAGCGTGCAGCTCACCGGCGCCAAGTTCACCGACTCCCTTCCCACGGGCGTCCAGGTCGCGGCCACGCCGGCCGCGAGCACGACCTGCGGCGGCTCGCCGTCGTGGGCCCCCACGGCCGGTGCGACGACGCTCAATTTCGGTCAGACCACCGGCGCGACCATCCCGGCGAACGGCTCCTGCACGGTCACGGTGAACGTGACCGCCACCACCGCCGGTCCGCACGGGAACGTCAGCGGCTTCCTCGTCACGACCGAGAGCGGCACCGCCAGCGACAGCGTCGCCACCGACACCCTCACGGCCGTCCTCCCGCCCGTCATCGCCAAGCAGTTCGCGCCGTCGCCGGTCCTCCCCGGCGGCACGTCGACGCTCACCTTCACCCTCTCCAATCCGAACCAGGACAACGCCCTCTCCGGCGTCGCCTTCTCCGACACCTTCCCGGTGGCGCCCGGCGCGATGAAGGTGGCGCCCGTTCCGAACGCGTCGATCAGCGGCTGCGGCGCTCCGACGTTCTCGCCGTCGGCCGGCTCCGGCTCGATCTCCTTCTCCGGCGGCACCATCGCCGCGGGCGGCACCTGCACCGTCACGGTCGACGTGACGGCGCCCACCGCCGGCACGTACAACAACACCAGCGGCAACGTCTCGCACGTCGTCAACGCGGCCACGGTGAACGGGAACACGGCCAGCGACTCGCTGCAGGTCAATCCGCCGAACCCCGGCATCGCCCTCCTCAAACAGGTCGGCACCAGCGCCACCGGCCCCTGGTCCTCTTTCGCCGCCGTCTCCGCCGGCGACTCCGTCCACTACCGCTTCACGGTGGAGAACACGGGCGACGTGCCGCTCGACTCGGTCGAGATCGAGGACGACAAGCTGAGCGTCGCCACCTGCAACGCGTCGTTCTCCGGCGTCACCCTGCCGGTCGCCGACGCGAACGACGACGACCACATCGTCACCTGCGTCACCGGCCCGGTGCTGGTGACCCTCGAGGAGCAGGTCAACACCGCGACGGCGGAGGCGATGTTCGGCGCCACTCCCGTCACGTCGGGTCCTTCCAGCGCGACCTACGCCACCACCGAGCTCACGCTCGTCAAGTCCTCCACCGACACCTTCACGAGCGCCGGCGACCAGATCGACTACACCTACCAGGTCAGCAACAGCGGCGTCGCGCCGCTCGAGGGACCGGTCGCCGTCACCGACGACAAGATCGCGTCGGTCTCCTGCGCGGCAGTGACCACCGCCGGCGACTCCGACAACTTCCTCGAGACCGGCGAGGCGGTGACCTGCACCGGCGCGTACCTCGCCACCGCCGCCGACGTCACGGTCGGCTTCGTCACCAACACCGCCACCGCCACGGCGGACGGCGTCACCTCGAACAGCGACAGCGAGACCGTCTTCAGCACCTCCTCGGCCGACGTGTCGCTGACGAAGACCCTGACCACCGCCGGTCCCTACACCGTCGGCGACACGGTGACTTTCAACATCGTGGTCAGAAACGACGGCCCGTCGACGGCCACGAACATCCAGGTGACGGACGTCGACACGAACCTCACCATCACCGGCGTAAGCGGCAGCGGCTGCGCGGCGCTGCCCTGCACGATCGCGGCGCTGTCGGACGACGCCGAGACCACCATCAGCGTCACCGCGACCATCGACGCGGCCGGCGCGTTTGAAAACGAGGCCACCGCCGACGGCGACCAGCCGGACCCGACGCCCGGCAACAACACCGGCAGCGACGGCAACACCGCCGACGCCTCGGCCGATGTCTCGCTGACGAAGACCCTGACCACCACCGGTCCCTTCGAGGCGGGCGACACGGTGACTTTCAACATCGTGGTCAGGAACGACGGCCCGTCCACGGCCACCAACGTTCAGGTCACCGACGTCGACACGAACCTGACCATCACCGGCGTCAGCGGCAGCGGCTGCGCGGCTCTGCCCTGCACGATCGCGGCGCTGTCGGACGACGCCGAGACCACCATCAGCGTCACCGCGACCATCGACGCGGCCGGGGCGTTTGAAAACGAGGCCACGGCCGACGGCGACCAGCCCGACCCCACGCCCGGCAACAACACCGACGACGACGGCGACACCGCCGACTCGGCTGACGTGTCCCTCACCAAGACGCTCACCACCACCGGCCCCTTCGAGGCGGGCGACACGGTGACTTTCAACATCGTGGTCAGGAACGACGGCCCGTCCACGGCCACCAACATCCAGGTGACGGACGTCGACACGAACCTGACCATTACCGGCGTGAGTGGCAGCGGCTGCGCGGCACTGCCCTGCACGATCGCGGCGCTGTCGGACGACGCCGAGACCACCATCACCGTCACCGCCACCATCGACGCGGCCGGAGCCTTCTCGAATGAAGCCACGGCCGACGGCGACCAGCCGGACCCGACGCCCGGCAACAACACCGACGACGACGGCGACACCGCCGACTCGGCCGACGTGTCCCTCACCAAGACGCTCACCACCACCGGTCCCTTCGAGGCGGGCGACACGGTGACTTTCAACATCGTGGTCAGAAACGACGGCCCGTCCACGGCCACGAACGTTCAGGTGACCGACGTCGACACGAACCTGACCATCACCGGCGTGAGCGGCAGCGGCTGCGCGGCACTGCCCTGCACGATCGCGGCGCTGGCAGACGACGCCGAGACGACCATCACCGTCACCGCGACGATCGACGCGGCCGGAGCCTTCTCGAATGAAGCCACGGCCGACGGCGACCAGCCGGACCCCACGCCCGGCAACAACACCGACGACGACGGGGACACCGCGGTCTCGGCTGACGTCTCGCTGACGAAGACCCTGACCACCGCCGGCCCCTACACCGTGGGCGACACGGTGACCTTCGACATCGTGGTCAGGAACGACGGCCCGTCCACGGCCACCAACATCCAGGTGACGGACGTCGATACGAACCTGACCATCACCGGCGTGAGTGGCAGCGGCTGCGCCGCACTGCCCTGCACGATCGCGGCGCTGTCGGACGACACCGAGACCACCATCAGCGTCACGGCGACGATCGACGCGGCGGGAGCCTTCTCGAACGAAGCCACCGCCGACGGCGACCAGCCGGACCCGACCCCCGGCAACAACACCGACGACGACGGCGACACCGCCGACTCGGCCGACGTGTCCCTCACCAAGACGCTCACCACCACCGGTCCCTTCGAGGCGGGCGACACGGTGACTTTCAACATCGTGGTCAGGAACGACGGCCCGTCCACGGCCACCAACATCCAGGTGACCGACGTCGACACGAACCTCACCATCACCGGCGTCAGCGGCAGCGGCTGCGCGGCACTGCCCTGCACGATCGCGGCGCTGTCGGACGACACCGAGACCACGATCAGCGTCACCGCCACCATCGACGCGGCCGGTGCGTTTGAAAACGAGGCCACGGCCGACGGCGACCAGCCGGACCCGACCCCTGGCAACAACACCGACGACGACGGCGGCACCGCCGACTCGGCCGACGTGTCCCTCACCAAGACCCTCACCACCACCGGTCCCTTCGAAGCGGGCGACACGGTGACCTTCGATATCGTGGTCCGGAACGACGGCCCGTCCACGGCCACGAACATCCAGGTGACGGACGTCGACACGAACCTGACCATCACCGGCGTGAGCGGCAGCGGCTGCGCGGCGTTGCCCTGCACGATCGCGGCGCTCTCGGACGACACCGAGACCACCATCAGCGTCACCGCGACCATCGACGCGGCCGGACCGTTCGAGAACGAGGCCACGGCCGACGGCGACCAGCCGGACCCGACGCCCGGCAACAACACCGACGATGACGGGGACACCGCGGTCTCGGCTGACGTCTCGCTGACGAAGACCCTGACCACCGCCGGCCCCTACACCGTGGGCGACACGGTGACTTTCAACATCGTGGTCAGGAACGACGGCCCGTCCACGGCCACCAACATCCAGGTGACGGACGTCGACACGAACCTGACCATTACCGGCGTGAGTGGCAGCGGCTGCGCCGCACTGCCCTGCACGATCGCGGCGCTGTCGGACGACGCCGACACGACCATCACCGTCACCGCCACCATCGACGCGGCCGGCGCGTTTGAAAACGAGGCCACGGCCGACGGCGACCAGCCCGACCCCACGCCCGGCAACAACACCGACGACGACGGCGACATCGCCGGACCCTCGGCCGACGTCTCGGTCGTGAAGACGCTCACCACCGCCGGGCCGCACAGCGTCGGCGACACGGTCAGCTTCTCGATCCTGGTCGCGAACGCCGGTCCGTCGCCGGCCACTTCGATCGACGTGACGGATACGCCGGCCAACTTCACCATCACCAGCGTCGCCGGCAGCGGCTGCACGGCCTTGCCCTGCACGATCCCAACGCTCGCCGTCAATGCGAATACGACCGTCACCGTCACCGGCACCATCGGCGCGGACGGTCTCTTCGAGAACTCCGCGACGGCCACGGCGGACGAGCCGGATCCCGACCCGGACGACAACACCGACGACGACACCGGCATCGCCGGCCCGTTTGCGGACGTCTCGGTCGTGAAGACGCTCACCACGGCCGGCCCGTACAGCGTCGGCGACGAAGTGACGTTCTCGATCCTGGTGGCGAATGACGGGCTGTCGTCCGCGACGAACGTGGAGGTGACGGACACCCCGTCGAACTTCACGATCGCCACCGTCAGCGGCAGCGGCTGCGCCGCCTTGCCTTGCACCATCGCGAGCATCGCCGCCGGCGCGGATACGACCATCACCGTCACCGGCACCATCGACGCGGACGGCGTTTTCGGCAACACCGCCACGGCCACTGCCGACGAGCCGGATCCCGACGTTGACAACAACACCGACGACGACACCGGCATCGCCGGTCCGTTCGCCGACGTCTCGGTCGTGAAGACGCTGACCACCGCCGGACCGTTCACCACCGGCGACACGGTGAACTTCACGATCGTCGTCTCGAACGCCGGCCTGTCCACCGCGACGAACGTCGAGGTGACCGACACCGACACGAACCTCACCATCACGAGCGTCAGCGGCAGCGGCTGTGCCGCGCTGCCGTGCACCATCCCCAGCCTTGCCATGGGAGCAAGCACCACCATCAACGTGACGGCAACGATCGACGCCGCCGGCGCGTTCAGCAACACCGCCACCGCGACCGCCGACGAGCCTGACCCCGACGTGGACGACAACACCGATGACGACGGCGGCATCGCCGGCCCCTCGGCCGACGTCTCGCTGGTGAAGACGCTCATCACCGCCGCCCCCTTCACCGTCGGTCAGTCGATTCAGTACACGCTCGTCGTGTCGAACGCCGGCCCCTCCACGGCCACGTCGGTCGAGGTGACGGACGTGCCGGCGAACATGACCATCACCAGCGTGAGCGGCAGCGGCTGCGCCGCGCTGCCCTGCACCATCCCCAGCATCGCCATGGGAGCGAGCGCCACCATCAACGTGACGGCGACCGTCAACGCCGCCGGCGCGTTCAGCAACACCGCCACCGCGACAGCCGACGAGCCTGACCCTGACGTGGACGACAACACCGATGATGACGGCGACATCGCCGGCCCCTCGGCGGATGTCTCACTGGTGAAGACACTGATCACCGCCGGCCCGTTCAGCATCGGTCAGGCGATCCAGTACACCCTCGTCATGGCGAACGCCGGCCCCTCCACGGCCACGAGCGTCGCCGTGACCGACGTGCCGGCGAACATGACCATCACCGCCGTCAGCGGCAGCGGCTGCGCCGCGCTGCCGTGCACCATCCCCAGCATCGCCATGGGCGCGAGCGCCACCATCAACGTCACGGCGACGGTCAACGCCGCTGGCGCGTTCAGCAACACCGCCACCGCGACCGCGGACGAGCCTGACCCCGACGTGGACGACAACACCGATGACGACGGCGACATCGCCGGCCCCTCGGCCGACGTCTCGCTGGTGAAGACGCTGATCACTGCCGGCCCCTTCATCCCCGGCCAGTCGATCCAGTACACGCTCGTAGTGGCCAACGCCGGCCCCTCCGTCGCCACCAAGGTCGAGGTGACGGACACGCCGTCGAACATGACCATCACCAGCGTCAGCGGCAGCGGCTGTGCCGCGCTGCCGTGCACCATCCCCAGCATCGCCATGGGCGCGAACGCGACCATCAACGTCACGGCGACGCTCAACGCCGCCGGCGCGTTCAGCAACACCGCGACCGCGACGGCGACCGAGCCTGACCCCGACGTGGACGACAACACCGATGACGACGGCGACATCGCTGGTCCGTCCGCGGACGTTTCGCTGGTGAAGACGCTGATCACCGCCGGCCCCTTCAGCGTCGGTCAGTCGATCCAGTACACGCTCGTCGTGGCGAACGCCGGCCCCTCCACGGCCACGTCGGTCGAGGTGACGGACACGCCGTCGAACATGACCGTCACCGCCGTCAGCGGCAGCGGCTGCGCCGCGCTGCCGTGCACCATCCCCAGCATCGCCATGGGCGCGAGCGCCACCGTCAACGTGACGGCGACCGTCAACGCCGCCGGCGCGTTCAGCAACACCGCGACCGCGACGGCGAACGAGCCTGACCCCGACGTGGACGACAACACCGATGACGACGGCGACATCGCCGGCCCCTCGGCGGATGTCTCACTGGTGAAGACACTGATCACCGCCGGCCCGTTCAGCATCGGTCAGGCGATCCAGTACACCCTCATCGTGGCGAACGCCGGCCCCTCAACCGCCACGAGCGTCACCGTGACAGACACGCCGGCGAACATGACCATCACCGGCGTGAGCGGCAGCGGCTGTGCGGCGCTGCCGTGCACCATCCCCAGCATCGCCATGGGCGCGAACGCCACCATCAACGTGACGGCGACAGTCAACGCCGCCGGCGCGTTCAGCAACACCGCGACCGCGACGGCGACCGAGCCTGACCCCGACGTGGACGACAACACCGATGACGACGGCGACATCGCCGGCCCCTCGGCGGACGTTTCGCTGGTGAAGACGCTGATCACCGTCGGCCCCTTCAGCATCGGTCAATCGATCCAGTACACGCTCGTGGTCGCGAACGCCGGACCGTCGGCGGCGACGAACATCCAGGTGACCGACACGCCGACGAACCTCACCATCACCGGCGTGAGCGGCAGCGGCTGCGCCGCGCTGCCGTGCACCATCGCCAGCCTCGCCATGGGAGCGAGCACCACCATCACCGTGACGGCGACCATCGACGCCGCCGGCGCGTTCGACAACGTGGCCGCGGCCACCGCCACCGAGCCCGACCCCGACGGCGAGGACAACGACGACGAGGACGACAACGGCGGCTTCACCGGCCCCTCGGCCGACGTCTCGGTGGTCAAGACCCTCGTCACCCCCGGACCGTTCGGCCTCGGCCAGGAGCTCACTTACACGCTCGTGGTCGCGAACGCCGGACCGTCCCCGGCGACGAACATCCAGGTGACCGACACGCCGACGAACCTCACCATCACCGGCGTGAGCGGCAGCGGCTGCGCCGCGCTGCCGTGCACCATCGCCAGCCTTGCCGTCGGTGCGAGCACCACCATAACGGTCACGGCGACGATCGACGCCGCCGGCGCGTTCGACAACGTGGCCACGGTCACTGCGACCGAGCCCGACCCCGACGTCGACGACAACACCGACGACGACGGCAACGGCGGCGACGCCGGCGGACCGGTGGTCGACCTGGGCATCGTGAAGTCGGCCTCCCTCACCAGCATGCTGGTCGGCGACACGTTCAACTTCACGCTGGTCGTCACCAACAACGGCCCCGACACCGCGACGAACGTGGTGCTCAACGACCCGCTGCCGGCGAACTTCCAGTTGACCGGCGTCACGTCGACGCTGGGCACGTGCAGCGGAACCACGACGGTGACGTGCGCGCTCGGCACGATGCTGAACGGCGCTTCGATCACGATCACGATGACCGGCCGCGCCATGGGCGTGGGCACGATGATGAACGTCGCCACCGTCGACAGCGACGAGTCGGAGGCGGTGACGTCCAACAACTCCTCCAGCGCGTCGGTGGTCGTCGCCTCGGCGCACGTCGCGGCGGTCCCGACGGCGTCGGAGTGGGGCCTGATGATCCTGGCGGGCCTGCTCGCGGCGGCCGCGGTCACCCGGATGCGGTTGAGCTGATGAGATGCAGTGGCGGCGGGCTCCGGCCCGCCGTCACTCCCCCCGCGAGGCGCGCGTCATGGCCACGAGCACCCGGCGCGCGTCCTCGCGCGAGCGGACCGGCTCCGGGAACTGGATGCGCGCCCCCTTCATCCCCTCCGCCGTCCGCGCGCGCACGACGAAGCCGAGGCGGTCGCAGGAGACCATCGTCGCCTCCTCCGCCTCCAGGCCGCCGAAGTGGCGGGTGATGCCGCGCAGCGCGTCTGCGTGATCGGCGTTCATGTGCTCGATGATCATCGCCGCGCTGTCGACGAGCGGGTCGGCCTCCGCGGCGCGGTAGTCGTCCGCCGTCACCCAGCCCATGACGCCGAAGCCGCCGACGAAGTAGACGTCGGTGACCTCGAGGCGGAAGAACGCGAAGTCGGAGAAGTCGATCCAGTAGCGGGCCGACGGATGGCGCTCGAGATAGGCGTTGCGCAACGCCTCCGACGGCGCCTCGACGCGCCGCACGTGGCCGAGGAGCGTGGCGCGAGGGGAGCCGAGCGGGTCGGCGTCGGCGCCGCTCTGCATGACGAGGAGGCTCGCGCGCGGATCGGCGAGCGCGTTCTGCGTGTGGATGGCCATGCCGCTGATGAGGAAGAGCGGCGAGGCGCCGTCGTCGAGCGCGTACGGCATGACCGAGGCGAACGGCCAGCCAGGGTGCCGCGCGGAGTGTGTGGCGAGTGTGCCGACGCGCTCGCTCACGAGCAGCGTGCGCACCCGCTCCGCGTGTGACGGCTCCGATCCCGGCTGCGGCGAGGAAGACGAGGTGGCGTGCTGCGTCATCCGGCGGAGTATGACACCGCGCCCGCGCCGTGCCTGCGCGCCCAGAACGGCGACCGCGGCCAGCGCTGCTCGATCTCGTAGTACGCCTGCCGCCGCGCGAGGTAGGCGTCGTAGTGGCGCCGCACGTCGAGCGCGAAGAGACGCGCGTGCTCGCTTGCGCCGGACAGCGAGCTGGCGGCGACGCGTGCCGCCTGGATGCCGGAGGCGATCGCGTAGCCGATCCCCATCGACGACAGCGGATCGAATCCCGCCGCCGCATCGCCGGCGCTGATCCAGCCGTCGCCGGTCACCGGGTAGAGGATCTGTGAGTGTGCCGGCGCGGCGATCGGCCCCTCCGCGAGCCGCGCGTTCGCCGTGCGCGGCCGCGTCGCGCGCGTGCCGCCGAGGCGCTCCAGCCAGGCGTCCTCCTCGTGCAGGCGGCCGGCGCGCACGATGTCGGCGTCCGTCATGAAGGCAACGACCGTGCGGTTCTCCGGCAGGTGCGCCGAATACCACCAGCCGTCCTCCACCGCCTCGACCAGCGTCGCCGTCTGCGCGCCGTCGCCGCCCTCGAACAACCCCACGAGGCCGGTCAGGTGATCGTCGGATGCGGCGCGCGCCCCCTGCGTCCGGGCGAACGCCGCGTGGCGGCCGGTCGCGTCGATGACGAAGCGGGCGGAGATCGCACCGCGGCTGGTGATCAGCGTCCAGCGCGGCTCGACCTTCTCCACGACCGTGCCGGAGAGCAGCGTGCCGCCGCGTTCGGAGACGAGCCGCGCGAGCGAGGCGTCGAAGCGGGCGCGATCGAGATGCCACGCGTCGCCGCCGCCGGTGAAGAGGAAGTCGCGCGACACGACGTCGGCGCTGCCCCACGCCGCGCTGGTGGCGTACGCGCGGCGCTGCCCCTGTCCGGGCAGCAGCGACTCCGCGCCGAGGTAGGTCAGCAGCGGGAAGACGCCGGGGGAGAGCGTCTCGCCGACGCGCCAGCCGTCGTACGACGAGCGTTCGACGACGACGGGCCGCAGCTTCGAGTAGCGCAGCAGCGTCAGCGCGGCGGCGGACCCGGCCGGCCCGCCGCCCACGACGGCAACGTCGTACTCGGCGGCCGCGACGTCGTACTCATTCAGTCCCTGCATCTCGGGTCATCGGGCGGGACGCCGTCGCACGCCGCGATGGCCGCCTCGTCCTTCATGAACCAGGCGAGCGTGAAGTAGTTCGTCGGCTGCGCGTAACTGCCGGTCGCGGACATCTGGTTGATCGGGCTTCCGACCGCCACCGCCGCCGCGACGAAGCGGTCGTGGTTCCGCTCCTTCTCGACGAAGTAGGGGTACATCCGCCCCTCGTCCGACTCGTTCTCGTTGACGATGAAGCCCATGTACGACCAGCTGATGACGAGGTTCCCGATGTTGTTCGCGCCGCGCGTGTAATAGACCTGGAACCCGGCCGGGACGCCGGCGTCCGCCTGTTCCTGCGCCGTCATCGCGCCGGTGAGCACGTGCATCGGCGCCTGCGGCGGCCACCAGTAGGTGTAGTACGTCGGCGGCGTCGGGATCTCGGTGATGGCGGTGGTGTTCGGCTGCGACGTCGCGGGCGGGTCGCTGAAGTTCACATACTCGACCGAGCACTGGTAGAAGTCCGACATCCAGGGTCCGGACATGCGCTTGGTGAGGTCGCCCGGCTCGCAGCCGTCCTGCACCACCAGCCACGCCGGCGGCGTGACGCCCGGCTTCGGGAATCGCGCGAAATACGTGCCGGTCTCGTCGCCGAGCGTGCTCAGGCCCTTCTCGCGATACCACGCCTCGTCCTTGTGGATCTTGATGCGATACGGCTCGCTGTAGATGACCGGGTTGCGCACCGACCACGTCACCTCGATCCCGGGCGACATCGGGTGGCCGACGCAGTTGCCGGCGGACGCGCGGTCGAGCGGATGGACGCGGTTCGGCCACGGCTTCACCGTCCCGGTCGTGAACTTCCCCTTCGCCCACTGCCCGAGGAGGAAGTACTGCGTGCGCGTGAGCCCCATGTACTTGTCCTGGTTCTCGTTCGTCACCGAGTTCGACCCGGAGTTGAGCGGGACCATGGGGACGCGGTTGTGGAAGAGCTGCTGGCGCGGCGCGGAGAGCTCGTTCTTCGAGGAGTCGCGGAAGTAGGAGAAGAACGTTTCCCGGTTCTTCCGGTTCGCCTCGGAGTTGTCGCGCGGGTTGAAGCGGGGGGAGATGAACGCGACCATCGACTGCACGTTGGCGACCCAGATGTAGTCGCCGATGCGCTCGAGGATCGGCTCCACGTCGCGCGCGTAGTTGGCCTCGTAGTTCGGGTTGTAGCCGCCGTCGCGGTACCGCCCCTCGTCGTACAGCTCCGGGACGAGGTTGTAGAAGCGGGTGCCGACGTCGAACATGATGTCGTCGAGAGTCGAGATGCTGCGCAGCTCCGGCGCGTACTTCGGCGAGCCGACCAGCGCCCACGCGGTCAGCACGATCGGCTCTGCCTGCCCCTTCAGCTTGAGGCGGCACCAGACGGGGCCGTCGGAGATGTCGTCGTACCAGGTGTCGGCGCCGGTGTAGGTCGCGATCGGCACCTGCCCGCCGGCCCTGCCGAAGCCGCCCAGCACGACCAGCCGGCCGGAGCGCGACATCATCATGTCGCCGAGCGTGTCGATCTCGTACGGCACGCGCCGGTTCTCCGGGTCGATCGGGGGGAACGCGCCTTTCGTGTAGTCCGGCGGGATGGTGTCGCGCGAGAACGCCGCCTTCTGTCCCGGACGGCTGACCTTGCGCGGTCCCGGGTCGATGATCAGCATCCGCTGCCGGTCATCCTCTTTCTGGATGTACCAGTTGCGGAGGCTCGCGTCGACGGTCGGCGTGGGTGGGGTGTTGGGGTTCGGGTAGTAGTTCGCATCCTCCTGCACCGCGTTCGGATCGCCGGCGAGGTAGGTGTTCCCGATGAACTGGTCGTTGTTGTACCAGACGGCCTTCTTGTTCGCGAGGTGCACCGTCCACTCGATCGACTCCACCTCGGGCGAGTCGAGCGTGATCTCGCGGCCGGGGTCGTACGGATCGTTCGAGTCGAACGCGTAGACGCGGAACTGCGCCCCCTGCCGCTTGATGCGCCCCTCGGCGTCCTTGAACTTCCGGACGAAGACCGGCTTGCCGTCTTTCGTGCGCGGCGTGCCGTCCGGCGTGCATTCGATCGGGAGGCCGCCGATCGACTCCGGCTCGAGGTAGAACTCATCCGGGCTGTTGCCGAGCCGCGCCACGCCGACCGAGGGATGGACCGCGTAGCGCGTCGCTCCCGGCTTCGAGGAGCGCCGCGGCGTCTGCGCCGCGATCTCCGTGGCGGCGACACCGGCGACGGTAGTGACGGTGATGAACTTCCTGCGCGTCCAGTTGGACATCGTCTCGGTCTCCTGTGAGGAGGAGTGTACTGCCGAGGTGTTGTCCCTACCCGGGCGGTGGTGCTTTCTGGAGTGGAGCGGCGGCCGCTTCGGCCGCCGACCCCGGTGCCCGAGAGCGGGCACCGCTCCACTAAATCATCGGCAGATCGACCCCGCGCTCCTTCGCCACCTCGATCGCCTCGACGTATCCCGCATCCGCGTGACGCATCACGCCGGTGCCGGGGTCGCCGGTGAGGACGCGCTCGAGGCGCTGCGCCGCTTCGGCGGTGCCGTCGGCGACGATGACCATGCCGGCGTGCAGCGAGTAGCCGATGCCGACGCCGCCGCCGTGGTGCACGCTCACCCACGTCGCGCCCGACGCGGTGTTGAGCAGCGCGTTGAGGATCGGCCAGTCGGCGATCGCGTCGCTGCCGTCCTTCATCGCCTCCGTCTCGCGGTTCGGCGACGCAACCGACCCGGCGTCGAGGTGATCGCGTCCGATGACGATCGGCGCGCTGACCTTCTTCTCCGCGACGAGACGGTTGAAGAGCAGTCCCGCCTTGTCGCGCTCGCCGTAGCCGAGCCAGCAGATGCGCGCCGGCAGCCCCTGGAACTCGACGCGCTTCTGCGCCATCCGGATCCAGCGGTGCAGCGCCGCGTCGTGCGGGAAGAGCTCGAGGATCGCCTCGTCGGTGACGAAGATGTCGTTCGGATCGCCCGACAGCGCCGCCCAGCGGAACGGTCCGCGCCCCTCACAGAAGAGAGGGCGGATGAACATCGGCACGAACCCGCCCACCTCGAACGCGTTCTTGACGCCTGCTTTCAAAGCCTGGCCGCGCAGGTTGTTGCCGTAGTCGAAGGTGATCGCGCCGCGGTTCTGCAGCTCGATCATGGCGCGCATGTGGCGGGCCATGCTGTCGTACGAGAGCTCGATGTACGCCTCGGGGCTCGACTCGCGCATCGCCACCGCGGCGTCGTACGACATCCCGGCCGGCACGTAGCCGGTCAGCTCGTCGTGCGCCGAGGTCTGGTCGGTGAGGACGTCGGGCACGATGCCGCGCGCGAGGAGCGCCTCGAGCAGCTCGACCGCATTTGCCACGACGCCGATCGACACCGCCTCGCCGTTGTCGCGCGCCTCCAGCGCCCGCTTGATGGCCGCGTCGAGCGAGGGCGCCTCCTCATCCAGATAGCGCTTCTCGATGCGCCGCTGGATGCGCGTGCGGTCGACTTCCGCGACGAGCGCCGTCGCCTCGTTCATCGTTGCCGCGAGCGGCTGCGCGCCGCCCATCCCGCCGAGGCCGGCCGTCACCACGAGCTTGTTGCGGAGCGTGTTGTTGAAGCGCTGCTTGGCGACCGACGCGAAGCACTCGAACGTCCCCTGCAGGATGCCCTGGGTGCCGATGTAGATCCACGAGCCGGCGGTCATCTGCCCGTACATCGTCAGCCCGAGCGCGTCGAGGCGGCGGAACTCGTCCCAGGTCGCCCAATGCGGCACGAGGTTTGAGTTCGCGATGAGCACGCGCGGCGCTCCCTCGTGCGTCCGGAACACCGCCACCGGCTTGCCCGACTGCACGAGCAGCGTCTCGTCGTTCTTCAGACGCTTCAGCGTGGCGACGATGGCGTCGTAGCACTCCCAGTTCCGCGCCGCCTTGCCGATGCCGCCGTACACGATGAGCTGCTCCGGCCGCTCCGCCACCTCGGGGTCGAGGTTGTTCATCAGCATGCGCAGCGCCGCCTCCTGCTGCCAGCCCTTGCAGGTGATCTCGGTCCCGCGCGGCGCGCGGACGGTTCGTGGCTCGTGGATGGTGGTCGTCATGGTGGGTGGATTCTATTGCCGTTGCTGGTTGCTCGTGACTCGACGGCTTCCGCCGGAGGCACTGCCTCGCAGGAAACCAGCAACCAGCAACGAGCAACCGGCCACTCCGGCTTAGAATCCCACGCGTGTCGACCCAGAGGAAGCAACGTGCCGCCGAGGTCAATGCGCGGCTGAAGAACGCGTACCCCGACGCGAAGATCGAGCTCGACTTCAACAACGCGTTCGAGCTGCTGATCGCCACGATCCTCGCCGCGCAGTCGACCGACGCGCGGGTGAACATCGTCACCAAGTCGCTCTTCCGCAAGTACCCGAACCCGCGGGCGTTTGCCGAGGCGTCGCAGGTGGCGATGGAGACCGACGTGAAGCAGACCGGCTTCTTCCGCAACAAGGCGAAGGCGGTCATCGCCTGCTCGAAGGCGCTCGTCGAGAAGCACGGCGGCGAGGTGCCGCGCACGATGGAGGAGCTGGTCGAGTTGCCGGGCGTCGGACGCAAGACGGCGAACGTGATCCTCGGCAACGCGCACGGCATCAACGCCGGGGTGATCGTCGACACGCACGTGACCCGCCTCTCCGGCCGCCTCGCCTTCACCAGGCACGCCGACCCGGTCGACATCGAGCAGGACCTCATGAAGATCGTGCCGCGCGACGAGTGGACCGCCTTCGCGAACCGGCTCATCCTTCACGGACGCCGCGTCTGCATCGCGCGCAAGCCCGACTGCCCGAACTGCGTCCTCAACGACATCTGCCCGAGCGCCGACCTGCCCGCCGCCGCTACGGCAGCTCCCGCGTCCCCTGCTTCGTCCAGGGGCCGCAGCGGGCGATCCGCCACGCCGCCTTCGAAGCCCCCTCCGCGAACCCGTACTTCCGGATCGCCTCGCGGCCGTACGCCGAGCAGGAAGGGGTGAAGCGGCAGGTCACGCGCCCCTTCAGGCGCGGCGAGACGTGGGCGCGGTACTCGTCGATGACGAAGATGGCGCCGCGCGCGGCGTAGCCGCGGCCGTGCGGCGCGAAGAAGTCGTGCAGCGCGATCACCAGCACGAACAGCAGCGCGTAGGTGGTGAGCTTTCTCAGGCGCGTTCCGCCGCTTTTGCCTCGTCCCACAGCTTGTCCATCTCCTCGAGCTCGAGCTGGTCGAGATTCTGCCCCCGCTCGCGCACCCGCGACTCCATCGACCCGAACCGGCTCATGAATTTGCGGTTCGTCGACTGCAGCGCCTCTTCGGGGTTCACGTTCACCTTGCGCGCGATGTTCGCCACCGTGAAGAGCAGGTCGCCGATCTCCTCATGGATGTGCGCGGTGTCGCCGTTCGCGACCGCCTCCCGCAGCTCGGCCAGTTCTTCGTCGATCTTGTCGAAGACGTCCTCGGTGCGGCGCCAGTCGAATCCGACACGCGCCGCCTTTTCGGTGAGCCGCGACGCCTTCAGCAGCGCCGGCATCGACTGCGGCACGCCCGAGAGCACGCTCTTGTTCTCCGCCTTCCGCTCGTCCTGCTTCAGCTTCTCCCAGTTCACCAGGACCTGTTCCGCGTCGTTCGCTTCGACGTCGCCGAAGACGTGCGGGTGGCGGCGCACCAGCTTGTCGTGGATGGCGGTGATGGAGTCGTAGATGTCGAACGTCCCCTCTTCGCGCGTGATCTCGGCGAGGAACACCGCCTGCAGCAGGAAATCGCCGAGCTCCTCCGCCAGCGCGCGCCGGTCGTCCTGGTCGATGGCGTCGACGACCTCGTAGGCCTCCTCGATGACGTACGCCTTCAGGTCCGGAAGCGTCTGCTTGCGGTCCCAGGGACAGCCGCCGGGGGCGCGCAATCGCGTCATGAGTTTTACGAGCTCATCGAAGGTGCGTTTCGACATGGGGCGCATTGTAGGTTCCTCGGGAGTTCCTCGGGGTTCCTCGGAGTTCCTCGGCGCGTGCTGCGAGCTCGGCGGCGGCCCCGAGGAACTCCGAGGAACCGAGGAACTCCGAGGAACCCTTCTGCTAGCATGACGCGCTGACATTCATGGTCAATCAGGTCCTCATCGTCGCTGGCGAGAACGCAGCACGGACGCCGGCGGACGTCGCGCGCTCGCTCAGCTTCACACCGGTGGTTGCAGGCTCCGAGGAGGAGGCGGTCGACCTGCTCGATCGCGAGCGTTTCCACCTCATCGCGGTGAGCGGTTACGCCGCCCTGCAGCGCCTGCGCGGCGCGGCCGAGAGCAAGCAGCCGATGGCGCGCCTGCTCGAGCTGCCCGACGTCCCGCATGACGATGCCGCGATCCGCCGGCTGATGGTGCGTTACCTCGCGCCGGCTTCGTCCGACCGCGCCCGCTTCACGACCGAGGAGCGCTACCGCTTCCTCTCGAAAATCCTGGAGACCTTCACCGGCACGCTCGAGCTGCGCGAGGTGCTGCGGCGCATCGTCGCGGTGACGCGCGAGGAGTTCGGCGCCGACCGCGCGTGGCTCCTCCATCCGGTGCACGAGCAGGCGGAGTACGCGAAGGTCGCCTTCACCGTCGCCGCCCCCGGCTTCGAAGAACAGATCGCCGACAAGGGGCCGGTGCGGCTCGACGCCTCGCAGGCGCTGATCCGCCGCGCGATGGAGTCGCCGCGGCCGGTGCCGATCGCGGACGGCGATCCGGCGCTCGATCCGGAGCTCGCGAAGCGCTTTCGCATCAAGTCGGCGCTCATCCAGGTCCTCCGCCCGCGCGAGGAAGAGCCGTGGGCGTTCGGCATCCACCAGTGCGACGCGCTGCGCGACTGGACCGAGGAGGAGATCGCGCTCTTCGCGGAGATCGGCCGCTACGCCACGCTCGCGCTGAACAACACGCTGCTCCACAACCGCGCCATCCGCGAGATGGCGAAGGTGAACGCCATCCTCGATCAGATCCCGGAAGCCGCGGCGATCTACGACGCCGCCGGAAAGCTCGAGCGGATGAACGCCGCGGCGCAGCGCGAGCCGTCGGTGCTTTTCACGCCCGACCCCGAGGGGCGGCTGCGCAACATGCAGCACCGCTACATCGACGGCAGTCCGCTGTCGACCGACGAGCTGCCCTCGATGCGCGCCCTGCAGGGCGACGTCGTCAAGTCCGACTACCTCGTCCACGACTCCCGCACCGACGACGACCGGGTCGTGAACCTCAAGGCCGCGCCGATCCGCGACGACAAGGCGCGCATCATCGGCTCGGTCGTGCTCTCGCGCGACGTGACCGAGGAGCGCCAGAGCGCCGAGCGCGAGTCGTGGCGCCGTCGCCGCGCGGAGTGCCTCGCCAACCTCGGCCTCGAGATGGTCGCGATGGCGCCGAGCTTCGACAACCTCGACGACCCCGCCGCCCGCATCGCCCAGGCGGTCGCCGGCACCGTCCGCATCTACCTCTATCACTCCACGACCGGCATGCTCGAGATGGTCGGCTACGCCAGCGTCGACCAGGCGCTCGCGCAGTACCGTCCGTTCTTCGCCGCCCGCCCCTTCCGTCCCGGTGAGGGGCTGGCCGGCACGGTGTTCCAGATCGGCCGCCCGCTGCTGTTCTACGAGGTCCGCGGCGATGCGCTGCTCGACTTCGCGCGCGATGAGGAAGAGCGGGCGGTGAAGCGCGAGCTGCGCGAGCAGAGCCTGATCGCCTATCCGATCGAGTCGTGGGGCGAGCGCATCGGCGCGGTGGTGATCTCGCAGTCCGACCCCCGGCGGAACTTCGACGCGGAGGACCTCGAGTTCGCCCGCGCCGTCTCCGAGCGCATTGGTGCGGCCAGCCACATCCACCGCCTGACGACGATCGCGCAGGACGGCCACCGCGCCGCCGAGGAGCTCGCGCGCCGTGAGGTCGACGCGCGCGTCCGGTTCGAGGGCGTGCTCGAGAGCGCCCCCATCGGCATCGCCGTCATCTCCGCGGACGAGCTCCGCTTCGAGCTCGCCAACGCCCGCTTCATCGACTACGTCTCGCAGTTCGGCCGCATCTCGTTCGACACGAAGCTGATCGGCCTGCGCGCCGCGGAAGTGCTGCCGGCCGAGGTCGAGAAGATCCTCAAGCAGGTCGCCGAGTCGGGCGAGCCGCGCGTCGACGAGGAGCTGCTCGTCGGCGAGGCGTACGTCAACCGGATCATCTCCGCCGCGCGCGGCCGCTTCTCCGGCATCACGCAGAGCCTGACCGTGCTCGTGCAGGACGTCACCGAGCAGGTGCGCGCCCGCCGCGAGATCGAGAACCTCGCCACGCTGATGGCCGAGCGCTCCGCCCGCCTCGACTCCATCCTCGGCTCGATGACGGACGGCCTCTGGGTCTACGACGGCGACGGCACGGTCGTCGACGTCAACCAGGCCGCGCTGAACATGTTCGGCCTCGCCTCGCGCGCCGAGGCGATCGAGCATGGGTCGTTCGAGCGCCTGCACTTCCGCGACGCCGAGGGGCGCGCCGTGCCGCGCAGCGACATGCCGTACGCGCGTGCGCTGGCGGGGCAGACCGTCCCCGACTACCTCGCCGTGGCCAAGCACCTCATCACCGGCCGCGACCTCGACCTCTCCATCGCGGCGGCCCCGATCGAAAGCCGCGGCATCGTCGGCGCGGTCCTCGTCATCCGCGACATCACCGCGCTGCAGGAGCTCGACCGCAAGAAGGACGAGTTCCTGTCCGTCGCCTCGCACGAGCTGCGCACGCCGCTCACCACCATCAAGGGCTACACGCAACTCCTCGCGCAGACCGTGGACGACCTCGAGCCGCACGAGCGCGCCACCTACATCAACGCCGTCCTCGGCGAGATCGAGCGGATGATGGGGCTCATCTCCGAGCTGCTCGACGTCTCGCGCATCGAGACCAATCGCCTGCAGATCCACCCGCAGACGATCCAGTGGCTGCCGTTCATCGAGGGGCGCATCTCCGCCTTCCGCGTGCAGCATCCGGCGCGCCTCATCCATTTCGACGTCAACGCGCCGGAGACGACGGTGGTGGCCGACCCCGACCGCATGCGGCAGGTCGTCGACAACCTCCTCTCGAACGCGCTGAAGTACTCGCCCGAGGGGAGCGACATCGACGTGCGCGTGGTGAGTGAAGACAGCCACGTGGCCACGTCGGTGACCGACCACGGCATCGGCATCCCGCGCGACGAGATCCCGCAGCTCTTCGAGCGCTTCCACCGCGCGCGCAACGTCTCCAGCCGCTACTACGGCGGCCTGGGGCTCGGCCTGTACATCGCGCGCGCGATCGTCGAGGCGCACGACGGCGAGATCACCGTCGAGAGCGAAGAGGGCTCCGGGTCGACGTTCACGATGCGGCTGCCGGTCGGCACGCTCGCTTCCTGACGCCCGCTTCACCTTCTCTTTACACCGTCTGCTTCAACGCTTTTCTCCCGCTGCCCAGACTGCGCGCAGGAGAAAACTCGCATGAAACTGAAGTGGATCGGCACGGCGCTGCTGCTCGCGCTGCCCGTCTTTGCAGACGAAGTACCGACTATCACAGGCGAGGCGATCGACGCCGCGGCCGCGCGGACGCAGGAACAGCCGCGGGTCCCCGAGACCGAGCCCGGCTCCGACGAGATCCCGCCGGGAACCCCCACCACGCCGTCGGCCGAAGAGCTGAACGGCCGCATGGAGAGCTTCGGCGAGGCCTTCACGGAGATGCGCAACGTCGTCGACGCGCTCAACCGGACGAAGTTCTCCGGTTACCTGCAGGCGCAGTACGTCGACGACGAGCGCTCGCAGGACACACTCGGCGGCACGACCGGCACGCGCAACCTCGACCAGTTCTCGGTCCGCCGCGCGCGCGTCAAGTTCACCTACCAGTTCACCCCCACCTCCCGCTTCGTCCTGCAGCCCGACGTCACCTCCTCCGGCGTCACACTGAAGGACGGCTACGTCGAGCTCACCGAGCCCTGGACCGCCTGGAAGAACACGCTCACCGCGGGTCAGTTCAACTGGCCGTTCGGCTTCGAGATCATGTACTCGTCGAGCGCGCGCGAGATGCCGGAGCGCTCGCGCGTCATCCGCACCCTCTTCCCCGGCGAGCGCGATCGCGGCGTGATGGTCTCCGGCCTCGGGCTCGGCGAGCGGCTGCGCTACCAGGTCGCGGTGGTCAACGGCACCGGCACCGGCCGCTCCGACGACCTCAATGAAGGGAAGGACGTCGTCGGCCGCGTCGGCTACTCCTTCGGCCCGCTCGACCTCGGCGCCTCGCTCTATCGCGGCTCCGATCTCGTCGCCACGAGCACCAACGCCGCCGGAGTCGAGTTCGACAAGGAGCGTCAGGGCATCGACTTCCAATGGGTCACGCCGGTCCCCGGCCTCGGTGTCCGCGGCGAGTACATCACCGGCAAGCAGGCGCCGGCCTCCGGCAGCACGCGTACCGAGTCGTTCGACGTCGCCGGCTGGTACTTCTACGCCATCCAGAACCTCGGCACGCGCCACCAGCTCGTCGCGCGCCTCGACGAGTACGACCCGAACGCCGATGTCCGGAACGACGCGGTGCGCACCATCGGCGGCTCCTACATCTTCCACTGGGACGCCCACAGCAAAGTGATGTTCGCCTACGAGAAGCCGGACAACGAGATGAACGATCCGGCCGACAACGTCTTGACCGTCCGCTACCAGTACTCCTTCTAGAGGATCCCAATGAAAAAACTGATCGCAGCGCTGCTTCTCGCCCTTCCTCTCTTCGCCGCCCGTCCCATCTCGATCAAAGGCTCCGACACGATGGTGATCATGAACGCGCGGCTCGCCGAGGCGTTCATGGCGAAGAAGCCCGACACGCAGATCCAGGTCACCGGCGGCGGCTCCGGCGTCGGCATCGCGTCGCTCATCAACGGCACCACCGACATCGCCGCGTCGTCGCGGCCGATCAAGACGAGCGAGGTCGACAAGCTGAAGTCGCGCTTCGCCACCACCGGCTACGCCTACCCGATCGCGCGCGACGGGCTGTCGGTCTACCTCAATACCGCGAACCCGGTGAAGGAGCTGACGCTCGCGCAGATCCGCGACATTTACGCCGGCCGGATCACGAACTGGAAGCAGGTCGGCGGCCGGGACGCGGCGATCATCCTCTACTCGCGCGAGAACTCGTCCGGCACGTACACCTACTTCAAGGACAACGTGCTCATGGGCAAGGACTTCGCGCCCCGCGCGCAGACGCTGCAGGGAACCGCGGCGGTGGTGAACGCGGTGGCGAAGGACGCGAACGGCATCGGCTACGGCGGCGCCGCCTACGCGAAGGGCATCAAGTTCGCGGCGGTGAAGAAGGACGACAAGAGCCCGGCGGTCCTGCCGACGCTCGAGAACGTGCGCACCGGTGCGTACCCGATCAGCCGCTTCCTCTATCTCTACACGCGCGTGAAGCCGTCGAAGGACATGAAGGCGTTCATCGACTGGGCGACCGGCCCCGAGGGGCAGCAGCTCGTGACGAAGGTCGGCTACTTCCCGGTCAAGTAGCGGCCTTCGCGCCGAGGCGCGCATCGTGCAGAATTCGCGCGCCAATGCTCGCGATGTCACCCCGCCGCCGGTGGGTCGTCACCGGCGGCGTCATGACCGGGATGCTGCTCGCTGCACTCGAGTCCACGATCGTCGGTACAGCCATGCCGACCATCGTCGCCGCCCTCGGCGGACTCGCGCATTACAGCTGGGTCTTCTCGGCCTATCTCCTCACCTCGACCGTCACGGTGCCGGTCTGGGGGAAGCTCTCCGACCTCTTCGGCCGGAGACGCCTCTTCCAGATCGGCGTCTTCGTCTTCCTGCTCGGATCGGCGCTGTGCGGCTTCTCGCAGACGATGACGCAGCTCATCATCTCCCGCGCCGTGCAGGGCCTCGGCGCCGGCGCGCTCGTGCCGCTGGCGATGACCATCATCGGCGACATCTTCACGCTGCAGGAGCGGGCGAAGATGCAGGGGCTCTTCAGCGGCGTCTGGGGCGTCTCCAGCGTCTTCGGGCCGCTCGTCGGCGGTTTCATCACCGACCAGCTCTCCTGGCGCTGGGTCTTCCTCATCAACCTGCCGGTCGGGATCGCGGCGGCGGTGCTGATCGGCGTCGCGCTCGTGGAGCCGAAGCGGGAGTCGCGCCCCTCGATCGACTACGCCGGCGCGATCGTGCTGACGCTGGCGATGACGATGCTCCTGCTCGTGCTGGGGGAGGGGAGCGACCCGCGCCTGCTGCTGCAGCCGCGCAACCTCGCACTCATCCTCGCCATCGCGATCCTCCTCGTCGCGTTCGTGCGCATCGAGAACCGCGCCGCCGACCCGGTGGTGCCGTTCGCGCTGTTCCGCAACCGGGTGGTGACGGTGGCGATCGTGGTCGGGTTCCTCGCCGGCATCGCGATGTTCGCGGCGATCACCTTCGTGCCGCTGCTGGCGCAGGGGGTCCTCGGCGCAACGGCGACCGAGGCCGGCTCGTTCCTCACACCGCTCATGCTGGCGTGGGTGCTCTCGTCGATCGTCGGCGGCCGGCTCCTCATCCGCCTCGGCTCGCGCACGCTCGTGCTCGCCGGGCTCGTGCTCATGCTCGGCGGCTTCGCCGCCCTGGCGACCTTCACCCGCGACACGCCGCGCATGGTCATGATGATCGAGCTGATCCTCATCGGCGCCGGCCTCGGCCTGACCATGCTCACGCTGCTCATCGCCTCGCAGCACGCCGTACCGCGCGAGCAGCTCGGCATCACGACGTCACTCAACCAGTTCTCCCGCTCCATGGGCGGCGCCCTCGGCGTCGCGATTCTCGGCGCCCTGCTCGCCGCCGGCCTCGCCCAGTTCTCCCAGGACCCGAACGCCCTCGTGAACCCCGAGGCCCGCGCCCGCATCTCCCCCGCCGAACTGCACGCGCTGCAGGGAGCGCTCGAGGGAACGCTGCGCACGATCTTCTGGACCAGCACCGCCGTCGTCGCCCTCGCCCTCGGCGTCGCCGTGACGATCCCGAAAGGAAAGGTGGGCGAAGCCCGCCCCCACGAGGCCGCCGGCGAGACGATGGTGATGGCGGAAATGACCAACATCGACCCGGCGCACGAGCCGGAGGGGTAGGGGGGCGATCCCACCCGCCGAAGGAACGATGCCGGACCTCCGCACCTCACGTAATCACGTGGAGAGGCCGCAGCCGCGCGAGACGATGGTCGCGCCAGCAACGACCGCCCCCGAGCCGGCGCGATCGGCGCTCTTCTAAGATTCACCCAGGTCGCCGAACACCGCCGCGGTGAGACGCGCGAGATTTGAGTCATCACGCGTCCCTCAAGTTCTGACTCGCTCGTGCGAACTTCGAGCTGTTGAAAGCGAATTCGCAGCACCCGTCACTGCACCCGACGGCATCCTCTGGTTCTGGATCGAGACGCACGAGGAATACCACCGGTGCAACTGGCGCCTCTAATTAAGGCCGTGGTCGACTGGCATCGCTTCGACCCCGCCGAATGGGAGATCGACTACGATGCTGACAAGCTCGCGGCGCATCGTGTGGAGGCGTGGGAGGCGGCAGAGTTGATCTGGAACGGCTTCGTTGTCCGCCCGAACCACAGGCGGCACGGAGCGAGCCGGTACCAGCTCCTCGGCCGGACCGACGCTGGTCGTCCTCTCATGTTGATCGTGCACGTCTCTGGCATCAGACGATGCGCGTAATTACTGGATGGCAGCTGTGAAACGACGCCCGAAGAAGCCGGAACTGACGGAGACGGAGCTCGACGAGCTCGTGATCGCGGACGCGCAGGATCCGTCCGCGTGGGGCGAGCCGGTCACCGTGCCGCCGTCCAAGTCGAAGCGGCCGGCGTGGATCGCGCGCGCGAAAGAAGCCGCGGAGCGTGTTCCCGACAGCGTCGAGCCGGCACGACGTCGGTAGCGGCGCCCTCAACGGGGGCTGACGGGTCGCGATCGCGAACGGCGCCTGACGCGCAGCCACAGCAGCGGCAGTGGCAGGCCGAGGAGGACGATCGCCCAGTGGGGTGACATGATCATCCGCGCCTGCACACTGACCGGCCCCCGGACCCGGTGTAGGGGGGCGATGGTCTATGCGCCTGACGGATCTCACGCCAGCTGTGCGGCCGGTTCCGCGCTAGCCAGCCTTTTTATCAGCCCGCTTCCGACTGGGCGCGGGAAGTCGATCTGTTGCATGTGGCTCGACATCCGGTACTTTAGCGAGAACGGCATCAAACTTCCGGCGGCTCCCCCGCTTGGCACGTGCCGCGAGATACTCCTCTGTCATCAAGGCGGACATCTTTTCAGCGACTGCGGAATTGATGAGCTGATTGATGGAAATCCCTTCACGTTCCGCCACTTCGCTGAGCTTGCGGTGAAGAGATTCTGGAAGACGAAGGTTCAAGGCACCCATCTGTTCACCTCAAAGTTGACCTGAAAATAACGGCTGGCGTCACGATCCGCAGGCCGAAACGTTCGGCACCGCGGAAGTCTCTGACATTGTGCGTCACGATGACTTCACACCCGCGGCAACCGCCAACTCCACGATCATGTCGTCCGCGGCGTCACGCAGAAAGGGACGCCAGAGAAAGAACACTTCCTGATGAACGGATACGCCGCAGAGGTAGTCGAGGAGGTCGCGCACGTCGGCTTCGACTCGAATCACGACGACCCCGCGGCGGTCGAGATCAACCCGCGTCAAACCCGCTGAGTGCGCGAGTCCGAGTAGATGCCAGTCGCGCGGCTGCGCGTAACTCGTCGCCCATGCCGCGGCGATGGTGAGCGACAGCAGCAGCGAGAACGCGGCGGCGAGGTTGAACGGCCACCGCTTCATGACGGCGCGGCGAGGAGTCACCTCACCCACTCGATGTACGGCTCTACGTTGTCGATGGCCTCTTCAAACAGACGGAGAGCGGCCGGGCCGGTCCATTCGGGCGCGTAGTGTTCGATGACCTTTCGCGTTCCGTTCCGGACTACGGCGACGTAGACAGTCGGGTTGTCGGTCACCGCACACGTATATCGGTCCTGCAACTCGAAGAATCCGATTCCAACCGCCGTCCGTGCGAGCTTCGTGAACAAGTACTCATCCAGCTTCCCGCTTCGCGGCTCGATGAATCTGACGGAAGCCTGACCGACGTACGCAACGCGGCCATCGCTGAACAGCTGGAGGGTGTAGGTCGGGCAGTAGCCGTAGCAGGACGTTCTCTCGATGGCGATTTCGGTTACGCCAGTCGTGTTCTCGTATGGTGTCTCACACTGCGCGTACTCGGCTTCTGTTGCCGGTCCGTGGGAGCGTTGAAACTCGCGCTGGAGAGCGCCTGGGGTTGATGGACGAAGCGCATTCGGCGGCAGCGAGCTGCACGCGGTGAGCGCTAACCCGAGGAGCGCCACGATCCGTAGGGCTTCGATCACTCCGCGATCTTATCGTGATGGTCGCGTGCCGACGGTGTCGCGCCGGTCGACGATCCGCACATCGCCACCTCGCCCCAAGTCGAGGTCGCCCGGCGATCCTGCGGACATCACCTCACCTCCATCGCATCGAGAGGCGACGATCGAGGCGCGGCGAACCGACGATCGGCGGATCGTGAGTGTCGTCGAACCGGGGCCGGCGGCGATGTGGGAGCACATGGTCGACGATGAGTGGATCGAGGGGCGGCGATGGGGTGGATCGACCGGCGACGATCCGCTCGACGTCCGTGACGACCGGAGGATCGTCCGGCGCGATGACGCGATCGCCGGGTTCCTGGCGATGGACATCAGCAGATGTCCACCGGATCGTCGGGAACGCGCGCGCGGATCGTCGCGCGGCGATGCGCGGATCATCACCTGCGATGGGGTGAACGTGGGTGACGATCAATGGATCGTCGGGTGACCTCGCGAGCGGAGGGCTAGGAGCCTGCGCGGCAGAACGCACCGACGGAGTGGCCGTACGTGCACCGGCGGAGCAACCAGCGCCGCCGGCCGTGCCGGCTAGGCGGTTGCGGCCTGCTTCTCTCTCTTGAACACCATCCCGATGTGATCGGTCGCGCCGGTCTTGAAGTTGATCGAGGTGATGCTGACCAGCTCCCATCCCTCGTCGCCGAGGCGGTTCAGCTCTTCCGCGCGCCGCGGATCCATCGAGTAATTCTCCGACCGGACGTTGATGATCTTGTATTCCCAGAGTCTCATGTCCGTGGGCTCCCCCTCCCGTAGCTACGCTCGAGCGCGGCAAGTGTAACAAAGTGTGGATGCCATTCAGCGACGAAGCTCCGCGCCGCGCCATTCCACCGCCTCGGCGGGGTAGTCGGTGATCACCCCGTCGCAGCCGAGCTCCCGCAGCCGCTCCCACTCCTGCTTCCGGTTCGCCGTCCAGGGCATCACGCGGATTCCCTCGCCGTGGAGTGACCGCACCATCTCCTCGTCGACGAAGTGATAGTTCGGGAACGCCCAGGCGGCACCGAGGCGCGCGGCGTACGCGGCGACGTCGACGATGTAGCCGTGGAAGGTGATGCCGAGGGGGAGGGCGAAGTCGCGGCGGCGGAGCTCGACCAGGATCGAATGATCGAAGGACGCGATGACCGCATCCGGCCATTCGCGCACGTGCTCGATGAGCGTCTCCTCCCACTTCGCACGCTTCACCTCGAGCACCATCATGCCGCGGCCGGCGAACCGCGAGAGGTTCGTGAGCCGCTCCGCCATCGCTCCGCGCTCGGCGAGCTGGGTGAAGCTGAGCGACTCGATCTGCTCTTCATTCAGCTCGTCGTCGTGGTACAGCACGGCGGTGCGGTCGAAGAGCAGGCGGAGGTCGGTCTCGAAGCCGTCGGCGCCCGCGCGCAGCGTCTCTTCGAACGACGCCAGCGTGTTCTCGGGGAAGCGTTTCGGACTGCCGCGATGCCCTAGAATCAGGAACTGCTCCGCCATCCGTAATCTCTTGTCCCCTCGAAACTACCGTGGTAGCTTGCTGCTCATTCACGGAGCCAGATCAATGCCGAAAAAGATCCTTCTCGCGGACGACAGTATCACCATCCAGAAGGTCGTCGAGCTGACGTTTTCCGACGGCGATTACGAGGTCACCGCCGTCAACAACGGCGCGAAGGCGGTGCAGAAACTCGCCGACCTGCGGCCCGACATCATCCTCTCGGACATCATCATGCCGGAGAAGAACGGCTACGAGGTCTGCGAGTACGTGAAGTCGCATCCCGACTTTCGCAACATCCCGGTGGTGCTGCTGACCGGCACGTTCGAGCCGTTCGATCCGGATCGCGCCGAGAAGGCCGGCTGCGATGCCGTCGTCACCAAGCCGTTCGAGTCGCAGAGCCTGATCCACAAGGTGGAGGAGCTGATCGCGCAGGCGCAGAGCGCCTCCGCCGCACCCGCCGCGGCAGCCCCCGAGGCCGAACCGGCGGTGTCGCCGTGGATGGATGACGCGCCCGCCGAGCCGGCGAGCTCCTTCAGCACCGCCTACACCCCTCCGCCCGCTGCCGACGCCTTTACGCACGACGCCGACATCTTCGGCGCCGCCCCCTCTCCCGCACCGACGACGGAGATGCCGTTCGAGCTGCCGCCGGCGGAGGAGTTCAGCGGTGAGACGCGCGCCTTCCCGCGCATGACATTCGACGAGATGCAGCAGATGTCGGTGCAGTCGCCCGCCTCGATTCCCGAGGCCGCCGCACCGCCGCCTCCTCCCGCGCCGGAGCCGGCGCCCGCGGCGTCGCCGTGGGACGAGCCGGCAGGCGGCGGGTTCGACTTCGCGTCGCCCGCGCCGGAGCCCGAGGCGGAGTCGCCGTTCGGCGCGCCGCCGCCCGCCGAGGAGTTCAGCGGCGAGACGCGCGCCTTCCCCCGCATGACGTTCGACGACCTCCAGCAGATGGCGAACGCCGCTCCTGCCGCGGAGCCGGCGCCCGAGCCGCCGCCAGCTGCCGCGTCGCCCTTCGACGCTCCCTCTCCCTTCGACGAGGAGCCGGACGCGCCTGCCTTCGGCGGCGAGACGCGCGCCTTCCCGAAGATGAGCTTCGACGACCTCCAGCAGATGGCCGCCTCCACGCCGCCGCCCGCCGCGGAGCAGGAGCCGGCCCCCTGGGGCGACCCGGTTGCGGACGACACGCCTGCCTTCGGCGGCGAGACGCGCGCCTTCCCGAAACTGAGTTTCGACGACTTCGCCCCCGCTCCCGCGCCCGCCGCGGAGCCGGAAGTGGCGGCGTCGCCCGAGCCGGTGCCCGACTTCTCCGCGCCGGAGCCCGCTCCCTGGAGCGAGCCGGCCGCCGAGGACGACTCGCCGTTCGCGCCGCGTGAAGTGGATCCGGTCGAGTCGCTGTGGGCGCCGACCGCGGAGCCGGCCGAGGATGAGCCGCCGGTTGCTGCCTCGCCGTTCGCCGAGCCGATGCCGGAGGACCTCCCGTTCGCGGCCGACACCACGCCCGCGCCGGAGCCCGACCCGGCGCCGGAGCAGTCGTGGGCGCCGCTCGCCGCCGCCGAAGCGGCCGCCGAGCCGGACGAGCCGGTCGTGCCGCCGCCTGCCCTTGCGCCCGACGCGCCGCCGATGGCGATCGCGGCCCGGAACGGCGAGCTGTCGGACGATCAGGTGGACCGCATCGCCCGCCGCGTCGTCGAGCTCATGTCGGACCAGGTGGTGCGCAACATCGCCTGGGAAGTGATCCCCGATCTCGCGGAGATGGTCGTCAAGGAGCGCATCCGCCAGCTCGAGTCCGAAGCCTAGTGCGTTGAAGATCTACACCCGCACCGGCGACCTCGGCCAGACCTCGCTTTTCGGTGGTGCGCGCGTCGCGAAAAACGACGCGCGCATCGAGGCCTACGGCACGGTCGACGAGCTGAGCTCCCACGTCGGCGTCGCCCGCGCGTCACCGGTCCCGCAAGACGTAGACGCGATCCTGCGGCAGGTGCAGTCAGACCTCTTCGAGGTCGGCGCCCATCTCGCCTCGCCCGGCACCAGCCGTTTTGCCGGCGTCGAGGCGCGGCGGATCGAGGAGCTGGAGCTCGCCATCGACGCCATGGAGCGGGAGCTCGAGCCGCTGAAGAGCTTCATCCTTCCCGCCGGGTCGCTCGCCGCGGCGCAACTGCACGTGGCGCGGACGGTCTGCCGCCGCGCGGAGCGGCTCGTGGTGGCGCTGCAGGACGAGTCGGAGGCCACGCGATCGACGATCGCGTACCTCAACCGGTTGTCGGATTACCTCTTCGTGGCGGCGAGGTTCGCGAACCGGGAGGCGGGCGTCGAAGACGTGCCCTGGACAGGTACACGGCGTTAGAGCTTGCGCTCCGGTGGTGCTCCTGACGCGCGCAGCTCTGCGCGAAACGACCTCTCATCGTCCGCCGGACGTACTCCGATGTCCCTTCGCATGGCGAGGAGCAGTTTCGATAGCAGTTCGTCATGTCGCGCCTTGCTCTTATTCGTGTTCGAAGCCGAAATCTCGTCTTGGAGATCGCGGAGCCGCTCGAGAACGTTCTGAGGAGCGAAGAGCAGGATGTCGTTGCAGGCTTTTGCGAAGCGAATTTGTCCCTCGCGAGTGGACTCATCGTGGATGATTCCGCTCATGCTCTTCATGAACTCCTTGTAGTGAGCGAGCTTCTCATCACGCCATCTCGACTCTCGCTCCGCGCGCTTCGTGAACACGTATCCTGCGACCGCGGCGACAAGCGCGCCTGCTACCGAGATGATGCTCGTGAGCACCGGGTCAGTCATTCACCGATGATAGCCCTGCGGGAGCGACGTTCTGGCTGATGCGTCTTTAACGAGATAGGTACGCGGAACCGGCGGGCTCGACGCGTACTACCAGCAACTGACCATCTCGAAGAAAGATGGTCGGGGCAAGAGGACTTGAACCTCCGACCTCACGGTCCCGAACCGTGCGCTCTACCAGGCTGAGCTATGCCCCGATTTGCTTCTGCCGCGAAGGGTTCGCCGCAGGAGGCGCGGATTCTAGTGATTTCGCGCCAAGCGGTCAAACTAACTGGATACCCCTTCCGTTCATTCCTGTGAACACGGAATCGCCCCCTGCAGGGCCCCGTTGCGAAATACGACAGGAGATCCATTTATGAAGCGTTTCGCAGTCCTCATCGCGCTTCTCGCGCTCGCACTTCCCACCTTCGCCCAGACCGGCACGTTCCAGCAGGAGATCGACGTCAACGCGGTCCTCCTCGACGTCATCGTCACCGATTCCCGCGGCAACCAGATCCTCGGCCTCGGCCCGGACGACTTCGTGGTCAAGGAAAACGGGACCGTGCAGAAGATCGACTCGGTCGACTACTTCACCAACCGCCGCCTGCTCGACGCCACCGAGGCCAACGCGCCGTTCAAGGTGGAGCGGGTGCGCGAAGACCGCTACTTCATCTTCTTCTTCGACAAGCCGATGGAGCCGTCGCAGTTCCAGAGCCAGCTCACCCTCGCCCGCGAGGCGGTGAAAGACTTCGTCCGCAACGACATGAAGGAGAACGACCTGGTCGCCATCGTCGGCCACGACGTGCGCCTCAAGGTCTACACCGACTTCACGAGCGACAAGCGGCAGCTCGAGCGCGCCCTCGCCGACGCCACCCGCTTCGGGCGCGGCATCACCAAGGCCCCGGCGGGCGAGACCGCCTCGATCCTCCGCAACATCGACACGAAGAAGATGGTCAACAAGACCGGCACGGTGTACCAGGCGCTCGACCTCCTCGCCGACGCCACGCGCCCCATCCGCGCGCGCAAGAACCTGGTGCTCTTCTCGCCCGGCATCGCCGACCGCGAGGAGTCGAGCCTGGTCGGCGACATCCTCACCACCCGCAGCCAGTACCTCGACCCGATGCTCGAGTCGCTCAACGCGGCGAACGTCTCCGTGTACGGCGTGCAGCTCCAGCAGGACGCCCGCCTGACCACCTACGTGCACCAGCGCCTCTCCGAGATCTCGGAGTCGACCGGCGGCAACTACTTCCAGTTCAACACGAGCTTCAAGTCGGCCGTCGACCGCATCGAGGACACCAACGCCGGCTACTACCTCCTCACCTACCGCACCCAGAAGCCGAAGGGGGAGCGTGGGTTCCAGAAGGTCGAAGTCTCGCTGCGCAACCCGGAGTTCAAGGTCGTCAGCCGCTCCGGCTATCAGTTCGGGTCTTGAGCACCACCCGCTCGCCCGGCACGAGCTGGGCGAGCTTCCACCTCTCCGACACGATCACGGTCATCGGCTGCAGATAGCCGCCGGTGACCGGATGATCCGGCCCCATGGCCACCAGCGAGCCGTCGGGATGAAGCTGCACCGTCCCCCGCTGCATGCCGATCGACTTCAGGTCTGCGGGGATGGCAACGTGCAGCGCCTGCAGTGGACGCAGTCGGATGCCGACCCGATCGAGCTGCGGCGTGACCTCGCACTCGACCTCTTCTGCGATCGGAGTGTCGTGCGGCCCTTTCAGCGCGCGGATGACGTGGCGGTCGCCGCGCTCGATGCTCCCGACGATCCCTTCTTCGTCGCCGATGGCGAGGTAGGCGCGCAGGCCGCCGGAGATCCTTCCGAACGACACCTCTTCGCCCGCTCGCACGCGGCGGGTCTCGATCCGGAGATCGGGCGGGCACCAGGCGATGACGGCGTCCTGCTCGAAGCGGAGCCGCGGGCCGGTCATCGCGCATTCGAGGAGCTCGACGTTGCCGCGCACGGCGTTGCGTGCCAGCTCCGCGGCGACGTCGTCGAAGGGGACGCCGAGGATGGTGGTCAGCGGTGAATTGACGAGCGTCGCTCTCTGGAGGGACGGCCTCTCAGGCCGTCCCGGGCGGGCTGAGAGCCCGCCGCTCCAGGGGACGACGACGATCGTGTCGCCGGGGACGAATGCGTTCTCCACCTCCGCATCGGTATGGCCGAGGATGTTCCATCCGCCGGGCGTGTCGATCGGGTAGAACCCCGCCACCGTCCCCGCCACCGCGAACGAGCCGGCCTTCACCGGGCGCGACGTCGGACGTCGCGGCATCGCCCACTCCTCCGGCCAGCCGTCGAGATACGCGAAGCCGCCGCGAAAGCCGAGATAGCGCACCGTGAGCCGGAGCGGCAGACGCGCCAGGAGGTCGTCGATCGGGATGCGCAGGTCGGGCCCGTCGAACACCACACGGATCCGATGCTCGCGCGGCTCGCGCTGCGATTCCTCCGCGTCGGGGCCGGAGCCGTAGATCACGTAGAGCGATGAATGCCCCGGGATGACCTTCCGCACACCCGGCCTCCCCCGCATTTCCCTCGCCGCGGCGTGCAGCTCCTCGGCCGTCACGTCGCCGAGCTCCACGAGCATCGCGTTGTCGCCCGCCGGCACCCCGTTCACGCCATGGTGATAACGTCCGCGGCCATGAATCGCAAGCATGAAGAGCTCCTCGACGAGTTGGCGCGTCAGGCGATGATCGACAAGGGCCTCGATCCCGACTTCAACAAGGACGTTCGTAAGCAGCTCGAAGGCATCCGCGGTCCCGCGCTTCCCGACGACTCGGTGCGCGACCTCCGGCACTGGGGCTGGTGCTCGATCGACAACGACGACTCGCGCGATCTCGACCAGCTCACATGGGGAGAGGACGCCGGCGACGGGAACGTGCGCATCCTCATCGCCGTCGCCGACGTGGACGCGCTGGTGAAGAAGGACACCCCCATCGATCGCCACGCGCGCCACAACACCACCTCGGTGTACACGGCCGCGACGATCTTTCCGATGCTGCCCGAGAAGCTCTCCACCGATCTCACCTCGCTCAACGAGGGGCACGACCGCGTCGCCCTGGTGATCGAGCTGACGGTGCGCGACGACGGCCACATCGTCGCCGAGGATCTGTATCGGGGGCTCGTGCACAACCACGCCAAACTGGCGTACGACCGCGTCGCCGCCTGGCTCGACGGCGAGGACGACGAGCCGGCGAAGCTGCGCCGCGTCGAAGGTCTGGCCGAGTCGCTGCGGCTGCAGGACCGCGCCGCCGACCGGATGCGCGATCTCCGCCACGAGAACGGCGCGCTCGACCTCGAGACGATCGAGGCGCGTCCGGTGATCCGCGACGGGCAGGTGGTCGAGCTGCGGCAGTCGCGGCGGAACAACGCGCGCCTCCTCATCGAGGACTTCATGATTGCCGCGAACGGCGTCACGGCCCGCTACCTGGCGCGGCAGAAACTGCCGAGCATCCGCCGCGTCGTGCGCTCGCCGGAGCGTTGGGACCGCATCGAGCGCATCGCCGAGGAGCTGGGGGAGCGGCTGCCGCCGGAGCCGGATGCGAAGGCGCTCGAGGAGTTCCTCAAGCGGATGAAGAAGGCCGACCCGATGCGCTTCCCCGATCTGTCGCTGTCGATCGTGAAGGCGATGGGAGCGGGGGAGTACGTCGTGGAGGAGGCGGGCGACAAGCCGGCCGGCCACTTCGGGCTGGCGGTGAAGGACTACACGCACTCCACCGCGCCGAACCGCCGCTATCCCGACCTGATCACGCACAGGCTGGTGAAGGCGGCGCTGGCAGGGGAGGAGCCGCCGTACACGGTCGAGGAGCTGGCGGAGCTCGCGGAGCACTGCACGAACCAGGAGGACGCCGCGAACAAGGTCGAGCGCCAGGTGCGCAAGACCGCGGCGGCTTACATGCTCGCGAACCGCGTCGGCGAGTCGTTCGACGGCGTCGTCACCGGCGCGTCGGCGAAGGGTACGTGGGTGCGCATCTTCAACCCGCCGATCGAGGGGAAGGTGGTGCGCGGCTCGGAGGGTCTGGACATCGGCGACCGCACGAAGGTGAAGCTGTTAGGGGTGGATGTGGAGCGGGGGTTCATCGACTTTGGGCGTCGCTGAGACTTCCGTCACCGCCACCACCCTGTTGTCGGCGTCGAGCGTTACGATCTTCGCCGTGTGATTCAGCGTTTGCCCGTCGTGCATCGTGCCCCAGGAGACGATGCTCACCGCGTCGCCGGTGCGGATGCGCGGCGCGAGGACCTCGCCGTCGCCTCCGAGCTCGGCGAAGGTGGTGAAGCGTTCACCGGTCTCGTGATGGACGAGCTCCACCTCTTCGAGCGGCAGGATGTTCGCGGCGCGGAGGATGACCGGGTCGAGGCGCAGCGTGAGGCCGTCGCCGCGCGTGACGGTGGCGTTGCGGATCGCCGCCCGCACCAGCCGCCGCATCATGCGTGCGGCACCCGCACGTTGTCGATCAGGCGCGTTTTGCCGACCCGCACTGCCCCCGCCAGCAGCACGTCGCGGGTGGAGCGGGTGGGCGGCTCGAACGTGAGCGGATCGACGACGGCGAGATAGTCGACGTCCACGTCACCCTCTTCCGACACGACGCGGCGCATGAGCTGCTCGATCGCGGCCGCGTCGCGGATGCCGTGCGCGATCGCGTTCTCGCCGGCACGCAGGGCGCGGTAGAGCACCGGCGCCTTCTTCCGCTCGTCGGCGGAGAGATAGGCGTTGCGCGACGACATGGCCAGGCCGTCGTCCTCGCGCAGCGTCTCACCGAAGACGAGGCGCACCGGGAAGTCGAGGTCGCGCACCATCTGCTCGATGACGGCGCACTGCTGCGCGTCTTTCCGTCCGAACGCCGCCAGGTCACTTTGCACGATGTTGAACAGCTTCGCCACGACGGTGGCCACGCCGTCGAAGTGGCCGGGGCGGCGCTCGCCTTCCAGCGGCTTCGCCACGCTCCCTACCGACACGACCGTGTTCGCCCCCTCCGCGTACATCGTCTCGACCGCGGGGAGGAAGAGGAGGTCGACGCCTTCCTTCTCCAGCAGCGCCGCGTCCCGCTCCTCGTCGCGCGGGTAGCGGGCGAAGTCTTCATTCGCGCCGAACTGCCGCGGGTTGACGAAGATCGAGACGGCGATGAACGAGGCGCCTGCCTCGCGCAGCACGCGGATGAGCGAGAGATGTCCCTCGTGGAGAAAGCCCATGGTGGGCACGAGGCCGACGGTGGCGCCGGCCATGCGTGCCTTGCGGATCGCGCCACGGACTTCCTCGATGCGCCAGGCGACGTTCATCGAGGCATCTCGACCACGACCCCGCCGTCGTCGCGCGTCGCGTAGAGCCGCTTGAGCTCCTCGTCGCTGGCCATGTGGAACGACTCCTTCGCCTCGTCGGGGAAGGCGCCGCTGCGGACGTCGGCGAGGTAGCCCTCGAGCGCCTGCTGCATGTCCTGCGCGACGTGGGCGTACTGGCGGACGAACTTCGGCGTGTGGCCGTCGTAGATGCCGAGGACGTCGTGGAAGACGAGCACCTGCCCGTCGCACGAGGGGCCGGCGCCGATACCGATGGTGGGGATGGTGAGCTGCTCGGTGATCATCGCGGCGAGCTCGGATGGGACGCATTCGAGGACGAGGGAGAAGCAGCCGGCGCGCTCGAGCGCGACCGCCTCGTCGATCATGCGGCGGGCGTCGTCGGCGTTCTTCCCCTGCAGCTTGAAGCCGCCGAGGGCGTTGACCGACTGCGGGGTGAGCCCGATGTGCCCCATGACCGGGATCTCGGCCTCGAGGATCGCCTCAATGGTCCTGATGCGCCCCGGCTTCGCCCCTTCGATCTTCACCGCGTGCGCGCCGGCCTGGATGAAGCGGCCGGCGTTGCGCACCGACTCCTCGACCGAGACGTGGTACGAGAGGTAGGGCATGTCGGCGACGATCAGCGACGCCTTCGTGCCGCGCACGACCGCCTTGGTGTGGTGGAGCATGTCGTCGACGGTGACGCTCAGCGTGTCGGGGTAGCCGAGGACGACCATGCCGAGGGAATCGCCGACCAGGAGTACGTCCGCGCCGGCCGCGTCGGCGACTTTGGCGCTGGGGTAGTCGTAGGCGGTGAGCATGCCGATGCGGGACTTGCCCTTCATCGCGCGGACGGCGGGGACGGTGACCTTCTTCCTATCGTTCATTGACTCCTCCGTGGCACGAGCAGAGGGCGGAGTGAACGATGAAGGATGAACGGTGAACGATGAGCTCTCGCTTGGGGCGGTTCATCGTTCCGTGTTCAGCGTTCCGCGTTCCCTACGATCCCCGTCCCGGTCCGTTCACTCAGGATCCAAGCGGTACGTAGTACTGAGTTCCCTTTTGAGCGTTCCGAACCTGCTCCACGAGCTGTTCGAAATGCTCGGGCGTGTTCACGAAATCGATCTCGTTCGTGTTCACGACCAGCAGCGGCGTCTCGTCGTACCGGTAAAAGTAGTGCGAGTACGCCTCACTGAGCTCCTGCAAATACGATGACGAGATTGCCTTTTCGTAGGCACGCCCACGCTTTTTTATGCGTTTGAGGAGTGTATCAAGGTTCCCCTGGAGGTAAATCACCAGCTCCGGCTTCGGCACCTGCTCCCACAGCAGGTCGTAGAGCCGGTTGTAGATCATGAGCTCGGAGTCGTCGAGGGTGAGGTACGCGAAGATCTTGCTCTTGGCGAAGGTGTAGTCGGCGAGGATGAGCTCCGTGAAGAGGTCCCGCTGCGCGACCTGCCGCTGCTGATCGTGGCGGGAGAGGAGGAAGAAGAGCTCGGTCCGGAACGCCGCCCCCCGCTTGTCCTTGTAGAAGTCGTCGAGGAAGGGGTTGTCGACGTCCTCGAGCACGCGCGTCCCCCGGAACCGCTTCGCCAGCAGCGAGGTCAGCGAAGTCTTGCCGACCCCGATCGGCCCCTCGATCGCGATGTGGCGGAAGGGAAGCGAGCTCACGGGGCGAAAGGATAAAGGCAGAAGGCGTGCGAATGAAGAATTTCGAATGAAGAATGAAGAAGTTGCGTTCGGCGGGGGCCCATTCTTCATTCGAAATTCGAAATTCTTCATTCGTGTGGTCGTGATAGAACTCCCCCTCCGATGCTCAACCTCACCGAATACCGCCTCGACAATGGTCTGCGGGTCGTCCTCAACGAGGACCACTCGGCGCCGCTCGTGGCGATCAACCTCTGGTACCACGTCGGGTCGAAGAACGAGCGGCCGGGGCGCACGGGCTTCGCGCACCTGTTCGAGCACATGCTCTTCTCCGGCTCGCAGCACGTCGGCAACAACGAGCACTTCCGCTACGTGCAGTCGGTGGGCGGGGTCCTCAACGGCACCACCTTCTTCGACCGCACGAACTACTTCGAGACGCTCCCCTCCAACTACCTCGCCCTCGGCCTCTGGCTCGAGTCCGACCGGATGGGCTTCTTCCTTCCCGCCCTGACGCAGGAGAAGCTCGACATCCAGCGCGAGGTGGTCAAGGAGGAGCGGCGCCAGCGCTACGACAACGTGCCGTACGGCACCGCGTTCGAGCGCCTGCTCCGGCTCGCGTTCAATCCCGAGTACTCGTACCACTGGGCGACCATCGGGTCGATGGAGGACCTCGAGGCGGCGTCGCTCGACGACATCCGCGAGTTCTTCGCCACCTGGTACCGCCCCGACAACTGCACGCTCACCATCGTCGGCGACTTCGCGGCCGACGAGGCGCGCCGGCTCGTCGACCACTACTTCTCCGAATTCGAGCCGGGCCGCTTGTTCCCCGGCTTCGACCTGCAGCGCAAGCCGGCCGGTCACGAGGTGCGGGAGACGTTCGCGTCGCCGGTGCAGCTCCCCCGCATCTACCGTCTCTATCACCTCCCGAAGATGGGGGAGACGGACTGGGTGCACGCCGACCTGCTGACGACGGTCCTCGCCTCCGACAAGGCCAGCCGCCTCGACCGCGCGCTGGTGCACGAGCAGCAGATCGCGCAGGACGTCGCCACCTACGTCCTGCCGACCGAGGCGACGGGGCTGCTGCTGCTGCAGGCGACGGCGCGCGAAGGGGTGGCCATCGAGAGGCTCGAGTCGGCGATCGACGAGGAGGTCGCCCGCATCAGCGTCGGAGGCATCACCGACGACGAGCTGACGCGCGCCAAGAACCGCGCCGAGATGGAGTACGCGCACCAGCTCGAGACCTTCGACGCACGCGCGGACCTGATCGGGATGATGGCGACCTACTTCAACGACCCGTCGCTCGTGCAGCGCTGGCTCGACCCCTACCGCAACGCCACCGCCGACGACCTCGCCCACGTGGCGCGGAAGTACCTCATCCCGGAGAACCGGGTAACGAGCCTGTTCGTACCGGAAGCTTGAATGAAGAATTTCGAATGAAGAATTTCGAATCGGGAGCGACGCCCTTCTTCATTCGTTTGAGAGCGCAATGACCACGACAATCGACCGTAGCGCCGCCCCTCAGCCGAGCGCCCCGCGCCCCTATCACTTTCCCCACATCACCCGCGCCACGCTGCCCAACGGGCTGCGCGTGCTCGTCACGGAGAACCGGAACGCGCCGCTGGTGTCGCTGCGCGCGCTGATCCGCTCCGGCGCCGACCACGACACCGCGCAGAGCGCCGGGCTGGCGTCGCTCGTCGCCGACCTGCTCGACGAGGGCGCCGGTTCGCGCGACGCGATCCGGATCGCCGAGGACGTCGGGCTGCTGGGCGGCGCGCTGGGGACGGGGGCGGACTGGGACGCGACCTACATCTCCTTCGACGTCCTCAGTCGCAACAGCGAGCCGGCCATGTCGATCTTCGGCGACGTCACCGCGCGCGCCACGCTGCCGGAGGACGGGCTGGAACGGGTCCGCGCCGAGCGGCTGAACGACATCCTCCAGCAGCGCAACGATCCCGGCGCCATCGCCGGCAAGCGTTTCGCCAGCCTGCTCTACGGCAACGGCGCGTACGGCAACTCCGTCGGCGGAAACGCCGAGAGCGTCGCCCGCATCACGGCGGACGACGTGCGGACGTTCTACCGCCAGCACTACATCCCGAACCACAGCTCGGTGGTTGTCTCCGGCGACATCGACGCCGCGGCGGCGGTCGAGCTGGTGACGCGCGCGCTCGCCGACTGGCAGACCGGCCCCGAGCCGCCGCGCCCGACCGTCGCGCCCCGTCCGATCGACGCGTCGCGCATCTACGTCGTCGACCGTCCGCAGGCCGTGCAGTCGGAAATCCGCGTCGGCCACCTCGGCGTGCCGCGCTCCTGCGAGGACTACTTCCCGCTCGCGGTCATGAACGCCGTCTTCGGCGGCGTCTTCAACTCGCGCATCAACCTCAATCTCCGCGAGCGCCACGGCTACACCTACGGCGCCCGGTCGCAGTTCGCCTTCCGCCGCCAGGCCGGCCCGTTCGTCATCGCCGCTCCGGTGCGCAACGAGGTGACGCGCGAGTCGGTCAACGAGATGCTGTCCGAACTGCGGCGCATCCGCACCGGCGACATCGAGGACCGCGAGCTGGACGACGTGAAGAGCTACCTCATGGGCGTGTTCCCGGCCACGGTGCAGACCGCGGCCGACCTAGCGGGGCGCCTCGTGGACATGGAGCTCTACGGCCTGCCGGAGGACTACTTCGACCGCTACCGCGAGAACATCGCCGCGGTGTCGAAGGACGAGATCACCCGCGTCGCCGAGAAGTACCTCGACCCCGACCGCGTGCTGGTGGTGATCGTCGGCAACGCGTCGCAGATCCGCGAGCCGCTCGGATCGCTCGGCTTCCCGGTGCACGAGCTGGACATCGACGGAAACATGCTCGCCGTGAGTTGATCGATGAAGGTTCCTCGGAGTTCCTCGGGTTCCTCGGGTTCCTCGGGAATGTCCGATACCGCGGTCGCCGAGGAACTCCGAGGAACGCCGAGGAACCCGGCGACGCCCCGTCAACGGTGGACGCTGGCGGCAACGATCCTCGGATCGGCCATGGCGTTCATCGACACGACGGTGATCAACGTCGCGCTGCCGGTGATGCAGACGGAGCTGCGCGCCGGCGTCGACGACGCGCAGTGGATCGTCGACTCGTACCTGCTGGTCCTCTCCGCGCTCATCCTCGCCGGCGGCTCGCTCGGCGACCGGCTGGGACGCGTGCGCGTCTTCGCCTTCGGCGTGCTCACGTTCGCCGTCGCCTCGGTCGCGTGCGGCGCGGCCCCCGGTCCGCTCTCGCTGATCGCCGCGCGAGCGCTGCAGGGCGTCGGCGCGGCGCTGCTCGTCCCCGGGAGCCTCGCCATCATCAACGAGACCTTCCCGCGCGAGGAGCGCGGCCGCGCCATCGGCACATGGTCGGCGCTCACGTCGCTCGCCATCATCGCCGGGCCGCTCCTGGGCGGATTCCTGGTGCAGTCGTGGTCGTGGCGCGCGGTCTTCTACATCAACGTGCCGATCGCCGCGGTGGTGCTGTGGGCGGTGTGGCGGCACGTGCCGGCTTCGAAGCGGGAGAACGCCGGCTCCATCGACTGGCTCGGCACGCTGCTGATCACCCTCGGTCTCGGCGCGGTGACGTACGCGGTCATCGAGCACATGCCGGTGGTGGGGATCGCGGGAGTGGCGGCGCTGATCGCGTTCGTCTTCGTGCAGCGCCGCGCCGCGAATCCGATCGTCCCGCTGTCGCTCTTCCGCTCGCGCTCCTTCACCGCGGCGAACGTGCTCACACTGCTCCTCTACGCGGCGCTCTCCGCGGCGACGTTCCTGCTGCCGTTCAACCTCATCCAGGTGCAGGACTACTCGCCCGCCGCCGCGGGCGCGGCGTTCCTGCCGTTCGTGGCAACGATGTCGCTGCTCTCGCGCTGGACCGGCGCGCTCGCGGATCGAATCGGCGCGCGGCTGCCGCTGATCGCCGGGCCGCTCATCGCCGCGGCCGGATTCGCGCTGCTGGCGCTGCCGTCGATCGGCGGGACGTACTGGACGACCTTCTTCCCCGGCGTGCTGGTCCTCGGCATCGGTATGTCGGTGACCGTCGCTCCGCTGACCGCGACCGTCATGACCTCGATCGAAGACGAGCGCTACTCCGGCGCCGCCTCGGGGATCAACAACGCGGTGGCGCGTGCGGCGGGGCTGCTGTCGATCGCTGTCTTCGGCGCGATGGCCGTTTTCGTGTTCGGGCGCGAGCTCGAGCGGAACCTGCGCGCCGCGCCGCCGGCGGTGCGTCAGGCGATGCAGGCGCAGGCGATCAGGCTCGCCGACGCGCGTCCGCCCGCGGGCGTCGACGCGGCGACGAAGACACGCGTGGAGCGGGCGGTGAAGCAGTCATTCGTCAGCGCGTTCCGGGTGAACGTCCTCACCGCCGCGCTCCTCGCCGCGCTCGCTGCTCTCGGCGGGGCGATGGTGCGGCGCCGCGACGACCACGCCCGCGGCGACGGCCTGCAGGGCGAGCAGCATCATCGATAACCCGTGCAGCATCCCGAAGCGGCGGCGCACCGGGTCTTCGCGGCCGAGCTCCGAGACCGGCACCGGCGAGGTGTTGCGGATCGCGCGGATGCGGAGGTCGACGAACGACTGCGCCGCCGCCAGCACCACCGAGGCGAAGAGCAGGATCAGCAGCGCGCGGCGGACGCGGCGCAGCTCCATCGCGAAGAGCGCGAGCGGCGCGGCGAGGGCGATGTAGTGCCAGCGGGTGAGCATCGAGCCGACCACGTCGGCGGCCACGGTCGGGTTACCCGCGGCGCGAAACGCCGCCGAGGCGGCGAGCATGAGGAAGACGGCGCTGCCGAACCAGAGCGCGGCGATCAGCCGTTGAAGACGTTTCGTATCGCCTCCTCGTACGGCGCGCGCAGGACGCCTCGCTCGGTGATGATCGCGGTGATGAGCCGCGCCGGCGTCACGTCGAAGGCCGGATGCCGCACGTGAATGCCCTCCGGGGCCATGCGCGTGCCGGAGATCTCGACGACCTCCTGCTCGCTCCGCTCCTCGATGGGGATGCTCGCGCCGGTCGGGCATTGCGGGTCGATCGTGGAGAGCGGCGCGGCGACGTAGAAGGGGACGCCGTGCGCGTGCGCGAGGACGGCCACCGTGTAGGTCCCGATCTTGTTCGCGGCGTCGCCGTTGGCCGCGATGCGGTCGGCGCCGACGATGACGGCGTCGAACTTCCCCTGCTGGAAGAAGTGGCCGGACATGCTGTCGGTGATGAGGGTGACGTCGATGCCGTCGCGCTGCAGCTCCCACGCGGTGAGGCGCGCGCCCTGGAGGTACGGCCGGGTCTCGTCGGCGAAGACGGCGACGTGCTTGCCGCCTTCGATCGCGGCGCGAATGACGCCGAGGGCGGTGCCGTAGCCGCCGGTGGCGAGCGCGCCGGCGTTGCAGTGCGTGAGCACGGTCGTGTCGACGCCGAGGAGCGCGGCGCCGTGGCGTCCCATGGCGCGGTTGCCGGCCACGTCCTCGTCGAGGATGCGCTCCGCCTCCGCTACCGGATCCCCGGCGTGCGCGAGCATGCGGTCGACGGCCCAGGCGAGGTTCACCGCCGTCGGCCGCGACCGCTTCAGCTCAGCCGCGGCGTCAGATAAGTCTTCGCCCGCGCGCGCGGCCATGGCCATGCCGAACGCGGCGCTCACGCCGATGGCCGGCGCGCCGCGCACGACCATCGTCCGGATGGCCTCGGCGACCTGCGAGGCGGTGCGGCACGGCACCCACACCTCCCGCGACGGAAGCAGCCGCTGATCCAGCAGATGCAGCACGTTGCCGTCCCACCGCAGAGGTGTTACGTGCACGGAACTCGCAGTCGGATTCACGCCGATATACTAGCGCGGCCTGTACAGGAGACTTGTTCAATGGTGAAGGTTGGCATCAATGGTTTCGGGCGCATCGGCCGCAACGTTCTGCGGGCCGCGCTCGAGAAGAAACTCGACATCGACTTCGTGGCGGTGAACGACCTGACCGGTCCCCCCACGCTCGCGTACCTGCTGAAGTACGACTCCGTCCACAAGACCATCTCCAACGACGTCAAGGCGACCGACAACGGCATTTCCATCGACGGCGACGAGCTGCGCGTCTTCTCCAGCCCCGACCCGGCCGAGATCCCCTGGGACGAGCTCGGCGCCGAGATCGTCGTCGAATCGTCCGGCCGCTTCACGACCAAGGACAAGGCCTCGCGCCACCTCAAGAAGAGCGTCGAGACGGTGATCATCTCCGCCCCCTCCAAGGACGCCGACGCGACGTTCTGCATGGGCGTCAACGAGGACTCGTACGATCCGGCGAAGCACCGGATCATCTCCAACGCCTCGTGCACCACGAACTGCCTCGCGCCGGTGGCCAAGGTGCTGCACCAGCGCTTCGGGATCACGATGGGGATCATGACCACGATCCACTCGTACACGAACGACCAGGAGATCCTCGACCTGCCGCACAAGGACCTGCGCCGCGGGCGTGCGGCGGCGCTGTCGATGATCCCGACCAGCACCGGCGCCGCGCAGGCGGTCGGGCTCGTGCTGCCGGAGCTGAAGGGGAAGTTCGACGGCATCTCGGTGCGCGTGCCGACACCGAACGTCTCCCTCGTCGACCTCACCTTCTACACCGAGAAGGCGACGAACGTGGACGAGATCAACAGCGTCCTGCGCGAGGCGGCCGACGGCGAGCTGAAAGGCATCCTCGCCTACTCGGACGAGCAGCTCGTCTCGATCGACTTCAACCACAACGCGAACTCCTCGATCGTCGACACCACCTTCACCCGCTCGGTCACGCCGCAGATGCACAAGGTGCTGGCGTGGTACGACAACGAGTGGGGCTACTCGAACCGGATCCTCGACCTCATCGCCCACGTAGCGAACGTCAGGAAGGGGTCGCTGCAGCACGCATGATCAGGATTCGTACGCTCGATCAGCTCGACTTTCCGCGAGGCGCGCGCGTGTTCTATCGCGTCGACTACAACGTGCCGCTGGAAGGCACGTCCATCAGCGACGCCACGCGCATCGAGGAGACGCTGCCGACGCTGCGCATCCTCCGCGAGCGCGGTGCCGCCGTGATCCTCGCCTCCCACCTCGGCCGGCCGAAGGGGGAGCGGAAGGAGAAGTATTCGCTCAAGCCGGTGCGGGAGAAGCTCGCGGAGCTGATCGGCGCCGACGTGCAGTGGGCGGACGACTGCGTCGGCGCCGACACGTCGAAGCTGCAGGCGGGGGAGCTGCTCCTCGTCGAGAACCTCCGCTTCCACGCCGGCGAGGAGAAGAACGACGCCGCCTTCGCGCAGGAGCTGCGCAAGCTGGCCGACTACTACGTCAACGACGCCTTCGGCGCCTGCCACCGCGCGCACGCTTCCATCGACGCGCTGCCGCGGCTCTTCGCGACCGACCACACCGCCGGCGGCCTGCTGCTCGCCAAGGAGCTGGAGTTCCTGCAGAAGGTGACGAACATCAGCGAGCGGCCGTTCGTCGCGCTCATGGGCGGCGCGAAGATCGCGGGGAAGATCGAGCCGCTGGAGGCGCTGGTGAAGCTGGCCGACAAGGTGCTGATCGGCGGCGGCATGGCCAACACGTTCCTCGCGGCGCGCGGCGTGCCGATGGGCGGGTCGCTCGTCGACAAGGACTCGCTCGACGTCGCGCAGCGGATCATGGAAGGCGACTTCCGCGCCGAGGTGATCCTGCCGGAGGACCTCGTCGTGGCCGACTCGCTCGACGACCCGCAGGAGATCGACTACGACGCCCAGGTGAGCGACGGCTACACCGATGAAGAGAAGGCGTTCGATATCGGGCCGCGCACCATCAAGACCTACGAGCAGCAACTGAAGGACGCGAAGCTGATCTTCTGGAACGGCCCCATGGGCGTCTTCGAGAAGGAGGTCTTCGCCAAAGGCACGATGGCCATGGCCCAGGCAGTCGCGCAGGCCGATGCCATCACCGTCGTCGGCGGCGGCGAGTCGGTCGAGGCGATCAAGGCCTCGGGCTTCGCGGAGCGGATCACGCACATCAGCACCGGAGGCGGCGCGTCGCTCGAGTTCATCTCGGGAGCGAGTTTGCCGGGGGTGGAGGTACTGAGGACGTAGTTGCGTTGTCAGTTGTCAGTTGTCTGGGGAGCTTTGACCAGGCGAGACACCGCGGACAACCGACAACCGACAACCGACCACAATTTACATGGCCCAGGAAATCGAGATCAAGTTCGCCCTGAAGGACCGGCCCGGCCTCGTACGCCGGCTGCACGACATCGGGGCGCAGAAGCTGTACGCGGAGACGTTCGAGGACAACATCGTGCTCGACCGGCGGGGCGAGCTGCGCACGCGCGGCGCGCTCCTGCGCGTCCGGAAGTTCGGACGCTACGCGCTGGCGACGTTCAAGGGGCCGACGGCGTTCGAGGGGGGCGTGAAGACGCGCGAGGAAGTGCAGACCGGCGTGGAGAGCTTCGAGCTCGCCATCCAGCTCTTCGACTCCCTCGGCTTCAAGCCGGTTTTCCGCTACCAGAAGTTCCGCGAGGTCTGGCGCGTGCGCGAGGTGGAAGTCGTCCTCGACCGCACGCCCATCGGCGACTACTTCGAGATCGAGGGGCCGCTCGACGTCATCCGCGCCGTCGCGGACGAACTGGGGATGAACATGGACAGCGGCATCCGGCAGTCGTACGCCGATCTCTACCGTCAGCACCGCCGTACGCGCGCCGACCTGCCGGAGCACATGGTCTTCCCGCCGGAGCAGCTCCCCTCCGCATGAAAGGGATGATCCTCGCCGCGGGCTTCGGCACGCGCCTCCGCCCCGTCACGAACACGCTGCCGAAGCCGATGGTGCCGCTGCTCAACCGGCCGCTGATCGCCTGGGCGGTGGAGTCGTTCCTCGCCGCGGGCGTGCGCGACCTGATCGTCAACCTGCACCACCTCCCCGAGCCGCTGGAGCGCTATCTCGCCGACGAATACGCCGGCAGGGCGGAGTTCTTCTTCTCCCGCGAGGAGGAGATCCTCGGCACCGGCGGCGGCATCCGGCGCGTGCGCCCGCAGCTCGCGGGCGAGGAGGAGTTCTTCCTCGTCAACGGCGACACCGTGCAGTTCCCCCGCTGGGACGCGCTGCGCGAAGCGCGACGCGCCATGGACGCTATCGCCGCGCTGACGATGCGCACCCCGCCGCCGAACGACAAGTTCACGCCCGTCTACTTCGACCGGGGGCAGATCACCGGCTTCGGCAAGGGCACCGGCGAGGCGATGATGTTCGCCGGGTCGCACGTCATCAGCACGCGCGTCTTCGACCACCTTCCCGAGAAGGAGTTCTCCGGGATCGTCGAGCACGCGTACATGCCGCTCACCGACTCGGGCCGCGAGAAGCTAGCGGGCGTCGTCGACGACGGCCTCTGGTTCGACATCGGGACGCCGCAGCGCTACGTCGCCGCCTCCCGCGCGCTGCTCGACGAAACGCTGCGCGGCGCGCTCGCGCCCGTCCCCGGCTCGCGGCTCGACGGCGATTCGCTGCTGCACGAAACCGCGCGCGGCAGCGTGGCGCGCTCGGTCATCGGCGCGCGCACGACGATCGAGGGAGACGTGCGCGACTCCGTCGTCTGGGACGACTGCCACATCGCCTCCGGCGTGACGCTGGAGCGCTGCATCGTCGCGCATGGGGTTTCGCTGACCGAAGGGGAGTATCGGGATCAGTTGATCGTTTCCGGCGAAAGGGTTGCGATCTGACGGTTCCTCGGGTTCCTCGGAGTTCCTCGGAGTTCCTCGGGTAGACCAGCACCATTCGCCGAGGAACCCCGAGGAACCCCGAGGAACCCCGAGGAACCCGAGGAACCCCGAGGAACCCCGAGGAACCCGAGGAACCCCGAGAAAACCCCCACGGTGCTACCATCAGTCACTCCCCATGGCACCAGAGCGAGATCCCGGCTCCGCGCGGCGGCGCGTCATTTCGGTGTTTCTCGTGCAGGGTCTGGCCGGGCTGCTGGTCATGGTGGCGCTCACCTGGCTGCGCATCGACCAGACCGCGGCCATCCTGGCCGCCCTCGGCAGCGACGCGCCGATCCTCATCGGCATCTTCGTCCTCTTCGCCACCACGCTCGCGCTGCTGAAGTTCGAGCTGACGAGCCTCGTCTACGTCTCCTTCGTCATCGCCGTTTACATGGCCATGTTCCCGCTCCTCGGCCTGGTGCTGTCGTCGTGGATCGCGGTGTTCGTGGCCATCGGCACGCGCGTCCTCTCGCTGATGCAGATCGGCCCCGCGAAGATCGCGCGGCAGGATCCGGTCACCGACTACGTCAAGGCGTTCGGCCTCTTCGGCACGTACGGCGTCCCGGTCGTCGCCGCCACGATGGCCTACGAGTACCTCGGCGGCGCGGTGCCGGTGATGCAGGCGACGCCGGGCAACGCGGCGCGCATCGCCGCCGGCGGCGCGACGCTCATCCTCATGAACAGCCTGTTCATGTTCTGGCCGCAGCGGGCGTACGGCTACTCACTGCAGAAGATCGTGCAGCTCTACCTCGTCGACGGTGCGATGTCGCTGGTCGCGCTGCCGTACGCGATCGTGACCGCGCTGTCGTTCGGCACGATCGGCTGGGGCGGCGTGATCGCGCTCGCATTCACTGGCACGATCGCGAACTACATCGCCCGCAAGCTTGCGCTCACGCGCAACAAGACGAACGACCTCCTGCAGCGCCTCGCCTCGCTCACGAACATCGGCAAGACCATCTCGCTCCGCTACACCACGGACGAGCTGCTGATGGCCATCTACACCGAATGCAAGGCGGTCATCGACTGCTCGCTCTTCTGCATCGTCCTGTTCGAGGAGTCGACGAACGAGCTCTCCTTCGAGCTGGACATCGTGGAAGGGGAGGTGCTCCCGAAAGCGCGCATCCCGCTCGGCGAGGGGCTCAACTCCTGGGTGGTCATGCACCACCAGCCGCTCCTCCTCGGCAGCACGGCGGAAGAGCGGCGCTTCGGCGTGACGGCCATCGCCGACACGAAGCCGACCGAGTCGTGGCTCGGCGTGCCGATGATCGCGCGCGACCGGGTGATCGGTGTCATCTCGGTGGAGAGCTACAAGAAGAACGCCTTCACCGCGGACGACCTGATCCTCCTCACCGCGATCGCCAACCAGGCGGCGGTGGCGATCGAGAACGCGCATCTCTACCGCGACCTCGAGGGGCTGACGCACGCGCTCGAGGCGCGCGTGCTGGAGCGGACGAACGAGCTGCGCGAGACGAACCTCCGTCTCATGGCTGCCGACCGCTCGAAGAACCAGTTCCTCGCGAACATGTCGCACGAGCTGCGCACGCCGCTCAACTCGATCATCGGCTTCTCCAGCGTGCTGCTCGACGCGAGCCGCGGGGTGCTGCAGCCGCGGCTGCACCGGTTCCTCGAAAACATCCACGCCGCCGGCAATCACCTCCTCGAGCTGATCAACGACATCCTCGACCTCTCGAAGATCGAGGCGGGCAAGATGGAGCTGCGCGCCGACCAGTTCGACCTCAGCGAGACCATCGCGGCGGTGGAGCGCGTGATGAAAGGCTTCGCCGCCGAGGCGAAGGTGCAGATCCTCTCGAAAATCGATCCGGCGCTTCCGAACGTTCGCCTCGACGAGGGGCGGCTCAAGCAGATCCTCTTCAACCTCCTCTCGAACGCGGTGAAGTTCTCGCCGCAGAACGCACTGGTGACGATCCACTGCCGCTTCGTCCCGGCGGCCGACTCGCCGATCGCGCTCGACACGGTGCGCATCGACGTCACCGACGAGGGGATCGGCATCCCGCACGACGAACTGCAGCGCATCTTCATCGAGTTCTACCAGACCGAGGATGGGCGGCGGGCGCGCCGCGGCGGGACGGGGCTGGGGCTGTCGCTGACGCGCAACTTCGTCGAGCTGCACCATGGGAAGATCGAGGTGAAGTCGACGCCGGGCCAGGGCTCGACCTTCACGCTCTACCTGCCGGTCGATTACGCCGAGGCCGCCCGGATGGCGCTCGCTCCTTTGCACGACGCCGCCGCGCAGGCGCGGATATAATCCGCCGCCCACTGAACGCCACGCTAAAGGAAATCAGATGTCCAATCGTACCTTCACCATCATCAAGCCAGACTCCGTCCGCAAGGGCAATTTCGGGAAGATCATCAGCCGCCTCGAGAGCGAGGGCTTCCGCGTCCTCGGCATCAAGAAAGTCGCGCTGGCGCAGCGCCAGGCCGAGGCCTTCTACGCCGTGCATCGCGAGCGGCCGTTCTTCGGCAGCCTCGTCGAGTACATGACCTCCGGCCCGGTTTACGTGGCCGCGCTCGAGCGCGACAACGCCGTCCCCCACCTGCGTCAGGTGATGGGAGCGACCGATCCGCAGAAGGCCGACGCCGGCACGATCCGGAAGGACTTCGGCGAGTCGATCGAGCAGAACGCGATCCACGGCTCCGACTCGGACGAGAACGCGCGGATCGAGATCGGCTTCTTCTTCGCCGAGTCCGAGCTCGTTTAGGAGTTTGCGCGGCAGAACGCACCGACGGAGTGGCCGTACGTGCACCGGCGGAGCAACCAGCGCTGCCGGCCGTGCCGGCTAGTCGGTGACGATCAGCGCGCTGACGCCCTTCGTCTCCAGCGCGGTGCGGGCCTGCACGGCCGCATCGCGCGTGGCGAAGGGGCCGAGGCGGACGCGGTAGAGGTCCTCGCGGTCGATGACCGCGTGGTGGCCGATGGCGGCGAGCCGCTCCTGCAGCGCCTTCGCATTCGCCTCGACCGAGAACGCGCCCACCTGCACGAAGAACTGCACCCGCCGCGGGGCGACCGCCTCGCGGCGCGCGGTGTTGCGGCGCTGCTCGTCGTAGCTGCTCGCCGTCGGCGCCTCGCCGCGCGCGACCGGCACTTCGACGATCGTCTTCCCGTCTTCCGCGATCTGCTTGCGCGTGATCATCCCGCCGCGCTGCACCTCGACGTCCACCCGGTCGACGACGGCGTCGGTCTCCGGCTCGGCCGCCGGCTCCGGCTGCGCCGACCGCGCCGGCTGCCCAGGCAGCGGGAAGGCGACCGGCGGCGGATCGCCCGCCGAGCGCACCGGCGCCGTCTTCGGCGCCTCGGCGATGGTGACGTCGAACGGTGCCGGCGGCTCGCGCTCGCCGCTGCCGATCTTCACCACCTTGATGTCCACCTCGCCGACGCCCGGCTCGATGAGGCCGATCTGCTGCGCCGCCGCGTACGAGAGGTCGATGATGCGGTTGCCGATGTAGGGGCCGCGGTCGTTAATGCGCACCCGCACCGACTGCGACGTCTTGGGGTTCGTGATGTCGAGGACGGTGCCGAACGGCAGCGTGCGATGCGCGGCGGTGAGAGACCGGGGGTCGAAGATCTCGCCGTTGGCCGTGGTGCGGCCGGCGAACTCCTCGCCGTACCAGCTCGCGATGCCGTGCAGCGTCGCCGGCGCGGCCGGCGCGGGAACGGGAGCGGAGGTCGCACAGCCGTACGCCAGCACCACCATCGCCGCCACTGCCACGATCCTCGATCTCATACGCGTACCTCGCCGACCTCGTCGCGGATCTGTTCGCGCTCCACGCCGAGGATCGGGTCGACCTCCTCGAGCAGGAAGCGCTCCGTCTGTTGTTGCGCGAGTCCAGTGTAGCGCTCGGGGGAGGCGAGCTGCTCGATCGCGCCGCGGTCGATGCCGAACAGCTCGTCGCCGGCGATGCGGTCGAAGAGGTCGTTCTCGCCGGCGCCCGCCTTCAGCGCGTCGGCGGCGCCCTTGGCGTGGATGCGGATGCGCTCGTGCAGCACCTGCCGGTCGCCGCCGCGGCTCACCCCTTCCATCATCAGGTTCTCCGTCATCATGAACGGCAGCTCCTGGCGCACGTTGCGCGCGATCACGTCCTCGTGCACCACGAGGCCCGCCACGACGTTGTCGTAGATGAGGGCCACGGCGTCGGCGGCGAGGAACGCCTCCGGGATGGCGATGCGGCGGTTCGCGGAGTCGTCGAGCGTCCGCTCGAACCACTGCGTGGCGGCGGTGAGCGCTGGGTTGAGCGCGTTCACGATCAGGTGGCGCGTCAGCGCGTCGATCCGCTCGGCGCGCATCGGGTTGCGCTTGTACGGCATTGCGGACGAGCCGATCTGGTCTTCCTCGAACGGCTCCTCGATCTCGCGCAGGTGCTGCAGCAGGCGCATGTCGTAGCCGAACTTCGACGCCGACTGCGCGAAGCCGGAGAGCGTGTTGACGACCTGCGAGTCGATCTTCCGCGAGTAGGTCTGGCCCGACACCGCGTAGCTGCGGCGCATGCCGACCTTCTCCGCGACGAGCTGCTCGAGGCGGTGCACCTTCGCCTCGTCGCCGCCGAAGAGGTTGAGGAAGGAGGCCTGCGTGCCGGTCGCCCCCTTCACGCCGAGGAGCGCGAGCTGCGACTCGCGGAACTCGATGTCGCGGTAGTCGAGGAGGAGGTCGTGCATCCAGAGCGTGGCGCGCTTCCCGACCGTGGTGAGCTGCGCCGGCTGGAAGTGCGTGAAGGCGAGTGTCGGCGTCGCACGCCACTTCCAGGCGAAGTCGCGCAGCTTCGCCAGCACGTTCACGATGCGGCGGCGGATGATCCGCAGCCCCTCGCCCATCTGCAGGATGTCGGTGTTGTCGGTGACGAAGGCGGACGTCGCGCCGAGGTGGATGATCCCTTTGGCGCTGGTCGCCTGGAGCCCGTACGCGTGCACGTGCGCCATCACGTCGTGGCGCACCTCGCGCTCGCGGCGCTCGGCCTCCTCGAAGTTGATCAGCTCCGCGTGCGTCTTGAGGTCGGCGAGCTGTTCGTCCGTGATCGGCAGGCCGAGCTCTTTCTCCGCCTCGGCGAGCGCGATCCAGAGCCGCCGCCACGTGCGGAACTTGTAGTTTGCGGAGAAAAGGTAGGACATCTCCCGCGACGCGTAACGCTCGGTCAGCGGGTTCGAGGCATGGTCGTGCTTCACGGGCGAATTATATGTGCGTACACTACGCGGCGGATGCCTTCCCTCGTCACTACGCACGAGTCCCGCCGCGCGACGCAGGTCACGCTCAAGGCCGTCGTCTTTCTGGCCGGCGTGCTCATCGTCGTGTTCGGGCTGTCGTTCTTCTTCAGCGACCGCGGTCTGCACGAGCTGCAGCACGCCCGCGCGCGCGTGGCCGCGCTGCACGCCGACATCGCCCGCCTCGACGCCGAGAATGCCCGGCTGCGCGCGGAGATCGAGAGCGTGAAGAAGTCGTCGTACGCGATCGAGCGGATCGCGCGCGAGGACCTCGGCATGTCACGCAAGGGCGAGACGGTCTACATGCTGCCGCGTTAGCCGGCACGGCCGGCAGCGCTGGTTGCTCCGCCCGTGCACGTACGCCACTCCGTCGGTCCGTTCTGCCGCGCAGGCTCCTAGCGGACCGCGTCCGCCAGCAGCGCCGCGTAGCGGTCGAGCACCCCCGCCAGGATCACGATCTGCGCGTTGGCCTCGCTCCACTCCCGCTGCTCGATCGCCTCGCGCACGCCGGGGAGCGTCTTCACGCCGTAGCCGGTGTAGAAGCCGGGCGCGTAGATGTGGTGGCGGTACCAGGGACGGCCGGGCAGCCCCTCCGGACGGCTGAGCGCCCGCTCGAGCCGCATCACCGCGCGGTCGTCGCGCTTCTTCGCGGCGTCGAACGTCCTCGCGTTCTTCTGCAGCCGCGCCAGGGCGTTTTGCAGCGGCGCGAGCTCCAGATGCGGCACCGGGTCTTTCTCCTTGTCGCCGACGAACGTCTCCAGCGGATCGGCGGCCAGCTCGCGCTCGCGCAGCAGCCGGTTCTCCTCCTCGGTCTCGGCGCGCATGCGATCGGCGAGCGCCGTCACGTTGGCCACGTAGCGGGCGACGGTGTCGGCGAGCGTCGTCGCCTCGAACGGGAGAAAGTCGGCGTTGGCGAGGCGCAGCGTCATGCGGCCGGTGGTCTTCGCCTGCACGATCGCGTAGTCGAAGTTCGGGTCGGTGTAGCGGGTGAAGTGATCGAAGGAGTCGTACGCGGAGTGGTAGACGCCGTACTTTTCCTCGCCGCCGTACGCGACGTGCAGCGAGGGGATGGCGGCGTGCTGCAGGAACGGCGAGTAGTCGGAGCCGGAGCCGAGGGCGTCCATGCGGAAGAGGGGACGGTCGCGGATCTCCCGCCGGGTGCCGGTGTCCTCCGCGGTGACGACGTCGTACGCGCGGCGGCGCTCCAGCACCGAGACTTTCCGCAGCGGGTCCTCGACGTCGCGCGCCACCTCGGTCACGAAGCGCTCCAGCGTGTGCGACCCGGCGGCGTCGAAGAAGCCGCGGCCGGTGGCGTCGGAGTTGATGTAAATGACGGCCTTCTCCTGCAGTTCCGCGAGGTGTGTCTCCACCCACTCGGTCGAGCCGAGCAGCCCCTGCTCCTCGGCGTCCCAGGCGGCGTAGACGACCGTGCGGCGCGGCCGCGAGCCGCTCTTCGCCAGCTCGCCGATCGCGCGCGCCTCCTCCAGCAGCGCCACCATGCCGCTGATCGGGTCGTACGCGCCGTGCACCCACGCGTCGTGGTGATTGCCGCGCATGATCCACTGGTCGGGAAACTCGCTGCCGCGGAGGCGCGCGATGACGTCGTACGCCGGCGCGAGCTTCCAGTCGAACTCGAGCTTCATGTGCACGCGCGCCGGGCCGGCGCCGAGGTGGTAGGTGATCGGGAGCGCGCCGCGCCAGGGCTCCGGCGCGACCGGTCCGCCGAGGTTGCGGAGGAGCGGGAGCGCGTCGCCGTAGGAGATCGGGAGGACCGGGATCTTCGTGATGGTCTCCGCCTTCTCACGCGGGAGGCGCTGCGCGTTGGCGGTCGCGCCGACGCCGGGCGTGAGCGGGTCGCCGGGATAGAGCGGCATGTCGGCGACCGAGCCGCGCTGCGCGGAGTGCTCGCTGCGCATGCCGCCTTTCGGATAGACCTCGCCGGTGAAGTAGCCGTCGTCGCGCGGGTCGGAGTAGATGATGCAGCCGATCGCGCCCCGCTCCGCTGCCACCTTCGGCTTGATCCCCCGCCACGAGCCGCCGTAGCGGGCGATGACGATCTTCCCCCGCACGTCGACGCCGTTCCGCGCCAGGACGTCGTAGTCGTCCGGCACGCCGTAGTTGACGTACACCAGCTCGCCCGTGACGTCGCCGTCGGTCGAGTAGGCGTTGTAGGTCGGCAGAATCTCGTTCGCCTGGTTCGACGTCGCGTCCTCCTGCAGCGCCGGCTCGACGAGTTGCGCCTTGTACGTCTCCGGCGCGATCAGCTCGACCACGCGCACCTTCGGCGTCGGGAACAGCACGTCGAACCGCTCGATCGTCGTCTCGTAGCCCCACGACCGGAAGAGCGACGCGATGAACTCCGCGTTTTCTTTCCCGTAGGCCGACCCGGCATGATGCGGCCGCGCCGTCATGCGCTTCATCCAGGCGCGCAGGTTCTCGCGATTCAGCTTCGCGTCGAACTGCCGCTCCAGCGCCTCCTCCTTCGCCGGGTCGGCAAACCCGTAAATCGGCTTCACCTGTGCGGAGAGAGGCGTGGTGAGGAGGAGCAGCAGGGCGAGCAGTTTGCGCATGGGGCGGGATTCTACGCGTCACGGTCCGGAAGCCACAGTCGCGTGCGATCCGCTTCCACGACGACGTGGCGCCGGAGGTGAGCTCCTCGCTGGTGACGCTCGACAACGATTTCGGCGAGCTCGTGGTGGTGAGACACCAGGCGAGCGCCGGCGTGATCCGGATCATCGACGAGTCGGTGTGGCTGCATGCGCCGATGTGCGAACGGGCGAACGAGCAGTACCGGATGACCTTCTCCGCGCCTATCCCTGGCTGGAGCGCGACGACATTCAGGCCTGCCTGCTCTATGCCGCGCGTATTCTCCGGCGTAAGCGCGTCGATGTCGCGCCGCAGAACGGCGCGTCCTGTAATTCTACTCCTCGCGATGCTCCGCCTCCGATGTGCGGCGCCCGGCTCGAGGCGACGGCCGGTTCACGCGTCCAGTTCGCTGTCGCCGAGAGGGAATCTCACGCGCGTCCGCTTCGCCTCCACCGTGATGATCGCGCCTGCGGCGAGTTGCGCCGCATAGAACGTCGCGACACGCCGGCACGTTGACGCCATCTCCGCGAGAGGCACTTCCACGAACCGCACGATGCCGGCATGAGGTCGCCGCCCCAGCACCGCGAGCTCACCGAAGTCCTTGTCGAGCGTGACCAGCACGCGCTCCTCGGCAAATGCGCGGCCGAGGATGGCTGGATCGCCGGGATCGCAAGGCCAGTCGCCCACCCATACGACGTCCACACCGTCGCGCCGCAACTGCTCGGCGACCGCCGCGGACATGCAGGAATCGAACAGCAGCTTCACCGCGAAGAAACCGCGATATCGACCCGCTCACGGCCGACAACACGTGCCGCGTACAGCAGGCAGGCCTGAATGTCGGCGGGCTCCATCCAGGGGTAGTGCTCGAGGATCTCCTCTACTGACGACCCGGCGGCCATGAGCTGCAGCACGTGCTCCACGGCCATTCGATGGCCGCGGATGATGGGCTTTCCGCCAAAGATCTCCGGATTCGCAGTGATCCGGTCGAGCAGCTCGTCGTGCGAGGCCATGCCTCAATTCTACTCCTCGCTATACTCCGCCTCCGATGTGCGGGATCAAGCGTCACGGTCCGGAAGCCACACTCGCGTGCGATCCGCTTCGACGACGACGATGGCGCCGGAGGTGAGCTCCTCGCGGTACTGCTCGATCGCCCGTTCGCACATCGGCGCATGCAGCCACACCGACTCGTCGATGACCCGGATCACGCCGGCGCTCGCTTGTTGTCTCACCACCACGAGCTCGCCGAAATCGTTGTCGAGCGTCACCAGGACGCGCCGTTCTGCGGCCGCGATGGCGAGGATCTGCTCGTCGCCCGGATCGTGCGGCCACTCTCCGACCCAGACGACATCGTGGCCTGCGGCGCGCAACTCGGCAACCGACCCGGGCCACATGCAGGAGTCGAGCAGCAGCTTCACTTCACTTCGACGGCGACATCGACGCGCTCGCGACGGAGAATACGCGCGGCGTAGAGCAGGCAGGCCTGAATGTCCTCGCGCTCCAGCCAGGGATAGGCACGGAGCAGGTCATCCGGGGAATCGCCGGCGCCGAGCATGCCAATGATGTGGTCGACGGCGAGGCGATGTCCACGCACGATCGGCTTTCCCCCGTAGATGTTGGGATTCGCCGTGATCCGCTTCAGCAGCTCCTCGTGCGAGGCCATGCCTCAATTCTACTCCTCGCTATACTCCGCCTCCGATGTGCGGGATCAACGGCATTTTTGCCTATGCGGACGCCGCTCCGCCGGTCGACCGGCTCGAGCTGGAGGCGTCGCGCGAGTGCCTGCGGTCGCGGGGGCCGGATGCGGCGGATACGTGGATCTCGGACGACGGGCGGGTGGGGCTGGGGCACCGGCGGCTGGCGATCATCGACCTCTCGCCGGGTGGCGCGCAGCCGATGCGGCGCGGCGAGCGGGTGCTGATCTTCAACGGTGAGGTCTACAACTACCGCGAGCTGCGGGCGCGGCTCGAGGCGAACGGGCGCAGGTTCACGTCGCAGTCGGACACCGAGGTGGTGCTCGCGCTGTACGAAGAAAAAGGGGAGGGGATGCTGCGGGAGCTACGCGGCATGTTCGCCTTCGCCCTCTGGGACGGCGCGGCGCGGCGGATGCTCCTCGCGCGCGACCCCTACGGCATCAAGCCGCTCTACTACGCCGACGACGGCCGCACCGTGCGCGTCGCGTCGCAGGTGAAGGCGCTCATCGCCGGCGGAAACGTCGACAAGCGCTTCGAGCCGGCGGCCGCGGCCGGGTTCTTCCTGCGGGGGACGGTGCCGGAGCCGTTCACGATGTACCGCGCGATCCGCGCGCTGCCGGCGGGCTCGTACAGCTTCGTCGACGCGAACGGCGCCGGCGAGCCGCGGCAGTACTTTTCGATCGCCGCCACGCTGCGCGACGCGGTGGAGAACGCGCGCGACGTCACCGCCGCCGAACGCCAGGAGGTGGTGCACGACGCCGTGCTGGAGTCGGTGCGCTACCACATGGTCGCCGACGTGCCGGTCGGCGCGTTCCTCTCCGCCGGCATCGACTCCACCGCCATCGTCGCGCTGGCGAAAGAGTCGGGGGCCACCGACCTGCAGACGATGACCCTCCGCTTCGAGGAGTACCGCGGCCGCGACAACGACGAGGCGCCGCTGGCGTCGCTCGTCGCGCGGGAGTACGGCGTGCGCCACGCCATCCGCGACCTCTCCCGCGACGACTTCCGCGCCGAGCTGCCGAAGATTTTCGCGGCCATGGACCAGCCGACCGTCGATGGCCTCAACAGCTACTTCATCAGCAAGGCGGCGGCGGAGATGGGGCTCAAGGTCGCGCTCTCCGGCGCCGGCGGCGATGAGCTGTTCGGCGGCTACACCTCGTTCCGCGACATCCCCCGCTGGATCCCGATCACCTCCGTCCTCTCCCGCGTCCCCGGCCTCGGCGAGGGCGTCTATCGCCTCAACACCGCGCTCGCGAAGCGCAGCCGCCACGTGAGTCCGAAGATGGGGGAGATCATCCGCCACGGCGCCACCTACGCCGGCGCCTACCTCGTGAAGCGGGGCCGCTTCCTCAGCAGCGAGCTCCCCGACGTCATGGGACGCGACGCGGCGCGCGAAGGGCTGGAGCGGCTGAACCTCATCGGCATTCTCGAGCGCGCCGTGACGCCCGATCCCGGAACGCCGTTCGCGCGCGTCGCCGCGCTGGAGTCGTCGCTGTACCTGCGCAACCAGTTGCTGCGCGACATGGACTGGGCCTCGATGGCCCATTCGCTGGAGGTGCGCGTGCCGCTCGTCGACGCCCACCTGCTGCAGAAGATCGCGCCGGTGCTCGTCACCCGGAAGGAGCGCGGCAAGCAGCTCCTCGCGAACGCGCCGCGCCCGCCGCTGCCGGCCGTCGTGCGCGAGCGCCGCAAGACCGGCTTCACCCTGCCGATCCGGGAGTGGCTGAAAGACGAGGGGCGGGCGGAGTTCGGGAAGCGGAGCTGGGCGCGGAAGGTGTACGAGGTGATGTTCTCACCCGCGAACGGATACTGGTGAAGTCTCAGAGTCTCAGAGTCTCAGAGTCGCAAAGTCGCAGAGAGGCTCCGCTGAACCGAACCCTTTGAGGCTCTGAGACTTTGAGACTCTGCGACTCTGAGACTCTGAGACTCTGAGACTCTGCGACTCACTTCACGACGAGCGTCGTCTCCATCCCCTTCCCGCGGTGGCCGTCGACGGGGCAGTAGACGGTGTACGTCCCCGGCGGCAGGTTCACTTCCAGCGCGGTCGTGTCGCCGCGCTTGAGGACCGTGGTCTGCTGATGCACGCCGTTCCCTTCGATCTCGAAGGCGTGGTCTTCCTTGCCGCCGTTCTCCACGTTGAAGCCGATGCGGCCCGCGGGGAGCGTCTTGGGCATGTGGATCTGGTACTCGATGAGATGCACTTCCTGCGTTGGTGAAGCCGGTTTCGGCGCGGAGGAGGGCTGATCGGTCTCCGGCGGCAGCACCGGATTCATGGTGGAGGTCTGCGTGGCCGCGGTCTCGGTCGCCGACATGGTGGTCGACTGCGACGGGGTGTTGTTCGTCTGGTCGGAGGGTCCCGGCTGACAGGCAAATGCGAAAACGACGGCCGCGATGGTGATTCCGGTGCGCATGCGGACGCGTGAGGCAAAATACGCGCCGTGCGGAGGGACTGGGACTGGGACTGGAAGTACGTCGCGGCGATCGCGGCGCTGACGATCGTCGCGATGGTGCGCGTCGCCTCCACCCATCGCGTCTTCAGCGAAGTGCTCGACGAGCCGGCGCATCTCGCCGCCGGGTTCGAATGGCTGAAAGGACGATACGTGATCGACGCCAGCCATCCGCCGCTGGCGCGCATCCTCGGCGCCATCCCGCTCTGGCTCGCCGATTACCCGCTCCCCGAGACACGGGAGATGGTGAAGGCGGGCAACGAGCTCCTCTATCACGGCGACCGCTACCTCAAGACGCTCGCCCGCGCGCGCATGGGCAACCTGCTGCTCTTCGCCGTCGCCATCGCCGCCACCGTCGAATGGGCGCGGCGGGCATTCTCCACCACGGTGGCCGTCGTCTCCGCCGCGCTGCTCACGACACTGCCGCCGGTCCTCGGCCACGCCGGTTTCATCACCACCGACCTCGCCGCGCTGGCCGCCATCCCTGTCGCGTTGCTCGCGCTCGACCGTTACCTCGAGTCGCGCACGCGCGGCCGCGCCGCCGTCCTCGGCGTGGCGCTGGGCTTCGGCCTGCTGACCAAGTTCTCGTTCCTCGTCTACTTTCCGCCGTGCGCGCTGCTGCTCGCGCTCGGGCGGCGGCGCCGCCCGGAGGTGAAAGGGATCGCCCTCGCGCTTGGCGTGGCGGCCCTGCTCGTATGGGCCGGCTATCGCTTCGACTTTCGCACGCCGAACGCCTACCACCCGCATCACGCCGCGCACGTCTTCCACGTCGCCGCGCCGAAGCCGCTGCAGCAGTTCGCCGACTGGGCGGCGGTGAACCTGCCGATCCCCGCCCCGGCGCTCGCGGTCGGCCTGGGGATGCTGCAGGCGCACAACCAGGAGGGGCACAACGCCTACCTCTTCGGTGAGATGCGCATGAACGGCTGGTGGTATTACTTCCCGGTCGTCTTCTTCTACAAGACGCCGCTGCCGTACCAGCTCCTCGCGGCGTGGGGCGCACTGTTGATCGTCCTGTCGCGCGACCGCCTGCGCCTCGCCTATCTGCTCTGCGCCGCCGCCGTGATGGGCGTCGCGATGACGAGCGACATCAACATCGGCATCCGGCACATCCTCCCGCTTTACGCGCCGCTTTCCATCGTCGCCGCCTACGGCGTCGTGGAGATCTGGAAGCGCGCCCGCGACGCGTTCGGCCGCACCATCCTCGCGGCGCTGCTGGCGTGGCTCTTCGCCGGCGTCGCGCTCGATCACCCCGACTACCTGGCCTGGTTCAACGAGGCGGCGCAGCCGAACCCGGCGCATATCGCCGTCGACAGCAATCTCGACTGGGGACAGGACACGCTGCGCCTCGAGAAGGCGGTGCGCGAGCTGAAGATCGACCACATCTACGTCGACGTGATGACGAACATGCGCCTCGACAAGTTCGGCATCCCGGTGGAGGGCTTCGCGCCGGCGGTGAAGCCGACCGGCTGGGTGGCGGTCTCCGAGACGCCCTACACCTTTCACACCGCCACCGGCTCGTACGGCTGGCTCAGCACCTACCGCCCGGTGCGGCGCATCGGCGACTCGATCCGTCTCTATTACTTTCCATGAGCCGCATCGCCTACATCGCCGCGATCGCCGCGCTGACGCTGCTCGCGGTGCTGCGCGCCGCGGCGCCGCACGAGGAGTACGCAGCCACGCTCGACGAGCCGATCCACCTCGCGGCGGGGTTCGAGTGGTACGACGGCCATTACACGACCGACCTCACGCACCCGCCGCTCGCCCGCATCGTTTGCGCGCTCCCGCTGCGGCTCGCGGGACTGCCGTCGCCGAAGCCGGCCAACATGGTCGACCGCGGCAACCAGCTTCTCTACCACCGCGGCGTGGAGCTGTACGAGGAGACGCTCGCCAGCGCCCGCCGCGGCAACCTCCTCTTCCTCATCCTCGGCGTGGTCGTGGTGGCGCTCTGGGCGCGGAGGCTCTTCTCGCGCGCCGTCGCGGTGACGGCCGTGGCGCTCTACACGGCCCACCCGCTCATCCTCGGCCACGCGGGCCTCGTCACCACCGACATGGCCGTTGCGGCGACGCTGCCGCTCGCGCTGTTCGCACTGGAGCTGTTCCTGGAGCGGCCGTCGTGGCGCCGCACGCTGTTCCTCGGCATCGCCGTAGGGGTGGGCTCACTCTCGAAGTTCACCTTCTTCGTCTACTTCCCCCCGTGCGCGCTGCTGCTCGTGCTCCTGCGCCGCAAGCTGCCGGTGAAACAGACGGCGGCCGCGATTGCGATCGCATTGCTCGTCGTCTGGGGCGGATATCGCTTCCACTTCGCGAAGGTCACCGACCCGAACACGATCGTCTTCGCGGCGCCGAAACCCTTGCAGCCGCTCGCCACGCGCATCGCGCAGTTGCGGCTTCCGGCGCCGGAGCTCATCGAAGGCATCGCGCAGGTGAAGCTGCACGACAAGCTTGGTCACGGCGGATACCTCTTCGGGCGCGAATACACGAACGGCTGGTGGCCGTACTTCGCGGTGCTCCTCTTCTACAAGTCGCCGATCCCCTGGCTGATCTTCGCCGCCTGGGGAGCCGCGCTGCTGTGGCGGAAGCCGGTGCTCGTCCTGCTGCCCGTCGTGATCCTGCTCGTCGCCTCGACCTCGACGATCAACATCGGCGTGCGCCACATCCTCCCGCTCTTCGCGCTGCTCTCCATCGTCGCCGCGTACGCGGTGGTCGATGTCTGGGGGAAGGCGCGCGACGCGTTCAGCCGTGTCGCCGTCGTCGCGCTGCTGGTCTGGCTCGCCGGCGGCGTCGCGGCGGCGCATCCCGACTACCTCCCCTGGTTCAACGAGGCGGCGCAGCCGACGCCCTCGCGGATCACCGTCGACAGCAATCTCGATTGGGGGCAGGACGTCCTGCGCCTCGCGAAAGTCGTGCGCGACCGCCGCATCGAGCACCTGCACGTCGCCTTCTTCACGCCCGTGCGCATCGGCGGTCACGGCATCAACGCCACCGGCCTCACGCCGCACGTGCCGGTGCAGGGGTGGGTGGCGATCAGCGAGCACCAGATCCGGTTCGCCGAGGACTCGGGCGACTACGCCTGGCTATCGGCGTATCGCCCGGTCCAGATGGTGGGGGAGTCGATCCGGCTTTACCACATCCCTTAATTGATCGCGGCCGTCTCCGGCTCGAGCGCCAGCTCCACCTTCCCCTCGGGCGTGCCGTTGACGAAGACCGTGTCGCCCGGTTTGAACTGCCCTTCCAGGAGGCGGATCGCCAGCGGGTCGATGATCATCCGCTGCACGGCGCGCTTGAGCGGGCGCGCACCGAAGGCGGGGTCATAGCCCTCCTGCGCGATGAGCTCCTTCGCCACGTCGCTGATCTCGAGCGTGATGCCGCGCTCCTGGATCAGCTTCTCCAGCTTCTTGAGCTGGATGCCGATGATCTGCTTGATCTGCCCGAGGTCGAGCGAGTGGAAGACGATGACGTCGTCGATGCGGTTCAGGAACTCGGGGCGGAAGCGCTGGTGCAGCTCCCCCTCCACGGCCTTCTGCATCGTCTGCTCGTCCATGTGTCCCTTCGAGAAGTTGTGGATGTACTCCGAGCCGACGTTCGACGTCATGATGATCACGGTGTTCTTGAAGTCGACCACGCGCCCCTTCGAGTCGGTCAGGCGGCCGTCATCGAGGATCTGCAGGAAGACGTTGAACACCTCCGGGTGCGCCTTCTCGATCTCGTCGAACAGCACCACCGCGTACGGACGGCGGCGGATCGCCTCGGTGAGCTGGCCGCCCTCTTCGTAGCCGACGTAGCCCGGGGGCGCGCCGATGAGACGGGCGACCGCGTGGCGCTCGCCGTACTCCGACATATCGATGCGCACCATCGAGTTCTCGTCATCGAACAGGTACTCCGCGAGCGCGCGAGCGAGCTCCGTCTTGCCGACGCCGGTCGGGCCCATGAAGATGAACGAGCCGATCGGACGGGCGGGATCCTTGAGCCCCGCGCGGGAGCGGCGGACGGCATTCGAGACCGCGCGCACCGCCTCCTCCTGCCCAACCACGCGCCGCTGGAGGTTGTCCTCCATCCGCACGAGCTTCTGCATCTCCGACTCGAGCATCTTCGTGACCGGCACGCCGGTCCACTTCGACACGATCTCGGCGATGTCCTCGTCCGTCACTTCCTCCCGCAGCAGCGCGCCCGACTTCTGCATCTCGGCGAGCTTCGCGTTGAGCGCGTCGACGTCGCGCTGCATCTGCGGGATCTGGCCGTAGCGCAGCTCCGCGACGCGGTTGAGGTCTCCCTCGCGCTCGAGGCGGTTCGCCTCCTCGCGCACCTCGTCGAGCCGCTTCTTCAGCTCGTTGATCTCGTTGATGACGCTCTTCTCCGCCTCCCACTGCGACTTGAGGCCGGAGATCTTCTCCTGCAGCTCCGAGATCTGCGCGCGCACGGCGTCGAGGCGCGCCTTCGTGGCGGCGTTGTCTTCCTTCTGCAGCGCCTGCTCCTCGATCTGGAGCTGCGTCAGGCGGCGCTGCAGCTCGTCGATCTCCTGCGGCATCGAGGTCAGCTCGATGCGCAGCCGGGACGCGGCTTCGTCGATGAGATCGATGGCCTTGTCCGGCAGGAAGCGGTCGCTGATGTAGCGGTGCGACAGCGTTGCCGCGGCCACGATGGCCGAGTCCTGGATCGTCACCTTGTGATGGACCTCGTACCGCTCCTTGAGGCCGCGCAGGATGGCGATCGTGTCCTCGACCGTCGGCTCGCCGACGTACACCGGCTGGAAGCGGCGCTCGAGCGCGGCATCCTTCTCGATGTGCTTCTGGTACTCGTTGAGCGTCGTGGCGCCGACCGCGCGCAGCTCGCCGCGCGCCAGTGCCGGCTTGAGAAGGTTGGACGCGTCCATCGCCCCCTCGGCGGCTCCGGCGCCGACCAAGGTGTGCAGCTCGTCGATGAAGAGAACCACTTCCCCTTCGCTCTCCTCGACTTCCTTGATGACCGCCTTCAGACGGTCCTCGAACTCGCCGCGGTACTTCGCGCCGGCGATGAGCGCGCCGAGGTCGAGCGAGATCACGCGCTTGTTCTTCAGCCCCTCGGGGACGTCGCCCGCGATCACGCGGCGCGCCAGCCCTTCGACGATGGCCGTCTTGCCGACGCCCGGCTCGCCGATCAGGACCGGGTTGTTCTTCGTGCGGCGTGAGAGCACCTGGATCACGCGGCGGATCTCCTCGTCGCGGCCGATGACCGGATCGAGCTTTCCGCGGCGGGCGAGCGCTGTCAGGTCGCGCGCGTAACGCTCCAGCGCCTGGTACTTGTCCTCGGGATTCTGGTCGGTGACGCGCTGCGTGCCGCGCACCGACTGCAGCGCCTTGAGCACCGCGTCGCCGACGACGCCGTGGCGGCGCAACACCTGGGCGGCCGTGGTGTTCTTCGATTCCGCGATCGCGAGCAGCAGGTGCTCGGTCGAGACATATTCGTCGTTGAACGACTCCGCCGACTGGAAGGCGGCGTCGAAGATCTTGCGGAGCGAGGCCGCCGGGATCGGCTCTGCCGACGCGCCGCCGACTTTGGAGAACTTCGCGACTTCCGCCGCGACCTCCGCCTCGACCGTACCGGGCGCCACGCCGAGCTTATTGAGGATCGGCGAGACGATCCCGCCCTCCTGCCGCACGAGCGCGAGCAGCAGGTGCTCGGGCGTCAACTCCGGGTTTCCCACGCCGCGGGCGAGGTTCTGCGCCTCGGCGATCGCTTCCTGCGCTTTGACTGTAAGTTTGTTGAAGTTCATCAGCTTGCCTCACATTGAGTCCGTTCGACTCAACCTAGCTAACTGGCAATATTTACCGGCCATTCCATTGGCAACGAACTTGTAAATAACTTTCGCGCCGAACGATCCTCACGTTCCGGCGGCAGTGACGCAGGCTGCTGTACCCCTACAAGAAAACGCAGGATGAATTCTCCACTCTCTGGACGGGACCATGAACAACCGAATTCTTCGCGCGGCAGCGCTCGCCGCCGCCATCACGCTCCTCCTTCCTTCCACGCTCGACGCCGCCCCGACCTTCAAGCCCAACTCCATTAAATACAGCGACCGCGGTCTTCCGAACGCGACCGGACGTGCCGGAGGTGCCTCCATGGAGGCGCGCGCCCTCCTCGGCAAGGACGGGAGAACCGATCTCGAAGTCACCGCCTCCGGCACGCTCCGCAAGGTGCAGTTGAAGGCGGCCGGAGAGACGTCGAACTTTCACGACGTCGGGAGCCGCCGCTTCCGTACCACCCTCGAGAGGCTGATCCGTCACGACAAGCTGCAGGTGCAGACGAACGTCGACGCCGGGAAGCGCACGGGCGTCATCACCGTGCAGGAACAGGTCAAGCTGCGCCCCGACGTGGCGGTCGACCAGCTCCTCCTTCCCGCCCAGGCCGCACCGGGCGTGCCGACCAACATCACCGCGAACATCCGCGAGCTGAACGGCGACGTCGGTGCGCGCGCGAACTGCGTCCTGCGCGTCAACGGGACGACGGTCGACCAGGCCAGCAGCATCTGGGTCGACGCCGGCAGCACCGTCAACTGCGCGTTCCTCTACACGTTTCCGAAAGCCGGGACGTGGAACGTGGCGGTCGACGTGACGGGGGTCGCGCCCGCCGACTGGGACACCGCGAACAACAGCAAGGCCGGCTCGGTGAAGGCCGGTCCGGCGTCGTTTTCCACCTGGACCTCGTGGGCGAAGCAGGAGTTCACCAGGACCGAGTCGACCACGACTTCGCAGTCGTCGCGCAGTGAGATGACGAGAGACGGATGGAGGACGAACCTCCGCTTCGACGCGGTCATCCCGACGGCCGTCGACACGCGCACGTTCGGCATGGCGGTCGCCGAGAAGACCGACGGCCGGCCGATCGTCGACGTGCGCCGTGAAGAGTGGGGTTGGGGGGCCGACGACGAGTGCACGTGGCTCTGGGGCCGGTCGCAGTTCGGCTCGGCCTGCGTCAAAAACGGGGTGACGAACGTCTCCTACGTTCGCAACGCCGCCTACGCCGTCTATCTCTCGCGCGAATGGGGCCGCACCACGAATCCCGACGGCACCGTGACCGAGCATCTCTACTTCGAGTACGAGTCGGAAGAACAGCCGTTCGGCCGGCAGGTGCGCTACGGCAACACGGTGCAACTGGACGTCGTGGCCTCGGACGGCGACGGCTCGTGGGAAGCCTCGTCGCACATCTTCCTCGCCCCTTACGACAACGGCATCGACGAGTCGACGGCCTGCTACCCCTGGGGGAGCTGCACCCACACCCGCACGCACGTATGGGGCACCGAGGGGCGGGACGCGTCCCACGACTGACCTGTTGACGACTTCTGGAGAACCCGATGAACCCGAGACCTACCCTCGCCTTGCTCGCCCTGACTCTGTTCACCCTTCCCACCTTCGCCCAGGACGCCACGCTCGTTCCGAACCGCGTCAAGTACAGCGACACCGCCCCCGCCGCGACCGGCCGCGCCGGCAACGCGAAGATCGAGGCGCAGGCGCTGCAGTTCGCTGACGGCGTCACGCAGATCATGCTCACCACCGGCTCGATCGAGGAGCCCTACACCTCCGGCACCGGCATCATCGAGACCGTCCAGTACAAGGACGGCGGCGCGACGGAGAACATCAAGAGCGTCTGGCAGACGCCCTGGTTCCGGATGAATCGCTCCGACCTGGCGCGGCATCAGGCGGTGCAGTTCCAGGCCCACGTCCGCGGCGTCGACCACCGTGAGGACATCGTGACGGTGGACGACACCGTGAAGCTCGCCCCCGACGTCGCACTCGAAGCGCTCGAGCTTCCGGCGGTTGCGCCGGCGGGCGTCCCGGTGAACATCTCGGCCGTGCTGCGCGAGCGCAACGGCGACACCGGTGCGCGCGTCAACTGCGTGCTGCTCATCGACGGCATGTACGCCGATTCGGTCGAGCAGGTGTGGGTCGACGCCGGCGGCACGGTGACCTGCTCGATGCTGTACGCGTTTCCGGCGCCGGGCGACATCCCGATCACGGTGCAGGCGATGACGCAGTGGCCGGCCGAGTACGACCACGAGAACAACCGGACCGAGCGGAGCGTGACGGTCGCGCCTCCGACCGCGCCGGCGGGGGAGTTCGACCGCTGGACCGCGACGGCGCGCCACGAGAACTTCGACTACCACGCCGTCACGCGCTACACCGACGGCAGCGGCTTCGAGCAGCACGATCGCGGCTGGCGGACGAGCAGCAGGTTCGACGGCACGATCAACGCCGGCGTCGACGTCGACCAGATCGGCTTCGCCTTCTCCGAGAGCACCGAGGGGCAGGTGATCGAGTCCCGCGGCACGTCGCGGCGTCTCGCGGTCTCCGGCCCTCGTCCTGACGGCTCGCGCTGCGGCGCCTACTCGGGCGGACGCTTCCTGTTCGGCTCGATCTGCTCGAACGGCAGCGTCACCACGCTCACGTTCCAGCGCACCGCGTCGCACGCGACGTATCTCTCGCGCGCCTGGTTCGAGGTCAACGGCGTGGTCGACGAGTGGTATTACGTGGACATGACGCGCGTCTCCGGCACCCGCGCGCCGTACGGCTCGACCGTGGAGATGGACTTTACGATCTACGCCGGCACCCGCTGGTGGGACGTCAGCCCGTTCATCACCATGGGCGCGTTCACCGACCGCGACTCGCGGACCACGACCTGCAACGCGAGCTACTGCCGCGAGGTCACCGACCGGGTCTGGGGCACGAAGGGGACTGACGCCAACGATTGAGTTGTTCTTCCGGCGGGCGATACACTCGCCCGCCGGAGAACCCTTCATGAGCGTCCAGCCTCTTCACGAAGTCACCCCGCAGTCCGCCCTCTTCGAGAGCCTTCTCGAGCTGATCCGCCGCACCTCGACGCAGTTGCCCGAGGACGTCGTCACCGCCGTCACCGGCGCGCGGAAGCAGGAGGAGAAGGGCTCGAACGCCGACGTGGCGCTCGACGTCATCGGCTGCAACATCGTCCTCGCGCGCGACAGCTCGCTGCCGCTCTGCCAGGACACCGGGACGATCCTCTTCTACGTGCACACGCCGGTCGGCTACGACCAGCTCCAGTTCGAGGAGATCGCCACCGACGCCGTCCGCGCGGCGACGAAGAAGGGCTACCTCCGCCAGAACAGCGTCGACAGCGTCACCGGCAAGAACACCGGCGACAACACCGGTCCGGGCTCGCCGGTCTTCCACTTCCATCAGTGGCGCGAGCCGCACGTGGAGGTGAAGCTGATGCTCAAGGGCGGCGGCTGCGAGAACATGAACGCGCAGTACTCCCTCCCGCACCCCGACCTCGGCGGCCGCGACCTGCGCGGCGTCGAGAACGCCATCCTCGACTGTGTCGTGCAGGCCCAGGGACAGGGCTGCGGCCCCGGCATCCTCGGCGTCTGCATCGGAGGCGACCGCGGCACCGGCTACGGCCACGCCAAGGAACAGCTCCTCCGGACGATGGACGACGAGAACCCCGACCCCGAGCTCGCCGCCCTCGAGGCCCGCGTCGTCGAGAAGGCGAACCAGTCCGGCATCGGCCCGATGGGCTTCGGCGGCAAGACCACCCTCCTCGCCTGCAAGATCGGCAAGCTCAATCGCCTCCCCGCCTCGTTCTTCGTGTCGATTGCGTACATGTGCTGGGCGTTCCGCCGCCGCGGGGCCGAGCTGGACCGGGATGGTGCGGTTCGAGAGTGGCTGTACTAGGGGTTCCTCGGGGTTCCTCGGAGTGCGCGTCCGCTACACTGTGCGCGGCGGATGAACGGCTTCGAACGTACGCTCCTCGCCGTCCTCGTCGTAGCCGTTCTGGCGAGCTGTCTCGGCGCACCCTTTCCCCGCCAGATGTACCTCCAGCACCTGCCGACCGCGGTCGCCGTCCTGTTGCTGCCGCTCGTCGCTACGAGACGGCAGCTCAGCTCCGCCGCGTTTGCCTGCGTAATCGCGTTCCTGCTGCTGCACGTCGTCGGCGCGCGGTACATCTATTCGTATGTGCCGTATGACGAATGGTCGGCTCGATTGTTTGGCGTCAACATCACCGAGCATTTCGGCTTCCGGCGCAATCACTTCGACCGCGTCGTACATTTCGCGTTCGGTCTGCTGGCGGTGCGGCCGGTGTGGGAGGTGCTGACGCGATACTTCAGGGTGCCGCCTCGGTTCGCGCTCTACGCGAGCGTCGAATTCGTGCTCGCCTTCAGCCTCCTGTACGAGCTCTTCGAGTGGGGGCTGACGATGGTGCTTTCGCCCGAAGACGCGGGCGCATACAACGGCGAGCAGGGGGACATCTGGGACGCGCACCGCGACATGTCGCTGGCGCTCGCGGGCTCGTGCCTCGGGCTGCTCGCCGGGCGCGGAACGAGATGGCGAACCGAATGAAGAAAGCGTTCAAGATCCTCCTCATCGCGGCGGCGCTCCTCGCCGTCGCCGCGTGGGCGGTGTTCCAGCTCCCCTCGTTCGGCGGCAGGTTCGAAGGGAAGCGCCTGGAGCGGATGCGGCGCTCGCCGCAGTTCATCGGCGGGCGTTTTCAGAACAGGCCTCCACAGGACACCGACACCGCTCTGTTCAAGACGATCCGGCTCTACTCGCAGGGGCAGGTGCGCGAGCCGGCGTTCGCGATCCCGGTCGTGCAGCTCGACGCCGCGGCGCTCCAGCGGCCCGCAGGACGGGAGCTGAAGGCGGCCTGGCTCGGGCACTCCAGCGTGCTGGTGGAGCTCGACGGAGTGCGTGTCATGACCGATCCGGTCTTCGCGAAGGTCGTCTCGCCGCTGCCGGTCGGGCCGGAGCGGCTGCACCCGGCCCCGATCGCGCTCGAGCAGGTCACGGGCATCGACGCGGTGGTGATCTCGCACGATCACTACGACCACCTCGACATGGACACCGTCAAACACCTCGCCGCCCGCGGCACCCACTTTTACGTCCCGCTGGGGATCGGTGCGCATCTCGAGCGCTGGGACGTGCCGGCCGCGCAGATCCACGAGATGGACTGGTGGGAAGTGGCGCGCGTGAAGGGAGTGGCGATCCACTGTCTCCCGGCGCGGCACTACTCGGGGCGGAAGCGGATGGACAACTCCACGCTCTGGGCGTCGTGGGCGGTGCGGGGGCCGGAGCACTCGGTCTACTACAGCGGCGACACCGGGTACGCCCCCCACTTCGCCGACATTCGCCGCCGCCTTGGCGACACCGACCTCACGCTGATCAAGGTGGGCGCGTACGGCGAGACCTGGCTCGACATCCATATGAGCCCCGAGTCCGCCGTCCAGGCGCACGCCGACCTCGGCGGGCGGACGCTCCTGCCGGTGCACTGGGCCACGTTCAACCTCTCGTATCACGCCTGGGACGAGCCGATCCTGCGCACGCTCGCCGCGGCGCGGGCGAAAGGCGTGCGCGTGATCGCGCCGCGGATCGGCGAGACGTTCGTGGAGGGGCAGCCGTTCCGGAACGTGGAGTGGTACAGGCGCTGAGGACCGTCAGCGCACGAACTCGATCGTCAGCGTCGGGCGTCTCTCGGGCGCCGCGATCTCGCGGCTGTCGAACCGCTTCGCGGTCGTGCCGGCGTTCTCGATCCCGCGGATCACCCACCCGAAGTTCGTGGCCGGCTGATCGAGCCAGCCCTGCACGCGCGCGATCATGAGCTCCGAGGACTCCCAGGTGCCGGAGAAGTCGACGACGGCGGTGGCGTCGGCGGCAGCGTTGAAGTCGCCGCCCAGCGTGGTCCAGGGCTGATTGGGGAAGAAGCGGTGCGCCCAGGTGGCGTCGCCCGGGTGCGACGTCGCGCCGCCGCCGTCGCTGCTCTGGCCGGCGTTCGACGCCCCTTCGCCCCAGTCGGCGGCGACGCGGTGGAGCGTCATCGGCTGCGAGCCGGAGATGCTCTGCGAGACCTGCAGCCGGAGCGTGGCGCGGGTGATCCGGCTGCCGGCCGGAATCTGAGAGGCGACGTCGAACGCCAGCAGCGCACGGCGCAGGCCGAACCGCCGCGTCGCGCCGGCGAAGAGATGCACGCCGACCCCGTTCGAGGCGTCGCCGGAGGGGGATTCGAAGAGCGTGTTGTCCTTCGACGGCGTGAGGACGATCGTCTGCGCGACCTGCTGGGGAGATCCGGAGCGCACCGAGCGGCGCTTGCGCGTGGTGGCGTGCGTAACGGGGGTGAACACCCGCCCACCGGTCTGCTCGTTGCGCTCGTAGCCGAAGAGGAGCAGCGGCTGCGCGGAGACGAACGAGAAGCTCTCGTCCGGCGCGCGATCGAAATCGACGCGCCGCATGCCGCGCGCCGGGACGCGCAACAGCGACTGGTCGACGACCTCTGCGCCGCGATGGACGGTGAGGGTCACCAGCGCCGGCTCGTCCTGAGGATTGACGACCAGCATCCCGCTGCGCCAGGAGGGCGTCTGCCGCACCGGTACCTCCCCGTCTCGGACGGCGCTCTGCGCGTCGAGGACCGGAAGGGAGATGCGGGAGCCGCAGGGAACGCAGCGGCTGACCGCCTGCACGCGGATCGCGGCGCCGGCGCGGACGTGGAGCACGCCCATCGTCTCGCCGTCATCGTCGAAGCGGAGCGTCTGCCCCGGCTCGACCGGCAGCTCGCGCGCCTGCCCCGTTCCGAGCCGCTCGACCGTCACGATGGCGCGGGCCGCGGTGGGGTTGGTGAGCTCCAGCTCCGTGCGCGGCGAAAGGGGGAGATAAAAGTCCTCCGCCGCCGCCGACGCGGCCACCAGAAGGACGACCGCGGCGAGGATGGAGGCTTTCATAGGGTTACTCCATGATAACTCCCGCCGAGGAGGAAGGCGTTGGCGGGAGGCGTACAAATCGCGGCAGCCTCCGGAAAGACGACGGCAGCCCTCGGAAAGACGACGGCAGCCTTCGGAAAGACGACGGCAGCCTTCGGAAAGACGACGGCAGCCCTCGGAAAGACGACGGCACCCCTCGGAAAGACGACGGCAGCCCTCGGAAAGACGACGGCACCCCTCGCGGAGACTGCGGCAGCCCTCGGAAAGACTGCGGCAGCCTCCGCCGGAACGGCGCGGTCACATTTTCGCCCCCCGCAACCTCAGGGCGTTGGCGATCACCGAGACGGAGCTGAAGCTCATCGCCGCGGCTGCGATCATCGGGCTGAGGAGCACGCCGAAGAAGGGGTAGAGCACGCCGGCGGCGATGGGGACGCCGAGGGCGTTGTAGATGAAGGCGAAGAAGAGGTTCTGGCGGATGTTGGCCATGGTGGCGTTGCTGAGGCGCCGCGCGCGGACGATGCCGCGCAGGTCGCCCTTCACCAGCGTCACGCCCGCGCTCTCCATCGCCACGTCGGTGCCGGTGCCCATGGCGATCCCGACCTGCGCGCGCGCCAGCGCCGGCGCGTCATTGATGCCGTCGCCGGCCATGGCCACGATGCGCCCCTCCTGCTGGAGGCGCTGCACCGCCTCCGCCTTCTGCTCCGGCAGCACCTCCGCGATCACCTCGTCGATGCCGAGCTTCTTCGCCACCGCGTTGGCGGTCGTGGCGCTGTCGCCGGTCAGCATCACGATGCGCAGGCCGGCACGCTGCAGCTCGGCAACCGCCTCGGCGGCCGTCTCTTTCACCGGATCGGCGACGCCGAGGAGTCCGGCCGGCTTGCCGTCGATGACGACGAACATCACCGTCTGGCCGTCGGCGCGCAACTGCTCCGCGCGCGCGGCGAGCTCGCCCGCCTCGACGTGCATCTCCGCGAGCATGGCCCGGTTCCCGAGCGCCACCCGCCGCCCCTCCGCGGCACCGTAGACGCCCTTGCCGGTCACGGACTCGAAGTGCTGCGCCTTCGGGATGGCGACGCCGCGCTCCTCCGCGCCGGCGACGATGGCGGCGGCGAGCGGATGCTCGCTCGCACGCTCGACGCTCGCGGCCAGGCGCAACATCTCGTTCTCGTCGATGCCGCTCGAGACGACGGTCGTGAGGCGCGGCTTCCCGGCCGTGAGCGTCCCGGTCTTGTCGATGACCAGGGTGTCGACGTCGCGCAGCACCTCGATTGCCTCGGCGTTCCGGAAGAGGACTCCCGCGGACGCACCCTTCCCGGCCGCGACCATCACCGACATCGGCGTGGCCAGCCCGAGGGCGCAGGGGCAGGCGATGATCAGCACCGCCACCGCGTTGACGATGGCGTAGACGAGCCGCGGCTCCGGCCCGACCAGCGCCCAGACGGCGAACGTGATCAGCGCGATCACGATCACCAGCGGGACGAACCAGGCGGAGACGGTATCGGCGAGTTTCTGGATCGGCGCGCGGCTGCGCTGCGCCTCGCCGACCATCTGGACGATGCGCGCGAGCAGCGTGTCCCTGCCGACGCGCTCCGCGCGCATGAGCAGCGAGCCGGTGGTGTTGACCGTCGCGCCGATGAGGCGGTCGCCCGGCTTCTTCTCGGCCGGCAGCGGCTCGCCGGTGACCATCGACTCGTCGACGTTGGTCGTCCCCTCGAGCACGACGCCGTCGACCGGCACCTTCTCGCCGGGACGGACGCGCAGGACGTCACCGGCCTGCACTTCTTCGAGCGGGACGTCGGCTTCGCCGCCCTGTGCATCGATGCGGCGCGCGGTCGTTGGGGCGAGGCCGAGAAGGGCGCGGATGGCGGCACCGGTCCGGCTGCGGGCGCGCAGCTCCATCACCTGGCCGAGGAGCACGAGCGTCACGATCGCCGCGGCGGCCTCGTAGTAGACGCCGACGTTGCCGGCGTGATCGCGCAGCGAGGGGGGGAAGAGGCCCGGCGCGAGCGTGGCCACGAGGCTGTAGACGTACGACACCGCCACGCCGATGCCGATCAGCGTGAACATGTTCAGGTGGCGGTGGACGAACGAGGCCCAGGCGCGCTCGAAGAACGGCCAGCCGCCCCAGAGCACGACCGGCGTCGCCAGCGCCAGCTCGGCCCAGGTCGCCCACCCCATGGCGTCGTGGGGAAAGAGGCCGGGCACGTGGCGGAGCATGGCGAGCGCGACGAGCGGCACGGTGAGCGCCGCGCTGACCTTGAAGCGGCTGGTCATGTCGTCGAGCTCGGGGTTGCTGTCTTCCAGCGTCACCGTGCGGGGCTCGAGACCCATGCCGCAGATCGGGCAGCTCCCCGGCTTGTCCTGGACGATCTCCGGATGCATCGGGCAGGTCCACTCCGCGCCCGGAGGCGCCTCCACGGGGGCCGGCTTCGAGCCGCCGAGGTACGCCGCCGGATCGGCGTCGAACTTCATCTTGCAGTGCGGATTGCAGAAGTAATAGGTGGTGCCGTCGAGGGTCGAGCTGCCGGCGGCGTGGGCCGGATCGATCGTCATCCCGCAGACGGGGTCGGTGACTGAGGTGGGGGTAGTCATGGCTGTGTTCCTGTCGTGTTTCATCATGCTGGCCACAACGTAAGGCTTCCCATTGTGGGAAGGTCAAGAGGGGCCTCAATGTTCTTTCGGACATGAACATCGGCGAAGCGGCCGCGGCCTCAGGAGTCAGCGCGAAAATGATCCGGCACTACGAGCAGATTGGGGTGATCCCGGCGGCGGAGCGGACCGGCTCGAACTACCGGGTCTACTCGCAGAACGACGTGCACACGCTGCAGTTCGTCCGCCGCGCGCGCGACCTCGGCTTCTCGATGAAGCGGATCCAGGCCCTCCTCGGCCTATGGCAGCAGCACCGGCCGAGCAGGGAGGTGAAGCGGCTCGCCCTCGAGCACGTGCGGGAGCTGGAGGGAAAGATCCGGGAGATGGAGGCGATGAAGCGGACGCTGGAGCAGCTCGCCGAGCACTGCCACGGCGATCACCGCCCGGAGTGCCCGATCCTCGAAGACCTCTCTCACGCCTCCAGCGCGGCGAGGTAACGGGCCGCTTCTTCGATGTGCTGCTCGTCGAAGACGGCGATGCCGCGCGAGCGGAGGAGCGCCGCGGTGATCCCCTCGCCGGCGACCTTCGCGCCGGTGAACGTGCCGTCGTAGACGAACGTGCTGCCGCACGACGGGCTGCCGTCCTTGAGGATGGCCAGCGCGATGCGGTCCTGCGCGGCCTGCTCGGCGACGATCCCGGCGCCGTGGCGATAGGCGGCCGTCACAACCTCGCCGTCCTTCGTCACGACCTGCCCGTTCGCCAGCTCCGCCGGGGGACGCGGCGTCCCGAGGTGGGCCGCCATCTCGGGGCAGCAGGCGATCAGCCGCCCCTCCCGAATCCACCGCTCCAGGATCGGATGGTCGTGCCGTGCATCGCCGCCGTGATACCGGACCGGCGCGCCGAGGAGACACGAGCTGACGAAGACGCGCAGCATACGGATGATGATACGTCCGCGCGGTCAGACCGACGAGGGGCCGGCCATCCGCTGCACGACGTGGCGCGTCATGGCTGATGCGAGCTCGTGCTCGCCCATGAAGACGGCGCCGGAGCCTTCGCTGCGCAGCAGGTCGGCCTCTTCTTCGCTGTGGGTGCGGAGGACGATCTCGATCTTCGGGTTCAGCTTCCGCGCGACGTCGATCATCCGCCGCACGTGCAGGGTCTCGGGGGTGGCGATGACGAGCATGCCGGCGCGGGCGACGTGCGCCTGGATCAGCACCGCGGGATCGGAGGCGTCGCCCGACACCGCCTGGACGTTCTGCGCGCGGAGCCGCTCCACGATCTCGCGGTTCTGCTCCGCCACCACGTACGGGATCTTCCGTTCGGTCAGCCCCTCGGCAATGCGGCGTCCGACGCGGCCGTAGCCGACGATGACCACCTGCCCGGTGAGCAGCGCCTGGTCGACGCTCATCGGCAGCTCGGCGAGCGGGTCGGGGCTGCGCTCCAGTGTGCGCGCGAGATGCGAGCGGGCGCGGATCCAGCGCTGCGCCGGCTCGACGGCCGCGAACACCGCCGGATTGAGGGCGATCGAGATCAGCGCGCCGGCGAGGATGAGGCTCTGCCCCTGTTCCGACAGGAGACGCAGCTCGACCCCGAGTCCCGCCAGGATGAAGGAGAACTCGCCGATCTGCGCGAGACTCGCGCCGACCGTCAGGGCGGTATTCAGCGGATACCGCAGCAGCAGGACCAGCGTCACCGCGGCGATGGTCTTGCCGACGATGATGATCGCCGTCACCGCGAGCACCGCCAGCGGCTCGCGCACGAGCACCTGCGGGTCGAACAGCATGCCGACCGAGACGAAGAAGAGCACGGAGAACGCGTCGCGCAGCGGGAGCGACTCGTCGGCGGCGCGGTGGCTCAGCTCCGACTCGCGCATCATCATCCCGGCGAAGAACGCCCCCAGCGCGAACGAGACGCCGAACAGCGCCGCGGCGCCGTACGCGACCCCCACCGCCGCGGCGATGACGCAGAGCGTGAACAGCTCGCGCGAGCCGGTCTTCGCGACGAGCCAGAGGATGCGGGGGAAGAGCCGCTTGCCGACGACGAGCATCAGCACCACGAACGCCGCCACCTTGGCGAAGGTGATGGCCAGCGCCGCGCCGATTCCCCGTCCGCCGTCGTCGGCCACGCTGCCGCCGAGGAGCGCCGCGAGCGGCGGGAGGAGCACCAGTACGAGGACCATCACCAGGTCCTCGACGATCAGCCAGCCGACGGCGATGCGGCCGTTGAACGTCTCCAGCGCGCCGCGCGCCTCGAGCGCGCGCAGCAGCACGACGGTGCTGGCGACCGAGAGCGCGAGACCGAACACGAGGCCGGCGCCGAAGGTCCAGCCCCACGACATCGCGGTGAGAGTGCCGAGGATGGTGGCGACGGCGATCTGCACCACCGCGCCCGGGAGGGCGATGCCGCGCACCGACTTGAGGTCGTCGAGCGAGAAGTGCAACCCGACGCCGAACATCAGCAGCATCACCCCGATCTCGGCGAGCTGCCCGGCGAGCGCGACGTCGGCGACGAAGCCGCGCGTGTGCGGCCCGATCAGGACGCCGGCGAGGAGGTAGCCGGCCAGCGGCGGCAGCCGGAGGCGCACGGCGATGAAGCCGAAGATCATCGCCAGGCCGAGGCCTGCGGCGATGGTGGTGATCAAACTGACGTCATGAGGCAACGCCGCTATCCTCCTTTCGCGCGGGGGACGCTACCATGTGCGCCGTGCTGGACGACCTTTTCGCAAACAACCGTGCCTGGGCCGCCGAGATGGTGCGCCGCGACCCCGACTTCTTCATGCGCCTCGCCGAGCAGCAGGCGCCGCAGTACTTCTGGATCGGCTGCTCCGACAGCCGCGTCCCGGCGAACGAGATCGTCGGCCTGCTTCCGGGCGAGATGTTCGTGCACCGCAACGTCGCGAACGTCGTCGTCCACACCGATCTGAACTGCCTCTCCGCCCTGCAGTTCGCGGTGGACGTGCTGCGCGTGCGCGACGTCATCGTCTGCGGCCACTACGGCTGCGGCGGCGTGCGTGCGGCGTTGATGGGCGAGAAGCTGGGGCTCTGCGACAACTGGCTGCGCCACGTGCAGGACGTGCGGGCGAAATACGTGGCGGAGCTCGACGCGCTGCCGACCGACGCCGACCGCCACCGGCGCCTCTGCGAGCTGAACGTGCTCGAGCAGGTGGTGAACGTCAGCAAGACCACCATCGTGCGCGACGCCTGGGCGCGCGGTCAGTCGCTGTCGGTGCACGGCTGCGCCTACGACGTCCGCGACGGCCTCCTGCGCGACCTCGGCCTCCGCGTCAGCGCGGAGGGTGAGCTGCCGGATCTGCGTGGGTCGTAGCGCCGCCGAGATTGAGCTGCACCGCCTCCCCCTGCTGCCACCCGTTCGCGCCGGGGAGCACCGGCGGCGCGGCAATGTCGGCGCGCTGCTCCCGTTTCTCCGCCGTGTCGATCCCGAAGCGGCGGTCGCGCTCGGACAGCAGCTCGGGGCGTAGCTGCCCGTCGGCGGTGAAGCCCATCATCAGCATCGGATGGCCGAGGGGGAGCGTGTTGGCGGCGTTGTCGGTGTGCCACGTGTGCCACGTCTTGCCGTAGGTGGACACGAGCTGCTCCATGAGCTCGTGCTCGGCCAGCGCGGGGATGCCGGGCGCCACCAGCGTGCCCGACTTCACCTCATACGAGTGGCTGTGCCACAGCTTCTTCTCCTCGGCCGGGAGCGTCGCGAAGAGCTTGGCGCTGACGATGTACTCGACGCCCATGATCCGGGCGCTCTCCCCGTTGCCGTCGAAGATCACGCACTGGCGCAGGTCCTCGTTGACGGTCTCGCAGTAGTGGTGCGCCTCCATCTGCCCCTGCATGTTGCCGCTGTAGAAGTGGAAGCCGTCGAGATAGGCGTTCAGCTTCGCGAGCGGCGTCTTGTCCTGCATGACCGCGGCGCCGGCCTCGAGCGCCTTCGACTTCGCGCCCTTGTCTTCGCCGGGCGTCTGCACGTTGGAGGGGGTGTTCTCGCCGCCGCAGGCGACGAGCAGGAGGATGCAGGCAGAGAGGGCGTATCTCATCGGCCGTCGGCCGGTTCACGTCACGCGCCAGCGCTGTTGCCGAGGCGCTGCTGCTTGCGGCGCCTGCGCTTCGCGGCGAGGGGGACGAGGAACATCCAGAGGCCCGTCAGCCACATCACCAGCATGACGATGCCGGCGGGGAAGAAGATCCCGAGCTTCGTCCATTCGCCGCCGAAGACCGACCCGTCGTGAATCGACTCGATGAGGTCGGAGCGACGATAGGCGGTCTGCAGGACGCGGCCGGTGCCGAGGTCGACCTGCACCTCCCAGCCGCTCTGCAGCCAGACCTTGGCCATGCCTTTGGAGGGGCGGACGTCGATGCGGTTGACGTCCTCCCACCCGCGCACCTCGAGGCCGGACCCGCTCTTCGCGCTGGCGAGGATCTGCTCGAGGCCGACCGCGGGCGCGGTACCGGTGCCGCGCTTTTCCTCCGGCTGCACCCAGTCGAAATGCTTCTTCATCTGCAGCAGGAGACCGCTGCAGATGACGACCAGGACCGGCAACGCGACGAAGACGGTGGCCCAGTAGTGAATTTTACGGTTGAGGAGATTGAAGCGCATGGACCCGGCGGGCGCACGGATCAACACGCCTGGTGCGACGGGCTATTCTCCCGCGGCGCGGCGTCAGAAGCCGTAGCCGAGGGAGACGTACGGCTCGCGGTACCGCCGCGCCGACTCGCCGCCCAGCCACTGGTTGTAGCCGACTTCCACGCCCATGCTGCCCCGGACCGGCACCATGAGCGCCACTCCGGCGCGCACCATCGACGCGTCGTTGAAGTTGAAGTCGGGGCGGGCGCGGAACCGGTCGTCCGGCCGCGAGGGGCTGTCGTTGCCGAGGCTGCGGACGCCGTTGACGGTCGCCTTCATCGTCAGGTTACGCCAGACCGGGAGACCCAACTCGATCGAGAGGGGGATCTGGTCTGCCGGCGCCCCCTCGCGCCAGGTGTAGCCCGCCTCGGCCGAGGCCCAGGCGCGGCTGTCGCTGAAGGAGTGGCTGACCAGGTACGAGACCGTGTAATCGTGCTTCAGCACCCCGCGCCACTCCGGGCTGACGCCGCGGCGGTTGCCCTCGGCGTCGAAGAGGTAGCGGTTGTAGGCGCCGGGGAGGTCGTAGAGGATCGGCGTGCGCACCGTCGCGGCGATCGCGGTCGGCCACGAGCCGCGCGTGATCCCGTATTTGAGGCCGACCCAGGCGTCGGACCAGCCGTTGTTCTCCTCGAGGTGTTGCCGCGGCCCCTCGAGACCGTTCAGGTGCGTGACCAGGAAGCGGGCCGACAGCCGGTCGACGACGCCGATCTCACCGGAGAGATAGACGTAGCGGAAGTCGTGGTTGTGTGAGACGGTCTGCCCCTCGAAGGTGGTGGTGTTGTTGAAGGCGTCGCCGAATGCGTTCCAGGAGGTGTTCGCCGTCTTGCGGCTGAACCCGAGCTGCAAATCGCCTTCACCGGGCGCGGGGACCCAGGCGCCGCCGCCCGACGACACCGGGGCCAGGAACAGAAAGAGGAGGAGGGAGAGAGCTGAACTGAACCGCATGACGACAACCTCGAAGCCTTCGCTGAATTGATGACGGACCCATCTTAGCGAGGTTCGACGTCCCCTGCATGCGGGCGGCGAGGCGCGGCGGACCTACTTCTTTTTGGCGACGTTCCGGACGGCCTTGCCGGCGACCTTCCGGATCACCTTCCCGCCGGCCTTGCGCGCGAGCTTTCTCACCGCTTTCTTCGGCCCCTTGTCGCGCACGGCCGCTACGGCCACGACGATCGCGGAGGCGACGGCGACGCCGATCTCGATCAGCGCGCGCTTGTCCTCGGCGTTCAGGGACCGCCAGCGGTCGGCGAGGCGGTGGACCACCTTCTCGCCTGCGCCAATGCGGTCGGAGGCGGCGTCGAGGGCGCGAACGGCGGCTTCTGCGGCGTAACTCTGCCAGGTCATGACGCCTTCAGGCGTGCAAATCGAACGCCCGTACAGCCCGCCAACGGTGGTTTAATGGAAACCACACCATGACCAAACGACTCCCGGCCGCGCTCGTGGCGGTGCTCCTGCTGTCGCTGACGCTCGACGCGTTGGCGGTGGAGCAGGGCGTGCCGGTGATCCGCAACTTCACGCCGAAGGAGTACGGCGCCGGCGCCACGAACTGGGCGGTCGTGCAGGATCACCGCGGCGTCGTCTACGTCGGGAACGAGTCGGGTGTGCTGGAGTACGACGGCGTGCGCTGGCGTCTCATCGCGACGCCGAACGGCACCGTCGTCCGCTCGCTGGCCGTCGACCCGCGGGGTCGCGTCTACGTCGGCGCCGTCGGCGAGATCGGCTACCTCGCGCCCGACGCGCAGGGGCAATACGCGTACGTCTCGCTGCTCGACAAGGTGCCGGCCGCGGAGCGGGAGTTCGCCGACGTCTGGTCCACCTGGGCGTCGAAGGACGCCGTCTATTTCGCCGCGGCCGACCGGCTGTTCCGCATCCGCGGCAATGAGGTGCGCTCGTGGGCGCCGGCGAAGCTGTTCGCGCTGTCGTTCCTCGCCGGCGACCGGCTGTTCATCCGCGAGCCGGGCCGCGGGCTGCTCGAGCTGAAAGGCGACGAGCTGACGCCGGTGCGGGGCATGGAGCGGTTCGCCGAGGACAAGCTCTACGCGATGTTCCCCACCGACGGCGGCATGATCCTGGGGACGCGCCCGCACGGGTTCTTCCGCTACGACGGACGCGCCCTCACGGCGCTCGGCGACGATGAAGAGCGGCGGCTCCTCGAACAGGAGCTGCTCTATCGCGCCACTGCTCTCCCGGACGGCTCGATCGCCGCGGCGACGGTGCAGGGCGGCGTGCACCTCCTCGACCGCGACGGCCGGCTGCGCCTGCGCCTGACGAAGGCTGACGGCATCAGCGCCGACTCGGTGATGGCGCTCTGGAGCGAGCCGCGCGGCGCGTTATGGCTGGCGACGACTGCCGGGATGTCGCGCGTCGAGGTGCCGTCGCCGCTGTCGTGGTTCGACGATCGCCGCGGCCTGCCGGGCACGATCATGTCGATGCTGCGCCACGACGGCGCGCTGTACGTCGGCACGACCCTCGGACTGTTCCGGCTCACGCCCGGCGTCACGCACGATCCCCGCTTCGAGCCGGTCGCGGGGATGCGCAACCAGACCTGGTCGCTGCTGTCGGTCGACGGGCAACTGCTCGCCGCGAACAACGAAGGGGTGTTCGAGATCCGCGGCCTCGAGTCACGGCTCGTGCGCGCCTCCCTCGGCGCCTCATCGTCGATGTACCGGTCGCGCCGCGAGCCGGGAAGGGTGTTCATCGGACTGTACGGCGGGCTCGCGTCGCTGCGCCGCGAGGGCAACGGGTGGCGTGACGAAGGGGTGATCCCGGGCATCGCCGCCGAGGTGCGGACGATCGAGGAAGACGCCGCGGGGCGGCTTTGGATCGGGACGTGGGGCGAGGGCATCTTCCGGCTCACGTTCAACGGAGCCGCCGCTCCGGCGGTCGAGCACTTCACGAAGAGCGAAGGGCTGCCGGCGCCGAATCTCGTCAACGTCTACCGCGTCGGCGAGGAGATCCTCTTCTGGACCGAGGAGGCGATGCTGGCGTTCGACGAGAAGACGCGCCGCTTCGCCGCGGACCCGCGGTTCGCGTCTCTCTTTCGGGACGGGAAGCGGAGGATGATCCCTCTCGACGGAGGGGCGCTGGCGGTGATCGCCGCCGATCGCGAGCGCAGCACGAACCGCATCGCCATCGCGCGGCCGGACGCGCGTGGCGTCTACGCGCTCGAACCGGCGACGGCGCAGGACCTCTCCGTCACGGCAGTGAATCTCGTGTTCCACGAGCCGGGCGTGGTCTGGTTCGGCGCGACGGAGGGGCTCTTCCGGTACGACGCGGCCGTTCCGCTGCGCGCGAGCGGCGGCCCGGCGCTGATCCGCCGCGTGGCGCAGGGAGAGCGGACGCTGTTCGGCGGCGCGGCTGTCGCGGCGCAGGCGCCGGAGCTGGAGCACTCGCGGCGCAGCCTCCGGTTCGACTTCGGCGGCTCCGGCGCCGCCGCGTTCCAGTACCGGCTGGAGGGCTACGAGCAGGAGTGGTCGCCCTGGACGGAGGAGACGTTCAAGGAGTACACGAACCTCCCCGGCGGCGACTACACGTTCCGGCTCCGCACGCGCGACGCGCGCGGCGCGGTCGGGACGGAGGCGGTGTACCGCTTCGCGGTGCTCTCGCCCTGGTACCGCACGCCGTGGGCGTGGGCGCTCTACCTCCTGGCGCTCGCCGCGCTCGTCTGGGTCGTGGTGCGCTGGCGGGTGGCGCACCTGCGGAAAGAGAACCGCCTGCTGGAGCTGCGCGTCGCCGAGCGCACGGCGCAGCTCGAGGCGGCCACGCAGGCGAAGAGCGTGTTCCTGGCGAACATGAGCCACGAGCTGCGCACGCCGCTCAACGCGGTGCTCGGGTTCTCGCAGCTCATGGACCGCAGCCGCACGCTCGACGCCGAGGACCGCGGGCGGCTGGCGATCATCCGCCGCAGCGGCGAGCATCTCCTCGGCCTGATCAACGACGTGCTGTCGATCTCGAAGATCGAGGCGGGCAAGCTGTCGCTGGAGCAGAAGCCGTTCGACCTGCGCGAGCTGCTGCGCGCCGTTACCGCGATGATCCGCGTCCGCGCCGAGAACGTGGGGCTGGAGCTCGTCACCGAGATCGACCCCGACATCCCGGCGGCGGTCAGCGGCGACGCCGGCAAGCTCCGGCAGGTGCTCCTCAACCTGCTCGGGAACGCGGTGAAGTTCACGGAGCGGGGACGGGTGACGCTGCGCGCGTCGTGGAGCGACGGGCGGGCGCGGTTCGAGGTCGAAGACACCGGCGAGGGGATGACGCCGGAGGAGACGGCGACGCTGTTCGAGGCCTTCGTGCAGACGGAGAGCGGCCGCAGCGCGAAGGAAGGCACGGGCCTCGGCCTCGTGATCACGCGCGAGATCGTGCGGCTCATGGAGGGGGACATCACGGTGCGGAGCACGCGCGGCGCGGGGACGACGTTCGCGTTCGACGCGGCGCTCCCGCGGACGGCCGAGAGCGTGGAGGCGATGGAGCCGAAGCGCGTGGTCGGCCTTGCGACCGGCGAGCGGCGGCGGCGCATCCTCATCGCCGACGACACGCACGAGAACCGGCTCCTCCTCACTTCCCTCCTCGGCGCGGTCGGCTTCGACACGCGCGAGGCGTCGAACGGCGAAGAGGCGATCGCGCTCTGGAGTGCCTGGCAGCCCGACCTCATCCTCATGGACATGCGCATGCCGGTCACCGACGGGCGCGAGGCGATCCGCAGGATCCGCATGCGCGAGCGGGAGACGCACGCGACGCCGGTGCCGGTCGTGGCGCTCACCGCCAGCGCGTTCGAGCACGAGCGGGAGCTGATCCTCGCCGGCGGAGCGGACGACTTCCTCACGAAGCCGTTCCGGGAGGCGACGCTCTTCGAGATGCTGGAGCGGCACCTCGCAGTGCGCTTCGTGCGCGAAGAGGCGCAGCCCACCGCGCAGGCGCCGGCCGATCGCGCGCTGCTGACGCTCGCGCGCATCGGGACGCTGCCGCCCGAGGAGCGGCGGGACCTCTACACGGCGCTGCTGTCGGGCTCCGCGGAGCGGGCCGGAAATGTCGCGGCGAAGATCTCCATCCGCGACTCCGGCCTGGGGCGCGACCTGCTGGCGGAGATCCGCGCGTTCCGCATCGACCCGCTGCTCGACCTGCTCGAGAGGGCTGATTCATGAGCAAAGGGAAGCTGCTGGCGGTCGACGACAACCCCGACAATCTCGTGCTGCTGGCCGGGATCCTGGAGCGGGCCGGCTACGAGGTGCGCGCGGCGAACAGCGCGCGGCGCGCACTGCCGATGATGGAGAGCGACGCGCCGGAGCTGGTGCTGCTCGACGTGGAGATGCCGGAGATGAACGGGCTGGAGCTGTGCCGCGCGATCAAGTCGCGGCCGGCGCTGGCGCCGGTGCCGGTGATCTTCCTCTCCGCGCTGCACGAGCTGCCCGACAAGCTGCAGGGGTTCCGCGCCGGCGGCGTCGACTACATCGCAAAGCCGTTCGAGGAAGAGGAAGTGCTCGCGCGCGTCGACACGCAGCTCCGGCTGGCGCGGCTGCAGCGCGACCTCGAGCAGCGGAACGAGGAGCTGTTGCGGATGAACGAGCGCCTGCTGCGCGAGCAGCAGCGCGTCGGGCAGGCCTTCGCCGCCGTGTCGGAGCTGCTGCCGGGGCGCCTCCTCGACAACACGTACCGCGTCGACGAGCCGATCGGCGAGGGCGGCTTCAGCATTGTCTACCGCGGCACCGACATCCGCCTGCAGCGGCCGGTGGCGATCAAGATCCTGCGCCCGATGGGCGGTGACCTGAAGCGGCTGCGGCGCTTCCAGACCGAGGGGATCGCGGCGTGCCGCGTGAGACACAGGAACGCGGTGGACGTCCTCGGTGCCGGCTTCTCGCAGGGGCTCGCCTACCTGGTGATGGAGCTGCTGGAAGGACGGATGCTGTCGGAGCTGATGCAGGAGCAGCCGGTGGTGCCGGTCGAGCGCACGCTCCAAATCGGCATGCAGGTCGCGGAGGCGTTGACGGCGGCACATGCCGCGCGCGTCATCCATCGCGACGTCACGCCGCGGAACATCTTCCTCCACCGCGACGGAGAGCAGGAGGTGGTGAAGGTGCTCGACTTCGGCATCGCCCGGCTGGTCGACGACAGCGCGCCGCCGATGCTCGCCGGTGTGACCGGTCTGGGCGAGCTGGTGGGGACGCCGGAGTACATGCCGCCGGAGCGCCTCCTCGGCGGCACCTACGACGCGAGCGCCGACGTCTACAGCCTCGGCGTGATCCTCTACCGGATGCTGACCGGCAAGCGCCTCTTCCAGAACCAGCACACCCTCGACCTGGTCGAGGCGATCCAGCTCCACCTCAGCGGCGCGCCGCAGCCGCTCGCCACGCTCGCGCCGGAGGTGCCGGCGGCGGTCGCCGAGCTGGTGACGCAGGCGCTGGCGAAGAACCCGGTGGAGCGTCCGACGTCACGCGAACTGGCGGAGCGGCTGCGGGACCTGCGGACGCTTACAGCGTAGCCGCGATCGTGGCCACGTCTTCTTTCGCGTCGTCGGCGGCGGTGACGATGAACGTCCGCTCCTTCCCCGCGGGGGAGACGACGCGGACGGTGTAGCTCCCGGCCTCGGCGAAGTCGTAGATCTCGTCGGTCGTGTCGAACTGACTGGCCTGACCGATGAGGAGGCCGTTCACGTAGACGACCGCGTCGTCCGGCTTGACCTGGAGGACCATGCCGCGGCGGGCCCAGATCCGCACCGTCGCCTGCACTCCGCCCGGCCCGCCGCTGATGACGGCCCGCGACTCGCCCGTGACCGGCGTGTTCGCCTCCGGGGTGATCTCGCCATCGCTGCCGTGCATGACGCGGGAAGCGCCGGCGCTCGGCTCGCCGGGAGGCGCGAACGCGTCCTGGCGCTCGCGGCGCTGGGGCGTCTCGGTCAGCGGATCGGGCGCGCGATAGCGCAGGCCGGTGAAGACGGCGAGGCCGGCCAGCAGGACCAGCAGCACGCCGATCAGGACCGGGACCCAGCGAGGCATGCCCGGCGATGCGGGCTCGTGCTCAGGTGTTGGCTGCTCCGTCATCGTTCTCCGTCTGCGACATCTCGTCGACCACCGCCGGACCTTCGTCGGTGACGAGCGTCTCGTCATCGTCATCGAGCTGTTCGGCCTGCCGCTCCCGCGAGCGGAGGAGCTCCATGGCGCGTTGTTCCTCCTGGGCCTGCACGTAGATGCGGATGTCGCCCATGGTGCCGAAGTTGATCGGCTCCATCTTGAACTTGACGTTTTCGATCTGCGCGGAGATGCCGGCGGCCTCGAGGAAGCCCTTGAGCAGCGTGGCCTCGTCTTCGGCGCCGGTGCTCGCGATCTCGACCCAGGTGGAGCCGTCTTCGGCCGGGACTGTATTTACGTTTTCAGGGAAATCCATCCTCGCTCCTTCGTCACGGTGCCGACCTTTGCATAGAACAGACCGCTTTCCACGAAGCGCGCCTCGAGCGCGGCGGCGCGCTCCGGGGCGATGGCGATGAGCAACCCGCCCGACGTCTGCGCGTCGCACAGCAGCGTGTACTCGAGCTCGGGGACGGACAGGCGCACCCGGTCGCGGAAGGAGGCGGCGTTCCGCTCCGTCCCCTCCGGACGCAGCCCCTTCGCGAGCGCCTCCCGCGCGCCGGCGAGCACCGGCACCGCGGAAACGTTGAGCTCCGCCCCCACTCCCGCGCCGTCGCACATCTCGAGGAGATGGCCGATCAGGCCGTAGCCGGTGACGTCGGTGGCGGCGCTGGCGCCGGCGGCGAGCATCGCCTTCGAGGCGTCGCGGTTGAGGGTGGTCATCCAGCGGATCGCCTCGTCGAGCGGCGGCGCGCTCCGGAAGAAGCTCTTGCGGCGGTTCGCGCTGACGAGGATCCCGTTGCCGATCGGCTTGGTGAGATAGAGGAGATCGCCGGCGGCGGCGGTGGAATTGCGCACCAGCCGGGAGGCGGAGACGACGCCGGTGACGACGAGGCCGTACTTCGGGACGTCGTCGATGATGGTGTGGCCGCCGGCGACCGGGAACCCCGCCTCGATGGCCTTGTCGGCGCCGCCGTGGAGGATCTGCTCGAGCACGTCCAGCGGGAGCTTGCCGGTCGGGAAGCCGGCAATGGCGAGGCCGAGGATCGGCGTCGCCCCCATGGCGTAGATGTCGGAGATGGAGTTCGTGGCGGCGATCTGCCCGAACAGATAGGGGTCGTCGACGATCGGGGTGAAGAAGTCGACGGTCTGGGCGATGGCGGTGTCGCCCACGATCCGGATCACCGCCGCGTCGTCGGCCGTCGCCATTCCGACAAGAAGATCCCCGGCCCCTTCGAACGAGGGGAGCTTCGCCAGGACGGAACGTAGGTCAGACTGACCTAACTTGCAGGCTCAACCACCTGTCGTCGCGAAGGACGACAGAGGCGGGTGGCGGTGGAGGGAGCGCTTCATTGCGGGGGGATGTTAGCGGAGTCTCAGAGTCTCAGAGTCGCAGAGTCGCAGAGTCTCAGAGTCTCAGAGTCTCAAAGTCGCAAAGAGGAACCGGCCCGCTCTGAGACTTTGCGACTCTGAGACTCTGAGACTCTGAGACTAATTCGGTGCGACCACTTCCCCCAACACCGCCGCCCGCGCGTTCTCGACGGCCGCCAGCACCTCCTGATACAGCTCGTACTTCACGTCGGCGGAGAGCTCGACGTCGCGGTTCAGGATCTCGGCGATCTGCGAGGCGTAGTGGGAGGCGAGGGGGAGGCGTTCGCCGGCCTGGTGGATCTGGCGGAAGCCGAAGGTGAGCTCTTCCTCGAGCCGCTGGCGGAAGGAGCCGTCGGCGAGGTCGCTCTCGAGGCTGGCGTAGTCGACGTTCATTTCTTCGCGGTGTAGGAAGCCTTGACCTTCGTGCCTTCGCGGGTGACTTTCGCGTCGAGGCCGCGGTTCTCGAGGAACGCGCGGTAGGCGGTCTCGAAGGCGATGGCGTTCTGCTCGGTCTCCCAGTCGGAGTCGAGCTGCACGCGACCGTCGCGCATGACCACGGCGCGGTCGTTCACCCACCCCTTCGCGTTCTCGGCGCCGACGAGAAAGCGCCAGTGGAACTCGCCGAGGTGCTCGGCCGAGATGGCGCCGGGAGGGGTGGTGCTGTCGAACGGCTTCGGCTTGAAGGTGGCGTCGAAGTACTGCTCGGGGTGCAGGATCTCGCGGGTGGTGCGGGGCGGGTTCGCGTGCACCTTGTCGAGCTCCTTCCAGCCGCCGCGGCGATAGGCCGCCACGACGAAGTTCAGCCCGGCGAGGTAGGGGAACTTCAGCATCTCGGCGAAGTACTTCGGCGTGGAGGGGTCGATCATCTGCTCCGCCTGCGCCGCGTTGCCGATCAGGCCGAGCATGGAGTCGTCCTTGATCACCTCCTCGAAGTCGACGTTCGACTTGGCGAGCATGTGGGCGACCATCACCAGCACCGCCTCCCCTTCCAGCACGGCGTGGTAGGCGAGGTTCGCGTCGGTGTCGCGCATGAGCGCCTTCTCTTTGCCGGCGAGCTGGAAGTGCTGGTCCTGCAGCGCGTGCATCAGCTCGTGGACCATCACGGTCTCTTCGAGCAGCTTCGGGTCGCCGAGCCGGGCCGCCCCCTCGGGGAGCTTCGGGAGCTGCTTGATCGAGTAGTAGGTGTGCGACTGCGGGTCGTAGAACGCGAGCACCTGCGCCTCGTAGAGCGCGAGGAGCTTCGGCACGAGCTGCTTGTTCTCGACGTCGACGAGCTGCAGCGCGCGCAGCAGGGTCCCCCAGTCGTCGAGCGAGTAGGGGGTCAGCTTCTCCATCTGCTTGCGCAGATGCGCGGAGAGGTCGGATCGGTCGATGCTGACGTTCTTCACGTCGTGGACGAACTTTCGTCCGCGGATTTCCTCGACCGCTTTCATCCCGGGCGCGAGCGGCGAGGCTTGGGCGCAGGAGGTGAGGAGGAGAAGGAGCAGGAGGCGCGGTGCCCGGCCCGTGGTCATGCGCTGCGCAACCGGCCGTTCTCGGCCCCCATTCCTCTCTGGGTTGTGTAGAATGCCGCGCAATTCAGCCCATGGAGCGCGGCGACACCGAGCGTATCGAGATCACGATCAGCAGCCGCTTCGAGAACATCGAACTGGTTCAGGTCATCGCGGAACACCTCTGCGAAAACGCGGGGGTGGACGAGGATGGGTCTCACTGGATCGGGATGGCGGTACGCGAGGCGGTGGCGAACGCGATCAAGCATGGGAACAAGCTCGACGTGCGCAAGAAGGTGAATGCGACGTTCGAGCTCGAGGGGTACGAGCTGGAGATCACGATCTCGGACGAGGGGCAGGGGTTCGATCCCGAGAAAGTGAGCGATCCGCTCAACCCGCAGAACCTCATGAAGACGAGCGGCCGTGGCATCTTCTACATGAAGACGTTCATGGACCAGGTGCAGTACACGTTCAACACCGGCGGAGGGACTTCGCTGGTCATGACCAAGAACCTGGCCAAGGGCGACGGCATCGCGAGCAAAGCCTGACGAAGAAGGAGAAACGAACCATGAAAGCGACTTCCCGGAGCGTCGATAACGTCGAGATCATCAGCCTGCAGGGCAAGATCACGATCGGATCGGGCGACACGCAACTGCGCGAGGTGATCAGCAACGCCGTCAACGGCGGCAAGACCAACGTCCTGCTCGATCTCTCTGGCGTGACGACCATCGACTCGTCCGGTATCGGTGAGCTGGTCGGCTCGTACACGACCGTCACCAACCGCGGCGGCAAGCTCAAGCTCCTCCACCTCCCCGCCAAACTGAACGAGCTGCTGCACGTCACGCAGCTCATCACCGTCTTCGAGGTCTACGAGAACGAAGGCGAAGCGGTCGCCAGCTTCTAACGGCCGGCTTTCCCGAACCTTCCGGAGCGGCGGGCTCTCAGCCCGCCGCTTCCTCTTTCCGCGGGCTCAGAACCTCCGGCCGCCCCGCGGCCCTGTCCCCTCCGTCGCCGAACGCTGCCGCGCCAGCAGGCGCATCGGGATCGAGTTCGTGGTGACGATCTCGTTCCGCTCCAGCCAGAGCGGGAAGAGCTGGTCGGCCAGGGCGCGGTCGGCGATCGCCCGCTCCTTGATTCCGATGAGCTGCCGGAAGGGAGCGGTGTCGCTGAGGAAGTTCAGTTTGAGGCGGAGCTCCGCGGGAGGGGACGCCTTCACACTGGCTCCCGGCGGCTGCGTGAAGTGGACGCGCGCGGCGGCGGTGAAGGTCTTCTTCTCCCCCGGCCCGATCTCGACCAGCCGCGGCAGCATCTCGTTCCCCGGAACCTCGGAGCCGACGTTGACGGTGAAGGTGTGCGACTCGGCGTCGTAGCTCGTGTAGGGGACGAGCTCGGCGATGGCGATCGCCGTGGCGCGCTGGTTCGTGACCTCGTAGGTGATCGGGATCTGCGCGCCGGGGCGGGCCTCGTCGCCGATCACCTGCGCGTCGACGCGCACGGAGTTCTCAGTCCCGACGATCCGCCGCGGCTCCTCCATGTCCACCGTGGCCGCGGCACAACCGGCGAGAAGCAGCAGGACACCGAGGAACGATCTCATGCGCGGGTGAACGTCCCCGTACGCGCGGATATTCAGAAGCGGCTCGAGGGAGACGACGCGTCGTAGAGAGTCGCGCCGCTGGGCGAGTAGCTCACCGGCACGGTGTTGAGGAGGATCGTGTCGTTCGACTCGAACCACTGGTCGAACTGCGCGTCGCTCAACTTCTCGCCGAAGCGGGCGCCCGCGAACGGCTTCACGTCGCGGAGGATCGAGACCTTCACCTGCACGTAGCGCGGCACGCTGCGGCCGGTGCGCACCGACGCGGCGCTGTAGCTCGGCGTGGCGCCGGTGCGGAAGACTTTCTTCTCACCCGGGGGGATCACGACGACCTGCGGCATGTTGCCGTCGACCGGCACCTCGGCGCCGACGGCGAGGGTGATGGTGCGCGTCTCGGCGTCGTAGCTGGCGGCGGCGATCTTGTGGGCGATGGCTACCGGGGCCGCGGTGAAGTTCTGGATCTGGTAGGTGATGCCGACCGGAGCGCCGGGCGAGACGGTCTCCTGCACCAGTTGTGCGTCGATCCTGACGTCGTCCTCACGGCCGACGACACGGCGAGGGTCATCCATGTCGATCGCCGTACCGGCGGTGGCCGCCGCGGCGTGGATCAGGAAGATTGCGAGCAGAAGAGCGAAGAAGAGCCTGGAAGACCTCATTGCGCCGCCTCTTGTCAATGACTGCAGTGCTGCATCCCGACGGCCTCGGCGCCCCGTTGCGCCGCGTCGTCGACTGGGTGCCTGAGCTACGAACGTGCCAGTTATTTAGCGCGACGTGACGGCCGTCACGTCGCGCGTTGTCAGGAACCACGCGCGCTGCACGGCGCGCGTGGGGGAACCGCGCGCCCCCATGGCGCGCGGGGGCTTCTGGGGTGTTACGCCTGGACACCCTTTGTCGCGAGAGCGGATTCCTCGCGACGGGTTCGCTCTCGCCTGAATCGCTCCGCCAGCCGCACGATCGCATACGCCCCCACGCGCCATGCGGGCGCGTGGTTCCCCCGTGCGCGCCGTGCAGCGCGCACGGTTCCTGGCGCGCAGCGCTAATCGATCTTGAGCACCGCCAGAAACGCTTCCTGCGGAATCTCCACCTTGCCGACGCGCTTCATCCGCTTCTTCCCCTCTTTCTGTTTCTCGAGGAGCTTGCGTTTGCGGGAGATGTCGCCGCCGTAGCACTTGGCGAGGACGTTCTTGCGCAGGGCTTTCACCGTCTCGCGGGCGACGACGCGGTTGCCGATCGCCGCCTGCAGCGCCACCTCGAACATCTGGCGGGGGATGAACTCCTTCATCTTCTCGACCAGCATCTTGCCGCGCGGGAAGGCCTTCTCCTTGTGCACGATGAGCGAGAGGGCGTCGAGCGGCTCGCCGTTCACCAGGATGTCCATCTTCACGAGATCGCTCTCGCGGTAGCCGATGAACTGGTAGTCGAGCGAGGCGTAGCCGCGGGAGATCGACTTGAGCTTGTCGAAGAAGTCGAGGATGACCTCGTTCAGCGGCATGTCGTACACGATCATCACGCGGTTCGCGGAGACGTATTCGAGCTTCTTCTGGATGCCGCGGCGGTCGATCGCCAGCGCGAGGATCGGTCCCACGAATTCGTCGGTGCTGAGAATGGTGACCTCGAAGAACGGCTCCTCGATCATCCGGATGTTCGCCGGATCGGGCAGCTTCTGCGGGTTCTCGACCTCGATGACGTCCCCGTTGGTCAGCGTCACGCGATAGCGCGCGCCGGGGGCGGTGGTGAGCAGCTCGAGGTTGAACTCCCGCTCCAGCCGCTCCTGGATGATCTCCATGTGCAGCAGGCCGAGGAAGCCGCAGCGAAAGCCGAAGCCGAGGGCGACGGAGTTCTCCGGGTCGTACGAAAAGGACGCGTCGTTGAGCTTCAGCTTCGCCACCGCGTCGCGCAGGTTCTCGTAGTCCTCGGTGTTGATGGGGAAAAGGCCGGCGAAGACCATCGGCTTCACGTCCTGGAAGCCGGGCAGCGGTGTGGGGGTCTGCCGCACCTGCGCGATCGTGTCGCCGATCTTGGCCTGCACGATGTCGCGGATGTTGGCGAAGAAGAAGCCGACCTCACCGACGCCGAGGGAGTCGACCGTCTTCGGCTTGGGAGTGAAGATGCCGAGCTCCGCGACCTCGTACTCCCGGCCGGTGGACATGAACACGACCTTCATCCCCTTGCGCAGCTCGCCGTCCACCACGCGCACCATGCAGACGACGCCGCGATACGGGTCGTACCAGGAGTCGAAGAGCAGCGCGCGCGTCTCGCCGTCGGGGTTGCCGGACGGCGCGGGGATGTGGGTGACGATCTTCTCGAGGATCTCCTGGACGCCGATGCCGGCCTTCGCCGAGGCGAGGACCGCGTCGTGCGCGTCGAGGCCGATGACGTTCTCGATCTGCTCGCGCACCCGCTCCGGCTCGGCCGACGGCAGGTCGACCTTGTTGATGACGGGGAGGATGGAGAGGTTGTTGTTGATGGCGAGGTAGCTGTTGGCCAGCGTCTGCGCCTCGACCCCCTGCGTCGCGTCGACGACGAGGATCGCCCCCTCGCACGCGGCGAGGCTGCGGGAGACCTCGTACGTGAAGTCGACGTGTCCCGGCGTGTCGATCAGGTTGAAGACGTACTCCTGACCGCTGCTCGCGCGGTACTTGAGCATGACGGCGCGGGCCTTGATCGTGATGCCGCGCTCGCGCTCGAGATCCATGTCGTCGAGCATCTGCTCGTGCATCTCGCGCTGTTCCACGGCGCCGGTCTGCTGCAGCAGCCGGTCGGACAAGGTGGTCTTGCCGTGGTCGATGTGCGCGATGATCGAGAAATTGCGGATGTACTGAGGGTCGGGCATTCGGTGTCAGCGGGCAATTAACACGAATGACGGCTCTTGTCATCCCGGCAGGACATGCGCCGGCCGAATATTGACGCCTCCTCGGCGGTTCACCTACACTCGCTGTCCCTTCCGCCTTTGTCTGAATGAGGCGACGTAGCCAAGTGGTAAGGCAGAGGTCTGCAAAACCTTCATCCGCCGGTTCGATTCCGGCCGTCGCCTCCAATTTCCCCCTCCCCGACAACTTCGCGTTCGCGCAGACCGTCGAGTCGCACGGCTGGTACCGCCTCGCGCCGTTCCGCTGGTCGCCGGACGAGGGAGTGCTCCGGCGGAAGGAGGCGCTGCCGGAGGGGATCGCCGACCTCGAGATCTCCGTCCGCGGCACGACGATGCACGTCGCCGGCGCCGCTCCGTCGGACGAGCTGACGCGCCGCATCACGCGCATGTTCCAGCTCGGCGTCGATACGGCGGAGTTCCTCCGCCTGACGCGCGGCTCGCCGGCGCACGCGTGGGTGGAGCCGTCCGGCTTCGGGCGTCTCCTCTGCGGCGCGACGCTGTGGGAGGACGCGGTGAAGATCATCGCCACGACGAACACCATGTGGTCGCAGACGGTGCGCATGGTGGAGCTGCTCGTCGCGAAGTGCGGACACGAGGGCGCGTTCCCGTCGCAGGAGGACGTGCTCCGCTTCTCGCCGGAGGAACTGCAGCGGGACTGCCGGCTGGGGTATCGCGCGAAGTCGGTGCATGCGCTCGCGGGCACGGACCTGACGCCGTTCGAGTTGCCGGCAACCGGCAACGGGAAACCGGCAACGAGCGAAGAGCTCTTCAAGCGCTACCAGCAGCTCCCCGGCATCGGCCCCTACGGCGCGGCGCATCTCCTGGCGATGGACGGCCGTCACGACTTCATCGCGGTCGACAGCGAGTTCCGGCGCTTCGTCCGCGAGACCTATCACGGCGGCCGCAAGGTCGGCGACGCCGCGATGCTGCGGCGCTACAGCAAGTGGGGACGCTGGAAGTACCTCGCGTACTGGGCCGAGCTGTGGGGGAGCCGCTGACGATCCGTGGCGGATCGTTTGCAGCCGCGAACGCAAGGACAAACAGTCTACGCCGCTCGGGGCGAAATCGGAATATTGACCGCGAGCGGTCCCGTTTGGATAATTCGCATTGCGCACGTAAATGTAAGCTGCTGATCTATCAATAGTTTACGTGCTTGTAACGGAGAGCGCGTGGACGACAAGATCAAGCAGCTTCTGCAGGATCTCGGGACGGCGATCAACGAGTCGATCTCCGGCTCCGAGGATGTGAACCGCCACATTCAACGGATCCGCGACGAGGGCTACGACCTCTACGTGGTGCTCGACGCGACCATCGGCCTCAATAAACAGGGAGCGGACGAGGAGCAGCCGGGCGAAGGCACCGTCGCGGTGCCGGCAACGCCGCCGCGGGAAGTGCAGTTCCGGATCAACGTGAACGATCTCGCCCTCCTGCGCGCCCTCGGCATCGACCCGACCCGCAAGGTGAGGACGGCCCGCCGCGTCGAGCCGCTGGCGACCACCAGTGACGAATGAGCGCCTGAACCTGTACGACCTCGCGCCGCGGCAGCTCGAAGCGGCGCTGAGCGAAACCGTCTCCCCGACGTTCCGGGTGCGGCAGATCGAGGAGTGGCTGCACGTGCACGGCGTCGACTCGTTCGACGCCATGAGCAACCTGCCGAAAGAGGTGCGCGCCGCGCTCGCCGAGCGCTACACCGTCGCGCAACCCGAGGTGCTGACGCGCACCGTCCCGGCGGCGGACGGCAGCCAGAAGTACCTCTTCCGGCTCGCCGACGGGCAGCGCATCGAGTCGGTTTACATGCCGATGGGCGACCGCACCAGCATCTGTCTCTCCTCGCAGGCCGGCTGCGCGGTCGGCTGCACGTTCTGCGTCACCGGCTTCTTCGGCGCCGGCCGCAACCTGACGGCGGGCGAGATGCTGGGGCAGTTCTTCACCATCCAGCGGGAGAAGCAGGTCCCGAGCGAGATGATGAACGTCGTCTTCATGGGGATGGGCGAGCCGCTGCTGAACTTCGACAACCTCGTCGCGACGCTCGACATCCTCTATCGCAACCTCGCGCCGCGGCGCGTCACGGTATCGACGTCGGGGATCATCCCCGGCATCGAGGCGCTGGCGAAGCTGGAGCGGCGGCCCAACCTCGCGATCTCCGTCAACGCGCCCGACCGCAAGCGGCGCGAGGAGATCATGCCGATCACGTCGAAGTACCCGCTCGACGAGCTGATGGAGACGCTGCGCCGCTTCCCGCTGGAGAAGGGGCGCGACATCACGATCGAGTACGTGCTCCTCGCCGGCTACAACGACTCGAATCAGGACGCGGTGGCGCTGGCGAAACTGATCCGCGGCATCCGCGGCGCGAAGGTGAATGCGATCCCGTTCAACGAGGACGCGAACCTGCCGAAGTGGATGAAGCGCCCCAGCGACCGCGACATCGACCGCTTCGTCGACACGCTGGTGCGCAACGGCGTGCGGGTGACGGTGCGCCGCTCGAAGGGGCGCGACATCGCCGCGGCCTGCGGTCAGTTGCGGGGCAAAGAGGTGGCGAAGAGCCGCGCTACCGGCGGACGCCCTCTGCGTACACCATCGGAATCCGCATCCGAAGCGAACTCGCGGCGTTGAGCTGCTCCTCGATCCTCCCCCACACCTGAGGATCGTCCGTTACGGCCAGCCAGCCGTCTTTGAAGAAGCTGACCAGCGGATGCTGCAGGAGCGCGGTGCCGTCGGCGAAGCGGAGGAAGAACTCGCCCTCGAGGACGCGCGTGACGGCGAAGCCGCCGGCGGTCAGCGTCTGCTCGACGATGTCGCGGCGGCCGCGATGCGCCTCCTGCGCGTTGACGGCGTCGACCAGCTCCGCGGGCACGCTGGCGCGGAAGACGTCATAGAAGGCGTCCATGTGGCCGGTGACGTTGGTGGTCACGGCGATCCGCGCGCCCGGCTTGGCGACGCGGCGGCATTCGGCGATCACCCGCGGCGGATCCTCGAAGTTGTTGATGCCGAGGTTGGAGGTGATGAGGTCGAAGGTGGCGTCGTCGAACGGCATCGACGCGGCGTCAGCCTCGACGAGCTCCACGTTCGTGTCCTCGTAGACCGCCCGCTTCCGCCGCGCGCGCTCCAGCGCATCGGCCCAGACGTCGACGCCGGTCCAATGCGACGTGGGGCCGTGCATGTGCGCCAGCTCGAAGAGGGGGAAGCCTGCGCCGCAGGCGACGTCGAGGCCGCGCACGTCGCGGCGGAGCTCGAGGTTGTCGAGCATCAGCGCGCCGAAGCGGGAGCTCCAGAACGACAGCTCGTCGTACGCGTCGTGGGCGAAGTTGGGGCGGGTGAAGATGCTCATGCGAGCGAAAACGTCTGCAGCGGCGTGTGGATCGCCCCCTTCGGGTCGAGCCGGCTGTGGTACAGCGTCACGGCGTCGAGCGTGAACGGCGGCGACTGATAGTCCTTCAGCGAGCGGTTGAAGAGGTCGATCGACGCCGGCGGCCACTGATCGCGGATGCGCATCAGCGTGAGGTGCGGCTTGAAGTCGCCGCGGTCGAGCTGCACGCCGTGCTGCGTCACCACCTCCCGCACCGCATGCGCGACGTTCTTGAAGGCGGTCTCCGGGTGGAGCCCGACCCAGCCGACGCGCGCGTGACGGGGATTCGGAAAGAACCCGGAGCCGGCGAGATGTGCCTCGAACCGCGGGATGGCGGCGAGCGCGGCAGCGAGCGGCGCCGCGATCTTCTCGACCAGCGACTCGGGATGGTCGCCGAGGAAGGCGAACGTCAGGTGCTGCGTCTCCTCGCGCACCCATGAGGCGGCCGGCAGCCGCGGACGCAGGAGCGTGACACGGCTGTTGAGCTCGCGCAGGACTTCACCGGGAAAGCTGGCGGCGATGAAGAGTCGCATTGGGAAGGGAGGCGGGCAGATTGTACAGGAACGCTGACGTGCGCCCGTGACGCGGCTCTCACTGGAGCGACGGGGTCTCAGCCGGTGGCCGTTCCTCGGAGTTCCTCGGAGTTCCTCGGGGTTCCTCGGAGTTCCTCGGCGAAACCGCATGCCCAGAGAGGCCGCCGAGGAACTCCGAGGAACCCGAGGAACCTCCGAGGAACCCTGTGCCGGCGGCACTCCAGCGCGTTCGTCACCTGCGATCGGCCTGCCCTGCCAGGAACTCCGGCGTGAAGATCTCCGCGATCTGCTCCTCGGGGAGGAGGTTCTTCTCCCGGAGCATGTCGGGGATGCGCTTCCCGCTCTTCGCCGACTCCTTCGCCAGCTCGGCCGCCGCGGCGTAGCCGATCAGCGGATTCAGCGCCGTCGCGAGCGACGGGGAGCTGATGTAGTACGCCTCGCAGCGCTCGCGGTTCGCGGCGATGCCGCGGACGCACCGCTCGGTGAATACCGGCAGGAAGTTCTTGAGGATCTCCATCGAGAAGGTGATCTCGAACGCCATCAGCGGCATCATCACGTTCAGCTCGAGCTGGCCCGCCTGCGACGCGAACGCGATCGCGGCGTCGGCGCCGATGATGTGGAACAGCACCTGGTTCATGCACTCGAGGAGCGACGGGTTGACCTTCCCCGGCATGATCGAGGAGCCGGGCTGCACCGCCGGGAGAATGATCTCGGCGAGGCCGGTGATCGGTCCCGAGGCGAGCAGGCGCAGGTCGTTGGTGATGCGCGTCAGCTCGAGAGCGAGGTTGCGCATCGCGGCCGAAACGGCGACGACCGGCAGTTGCGACTGCATCGCCTCGCGGAGGTCGTCGGTCGGATGCAGCTCCAGCGAGGCCGACTCGCTGAGGTGGCGCACGACGGCGAAGCGGTAGCCGACCGGCGTGTTGATGCCGGTGCCGGCCGCGGTGCCGCCGATGCCGAGGATGCGCAGCTCTTCGGCGGCGTCGCGCAGGAGCCGCGTGGCGCGGCGGACGGCTGCGGCGTAGGCCTTGAACTCCTGCCCGAGCGTCACCGGAACGGCGTCGGCGAGATGGGTGCGGCCGGACTTGATGACGTCGGCGAACTCGTCCCCCTTTTCATCGAGGGCGTCGGCGAGCTGGTCGAGCTTCGGCCCGAGGCGCTCGAGGAGGAGCAGCGTGGCGACGCGGATGGCGGTCGGGAAGACGTCGTTCGTCGACTGCGCCATGTTCACGTGGTCGTTCGGGTGGACCGGCTTGTACTCGCCCGCCTTGCCGCCGAGGGAGAGGTTGGCGAGGTTGGCGATGACCTCGTTGCAGTTCATGTTGAACGAGGTGCCGGCGCCGGCCTGGAAGACGTCCACGACGAAGTGGGGGCGGAAGCGCTCGAACTCGCGGAGGATGCGGTCGCAGGCGCCGACGATGGCGGTCGCGGTCTGCTCGTCCATCGCGCCGAGCTCGCGGTTGGCCAGCGCGGCGGCGCGCTTGAGGAGAATGAAGGAGCGGATGAAGAGCGGATGCTCGCGGAGGCCGCTGATCGGGTAGTTCTCGACGGCGCGCTGGGTCTGGGCGCCGTAGAGGGCGTCGGCCGGGACACGGACTTCGCCGAGGGTGTCTGTTTCGATGCGCATACCGCGCGACGGAGCAACAGTCACGCCTTCAACGCGGCGAGCCTCTCCTTCGACTCCTCGAGCACCTGTTTGTGCAGCGATTGGCCGTGCGCATCCATCGTCACGATGGCCATGAAGTCTTCCACCCAGAGGTGCCAGATCGCCTCGGGTGACCCGAGGTCCATCCAGTCGACGCCGTCTACCCGCTTGATCGAGGCCGCGCACACCTGCGCCGCCCCGCCGATGGCATGGAGGTAGACCGCGCCGTACTCCCGGCAGGCAGCGAGCGTCTTCTCCCCCATCCCCCCTTTGCCGATGACGCCACGGATGCGGTAATCACGGATCACCTCGTGCTGGTACGGCTCCTCGCGCGAGGAGGTGGTGGGGCCGGCCGCCTTGCAGACCCACTGCTCCCCCTCTTTCACCATGACGGGACCGCAGTGGTAGATGATCTGCCCCTCCAGATCGACCGGCGGCTTGACGCCCTCATGAATGCGGTGATGCACCGCGTCGCGCCCGGTGTAGAGCCGCCCGGTGATGGCGACCGTGTCGCCGACGTGCAGCGAGCGGATGGTGGCTTCGTCGATGGGGGTGGTGAGTTTTACGAGGGCCATGGGGGGATGCTATCGCTTTTGGGTTCCTCGGGGTTCCTCGGGTTCCTCGGAGTTCCTCGGGGTTCCTCGGGGGTTAGTCGTAGCGGTTCTTTTCTTGTTTGGCCTCGTTCTGGACGTAGCGCATGAGGGCGGCGAGGGCGCGGCCGAGGCCGCGTATGGTGGCGGCCATCTCGGCGGCGTCACGATCATTCAGGAAGCCCAGCCGGGTGGAGAGCTCGGTTTGCGTCTCTAGCTCGAAGAGGGAGCCGAGGGCGTTCTCGAGGAAGTGGTAACGCTGACGCGCGGTGCGGCGGCCGTATCCCTCCGCAATGTTCGACGGCACGGACACGGCGGCGCGCCGCATCTGCTGCGACAGGCCGTAACGCTCCGCCGGAGGGAACTCCGCGGTCACGCTGTAGACGCGGACGACGAGGTCCATGGCGTCCTGCCAAACCTTGAGATCACGATACGACTGCGCACCGTAGAATCGCGCGCGTGCCGCTCCTGCTCGTCGCCGTCGCCGGGTTCCTGCTGCGCGTCGCCGGCCTGCTCGGGCGCGGAGGGCCGCTCGCGGCGGCGACCGGGTACGACGACGGCGTCTACTTCTCGGCCTCGGCGCTGCTGCTGCGCGGCGTCCTGCCGTACCGCGAGTTCGTCTTCGTCCACCCGCCGGGCATCCTCTACTTCCTCGCGCCGGTATCGTGGATTCCCGATCCGGCGCTCGGGTTCGTGCTCGCGCGCCTGCTGGCGTGCGCCGTCGGCGGGGTGAACGCGTACCTCGTGGGGCGGATCGTCACGCGCGCGGCCGGAACGTTCGGCGGAGTGGTCGCGGCGGTGCTGTACGCGCTCTATCCCGACGCCGTGACCGCGGAGCGGAGCGCGTACCTCGAGCCGTTCCTCAACCTCGCCTGCCTGCTCTCGGTGTGGCTCTGGTTGGACGAGAAGCGGCGGCCGTTCGTTTCCGGCGTGCTCGCGGGAGTCGCCTGCGCGGTGAAGTTCTGGGGCGGGATCTGGGTGCTCGCCGCAATCGCCTCGACGCCGCGCGGCCGCTTCCGTACCGACGCGCCGCGGTTCATCACCGGCGCGGCGATTGCCGGCGTGCTGCTGCTCGCGCCGCTCTGGCTCCCGGCGCCGGACGACTTCGTGACGCAGACGCTCCGGTTCCAGCTCTCCCGCCCGCCGGACGGCACGGCCGGGACGATCCCCCGTCTGCGGGAGATGTCCGGCAGCGGACACGCCGCCGCGACGGTGCTCGCCGCCGCCGGGCTCGCGTTCGCCATCGTTCGCCTCCGCGAGCGACCCATGCGCCTCTTCGCGGTGGCGTTCGTCGTTACCGTCGCCGGCTTCCTCGCCTCGTCCAGCTACTGGCCGCACTACAACTCCCACCTCGCGGTCAGCCAGTGCGCGCTTGCGGGTCTCGGCGCCGCGGCGCTGGTGCGGTGGCGGCGCTGGGTCGCGGTTCCGGTCGTGCTGGCGATCGCGATCCTCGGCGCGCCGCCGCTGCTGCGCTCGATGCGTCCGGCGGTGTCGGCGGCGTCCCTTGCCCTCGCGCGCACGGCGCCCGGGATCGTTCCGGAACGCGCCTCGTTCTTCAGCTTCGACCCGTCGGAGTTGCTGGTGGCGCGGCGCCTGCCGCCGCATGGCGACGGTGCGCCGGTCGTGGTCGACAGCTACGGCGCGATGCTGCTCGAGGCGACGCGCGCCGGCGGGCGGTTCGCCGATACCGCGAGCGCGTTCCGGGAACAGCGGCGCCCGTCGGTCATCCGCGCGCGGCTCGCCGCCACCGAGTACACGCTCCTCGGCTGGCGGGGGCAGTGGCAGCTCAACGGGGCGGACCTGGAGTGGTTCACCGCCCATTTCAGATGCGTGAATCCGGAGGCGGGGGAGCTGTGCATCTGGCAGCGGAGAGAGCGTCCGCTCGCGACGCCGTTGCCGGTCCACCAGCAGGTCGTGCAATTCGGTGAGGGGTGGTATGGAGAGGAGGCAGGGTGGCGGTGGATGTCAGGCCGTTCGGTCACGCTGTTGCCGCCACGCGGCGGACCGGCGCGGCTGACGCTGCGCTTCGACGTCCCGGTCGAGCACCTCGGCGGCGCGCCGGTGGTCACGATCGAAGTCGACGGCCGCCTCCTCGACAGGTTCGTCGCGGCACGGACCGTCGCTCGCTCGTACGCCATCGCCTCCGGCGACGCGCCGCACGCGCTCGACATCACCACCAGCCGCACGTTCAACCCGGCCCGCGCCGGTCACTCCTCCGACACGCGCGACCTCGGCCTCAGCCTGACCGCCCTCACCTGGCGATCGGCGAGCGGCGGCGCTGCTTCCACGTCGTCGCCGCGGTGACGGCAAAGTTCCAGATCGAGCCGATCACCAGCCCCGCGAACCCGGCCACGTACCACGGCATCCCCTGCCGCAGGACGAACGTCGCCACCAGCAGGTTGAGGAACGCGCCGATCGAGCAGGCGGCGTAGAACTTCAGCAGGCCGCCGACCATCGCGAGGCCGCGCAGGCGGTGGTCGCGCCAAGTCAGCGTGTTGTTGAGGAAGAAGTTGCTCGTCATCACCAGCACCGTCGCCGTCGTCTGCGCGATCCAGAACGGCAGCTCCGCCCGCGCGAACAGCAGCCAGAGCACGAGCAGGTGCAGCACCACGCCCGAGCCGCCGACGAGGCCGAAGAGGACGAAGCGCGGCGGGATCCAGTCGCCGACCAGCTTGTCGATGAGGAGCTGCAGGTACTCGAGCCCGACCAGCACGTCCAGCTTGCTGTCGCCGTGCAGCCGCGCGCGGAAGTGGTACGGCAGCTCGCCGGCGCGCACGGGGCGGCGGGCGGAGGCGACGAGGTCGAGGAGGATCTTGAAGCCGCGGCCGGACAGCCTGCGCACCACCTCGTCGAGGAAGCGGCGGTCGGCGACGAAGAAGCCGCTCATCGGGTCGGTGAGCGTCGCGTGCGTGACGAGGCGGCTCAGCTTCTTCCCCCAGTCGCTCAGCGCCGCCCGCTGTCCGGTGAGCCCCGCGCTGGAGCCTCCTTCGGCGTAGCGCGTGCCGACCACGAGGTCGAGCTCTTCGTCGCGCAGCTTCGCCAGCATCGCCGGCAGCACCGACTCGTCGTGCTGGAGGTCGGCGTCGATGACCGCGACGTACGGCGCGGCGGTGGCCATCATCCCCTCGATGCAGGCAGAGGAGAGTCCGCGGCGGCCGACGCGCTGGAGGAGGCGGATGCGCGGATCGAGGCGCGCCAGCGCGCGGACCGCGTCGGCAGTGCCGTCCGGCGAGTCGTCGTCGACGACGATCACCTCCCAGGCGACCTCCGCGAGCACCCGGTCGAGGCGGCGGATCAACTCGACGACGTTTTCACGCTCGCTGAAGGTCGGTACCACCACCGCGAGCGCGAGCCCCTGCCCCGCATTCACCCGCTCATGATACGGGCGAGGAGAGAGAGCGCGGCTACGCCGGCGCGGTGAGGCCGATCGCGACGAGCACGTCGCGCCAGTACGTCGGCGACGGCTCCGCCGCCACAAGCGAGTCGCGGATGCGCTCGTATTGGCCGGACAGCACCAGCGGATCGCTGAGCAGCGCCCTCACGGCGCGTGCGGAGACGTTGTCCGGCAGGTACAGCGAGCCCTCGTTCATCGCCCTTGCGAGCTCGAGGAACCAGGCGGCGGACGTCTCCGGCGCGCCGGCTTCGAGCAACCGGAGGACCGCCGTCTCGCCCACGTGCTCCAGCGTCGGACGCTCGAACAGCAGCTCGAGCAGCTCCGTGACGGCGAGCGAGCGCTCGACACCGTCGAGGTATGGGATGGTCCAGCCCTTCTTCGCCGAGGCGGCGGCGTCGTAGTGGACGACCTCGAAGGTCGCCGTCCAGCCGGCGAGGAGAGCCGCGAACGCCTGCTCGGCCGGGTCGCGAAGTTCGTCGCGGCCGATGAGGTCGGCGTTGCGCTCGAAGAACTGAACGAAGCCGGACGCGTATTCGCGCCCATCCATCGCGTTCGCGGCGAGGTGTGCGAACGCGAGCGGCACGAAGTAGAGCTGCTCGTCGTACTCGCCGGCGCAGCCGGAGACGGGAAAGATCGCCTCGAAGTCCCGCCAGCGCAGGTGGTCGTCGGCCGTCCGGAGGACCTGCTCCAGGTCTTCGTCGGAGAAGCAGCAGCCGCGGTTCGAGAGCGTCTCGGGCCGCGGCCGCACGCGCGGAAACGGCAGGTCCATCGGCCGCTAGTGCGCCGCGGCCTGCGCTTCCTTCGCCTTCTTCGACTCCACGATGATCTTTTCCTGCAGGTTGCGCGGGACTTCCTCGTAGTGCGACATCTCCATGTGGAAGCTGCCGCGGCCCTGCGTGAGCGAGCGGAGCGTCGACCCGTAGGTCAGCATCTCCGCGAACGGCACGCGCGCGTGCACGACCTGCGAGTCCTCTTCCGCGTCGACCCCTTCCACCCTGCCGCGGCGCGAGTTGAGGTCGCCCATGATGTCGCCGACGTACTCCGACGGGGCGGTGATGTCGACGTGCATGATCGGCTCGAGCAGCGTCGGGCGCGCGTTCTCCATCGCCTGCTGGTAGGCGAGCGAGCCGGCGATCTTGAACGCCATTTCCGAGGAGTCGACGTCGTGGTACTGACCGTCCTTGAGGCGGACGCGGAAGTCGACCATCGGGAAGCCGGCCAGGTAGCCCTTCACCCGCGCGTCCTGGATGCCCTTCTCCACCGCCGGGATGTACTGGCGGGGGATGGAGCCGCCGAAGATCTCGTCGACGAACTCGAAGTCGGCGCCGCGCGGCAGCGGCTCGACGGTGATCTTGCAGTCGGCGAACTGCCCGTGGCCGCCCGACTGCTTCTTGTGGCGTCCATGCGCGTCGGCCGGCTTGGTGATGGTCTCGCGGTACGGCACCTTCGGCGGATGCAGCACCACGTCGACGTGGTACTTCTTCTTCAGCTTCGCCACCACGATCTCGACGTGGAGCTGTCCCTGACCGCTGATCAGGAACTCCTTCGTCTGCTCGTCGCGCGCGAACCGGATGGTCGGGTCTTCCTCGATGATGCGGTGGATGGCCGCGCCGAGCTTGTCCTCGTCGCCGCGCGCCTTCGGCTCCACCGCGAAGGCGATGGCCGCCTCCGGATAATGGATGTGGCTCAGCACGATCTGGTGGTCCTTCGCGGCGATCGTGTCGCCGGTGAAGGTGTCCTTCAGCTTCGCCACCGCGCCGATGTCACCGGCGCGCAGCTCGGTGACCGGGATCTGCTGCTTGCCCTGCAGCACCTGCAGCTTGCCGATGCGCTCCTCGTGGTCGCGGGTGGTGTTCCAGTACGCGTGGTCGGACTGGAACGTCCCCGAGTAGACGCGGAAGAGCGACACGCGTCCAGAGAAGGGATCGGAGAAGGTCTTGAAGACGAGCGCGGAGGGGAACGCCTCGGGGCGCGCGTCGAACGTGAGGTCCTCTCCCTTGCGGTTCTTCCCTTCCACCTTCTGCACCTCGGTGGGAGCGGGGAGCATCGACACGAACGCGTCGAGGATGGCGTGGCCGCCGATGTTGTGCGACGCCGAGGCGACGAAGACGGGGTAGATCTGGTGGTGCGCGACCTCGCGGCTGAGGCCATCGAGGAGCTCTTCCTGCGACAGGCCGCCCTGCTCGAAGAAGCGCTCCATGAGCGTGTCGTCGCCCTCGGCGACCTTCTCGATGAGCTGCGCGCGCGCCGACTCCGCCTCGTCCTTCATGTCGGCCGGGATGTCGATCGCGTCGAACTTCCCGGAGCCGTCGGCGGCGTAGCGGAAGGCCTTCATCGACACCAGGTCGACGAAGCCGGAGAAGTCCTTCTCCTCGCCGATCGGCATCTGCAGCGCGACGACGTTCTTGCCGAACTTCTTCTTCACCGCGTCGAGCGAGCGGGCGAACGAGGAGCGCTCGCGATCGAGCTTGTTGATGATGATGACGCGCGGGAGGGCGAACTCCTCGGCGAACTTCCAGACCTTCTCGGTCGTGACTTCGACGCCGGTGACGCCGCTGACGACGATCGCCGCGCCGTCGGCGATGCGCATCGCGCTTTTGGCTTCCATGATGAAGATGCCGAAGCCCGGCGTGTCGAGGAGGTTGATCTTGGTGTCTTTCCACTCCGCGAAGGCGACGGCCGTGGAGATGGAGTGCTTGCGCTCGATCTCGTCGGCGTCGAAGTCGGTCGTGGTGGTGCCGTCTTCCACGCGCCCGAGGCGGTTGACGGCGCCGGCGTTGAACAGCAGTTGGGATACGAGAGTAGTTTTGCCGGTGTCGTTGTGTCCGACGATCGCCACATTGCGGATCTCGGAACCCGAGTAAACCTTCATGTGCTCGACTCCGTAAGCGAATTGTCCAACAGGCGTGACATCATAAAGTAAAAGGTAGGACGGCGGGCCTGAGGTCCGGCACGGCGCAGGAGTTATCATTGTCCGTTCATGGCGGGGAGAAAACGCTCTTGAAGCTGGGCCGCTACGAAGTCGTCCGCGAGCTCGGCAAAGGCGCGATGGGGATCGTCTATCTCGCCAAAGACCCCCTCATCGGGCGGCTGGTGGCGCTGAAGACCATCCGCGTCGCCGCTCACGTCGACGACGATGAGTCGAAGGAGTTCCAGCAGCGCTTCATCCGAGAGGCGCAGGCGGCGGGCATCCTCAACCACCCCTCCATCGTGACCGTCCACGACATCGGCCAGGACGAGGAGTCGGGCGTCTCGTTCATCGCCATGGAGTACGTCGAGGGGCACAACCTCAAGGAAGTGCTCTCCCAGGGGCGGACGCTCACCTTCGACCAGATCGGCGACATCATCGCGCAGGTCGGCGAGGCGCTCGACTTCGCGCACGCCAAGGGCATCGTGCACCGCGACGTCAAGCCGGCGAACATCATCCTCATCGAGGGGAACCGCGCCAAGATCACCGACTTCGGCATCGCCAAGATCGCCTCCGGCGGCGCGAACCTGACCAGCACCGGGCAGTTCCTCGGCACGCCGAACTACATGGCGCCCGAACAGATCAAGGGTGCGCCGGTCGACGGCCGCACCGACATCTTCGCGCTCGGCATCTGCCTGTACGAATGCCTGACGCGCCGCAAGCCGTTCGGCGGCGACTCGCTCACCTCCATCTCCTACAAGATCGTCCACGAGCCGTTCCCGCCGCTCTCGGAGATCAATCCGCAGATCCCCTCCGGCTACGACGAGGTGGTCGCGAACTGCCTCGCCAAGGACCCGGCCAAGCGGTACCAGCGGGCGAAAGACCTCGCCACCGCGGTCCGCCAGGTGATCCGCGGCGAGCGCCCCGTCCGCCCGCCCGACCCGATGCTGGCCGAGGAGACGATCGTCACGCGCGGCGCCTCGTCGGCGGAGAAGACGACGGAGCGGGACCGGCCGGTGCCGACGCCGACGCTGGAGGTGCCGTTCCCCGATGCGGTCGAGCCGCCGACGGCGGCGCACGACATCCAGGAGCTCGGCAGCAGCACGCAGCCGGCCGCGCGCGTCTCCGGCGCGACCGCCGCGCAGGCGCCGACGGTGGCGAAGGTGCCGCGGCCGCCGCGGCCGCCGCTCGCGCAGCAGCTCCGGAAGACGTTCTCCGGCGTCCGTACGGCGCCGGTGTGGAAGCGGCGCATCCCGCCGCCCCTCTTCATCGGCATCGTGGCGCTCCTCGTGGCCGGTCTCATCGGCGGCGTGGCGGCGGTGCGGAGCCAGGAGCCGGAGATCACGCCGATCGATCCCGCCATCACGGCCCGGCGGGCGCAGGAGAAGAGGTTGCGGGAAGAGGGGACGGCGCTCCTGCAGCAGGGGCGCGTCGCCGACGCGCGGGTGAAGTTCGTGGAGCTCAAGCGGCTCGCGCCAACCTCGCCGTATGTCAACACGACCCTGGCCCGGCTCGACGCGATCCTGCAGCAGGAAGAGCTCAGCAAGCAGCAGCTCGCCCAGGCGCAGGCGAAGTTCGACGAGGGGATGCTCCTCTTCAACGAGAAGAAGTGGGCCGATGCGAGCGCGCGGTTCCAGGAGTCGCTCACCATCAACCCGAACTTCGTGCAGGCGACCGAGCAGTTGAAGCTCGCGCAGGCCGAGGAGCAGAAGGCGCTCGCGGCGGCGAAGGCGAAGCGGCAGACGCCGCGCGTCGCCGCCACCGCCACCACCGCGCCGCAGGACACCGCCGGCGCGACCGAGACGCAGGCGCCGCAGTCGAGCACCACGCAGCTCACCACCGTCTTCTCCCATCCGTTCACCGACGGCCGCATCGTCGTGCGCGCGGGGACCGACATCGTCGCGAACGAGCGGCTGTTCGACGAGCGTCCGGCGCGCTTCCTCCGCCGCGCCTCCCGCACCCCGCGCCCGGTGAGCGTGACGAGGGACTTCCCCGCCAAGAACGCCGACGTGCAGATCTGGGTCACCGTGCCGAGCGCGCAGATCCAGGAGCACCACACCATCACCGCCGTCCGCTTCGAGCCGGGCGGCAACCACCGCCTCACCGTGCGCTACGACGCGGCCGGGAAGAGGTTCACGTACGAGCTGAATTGACGGGCGGATGACGGCGCGCTTCGCGATCGCCACGCGCGAGGAGCTCTGGGTGCATGGGCGCCTCGCCGAGCGGCGGCTCTCCCACGGCGAAGCGCGCGACGACGAGCAGGGGATCGTGGCTACCGACGCGCGCGACGACGCGCTCGTCTCCACCTGCGACCGGCGCATGGACGAACTGCGCGACGCCGTGCGTCCCGATCTGCGCCTGCGCCTCGTGGCGGAGGCGCGTCTCGACGGCGTCACCTCCACCATCACCGCCTCGCTCGGCCGGCACTCGCTGGTGACCGACGCGGTGCATCTCGACGAAGACGTCGCGCTGCTGCGCCGCGCGGCGCTGGAGTCGGAAGCGGAGGTGCGGCCGCTCCCGATTCTGTGGCGGAACGGCAGCGCGGCGGTGCTGCTGCACGAGGCGGCGGGACATCCGGCCGAGCACGGCCTGCCGCCGCTCGCGCTGCCGGCGTGGCTGCAGCTCGAGAACCCGCTGACGCTGCGGCGCGCCTCCTTCCGCGACGTGCCGCTGCGGCGGATGACGAACCTCGTCGTGCGCGCCGCCGATGCGCCGTTCGCGCTGCCGGAGGCGCGCCTCGAGGTGCTGCTCGTCGACGGCGGCGGGTACGAGCCGTTGACCGACGTCGTCACGCTGCGGGTGGCGGCGGCCGATCTCGTCGAAGGCGACACGACCCGGCGCGTCGCGCCATTCACATTGACGCGCGCACGCGGCGACTTCCGCTTTCTCGGCGCCGCCGGCGAGCCGCTGCGCTACCCCGGGGTGATCTGCTCGCGCGAAGGGCAGGAGCTCGTGGTCGGCAGCCACGCGCCGCTGCTGGTGACGGCGTGATCTACCGCAAGCGGGGGGCGGTGGCGCGGTGGGAGCACGGGACGCTGATCCGCGTCACGGAAAGCGGCGTCGCGATCGAAGAGGGGGACCTCTTCACCTGTCATCCGGAGGGAGGCGAGGAGGCTTTGGCCGTTCCGCCTCCGCCGAAACCGGACATCGAAGCCGAGCGGGTCATCGTCAGCCGCGGGATCGCCCACCATCAATCTGGCGACCGCGCCTGGTCGGAGGAGACGCGCCGCTTCCACGCCGCGCTGGTGCACGGGAGGCTGCGCGCGCTCGTCGACGACGAAGCCGACGTCGGGCCGGTCGCGGAGGCGCTGCGGCGGGCGGGAGCGGAGCGGGAGGCGCCTTCGCGGCTGCGGCTCGCGCCGGGCGTCACCGCCGCCCTCGTCCCGTCGCTGGCCGGCATCGCGCCGCCGAACGTGCGGCTGCTGCAGACCGCCGGCGGCGTGGACGGGTATGGGAACGAGATCGTGGAGGCGGAAGGGGAGTGGCCGAACTGGTACCGCCCCAGCTACCGCGTGCGTCCGGTGCGGATGCCGCACAACCTCCGGCTGGAGTGCGACGTGACGGAGATCGACGAGCGCCGGCCGCGGGCGATCGCCCTTCTCGCGCCGGTGGAGGGGCTCACGCTGCGGGTGCTGGTCGAGGAGGGGGCGCGCGTCTATCCCTGCACCGTCCGCGTCACCCACATCGACGCCGTCTCGAACGAGCGGCGGTGGTACCCGTACGGCGCCGGTTCCTTCGGCGCGGAGATGATGCTTTAATGGCCCGCTCGTGAGCGCCACCGGAAGACGCGTCGAGTTTCTCGCCCGGGCCATCGTGAACCGGCTGGAGGATCGCGGCGTGGTCGAGTTCGTCGACGCCGAGGCCGGCATCCTCGTGGTGACGCGCACGCTGACCGAGAACTTCACCGCCGTCGAGCAGCTCGAGCGCGTCGCGCGGGGGAAACTCGGCAAGCGCGCCACCGAACAGCAGGTGGAGAACGAGATGCGGAGACTGGCAGCCGAGAGGGCGATCATCCTGTGAGGATGTTGCCGGCGATCAGTTGTCAGTTGTCTGTGCCTCGACGCGCAGCCCGCAGATAACCGACAACCGGCAACCGATAACAACTCATGTCTTTCGAACAGAAGCTCGAAGAACTCGAACGCCGCAAACAGCAGAGCGAGCTCGGAGGCGGGCAGACCCGCATCGACCGCCAGCACAACGAGGGGAAGCTCACGGCGCGAGAGCGCATCGCCCTCCTCTTCGACCCGGGCTCGTTCCAGGAGCTCGACCAGCTCGTCACCCACCGCTCCACCGACTTCGGTCTCGACAAGCAGCGGGTGCCGGGCGACGGCGTCGTGACCGGCTACGGCACCGTCCAGGGACGCCTCGTCTACGCCTTCGCGCAGGACTTCACCGTCTTCGGCGGCTCGCTCTCGGAGACGCACGCCGCGAAGATCGTCAAGATCATGGACCTGGCGGTGAAGAACGGCGCGCCGATCGTCGGCCTGAACGACTCCGGCGGCGCGCGCATCCAGGAAGGCGTCGTCTCGCTCGGCGGCTACGCCGACATCTTCCTGCGCAACACGCTCACCTCCGGCGTCGTCCCGCAGATCTCCGCGATCATGGGGCCGTGCGCCGGCGGCGCCGTCTACTCCCCCGCCATCACCGACTTCATTCTGATGGTGAAGAAGACGAGCTACATGTTCGTGACCGGTCCCGACGTCATCAAGACCGTGACGCACGAAGAGGTGACGAAGGAGAAGCTGGGGGGCGCGGAGACGCACAACCAGGTGTCCGGCGTGGCGCACTTCGCCGCGGAGTCTGACGAGGACTGCATCGCGCTCATCCGCGAGCTCCTCTCCTTCATGCCCTCGAACAACCTCGAAGAGGCGCCGCGCGTCGCCACCACCGACGACGTGAACCGGGTCGACGCGCAGCTCGACTCCTTCATCCCCGAGTCGCCGAACCAGCCGTACGAGATGCGCGAGGTGATCAAGACGGTCGCCGACGAGGGGCACTTTCTCGAGGTGCACCAGCACTACGCGCGCAACCTCGTGGTCGGCTTCATCCGCCTCAACGGCTACTCGATCGGCGTGGTGGCGAACCAGCCGGCGTTCCTCGCGGGCGTGCTCGACATCGACGCGTCGCGGAAGGGGGCGCGCTTCGTCCGCTTCTGCGACGCCTTCAATATCCCGCTGCTCGTCTTCGAGGACGTCCCCGGCTTCCTACCCGGCACGGGGCAGGAGTACGGCGGCATCATCATTCATGGGGCGAAGCTGCTCTACGCGCTCGCCGAGGCGACGGTGCCGAAGGTCACGGTGATCACGCGCAAGGCGTACGGCGGCGCGTACTGCGTGATGAACTCGAAGCACATCCGGGCCGACATGAACTACGCCTACCCGATGGCGGAGATCGCGGTGATGGGCGCCGAGGGGGCCGTGAACATCCTTTACAGGGGCACGACCGACCGTGAGGCGAAGGTGGCGGAGTACAAGGAGAAGTTCGCCAACCCGTACATCGCCGCGGAGCGGGGATACATCGACGAGATCATCGAGCCGCGGTTCACGCGCAGGAAGCTGATCACGACGTTTTCGATGCTCCGGAACAAACGCGACCGGAACCCGCCGAAGAAGCACGGGAACATCCCGCTGTAAGGGAACGCCTCCAGAAAACCGGATGCCGGCGTACGGTTGCCTGAATCGCGCGGGGTGTCGCGGCGAGCGCGCCTTGCGGGCAAGCGGCTCAGCCAGTTCGAGTTACGCTACGGCGGGAGCCGTGGCAGAGCTGTTGCGGTCCGTGTCACGGACGACACAACTTCGCCCACTTGCAACAGTTCTTTGTCACCCGGTTGCTGTTTGCGTGACGGGTTGGTTACAATCCGGCGTTCTTTCGGCAATCACCAGTTCCAAATTTCGTACCAGCGGGGCGCAGCGCGTCCGCTGGACGATCAATTCTCAGGAGGCGCGTAGATGAGGAGATTCACGGTCCTATTAGCAGTCATGGCGCTGCTCGCCGTGCCGGTGTTCGGCGCGACGTACGGCAATATCTCGGTCACGGTCACTGATGCCACCGGAGCGGTGCTCCCGGGCGTCACGGTCGAGGCCAGCTCGCCGGTGCAGATCGGCACCCGCACGGTCGTCACCGACAGCACCGGGCAGGCGGTTCTCGCCGGCATGACCCCCGGCCGGTACACGATCAAGGCTTCGCTCTCCGGCTTCCAGCCGACGACGCAGACCGCGACGGTCGAGCAGAACTCGACGTCCGCGCTCGGCCTCAAGCTGAACACCGAGGCGGTTTCCGAGTCCATCACCGTCACCGCGGAAGCGCCGATGGTCGACACCAGCCGCTCCACGATCGCCGAGCACGTCACGCTCGAAGAGGTCGAGGCGCTGCCGGTCGGCCGTGACTACAAGGCCTACGCGCAGCTCGTCCCGGGCGTCAACGTCGTCCCGAACTCGGGCGGCAGCGACACCCCGATCGACCCGGCCGGCAAGGGCGGGAACAACTACGCCGACCGCGGCGTCCAGGGCCGCTTCGGCAAGACCGGCTCCCGCGACAACACCTACTACATCGACGGCCTGAACGTCACCGACATGGGGAACGGCCGCGGCACGATGACCTTCAACAACGAAGTCATCCTCGAGCAGGAAGTCGTCACCTCGGGCGTTCCGGCCGAGTTCGTCGGCGGCAAGGGCTTCGTCGGCAACGTCGTCACCAAGTCCGGCGGCAACGAGTTCTCCGGCTCGGTGAACTACTACCTCCAGACGACCGGCATGTACGAAGGCTTCAAGACCCAGGACCAGCGCCTGCACGCGTTCCAGCCGGAGCGCAAGGACGCCGCCCTCACCCTCGGCGGCCCGATCGTTCGCGACCGCGCCTGGTTCTTCCTCTCCGGCCAGATCCGTGAGACCGAAGACACCTACCCGCTCTCGCCGGTCGCCTCCGGCACGGGCGCCAGCGGCTTCTACAAGCAGGAGCGCAGCAACTACTTCGGCAAGGTGACCCTCAAGGCCACCGAGGCCACCACGATCATCGGCCAGCTCTTCTCCGATCCTCGTGAGATCCAGGGCGTCAACAACCAGGCCGCGCAGGACCAGGACCTGGTTCCGAACTGGTACTACCGCATCGAAGACACCCCGGAGACGATCTCCGCCTCCATCCAGCACGTCATCGGCGGCTCCTTCGTCCTCGACGGCCGCTACGGCCGCTTCGAGGAGGAGTACCTCCAGCGCCCGATGTTCCCCGAGCTCGGCGTCCGCAACCAGATCCGCTACCCGACCAGCGCCGGCAAGAAGTTCTTCGAGACGGACTTCGGCAGCGCCTCGACGCTCCTCGACCAGATCCAGAAGCGCGACCAGGCCGACATCGCGGCCAGCTACTTCTTCAACGCCGCCGGCACGCACACCCTCAAGGGTGGCATCCAGTGGACCGAGCTTCAGGACCAGACCTTCAGCCGCTTCAACGGCGGCGTCAGCATGACGTCGCTCGCGCCGCAGCTGGCCGGCTCCACCTTCGGCTTCACCCGCGGCGAGAACTACTTCTCGTCGAGCGAGTACAACAACGTCTTCAACAAGCTGAAGACCGACACGACCTCCAGCGCGTTCACGTTCGCCGACACCAACCATGACGGCGTGCTGTCCGAGGAAGAGTTCAAGGCGCTCACGTTCAACAGCACCGCGAACAACCCGTACGGCGTGAACTTCCTCCGCACGCAGAACCTCGAAGTGGGACGCAACAACGTCATCGCCGAGGCCCAGACCGCCTTCCTGCAGGACGACTGGCACTTCGGCAACTACACGCTGAACGCCGGCGTGCGCATGGAGGACTGGGAGTACATCGCCTCCGACGGTTCCACGATCCTCGACATGGATCCGACCTTCTCGCCGCGCCTCGGCTTCACCTGGGACATCGGCGGTCAGGGACGCCAGAAGGTCACCGCCTTCTACGGCCGCTACTTCGACCCGATCCGCACCGACATGGTGCACTTCGGCGGCAACATCTCCGGCACGGTCAACGCCGAGCAGGTCTTCATCGGCAACGACTGGTACACCTACCGCCTTCGCGGCTCGAAGGAGTTCCGTGACGCCGGCTTCGCGCCGAACCTGAAGAACCCGACCCAGGACGAGTTCTCGCTCACCTACGGCATCAACCTCACCCCGACGTACGCGTTCATGGCGCAGGCCTTCCAGCGCAAGGACGACAACCTCATCGAAGACTACGACCCGTACGTCTACTGGGCGCTGCCCGGCTACGCGTGCGCCGCGTCCGGCTGCACCGGCGGCGAAGTTCCGGCCGAGCTGGCCCTCAAGCCGGAGCAGCATGGCTGGCCGGCCACCGGTATCGCCGGTCCGGTCAACTTCTTCCTCGGCAACATCATCGGCGGCAAGCGCCGCACCAACGGTGTCGACCTCGCCTTCGAGCGCCGCTTCCAGGACAACTGGACCGGCAGCGTGCAGTACTCGTGGCGCGATGCGGAGGGCAACACCAACTCCGACGCGAACGCCGACCTGCAGGGTGACTTCCTCGAGCTCGATCCGCGCCAGCCGTACATGTACGGCAAGCTGCCGGGCTCGATCGACCACCAGGTCAAGCTCTACGGCATGTACCGCACGCCGTTCAACCTCGAGGTGGGCGGTCTGGCCTACTGGAGCTCGGGCGCGCACTACACCGAGTCCGACATCTTCATCCCCGGTCAGTACGACATCTACGTCAACCACGGCATCCTGCGCACGAACCCGAACGGGATCGCGCAGACCGGCGCCGAGACCCACCCGAGCTACATGAACTTCGATGCGAAGCTCCGCTACCTGATGCAGGTGCGCCAGTTCGGTGTCGACCTCTTCCTCGACGTCTACAACGTGTTCAACAACCAGGACGCGATCTTCGTCGAGCAGTCGCACGACACCAGCGTCACCCGTTTCAACTACGCGGAAGACCGCGCGCTCCTCGAGCCGCGCCGTTACCAGGCGGGTGTCCGCCTCCGCTTCTAAGTTTCCGTTCAGCCGTTCACTGAAAGGGCGCCTTCGGGCGCCCTTTCTTTTTGCCGTCACCGGCGCGCTTCGGTAGGCTACGGGCGATGTCGAGGCGAATCGTCGCGGAGGCCGTTGCGGTCGTCCTCCTCCTTTCCTGTTTCGCCGGCGCGGCGCTGTACGAGATCGCCAACACCTCGCCGACGTACGACGAGCCGGCGCACATCGCCGCCGGCTACAGCTACGCGCGGTACGGCGACTACCGGCTCAATCCCGAGCACCCGCCGCTCGTGAAGCGCGTCGCGGCGCTGGCGACCGGTCCGCTCGACGAGAGCGCGAACGAGCTGGCGCGCTACTGGGAGGCGGCGCTCGCCTTCCCCCCGGCGCAGTGGCGGTACGCGCACGAGCTGCTCTACGGGATGCGCCCCGCGGCGCTGGCGCGGCTCGGACGCCCGACCACCGACCGGGTGGAAGGGACCGCCGCCGTCACCCGCGCCGACTTTCTCAACGACGCCGAGGGGGTGGTCGCCCGCGCCCGCCGGATGATGGTGCCGTTCGGCTTGCTGCTCGGCCTCCTCATCTATCTATGGTCGCGCGAGCTCTTCGGAACCGCGGGCGCGCTGCTCTCGCTGGCGCTCTTCGTCGCGGAGCCGTCGCTGGTCGCGCACGGTTCGCTCGTCACGACCGACGTCCCGATCGCGCTCTGCCTCTTCGGCTCGACGTACTTTTTCTGGCGTGCGACGGAGCGGTTCTCCTGGCCTTCCGCCGTCGCGTTCGCGCTGTTCAGTGCCGCGGCGTTTCTGGTGAAGTTCAGCGCCGTCGTGCTGGTGCCGCTGCTGGCGGTGCTGGCGCTGCTGCGGCGGACGAGAGTCGCCTTCGCGCTCGTAGGGGCCGCGGCGCTGACGGCGTACGTCGGGATCTGGGCCGCGTACGGATGGCGCTACTCCGCCGCCGCCGATCCTGCCGCGACCGCCGCGGCCGAGGCGAAGCACCCGGCGCCGCGGCTGCCCGACCGCGTCCCGGGGCACTTCCCGCTGGAGTACTCGCTGCGCCGCCACGCGGCCGACTCCCGTTTCTTCGCCGAGCACCGCCGCCCGCCGACGGAGGAGGAGTCGCGAAGCGCCCTTCAGTACGCCTCCGTGCGGGGGATGGGGAAGGTGCTGCTCGCCCTCGACCGGATGCACCTCCTGCCGGAGGCGTACCTCTACGGCGCCGCGTTCGTGCGCGAGCGGTCTCTGTTCCGCGCCGCCTATCTCCGCGGCGAATACTCCGACGTCGGCTTCCCGAGCTACTTCTTCTGGACGTTCGTCCTCAAGACGCCGGTGGCGGCGCTGGTCCTGATCGTTTGCGCCCTGGTGGCGGTGCTGCGCACGCCCGCGCACCGCCGGCGGCTGCGCTTCGTCTGGATTCCGGTCGTCATTTACCTCCTCGTGGTGGTCCGGGCGAACCTCAACATCGGCCACCGCCATCTCCTCCCGCTCTATCCGTTTCTCTTTCTGCTGTGCGGCGTCCTGGCCGCGCGCTGGCTACGGTTCGCGGCGCGGACGCGGATCGCGGCGGCCGCGGCCGTGCTGCTGCTCCTCGCCTACACCGGTCTGCAGCCGAACCGGCTGTCGTACGTCAACGAGCTCGGCGGCGGGCCCGCAAACGGCTACCGCCACCTCGCCGACTCGAACTACGACTGGGGGCAGGACCTGGTGAAGCTCCGCCGCTGGCTGGAGCGGGAGAAGGTGAGCGAGCCGATCAACCTCTGCTATTTCGGGACGGCCGACCCCCGCTACTACGGCATCCGCCACCACAACCTCTTCCTCGGTTACGAGTACGAGCCGAAGGACGGCCTTCGCGCCGCCGTCCCCGGCCTCCTCGCCGTCAGTGCCACGAACCTGACCGGGAACTACTGGACGGCGGAGGCGCGGGAGGAGTGGCGGGCGTTCATGGCCCGGACCGGGGCGAAAGAGGTCGGACGTGCCGGCCGATCGATCCTGATCTACCGGTTGAGCGGTGTTCCGGCGGGAGCGGAATAGGCCTTCCCGTCGTGCGGTTTCAGAGACTTCCGCAGTTTGACCGCATCAGTAGCGGTGTGTTAAAAGCGCGGGTCCTTTCGGAGGTCATTGTGTACGCCATCATTCGTTCCGGTGGAAAGCAGTATCGCGTTGCCGCGGGCGATCGCCTGCAGGTCGAGCGTGACGTTCTCGGCAGCGCCGATCAGGACAAGGTCACGTTCAGTGAAGTTCTGATGATTGGCGGCGATCAGCCGAAGGTAGGGGCCCCGACTGTCGAGGGTGCTTCCGTCGTGGCCACGGTTCTCAACGAGACCCGCGGCCAGAAGATCATCGTTTTCAAGAAGAAGCGCCGCAAGAACCACACGAAGCGGACCCACGGCCACCGTCAGGACGTCGTCGAAGTCCGTATCGACAGCATCAACGTTTAATCGGGAGACACTCACATGGCTCATAAAAAAGGTCAGGGCTCTTCGCGCAACGGCCGCGACTCGCAGCCGAAGATGCTGGGCGTCAAGCGCTTCGCCGGCCAGTTCGTCACCGGCGGCTCGATCCTGGTCCGCCAGCGCGGCACCCGCTTCCAGCCTGGTGTGAACGTCGGCCTCGGCCGCGACCACACGCTCTTCGCCAAGATCGACGGCATCGTGCAGTTCACCGACAAGGGCGAGCGCGGCCGTTTCATCAGCGTCGCTCCGGTCGCCGCCGAGTAAGCTCACCGCGTCGCTGTCCTCAAGGCACCGCCTCCGGCGGTGCTTTTCTTTTACAGTGGTACATGCTTAGCAGTAAGGACCTTTGATGTTCATCGATCAGGCGACCATCCGCGTCAAAGCCGGCGACGGCGGACACGGCTGTGTTGCCTTCCGCAGAGAGAAGTTCGTCCCCAAGGGCGGCCCGTCCGGCGGCGACGGCGGTACCGGCGGCTCCGTCTGGATCGTCGCCTCCCGCCGCCTCAACACGCTCTACCACCTCAAGTTCCAGCAGGAGTGGAAGGGTGGCCGCGGCCAGCACGGCATGGGCTCGAACTGCTCCGGGCACGACGGGGAAGACGTCACCATCGAGCTGCCGATCGGCTCGGTCGTCCGCGACAAGGTCACCGAGGAGATCCTGGCCGACCTCAAGGAAGACGGCGAGCGCGTGCTCGTCGCTAAAGGCGGACGCGGCGGCTGGGGCAACCAGCACTTCGCCACCGCCACCCGCCAGGCCCCCCGCTTCGCGCAGGACGGCAACCCCGGCGAGGAGCGCGAGCTCTTCATCGAGCTGAAGCTGATCGCCGACGTCGGCCTGATCGGGCTGCCGAACGCCGGCAAGTCGACGCTCATCTCCGTCATCAGCGCCGCCAAGCCGAAGATCGCCGACTATCCGTTCACGACCCTCGTCCCGAACCTCGGCGTCGTGAGCGCCGACGAGGGGCAGACCTTCGTCGTCGCCGACATCCCCGGCCTCATCGAGGGGGCGCATGAGGGTCATGGCCTCGGCGACCAGTTCCTCCGCCACGTGGAGCGCTGCTCGGTGCTGGTGCACCTGGTCGATCTCTCCGCGAACGACGACCCGGCCGCCGACGCGGAGGTGATCGCGCGCGAGCTGGCGCTCTACTCCCAGCTCCTCGCACAGAAGCCGCGCATCGTCTGCGGCTCGAAGCTCGACTCGGTCGTCCCCGGCAACAGCGAGCAACTGCGCGCCTACGCGGAGCGCAACGGGTACGAGTACCTCGAGATCTCGGCCGTCGTCGGCGACGGCGTGCGCGAGCTGGTGCGCAGGCTCGCCCGGTTCGTGCGCGAGCACGGGAGCCGCGAGGAGGAACAGCACCTCGCCGCCTCACCGCCTCTATGAGAATCGGCATCTGCGGCGGCACGTTCGACCCGATCCATCGCGGCCATCTCGACCCGGTCCTCGCCGTACGCGAGCGAGTGCAGTGGGACCGTGTGCTCTACATCCCGGCGCGCGTGCAGCCGTTCAAGACGCACCGTGACGCCGTCTCCGGCTATCACCGCTTCGCCATGACCGCGCTCGCCGTCGCCGGCCACGACGCGCTCTACGCGTCGCCGCTCGAGCTGGAGCGGGGGAAGGTTTCGTACACGGTCGACACGCTCGAAGAGCTGCGCGGCGCCGCTCCCGGCGCGACCATCGACTGGGTGATCGGCGACGACAACCTGGAGAAGCTGACGGAGTGGAAGTCGCTCGACCGGATCTTCGAGCTGGCGAACTTCGTCGTCCTCTCGCGCAACGCTGGAGCGGCGGTCCTGCCGGTGCTGCAGTCGCGCGTCACCGGCGTCGAGTCGCGCCCCACGCATGGCGCGATCGCATTCGCTGAGAACGCGACGATCCCCATCTCCTCCACCGAGATCCGCAGGCGGGTGCGGGACGGGGAACCGATCGAGGATCTGGTTCCGCCGCCGGTCTCGCGCTACATTCATCACTACGGACTGTATCGAAAGGGCCAATCGTGACCGATTCTTCGATTGAATCCCGCGTCCGGCTCGCGGTAGCCGCGGCGCTCGACAAGAAGGCGACCGACCTCGACGTGCTGCAGGTGGGCGAGCTGACGTCGATTGCCGATTACTTCATCCTCTGTTCCGCGGGCAACGAGCGGCAGGCCTCCGCCATCGCCGACTCGATCCTGGAGCGCCTCAAGTCGGAGCTCGGCGTCAAGCCGCTGCTGGTCGAGGGGACCACGCCGGGACGCTGGGTGCTGCTCGACTTCGGCGACTTCATCGTGCACATCTTCACCGAGGACGTCCGCCGGTTCTACGGGCTCGAGCGGCTCTGGGGGGACGCGCCGAACGTCACGGCGGAGTACACCGGAGAAGCCGAGCAGCGTGCTTTCAAGAAGACGTCGTGAGCCGCGTCTCCGGGACTTCTTCCACACGCGGAACCCCGCGATGCGGAACGTCCTGGAGACGGTCGAGAAGGTCCTCGACCACGACGTCAGCATCCTGATCCTCGGCGAGTCGGGCACCGGCAAAGACCATCTCGCCGCCGCCATCCACGCCTGCAGCCCCCGCCGCGACGAGCCGTTCGTGCACATCGAGTGCGCGAGCATCCCCGCTGATCTCTTCGAGAGTGAGCTCTTCGGCCACGAGCGCGGCACCTTCACCGACGCCCAGTCGCGGAAGGTCGGCCGCCTGGAGACCGCCCGCCGCGGCACGGTCTACTTCGACGGCATCTCGGCGCTCACGCCGCCGCTGCAGGCGAAGCTCCTCCGCGCAATCCAGGAGAAGCGCTTCTCCCGCCTCGGCGGCGGCACGGTGCCGTTCGAGGCGCGGGTGATCTCGTCGACGAACGGCGACCTCCAGGAGCTGCTCGCGAGCGGCGAGCTGCGGCGCGACCTCTACTACCGCATCAACGTCGTCACGCTCACGCTGCCGCCTCTGCGCGAGCGCCCCGAGGACCTGGCGGCGCTGGCGAAGGAGTTCGCGAAGAAGAAGCGCTTCGCGCCCGACGCGCAGCGGGTCCTGGCGAGCTACTCGTGGCCCGGCAACATCCGCGAGCTGCGCAACGCCATCGAGCGCGCCGCGCTGCTCGAGGACGGCGACCGCATCACCGCCGCCTCGTTGCCGGTCCGCGCCGCGGACGATCTCGTCACCACCGCCGCCCGTGGCTCCTGGACGCTCGACGAGCTGGAGTCGCACTACATCGCGGAGGTGATCCGCCGGACGCGGAAGAACTACTCCCGTGCCGCGGAGATCCTCGGGATCAACCGGAAGACGCTGCTGGAGAAGAGGAAGAAGTACGGACTGGAGTGAGCGGAGCGCATGAAATTTAGGTTCATCTGGTCCGGTTCCCATGCCGACTCTGAGCTGGCCGCGGTCGCGGAGCGGTACATCAATCGGATCAGACATTTCTTTCCGATCGAGGTCGCCGAAGTCGCTTCCGAGCGCGGTAGACAAGCTCAGAGCGATGTGGCTATCATGCGCGCTCAATCCGCGCGCCTGCTGGCCGCGATCCCCGATCGCGGGTACGTGGTGGTCCTCGACGAACGAGGCCAAACCGTTGATTCTTTGAAGTTTGCGAAGTGGTTGGAGAGGCTGACCATCGACAGTCCGCACGGCGTCAACTTCGTCGTCGGCGGCGATGTCGGCTTCGACGACTCGGTCAGGCACCGGGCGGACAAGCTGCTCGCCCTCACCCCGATGACCCTCCCGCATCAGTTCGCACGCGTCCTCCTGCTGGAACAGATCTACCGGGCCTGCACGTTGATGCGCAACATTTCGTATCACAAGTAGTTCACGAGGCTCTCGAATGGCGAAAGCGAAGACCAAACCGAATCCGCATCAGCATCACGAGGATGCGCTCCGCACCAAGCAGCGCGAGCTTCTCGACTCGTTCGAGCGCGACAAGCAGGCCGGCAACACCGCCGTCGACGACGGGATCCAGGATCTCGCCGACAAGGCCTACAGCGCCTACTCCAAAGAGCTCAACTTCTCCCTCTCCGACGCCGAGCGCAACCTGCTCATGCTCATCGAAGAGGCCTTCACCCGCATGAAGGAAGGCACCTACGCCGTCTGCACCAACTGCGGCGTCACCATCGGCGAGAAGCGCCTCCAGGCGGTTCCGTGGACGCCGTTCTGCATCGATTGCCAGGAGCTGCAGGAAAAGGGGATGCTTCAGTAGGGGTTTCCTGCCGCGTTCGTAGTGATTTGCTTGGGAGCGCTTCGGCGCTCCCTTTTTTTGAATGAAGAAGTTCGAATGAAGAATGAAGAATTGAGAGCGCGCAGTTGCGTCTCGCCGCTGCTTCCCTCTTAATTCTTCATTCGAACTTCTTCATTCAGCCGCCCATGCCAAAGCCCCTCACCACGATCCTCGCGAACATCGCGCAATCCAAGCCGCCAAGGGTTCTCCTCATCGGCGGCTCTTCCGACTACCTCTCCGAGCACGCCTTCCACCAGGTCCGCGATGCCATCGTCGCCGCGAATCCTTCCATCTCAGTCGAGTCCTACGAGCCCGGCACCGATCTCGGCGCCATCCTCGACTCATACCGCACCGGGTCTCTCTTTGCCGGCGCGCGGCTGTTGATCGTGCCGGAGGTGAACGCGTTTGTGTCGGCGAAGGAGATTGCGAGCCTGTACGACAAGGCAGTCGCCGACTGGAAGAGCGCGAAGACCGACCGCAAGCGCGCCTCCGCCTCGGCGAAGCTGCTGCACGTCATGGGTGTCGCCGGCGCCGACCTGGAGATGAAGGACCGCGCCATCGCCGACGCGCTCGGCGTGACGCTCGACAACACGCTCACCGACCTCCTCGCGTTCTGCCGCAACACCGGCAAGAAGGCGGGACGCGGCGAGGATGACGCGGCGATGCTCATGGAGGCGATCTCCCGCGGCGGCGCGCCCGGCACCATCCTCCTGATGCGCACGGGCGAGATCCCGCGCGACTCGGCGACGATCGACCTCGTCGACAAGAACGGCGCGGTCATCGTGGCCGACCTCACCCGCGAGGGCTTCAACGCCGCGCTCGACCAGGCCATCGCCTCCATCGCCGCCGAGGCGAGCGTGAAGTTCGACGCGAACGCGGTGGCGCGCCTCCGCCAGCGCATGGGCTTCGAGCGCATCCTCGCCGACAAGTTCTCGAAAGACGTTCCGGAGCTGCGTGGCGCCTTGAACGAGGTGGAGCGCCTCGTCACCCTCGTCGGCACCGGCGGCCGCGTCACCGCCGACCTGGTCGAGAAGGAGATCGCCGCCGTCGAGGGGGGCGCACGCTACGAGCTGGGATCGCTCTTCACCGAGGGGAAGATTCTCGAGGCGGTGTCGAAGCTGCGCGAGCTCGTGGCGCAGGGGAAACGGGAAGATCCGAAGATGCCGGTGGACATGCACTACGGCCGCTTCCTCTTCCCGCTCGCAGACGAGGTGCGCCAGATGATCGGCATCCACTCGTTCGCGAAGGCGCAGAACGTCAACCTCAAGCAGCGCGTCGACTACAACCGCTTCAAAGACACCCTCGCCGACCGGCTCGGCGACTACATGAAAGCGCACGGGCTCGTGCGTCAGCGCCCCCACCCCTTCCCGCTGCTCAAGAAGTGGGAAGCGGCGCGCAACTACTCCGAGGCGGAGCTGTTCCGTGCACTGACCGCGCTGGCCGATATCGAGATCAAGCGCAAGTCGGGCGGCATCGCGGCGGACGTCGCGATCGAGACGTTCATGCTGCAGCGGCTGCGAGCGTAAGGCTGCGCGTTCGGTTACGATCGCACCGATGAGAATCCGCCAGACGTCGCTCCTCCTGGTGCTGTTCACCCTCACCACCCTCACAGCCGCAGCCGCCGCGCCGCCCGATCCGAAAAAAGCGCTGGCCGGCATCGACGCCTACATCGAGGGGGCGCTGCAGGATCAGAAGATCCCCGGCGCGGCGGTGGCGGTCGTGGTCGGCGACGAGGTGGTCCTGCTGAAGGGCTACGGCTGGCGCGACGTGGCGAACCGCAAGCCGGTCACGCCCGATACGACGTTCCCGATCGCGTCGATCACGAAGCAGTTCACCGTCGCCTCTCTCGGCACGCTCGTGCGGCAGGGAAAACTCGACTGGGACAAGCCGGTGCGCGACTACATGCCGGACTTTCGCGTGCACGACGACTACGCGACGCTTCGCGCCACGACGCGCGATCTCGTGACGCATCGCATCGGTCTGCCGCGCCACGACTTCGCCTGGTTCGGCTCGGCGCTTTCGCGCGAGGAGCTGTACAGGCAGCTGCCGCATTTCCCGTTCAGCAAGGACATGCGCACGCGCTTCCAGTACAACAACTTCATGTTCATGACCGCCGGCTATCTCGCCGGGCGGCTGTCGGGGCGCTCGTACGAGGACCACGTGCGCCTCTCGCTGCTCGAGCCGCTCGGCATGACGCGCACGCACTTCGTGCTCGGCAACCTCGCCGGTGACGCGGACGCCGCGCTCGGGTACGAGCTCGACAACCAGCGGAACATCGCTCCCGAGGAGTACGAGTCGGCCGAGCAGATGGCGCCGACCGGAGGGTTGAACTCGACCGCGCGCGATCTCGTGCGCTGGGTCCGGATGATGCTCGGCGGCGGCGAGCTCGAGGGGAAGCGCATCCTGCAGAAGTCGGACGTCGAGGCGATGATGCAGCCGAACATGCCCATCAGCCCGTCGGTCTTCCCGGAGTTCGGGTACGACCATTACGGGATGGGGCTCTTCGTCAGCACCTATCGCGGCTATGAGGTCGCGGAGCACGGCGGCAACATGCCGGGCGCCGCGGCCACCGTGACGCTCCTGCCGCGCGAGAAGATCGGCATCGTCGTGCTCACGAACCGCTCCGGCGCGCGCCTGCGCGACGGGTTGCCGTGGGAGATCGTCGACCGCCTCCTCGGCCTCCCCCGCTCCGGGATGGTGGAAAAGTACGCGGACCTCGAACGGAAGTCGTTCGCCGGCGAAGAGGCGGCGAAGACGGCGGGCGTCAGCGATCGCAAGCCCGGCACGCGTCCGTCGCACGCGCTCGAGGAGTACGCGGGCCGCTACTCCGGTCCCGGCTACGGCGCGCTCGACGTGACGCTGCGCGACGGCGCGCTGCATCTCACCTACAACGGCTTCACTGCACGGCTCGATCATTGGCACTACGACGTCTTCCAGACGCCGCAGGACCGTACGGCAATCCTCGACGCGTCGCGCGTGAAGTTCGAGACCGACCTGGAAGGGGAGGTGTCGGGCGTGGCGGTGCCGATGGACTCGAACGTCCCGCCGATCGTCTTCGCGAAGCAGCCTCCCGCCGAGATGTCCGATCCCGCCTTCCTGCGGCGGTTCGTCGGCACGTACGACCTCGACGGCATCCCCGTGGAGGTCGTCCTGCGCGAGGACAACGTGCTGCAGTGGGTGCGCGTCGGCAGGGCCCGCGACCTCGTCCCGGTCCGCGGCACCCTCTTCCGCATCCGCGAGCTCACCGGCATCTCCGTCGAGTTCCTCCCCGACGCGAGCGGCGCGGTCGACCGCGTGGCGGTGCACTCCGGGAGCAGCACGATCGCGAAGCGGAAGTAAGCGGCGCGTCTGCGCGCGCGGTTCTCAGTTGTCGGGAACCGCGCGCCCCCAAGGCGCGCGGGGTTGACTGGGCAGGTTCGGCTGACGGAGCGATTCATACGAGAGCGAGCCCGTCGCGAAAAATTCGCTCCCGCACCCGACGCTCCTCAGGCGAGGCTGCGCAGATAACGCCGTGCGCATGCGGCGCACGGTTCCTGATAACCGATAACGCGGCGATAATCGCCGCCACATGTTCTCCGGCGTCGATAAGAAAGCCTGGCGCGCGCTCTGGGCCGCGCAGCTCGGCTGGATGCTCGACGCCATGGACTTTCTCCTGTTCACCTTCGCGCTGCTGCCGATCCAGAAGGAGTTCGGCCTCTCGAAGGAGCAGGTCAGCCTGCCGATCGTCATGGCGCTCGTCGCAAGCGCGATCGGCGGCATCGTCTTCGGCCGCATCGCCGACCGCATCGGCCGCGTGCGCGCGATGACGATCAGCATCCTGCTGTACTCCGGCGCGACGGCCGGCATGGCCACTGCGCAGAGTCTCGGACAGCTCATCGCGTGGCGCGTGCTGGTCGGGCTGGGAATGGGCGGGGAGTGGTCGTGCGGCTCGGTGCTCGTCGCGGAGACGTGGCCGGCGAAGCATCGCGCGAAGGCGATGGGGATCATGCAGTCGGGCTGGGCGATCGGCGCGCTGATCGCCGCCGCGTTGTCGGCGCTGGTGCTGGAGCGCTTCGGCTGGCGCGTGCTCTTCCTCATCGGCGCGGCGCCGGCGGTGCTCGCGTTCGTGGTCCGCCGCACGGTCGAGGAGCCGGAGGTGTGGCGCACGCGCGATCGGGCGCAGACGACGCGCTGGAGCGAGATCTTCGCTCCCGAGCTGCGCAGGCGTACGTTCCTGGCGACGCTCGTCGCGAGCAGCGTCCTCGTCGCCTACTGGGGCGTGACCTCGTGGCTGCCGGCCTTCCTGGCGACGCCGGTGGAGCAGGGAGGCGCCGGCCTGACGGTGACGAAGTCGGCGGCGTGGCTGATCGTCCTGCAGCTCGGCGCGTTCTGCGGCTACGTCAGCTTCGGCTGGATCGCCGACCGGATCGGCCGCCGCCCCGCCTTCACGCTGTTCATGATCGGCGCGACGGCCGTCGTCCCGCTCTTTGCCTTCGGCGCCCGCTCGGCCTGGACGCTGCTGCTGGTCGGGCCGCTGGTCGGCTACTTCGCGCACGGCTACTTCTCGCTCTTCGGGGCGATGCTCGCGGAGCTCTTCCCGACGCGCATCCGCGCCAGCGCGCAGGGCTTCTGCTACAACGCCGGCCGCCTCGTCTCCGCGCTCGCGCCGTACGCCATCGGCGCCGCCGCCGCGAAGCACGGCCTCGGCTTCTCGATCGCCGTCGACGCGCTCTTCTTCGCCCTCGGCGCGATCCTCATCTGGCTCCTGCCCGAGACGAAAGGCACCGAGCTGTGATCGACCTCAGCGCCGATCTCGGCGAAGGCTCGCCGGGCGAGGACGAGCTGTGGCCGCTCCTCACCAGCGTCAACGTCGCCTGCGGCGGCCACGTCGGCGACGAACAGTCGATGCGCGAAGCGGCACGGCTGGCGCGCGAGCACGGCGTCCGCATCGGCGCGCACCCTTCCTATCCCGACCGGGAGCACTTCGGCCGCAAGTCGCTCGACATGCCGCACGACGCGCTGCGCGACACGCTCGTCGCGCAACTGCAAGCCCTCGGCGCGTTCGCGAAGGTGAAGCACGTCAAGCCGCACGGCGCGCTGTACAACGACGCGCACAAGAATCGCGCGCTCGCCGCCGTCATCATCGAGGCGATGCGCGCCGTCGACCCGGAGATGGCCATCGTCGCGCCCGACGCGTCGCAGATGGCCGCCGCGGCCCGCGACGCCGGCACGCGCGTCATCCGCGAGGCGTTCGCCGACCGCCGCTACGAGCCCGACGGGTCGCTCACGCCGCGCGCGATCGCCGGCTCCACGCTCACGGTCGACGAAGCCGCGGCACAGGCGGAGCTCCTCGGGAGAGACGGCGTCGTCGTCGCGCGGGACGGCAGCCGCGTTCCCATCACCTTCGACACGATCTGTATCCACGCCGACATGCCGCACGCGGTGGAACGGTTGCGCGCCGTCCACCGCGTCATTCGCGGAATCTGATCGCCGCCGCGGTCAGCGGCGAAGAGCCTCGAAGATCGCGTCGCCGAGGTCCTGCGCGATCGGCGGGTCCATGTTCGCGAGGACGGCGACGGTCCAGATGCCGTCGCCGGAGAGCTGCGCGTTCACCCCCACGGAGCCGCCGGCCACCGACCGCAGCGCGGTGAATGCACCGTCAGTCCGCGCGTCGTGCCGCAGGATCCAGGCGGCCGACTTCGCGCTCGTCAGTTTGGCCGTCCGGACCGCGCGGTCGAACAACACCATCTCACGCGCCGTCGAGTAGCTGCCGCCGCCGGGAAAGCCGATGGTGTTGTAGCGGAGGAGTGTGTTCTCCAGCCACACCGGCCCCGCGTCCGACATCGCCTTCGTGTGTCCCATGGCCAGGTCGGGAGTGATCTCCAGAAGGTCGAAGAAGCCGGAGGTCTCCATTCCGGCGGCGCGCAGCACGTGCTTGTGGATGTAGTCGTAGTACCTCTCGCCCGACACCGCCTCGACGACCGCGCCAAGAACCGCGAAGCCGTAGTTCGAGTACTTCTCGCGCGTGCCCGGCTCGAACTGCAGCGGGTCGGGCGCGAAGAAGTCGATGAACCTCTGCACGGTGTCGAAGTCGAGTTTCGAGACGGCGTTGAAGCGCTCCGTGTAGATGTCGCCGAGTCCCGACGTGTGAGTCAGGAGCTGCCGGATCGTCACCTTCTTCGCCACCTCCTGGTTCGGGTACTGCGGCAGGTACTTGACGATCGGCACGTCGAGGTCGAGCTTGCCGGCGTCGGCGAGCTGCGCGATCGCCACCTGCGTGAGCTCCTTGGTGATGGAGCCGAGGTTGATGCGGGTGCTGGTCTTGTGCGGCACGTCGTAGCGGCGGCTGGCGAGACCGTACGCCGCTTCGAAGAGGATGACGCCGTTCCTCGCGACGGCGACCGTGCCGGCGAACGAGTCCTGCGCCGCCAGCCACGCGAGGTAGGGATCTAGAACCTTCTTCACCTCGCCGGAGGTCTTGCCGGGCAGCGTCAGAGGCGGCAGCGCCGGGGCGCCCGGCGCGCGCCGCGGGACGATCGCCACCCCTTCGATCCGATGAGGCGCGGAAGGCTCGATACGGAAACGGACCGTCACCGGGTCGCCGCGCTCCGGCTTGGCCTGCAACAGCAGGATGCCGTTGTCGACGGCGGCGCTGACGATCTCGAGCTTGCCGTGGCGCTCGAACATCGCACGGTAGGAGGCGCGGCGGATCGCCGGCTCGCGCCGGTTCAGCGCCTCGGGCGTGAGGTGCGCGGCGGCGTAGCGGTCGAGCGTCTCGTCATCGCCGCTGTTGAACGCCTCGACCCAGCCGCGCGCACGCTGCTCGCCCGGCTCCGCCGCCTGCACGACGCCGGCCGCGAGTATCGAAAAGACGAGCAACCTCAGGACTGTCTGACGCATGGACCCTCCTGTCACTGAGTACGCTTCGCGTGCTCAAACGTTAGGCGCCCGCGGTCGTGGCCGTGGTTTTTGCATGGATCGGGAGCAATGTCGGTCGGCGATTCCATGAACGGGAAGAGGGGAGAGGTGTTCGCGGCGGAAATCGTGCGCGGCCTCCGTGACCTCTCCGCGCTGACGCGCGCGAACATCGCCGGCAAAGAGCTGCGCGGCCGCCTCGTCGAGCTGGCGATGCGCTTCTTCGGAGCCGACGCCGTCGCCCTCTGGCGCCTGGAGTCGCGGGAGCACACGTGGCGCATCGCGGCGGCGGCCGGCCTCTCTGCCGAATACCCGGCCGTCACCATCCCCGCACCCGCCGCGGCGGACGTCGCGGTCATGCTTCCCGCGCCGGTGTTCGTTCCCGACGTCCGCGCCTGGCCCGCCGTCGACGCGCGGCGCGCGCTGTATGACAGCGAGGGGATCGCCTCGATGCTGGTCCTGCCGCTGAACATCCGCGGCGAGACCGCCGGCACGATCGCCTGCTACTTCCGCACACCGGTCGCCGCGCTGAGCGAGCTGGAGCTCGACGCCGCGGCAGGGTTCGCCGACATGGCCTCGGTCGCGCTGTCCACCGAGCGCTACGACCAGCTCGCCGACGTTGTTCGCGACGTCGCGGCACGGCTGGACCTCGACGCCGTCGTGCAGCGCATCACCGACGCGGCCACGTCGCTCACCGGCGCGCAGTTCGGCGCGTTCTTCTACAACGTCATCGGCGCTGACGGCGAGTCGTACATGCTCTACGCGATCTCCGGCGTGCCGCGCGAGCACTTCGCGAAGTTCCCGATGCCGCGGAACACCGCGGTCTTCGAGCCGACGTTCGCCGGCTCCGCGATCGTCCGCAGCGCCAACATCCAGAAGGACCCCCGCTACGGCCTGAATCCGCCGTATCACGGCATGCCGCCCGGCCATTTGCCGGTGGTGAGCTACCTCGCCGTCCCCGTGAAGTCACGCACGGGCGAGGTTCTCGGCGGTCTCTTCTTCGGGCACGCGGACGAAGCGGTGTTCGGCGAGACGGAGGAGAAGGTTGCGGAGGCGCTCGCCGGCCACGCCGCCGTCGCCATCGACAACGTCCGCCTCTACGAGTCGCTGACGCGCGACCGTGCCGCGCTGCGGAGAGAGGAGCGGCGCTATCGCTCGCTCGTGCTGGCCACGCCGACGCGGCAGGCGATCGCGATGAGCACCGCCGACGGATCGCTTCGCGACTCGCCGACGTGGCAGGAGATCACCGGCCAGACCGCCGAGGAGATGCGCGGGCGCGGGTGGCTGGAGGCGGTGCATCCGTCGCACCGCGAGCGCGTCACCGCGGCGTGGGACGCGGCGGTGAGCAGCGGGACGCTGTACGAGGACGAGTACCTGCTGCGCCAGGCCGACGGCTCCTATCGCTGGTTCGCCGACAAGACAGTGCCGGTGACGGGCGAAGACGGCACGGTCGAGGAGTGGATCGGCACCGCCACCGACGTCCACGAGCAGCACGTGGGGCAGGAGGGGCTGGCGTTTCTCGCGCGGGCGAACGAGATCTTCGCCTCGTCGCTCGACTACCGCGAGACGCTCCGGAACGTCACGTTCCTGGCCGTGCCGCGGATCGCCGACTGGTGCACGGTCGACATCGTCGATTCGGAAGGGAACCTGCGGGAGCGGCTGGCGATCGCGCACTCCGATCCCGAGAAGATCGCGCTCGCGGAAGAGTTCTCCCGGAAGTTTCCTCCCGATCCCGAGACCGACACGATCTACCGCGTGATGCGCACGGGGATCTCGGAGCTGGTGCCGTTCATTCCGGACGAGATGCTCGTGCAATCCGCGCGCAGCGAGGAGCATCTGCGGATGCTCCGCGAGCTCGGGATCATGTCCTTCATGGTCGTGCCGCTCCGCTCGCGTGGTGAGGTGGTGGGCGCGATCGCCCTCGTCTCGTCGCACCGGCGCTACTCGCCGCAGGACCTCACGCAGGCGGAGGAGCTCGCGTATCGCGCCTCTATCGCCATCGAGAACGCGCGGCTGTACAGCGCCGCGCAGGCGGCGAACCGGGCGAAGGACGAGTTCCTCGCCACGCTCTCGCACGAGCTACGCACGCCGATGACGGCAGTCCTCGGCTGGTCGCGCATGCTCAAGCTGGGGCTCGACCCGGAGGAGGCGCAGGTCGCCATCGACGCGATCGAGCAGAGCGCGAGCGCGCAGGCGCAGCTCATCGAGGATGTGCTGGACGTGTCACGGATCATGTCGGGGAAGCTGACGTTCGATCCGCGCCCTACCGACCTGCGCACGGTCGCGCAGGCGGCGATCACCACCGTTCATCCGGCCGCCGCGGCAAAGGGCATCGAGATCCTGACGAGCATTCCGCCGCTGTTGCCGCCGGTGTGCGGCGACGAGGGGCGCCTCCAGCAGATCGTCTGGAACCTGCTCGCCAACGCGATCAAGTTCACGCCGCGCGGCGGAAGGGTCACGCTCCGCGTCGTCCATCGCGGCTCGGTCGTCCGTCTGATCGTCTCCGACAATGGCGAGGGAATCGACCGCGCGTTTCTCCCGTACGTCTTCGAGCCGTTCCGGCAGGCCGACAGCTCCGCCACCCGCCCGCACGCCGGGATCGGTCTCGGCCTGGCGATCGTCCGGTCGCTCGTCGAACTGCACGGCGGCCGCATCCACGCGGCCAGCGAGGGAAAAGGCCGCGGCGCGGAGTTCACCGTGGAACTGCCGGCGATGGAAACGGCGCCGGTGGTGCTCAGCCCCGCCGCCACGCAGCGCACCGCCGTGCCGGCGGCATCCCCATCGCTCCCGCCGCTGGACGACGTGACGGTGCTCGTGATCGACGACCAGCAGTTCACCCGCGACGTCGTCGCGGCGATCCTGCGGCGGACGGGCGCCGCCGTGCAGACGGCATCGTCCGTCCGCGAGGCGCTGCAGCTCTTTCTGAAGCTCGAGCCGGACGTGGTGGTGTGCGACATCGCGATGCCGGAAGAGGACGGCTACGTCTTCCTCGCCGAAGTGCGGGCGCGCGCCGACGCGCTGCGCAAGACGCCGATCCTCGCGCTGACGGCGTTCGGGCGTCCCGAAGATCGGCTGCGCGCGCTCGACGCCGGCTTCGACGGGTACCTGAAGAAGCCGGTAGATCCGGGCGAGCTCGCCGAGTCGGTGCAGCGGCTTTCGGCGCGTCATTGACTTCACGGCAGCACTCTTGCTGCGATGGAGTGCATGGACCGTCGATCTTCATACCGGGCGCTTGTCGTGGAAGACGACGGGGCCATCCTCAAACTCGTGAAGATCGTGCTCGAACGGGAGAACTTCACCGCCGAGGGGGTGAAGAGCGGCGCCGCGGCCATCGAGCTGCTCGCATCCGTGGCGTACGACCTCCTGATCGTCGACCTGATGATGCCGGGGATCGGCGGTGAGGAAGTGCTCGGCTACCTCGAGCTGACGCAGCCGAAGTCGCTGCGCCGCGTCGTCGTGACGACCGCCTCCCCGAACCGGATGAGCTGCGAGTTCCTGCAGCGCATCTGCCGCCTGCTGGCCAAGCCGTTCAACATCGAAGAGCTGGTGCTGATCGCGAAGGAATGCGCGCGACCCGACGCGGCGTGACGGCCCCTCTCCCGGCGGCAGGTACGGAACGCGCACGTCACCAGTCTCGTCATGACGACCAATAAGCGTCTCCTCGTCGCTGCCGTTCTCTTCCTGGTCGTACCGCAGGGATTTGCCGCGCCCCGCAAGGACGTGAACGTGGTTGCGATGGCCGGCAGTTGCTCGACGAGGCAGATCGCATCGTGTGATTCCGAAACGTTCGGTACGCTCGAAACGGGCGATTGCCTGTTCGACGACGGCTCCCGATTCGATCGGTACACGTTCAACGGACGCGCGGGCGATGTCGTCGAGGTGATGGTGCGCCCTCTCACGCCGACGTACACGAAGCCGTGGATCGCGCTCGTCTCACCGCTCGGTGACGTGGCCGAGCCGCCGATCATCTCCGGCGGGAGTGGCGGCGCGACGATCTGGTACAAGCTGAGCAGCTCCGGTACCTGGACGATCGTCGTCAGCTCGGAAGACGTGTTCGCCGGCGGCTCCTATGTCGTTCACTACTATTGTTACCCTCCGGAACCCGAGGAGCCGCAGTCCTGCATCTTCCAGAACCTCCTCTGCGGGCAAAGCGCCGCGTGGTCGCTGAACGCCGACAGTTGCAAATTTCAAGGTGACGACCGCGTGTATGCGGGGTGGTGGATCTGGGCCGTGCAAGGCGACCGGCTCCGCTTCGAAATGACCGCGTTCGGCTTCGAGCCTCTCTTCGGTCTGTATCGCGAAAACGAGTTGCTGCGCTCCTCCACCCGCGATACCAGTTTCCGTGCGGAGATGAGCCACCTCGTTCGTGAGACGGGCTGGCACTACTTCCTCACCACGAGCGTGGAAGACGGTGAGGGTGGAGATATCGACGTGACGCTGAACTGCGAGGGTTCCGGCTGCACCTGGCCGTACCTCGTCTCCGCGCCGCCGTCGTCGATGACCGTCGATCGCGGCACGAGCGTCACGATCCCGTTCACCGTGAACGCCGTCGGCGGGTATACGGTGAAGCTCACCGACCCGAATCCCGTGACCGGCACCGTCTACGCGACGGCGCCCGCGCCGGCGACGTCCATCACCACGCCCCCGGTGACGCATCCCTCCACGTACGTGCTCGAAGCCGAGAACGAGTGCGGCTCTTGGGTGAGCAGCCCGTTCACGGTCGCGCCCGAGGTGGGGCGGCGGCGCTCGGTCCGTAAGTGATCGGGCGCCCGGACGTCGCGTTGACAAATAACGCGCACCTGCGCGACCATGCGCCTCCCGCCAACCGTACTGTGGTGTAGCTCAGTTGGTAGAGCGCCGGATTGTTAATCCGGTGGTCGGAGGTTCGAGCCCTCCCGCCACAGCCAGCTTCTTCGCCGTTGCCGTCACCACACCTTTCCAGCCGCCAGCAGCGCCTCGATCGCGGCGGCGTCGACCGGCTTGGAGAAGAGGTAGCCCTGGCCGTAGTCGCAGCCGAGCTCGCGGAGGCGGGCCAGGTGATCGGCGGTCTCGATCCCCTCCGCGATGACCTTCAGGCCGAGCGTTGCGCTGAGGTTGATCACGGCGCGGACGATCTCCTCGTCCTTCGCGCTTTCGAGCATGCGGCGGACAAACGACTGGTCGATCTTCACGATGTCGATCGGGAAGCTGTGCAGGTAGCTGAGGGACGAATAGCCGGTGCCGAAGTCGTCTACGAGCAGGGTGATGTTCATCCGCTTCAGCTCCGTGAGGATGGAGAGCACCTCGTCCGGCCGCTCCATCATCTCCCCCTCGGTGATCTCCAGACGCAGCGAGCGGGTGTCGATGCCGGTGTCGCGGAGCGTTGAGGTGACGTCGTCGATCAGCTCCTTCTGCCCGAGACGCCTGCCCGAGACGTTGACGCTGATGGTCAACGGCGGCTCGAGCTGCATGCGGCTGTTCCACTCGTGCACCTGCCGCGCGGCCTCTCGCATCATCCACTGGTCGAGCGGCACGATCAGGCCGCTGGTGACCGCGACCGGGATGAACGCCGCCGGCGAGACGAACCCGCGCTTCGGATGAATCCAGCGCACCAGCGCCTCGAAGCCGGTGATGCGCCCCGTCTGCAGCGAGACGATCGGCTGGAAGTAGGTGCGCAACTCGCCGGACGAGAGCGCGGCGCGCAGCTCCGTCTCGATCTGCTGCGCGGCCGCCGCCTGCTCGTGCATCTTGGGATCAAAGAGCACGTGTGACGCGCCGCCCTGCTGCCGCGCGCGATGCACCGCGAGGTAGGAGTCGCGCAGCAGCTCGTCGGCCGCGGTGTAGCCGGTCGCGCTGAGAGCGATGCCGATGCTGCCCGAGAGCTGTACGCGGTGCCCGCCGACGTCGAACGGCACCTCGAGCGCCTCGTGCGCGCGGCGGGCGACGCTGGTGATGTCGGTGGGGTCGCCGGCCAGCGCGAGGATCGCAAACTCGTCGCCTCCGACACGCGCCAGCACGTCGCCGAAGCGGATGCAGCTCTGCAGCCGCCGTCCGGCGAGCGTCAGCAGCTCGTCGCCGACCGAGTGGCCGAGGGCGTCGTTGACGTCGGTGAAGCGATCGAGGTCGATGACCAGAACGCCGAAGCCGACCGGGTCGGAGCCGCGCGCGCGGGAGAGCGCACGGGTGATGCGGTCGCGGAGGTAGACGCGATTCGGCAGCGCGGTGAGGCGGTCGTGCGTCGCCTCGTGCACCACCTGCTCCTCGGCGCGCTCGCGCTGTTCGATCTCGGCGGTGAGGCGGCGGTTCGTCTCCGCGATTTTCCGCGTCCGCAGCTCGACCTCCCGCTCGAGCACGTACGGGCGCCGCAGCAGGTCGTAGACGAAGAGGGCGAAGAGGAGGCTGCCGATCAGCACGAGCGCGAGCTCGCGCGTCCGCTCGCCGCGCATGCGCCAGCCGGCGCGGCGGACCACCTCGAGCGTCCATTGTCCCTGCGGCACCGCGAACGACGAGCGCACCGGATCGGCGAGCTCCAGCGGCGACGACCGCGCGATGACGACGGCGCGTCCCGAGGCGGCGTCGGCGGCGAGAAGGCGATAGTCGTAGTCGTTGCCGAGGTCGGAGACGCCGCTGCGCCCGAGCAGCTCCTGCACGCCGAGCACCGCGGCGGCGAACCGCCGCTCCGCCGGCGCGACGCGTACGCAGGCGCGCAACTCCTGCGGCGTGGTGAGCGAGAGCACCTCGTTCGCTCCCGGTGGCGCCGGCACGTCGCGCATCAACTCGACCGCCGTCACGCCGCCGCGCCGCGCCGCCTCGGCCGAGACGTCGCCCAGGCTCGCTTCGCCGCCCGCGCGGACGAGCGCCGCGACCGTCGAGGCGGCGGCAAAGGCGGCGTCGATCTGCCGTTCCACCCGCAGCGTCGTCGCCGCCGCGGCGTCGGCGGCTGCCTGGCGGCGATTCTCGATGCTGCGGCGGTCGGTCAGCCGGATGAACGCGCCTCCCACGCCGGCCGCCAGGACGAAGGCGATGAGAGCCGTGAGCAGCACGCGCCGCGGCATCTGCACCGCGGCTTCCGCGGCGGCCGTCACCCGCTTCCTCCCGGCAGCGGCACCCGCCACGAGAGCGCCACGCGCTGGCGATCGTTACCGGCCGTGACGACGAGCGTCCAGGCGTCGACGACGACGCCCGCGAACGCCTCGCGCACGCGCGTCCTGCCGCCGCCGGGCTGCTGCAGCAGCACCGGGGTCGCGTGGCCGGCGGAGAAGCCGGCGATGGCGGTCATGCGTCCGAAGTCGTAGTCGCCGCGCATCGTGAGGAGCGTGGTGTCGTCATCGCCGGAGATCGACTGAAACAGCGAGCCGCGCACCGTCAGCGGCGGCGACGGCAGCCAGGTTCCGCCGGCGCGCAGGATGCCGTTCTGCCTCCGCGCCACGTCCACCTGCAGCCACTCCGCCTCGCCGTACAGCCGCTTCGCCAGCAGTTCCCGCGTCACACCGCCGCGGACGAGCAGGTAGCGGAAGCCGCCGTCGTCGTCGCTGCCGCGGCCGAGGCTCGCCTCGCCGTTCAGCATGGTGCGTGGACCGAGAGGTTGCACGACGCCCCACGTCGCGTATCCCCACCGCGTGTTCGGCAGGGAGAAGAAGCTGGCGCCCGCCGTGAGCGTGCCAGTCGCGTGCGGATGGATCCAGAGCGCCGATGCGCCGCCGCCGTTGCCGTCGCTCAACCGGTCCGCGTTGAGACCAACGACGATCGCGTCCTGCGCGCCGGCGGTCATCGCCAGGAGCAGCGCGACACCAGCCGCGATGCGCGCGCCCGTCACGCCTGCTCCTCGAATGGTGTGCTGATGATGACGCTCGCGTAGGTGACGCCGTCGTGCTCGAACGTCTCAGCGGACAGGTGGCCGACGCGTTCCTCCGCTCCGACCGCGTGACGGCACGAGGGAAGCGTGCCGCCGGCGGCGAGCAGCCGGCGCACCGCGGCCGGATCGGAGAAGCGGATCACGTCGAACAGCTCGCGTCCGACCACCGGCTCGTTGTGCAGCAGCATCTGGTGCGTGAACTGCCGGGACGCCTGGACGATCTGCCCCGCTTCCGCGATCACCAGCACGGCAGCGGCCGGAATCCGCTCCGCCGCGATCGCGGGAAGCGTGTCGGGCTGTTGCAACGACGCCACGCGTTCCGCGAGCTCCTCCCGCCCGCGGACGAACGTCACCACCCGCGTCGCCACGACGGCCGCCGCAAGCTGCACGACGGTGAACGTCGCCACGAAGAGAAACGCCGCCGCCGGTGTCGTGGTCGCACCGGGGAACGGGTCCATCACCGCCAGCTCCTCGCCCGTCACGCGGCCGAGTGCCGCGCCGGGGACGCCGAGCTGCGTCACGTACCAGCCGAAGTCGGGAGAGGAGATGGTGACGGTCGCGATGACGACGACGATCGAGTAGAGCGCGACGTCGAGCGCGAAGCGGGAGCGCGGCAGCGCAGCGGCGGCGAGCACCGGCAGCATCATCGGCAGCGCCAGCGCGGGGTGGCCGAGCCCTCCGCCGAAGTGCCAGAGCAGGGCCATGAAGGCGACGCCGAACAGCGGCACGGCGTACAGGAGCCGCAACATCACCGCGGGCCGCGCGACCTGTCCCGCGGCGATGACGAGCGCCGCATGCATGGCTGCAAAGGCGGTCAGCGTCCATGCGAGCGCCGCCAGGTCGACTTCGATCATGCGCAGCAGCCACGGCAACGCCACCACGGCGAACATCAGCACCATCGTGGCGGCGATGACGTGCGCGAGCCAGCGCACCTGCGCGCGCAGCGTCTCGATGCCCGCCGCCGTCATGGCGTCTCCCGCTCGCGCTTCGGCCGGTACTCGCCGCGCACGGCGGAGTTCAGCGCGTTGCCGGTGAGCGTGTTGGCGACGAAGCGGGGGTCCGATGCGATGCGCGGTCCGGTCCACGGCACGAAGTCGAGGACGCGTGCCGCCGCGCCGCGGTTCTGCAGCAGCCGGTTTCCCCGGACGACCGGAGAGCTCCCGACGATGAAGAACCCGTCGATGCGGTGGTTCATCACCAGATTCTCGGCGATGACGTCGGGCGCGGAGCGGTCGCCGAAGATGCTGGCGATGCCGTACGCATTCGCGTAGACGACGTTGCGCTGCACGCCGGCGTTGCGCGACGAGCGGATCATGATGCCGACGCCGGCGTTGTGGTCGATCTCGTTCTGTTCGAGCCGCACGTTGTCGGCGCGGTCGGCGAGGATGCCGCCGGCGGCGCCGCCGAGGATCCGGTTCGAGCGGACGGCGGAGCGGCTCTGCATCACATAGATGCCGTTCTCCACCGCGCCGCGGATGTCGTTCTTCACCACCGTCGCGCCGAGGTTGACCGCCACGATCGAGACGCGGTCGTCGCGGAAGACGTTGTTCTCGATGCGCACCACCGGCGCGTCGTTCCGCACCCCGCTGACGGCCCAGATGCCGGCGCCGTCGTGGTTGCGGAACGTGCAGCCGCGGATGGTCGCGCCGGGCGAGCTCCCGTCGATCCGCACCCCGTTGGTGTTGCGCTCGAACAGCGACCGCTCGATGAGCGTGCCGCGCGCGCCGGCGAGCACGATCCCGTCCGCCGAGTCGCGGATGGCGACGTCGCGGATCGTCGCGCGTGGGGCGCGGACGAGAATCGCCGCGTCCCGCGCGTTGCGGAAGCGGAGGCCGGAGATGGTGGTGTTCGGCGACGTGATCTGGAGCGCCGGGATGTCGCCGATGCCGGACGCGTCCACCTCGCATTGGGAGGCCGAGGCGTCGAGGACCACGCCGGCGTCGTTGACGAGCGGCGGCAGCGGCGAGAGGAGCGTGATGCGCCGGGTGTGGATGACGATGCGGACCCGCCCCTGATGCCGCGCGGCGGTGGTGATCGCCTCGCGCAGCGTCCCGCCGCCGCTGTCCCTGCCGCTGATCACTTCGAGCGATGCGTCGGCCCGCAGCTCGGGCGGGTCCGGCCTGAGCGACTCCGACCGGCTCGCCGTGAGCGCGATCGCCAGAGGCGCCGCGACGAACGCCGCGAGCGCCCAGTACCGCGTTTCAGCCATCGTGCTCCAGCAGAAAGACCTTGTGCCACGACGCGCCGGCCATGCGCCGGCCGAGGAGCGCGTCGACCGGCAGCGACAACGCGGTCGCGGCGAACATCGCCGTCTTCGCGGCGAGCGGCGGCAGGTTCCGGTAACGCGGCAGCACCCGCGTCTTGAACGGCGCCGGGTCGACGCCGGTGACGCGGACGGCGCGCAGCCCGGCGGCGCGGAACGCCGCGAGGTACTGCTCCGCGGTGCGCGCGCGGAAGACGGCGGTGTCGCAGGCGGCATTCGGGTGCGACGGCGCCGCCTCGAGCAGCACCGCCCGGCCGCACGGCGCGAGGTGCCGCGCCACGTTCGCCGCGGCGCGCGCGAAGTCCCTGTCGTCGAGGATGTGCTGGAGCACGGTCACGGCGAGGACGAGATCGAAGGAGCGGTCGAGCGCGAGCGTCCGGAGGTCGCCGACGCGGTAATCGACGCGTGCATCAAGAGACGCCCGCGCGGTGCGCCGCCGCGCTTCCTCGATCATCGACGGCGCGATGTCGACTCCGATGACGTGCGCGCCGCGGCGTGCGAGCCGACGCGACCACCGGCCGATTCCGCAGCCGAGGTCGAGCACCTCCGTGCCCGGCGCCACGCGCAGGTGCGGCGCGAGCGCGAGCTGCTGCGTCAGATGGATGTAGCCGTTGTAGAACGACGGCATCCCGTACGAGCAGATCGCGCGCAACCCCGCCCCGCGACCGCCGAAGTCGCGTCCCCGCTGATCCCAGTAGTCGGCCAGTGACGTCACGATGCGAGCTCGAGTTCGGTTCCTCGGAGTTCCTCGGTCCCTTGGGGTTCCTCGGAGTAGGAAGACTCAGTACCGGGCCGAGGAACCCCGAGGAACTCCGAGGAACCCCGAGGAACCCGGCGCGGCAACAGCGCCTTCACACGCGACTCCACCGCATCACTGTCGGGCGCGTCGAAGCCGAGCGCCTGCAGCACCGGCGACGCGGCGCCGATCCAGAGCAGCGAGCGGACGCGCGACGGCAGATGCGCGTGCTCCGCCTCGAGGCGCGCCAGCCGCGCGGCGAACAGCTCCTCGATCGTCGCCATGACCGCGCGCAGCGCGGGATCGAACGGCAGGATCGTGGACGGCTGCCGCCAGCGGATCGCGGTGCCGGCGATCGACTGCAGCTCATACCGCGTCTGCGGCAGCAGCGCCGGATCGGAGCTCATCGCGGCGCCGGTGAACGGGATCACGTACGGGTACATCCCGACCTCGCAGCCCGCCTCGATCCAGCGATACGCCTCGCGAATCGTCAGGGCGAGATCGGCGACGCTCGAGCGCGGCGAGGTCATGATGATGTCGAGGAACGGCGTCACGCCTTCCGCGAGCGCGGCGGTGAGCGCCGGCTCGATCGCCGGCGCGATGCGGCTCTTGTTGAACTCCGCCAGGACGGCGGGCGAGAAGTTCTCGATGCCGAAGCCGAGGACGCGGAAGCCGGCTTCGCGCATCGCGGCGATCCGCTCCGGCGTCATCGCGTCGATGCGGTTCGTGCTGATGAACTGCAGCGACTCCGGCAGCTCGCCGGCGCGCTTGGCCTTCACGATCGCGCGCGTCAGCGGCAGGATGCGCTTGTCGGTCGGGAAGACGAAGATGTCGTCCTGGAAGATGATGGTCCGGACGCCCGGATGCGCGGCGACGATGCGGCGGATCATCTCCACGCAGTCGTCCGCCTCGAGCCGTGCGATGCGCGCCGTGCTGTCCTGCGCCACGTTGAGGAAGTTCGTCGACGAGCAGAACGTGCAGCGCATCGGGCAGTAGTTGAGCGTGATCAGCCGCACGGCGCGGATCTCCGCGAGCCGCGCCTCGCGGTCGGCCTTCATCGGCAGGCTGCCGACGGCGTATGCCTGTTCGAGCCGCTCCCAGTAGGCCTCGTACGGCATCTCCTCGTACGGCGTGCTGAAGATCGCCTCGCGGAGCTCGGCGGCGTCGAGCGCCTTCTGCGGGATGCGCGCGAGGGTGCCGTCGGCGGCGAGCCAGGCCGTGCCGGCGATGCCCTCCAGCGATTCTCCGGCGCGCAGGCGGCGGGCGAGCTCGAGCAGCGGGCGCTCCCCCTCGCCGAGGACCGCGAGGTCGAACGGCGCGAGAGCGAACATCGTGTCGGGTGCGAACGTCGCCTCCATGCCCCCCGCGACGAGCAGAGCACCGGGAGCGGCGGCGCGCGCCTGGTGGACGAGCGCAAGGTCGAAACGGAGGGTCATGCCGGTGGTTGAGAAGCCGATCGCCGACCAGTCGCGTGCGGCGAGGCGCCGCGCGAACGCCTCCTCGGGAGTCGTGTCGGAGACGCAGTTCGGGTCGAAGACCTCGGCGTCGATGCCGTGGCTCTTCAGGACGCCGGCCAGGCGCCAGACGCCGAGCGGCGGGGCGAGGAACGTGTATTCGCCGCAGTGGGGGTCATAGGGGCCGACGAGCAACATGGCGCCGCCGTCCGTCATCTCTCTCTCATCCTCTCGCCGCATTCGGGTCTCCCGGGGATTTCGACCGCTTCTCTGCAAACTACGTGGCAGGAGGTGGACTGGGGCTGAACTGCTCCCGGAACTCCCGCGCCAGCGACTGCTCGTCCTGGAAGTGGTCGCGGTACACCCGCCGGCCGAAGTAGCGCAGGCTCAGCCAGTTAGCATACCCGACCGTGACCGGCACGATGTGCAGGAGCTGGTACAGATAGAAGAGCGGCACCGACGCCACGAGGTGCCGGCGATTGCCCCTCACGACCAGCGCGAGGAGGCCGGCGGTGAGCAGCGTGTACTTCAGGTAGGCGAGGACGAAGTAGCCGGGATCGGTCCAGGCGGTGTTCGGAATGACGCCGAGGCCGAGGAGATCGTCGAGGCCGTTCGCCACCCCGGTGACCGACAGCGCCAGCGCGACGAGCTTGAGCGGATGCAGCGCCAGGGCGCAGACCCCCATGTAGAAGACGTAGTGGTAGACGAAGAAGGGATGCCGCCCGGCGATCCGCCGGACGTCGGCGAAGCTGTCCTGGTAGACGCGGATGAGGCCGAAGAACCAGCCGACGCGCTGGGAGAACCAGGAGTGCAGCGTCCGCTTCCCGATCGTGTCGACGCAGAGCCGCTCGTCGTAATAGATCTGCTCGCCGTGCCCCAGGAGCAGCAGCGCGTTCCGCAAATCCTCGGCGTACACGGAGAGCTTGTGCCGCTCGAAGACGTGCTCCAGCGCGTCGCGCCGGTAGAAGGCGACGCCGGAGGTGACGCTCCGGTCGGCGAGGCTCTTCCGCCCCACCGCGAACGTGATCGCGTACTCGAGCCCCTGCAGCCGCGCCAGCCAGCCGTCCTGGCGCACCTCGATCCGGGGACACATCGCCGCGCAGCCGCTGCGCTGGAAGACGAACAGCGATCGCTCGAGGTCGGAGAGGCCGTTCGTCGACTCGTTGCGGATGTGCACGTCGGGATCGAGGATGCCGATCGTCTCGACGTCCGCCGGCAGATGGCGCAGCAGCTCTTTGAGCGCGCCCGGCTTCTTCCGGTTGACCATGCCGCGGATGCAGTGGATGCCCGCCTGCCGCAGGCGGATGAACGTCCCGTCGGTCGAGGCGTCGTCGATGATCCAGAGGTGCTCGCGGTACGGCGCCATCGACTCGAGGAACCCATCGAGGTCGTCTTCGAGGTTGTGCACCGAGACGATCAGCGCCCACGGCTTGAGGTGCAGCTTCATCTGCTGCGGCGTGAACTTTCCGATCTCGAGGGGGATCGAAGTGCCGTCGGGCGAGGCGGTGAGCTTCGCCGCCTGCAGCCGCACCAGCACGTCCAGCAGGTCGAGGAAGACGAGCAGGCTCACAGCGATCCAGACCACCACCTCGAACGGGGTGGCGGGTGTGGAAGGGCTTGCACGCGCGGCACGGTCGAGCAGGAAGAGGACCGCCGCGAGGAGGAGCGCGACGCCGAGGATGGTGCGTTTCATCGTGGTTCCTCGGGTTCCTCGTGGTTCCTCGGAGTTCCTCGGCGTGACGGGGTGCGGTCGGCGTGTTCCTGCGAGGAACCCGAGGAACCCACCGCTCAAAAAAATCCCGCATCAGCTCTCCCCGCCGCTCAGCATCGATGATGCCGATCAGCACCGCACCGGGAGGAATCGTGAGCTCCGGCAGCACGATGGTACCGGGAGAGAGGACGGCGGTGCTGCCGATGCGCACGCCGTCACCGAGGAGAGCGCCGAAGTAGGTGCGGCCGGTGGAGACGGCGCCGGAGGCGGTGCGGATGGAGATTTCTTTCCCCGGCGTGAGGTGCGTGTTCGCCGCGCCGATGAAGGCGGAGAGCAGCGACCGCGCACCGGCGATGCTGTCGTTGAAGACGATGGAGTGTCCGAGCGCGGCGCCGTCGAGGAGGAGGCTGCGGGCGACGTCGCAGTGGGAGCCGATGAGGCAGTCGGCGCCGGTCACCACCTCGTCGCGCAGCAGGCTCCCGGCCCGCACGCGGCTGTTGGCGCCGAGGACGAGGCGGCAGCTCTCCTGGACGATCGCACCCGCCTCGATGACGCTGCCGGGGCCCATGGAGATCACGTCTCCCCGCACGATCGCGGCGGGATCGATCGTCCCTTCGAGCCGCCGCGGCGCCCGGTCGACGAACTGCTGGAAGCGCGGGTAGAAGTCGCGCAGCGAGTCGAGGTCGCGCGGCAGGAGCTCGCGGAGCGCCGCGTCGGTGACGGAAGGCCAGAGCTGGCGCAGTGCCGACTCGACTTCGTTCATCGCGAGCGCGCCTCGTGCTCGACGACGGCGCCGTGACAGGCGATGTTCGCCAGCAGCTCGTCGCGCGCGGCGGCGGTGGCGGCCAGCAGCTCCTCGTGCACCTCACGGAAGATCGTGTCGCGGTCGCGGTCCGTCTCCCCCCAGTTGATCGGATGCAGCGCGAGGTGGAGGCGCGGCGGGAACGCGCCGTCGCGGAGCATCGCCCACTCCCGGTCGCGCCACGCGCGGCAGGAGTCGGAGACGTAGGTCATGTCGCGGGTGAAGCGGTCGTCGTACGCGTTGAGCAAGCCGTGGTTGCCGCCGCGAAAGGGATCGCTCCCATGTAGCGCGGGCTGGTGCATCGCCACCGCGGTGACGGGACGCCCCGCCAGCTCGCCGAGGAGCGTCGCCTGCGCCTGCAGCAGCCGTGGCCAATCGTCAGGCGGGAAGGGGACGAGCGAACGGACGTCGTAGTGGAGCGCGACCTCGTGTCCAAGCGCGACCAGCGTGCGCGCCACATGCGCGTGCTCGGGGGCGAGGAGGTTGTAGTAGCTCGTGCTGGCGAGCAGAAAGTAAGTCGCGCCGACCCCGCGGCCGGACTCCTGCTCCGCGAGCCGCAGCGCGGCGGCCGGCGAGTAGTCGACGTCGTGCCGGAGGATGCAGAACGGCGCCGGCGGATCTCCGTCGAGGAGATCGGCGAAGCGGACGATGCGGTGCGTGGCGGAGATGCGCGAGAGCAGCGACCAATAGGTCGCGTAGTCGAACGAGTCGCGCATCGGGGAAGGATACGGCAGGAGACGCGCGTCCTAGGCCGAGTACGTCGTCTCGAACACGATCACCGCCTCGTCTCCGACGCGCACCAGCTCGACCTCCCCGTCGCGGACCGTCACCTCGACATGCACGTGGCCGGGCCGCCCCATCGCGCGCCCCTGCAGCGACGTGAACCTGTGCACGCCATCGCCCGCCAGCACTCCCTCGGCGGCGAGATACGCCCCGAGCGGACCGTTTCCGTTCCCCGTCACCGGATCCTCGGCGATGCCGATGCCCGGCGCGAACATGCGCGCCTCCGCCAGCACGCGATCGGAGTCGGGCCGCAGCGTGAACGGAAACAGGCCATTCACGCCGGCCTCGCGCGTGAGCGCCTCCACCGCCCGCATGTCGGGAGTCATTGCGTTGAGCGGAGCGCTCGACGTGAGCGGCACGAGCAGCTTCGTGCTGCCGGTCGAAACCGCCCGCAGCGGCAGGACCGGGTCGAGGTCCCCGGCGTCGATCCCGAGCGCCGACGCCGCGCGCGCACGCCACTCGCCGTTCAGCCGCGGCCCGAAGACGGGCCGCTGCTGCGTCATCACAATGCGGTAGTCGTCGCCGGCGATGACGTCGATCGGGAAGAGGCCGGCGGGGCTCCGCTGCAGCACGCGCGAGGTGGGCAGGCCGAGCAGCCGCGCGCGGACGTAATGCGCGGCGATCGTCGCGTGGCCGCAGATCGGCACCTCGACCGTCGGCGTGAAGTAGCGGATGTACACCTCGTGATCGAGCGACTCCGGCGGCAGGACGAAGGCGGTCTCGGAGTTGTTGAGCTCCCGGGCGATCGCCTGCATGGCCTCGGTCGTCAGCCGCTCGCCGCCGAAAACCACCCCGGCGGCGTTCCCGGTGAACGGGACGCGGGTGAAGGCGTCGACCTGGAACAGCCGCAGCGGTTCCGGCGCGCTCATCCCGCCACCGCCACGACGTCGATCTCGACGTCGACCCCGGCGCGCAGGCCCGACTCGATGGTCGTGCGGGCCGGCGGCTCGTCGATGAAGTACTTCGCGTAGACGCCGTTCATCTCGGCGAAGGTGGAGATGTCGCGCAGGTAGACCCGCGCCTGCACCACGTCGGCGCGGGTGAGCCCCGCCGCCTCGAGGATGGCCGTGACGTTGTCCAGCACGCGCGCCGTCTGGGCGGCGACGGTGCCGCCGATGAGGGCGTTCGTGGCGGGGTCGATCGGCACCTGCCCGGCGACGTAGAGGAACCCGCCGGCGAGGATGCCCTGGGAGTAGGGGCCGAGAGGGCGGGGGGCGTTGGGAGTGGAGATCACTTTCTTCATGAGAGTGACGATACGGCCTCCGTGCCGCCGCATCCATGCAAATGCCGCGGTGCTACCATGAGCGCGGCTCATCGTTCTGCATCGAACGATGGCCGATGCTCATCGAAGGCGGCGCACCTTGAATCTCGACGTCAAGACTCTGCAACTGGTTTTGGCCATCCACGAGGAGAGCGGGGTCACCCGCGCCAGCGAGCGGCTGAACGTGACCCAGTCGGCGCTCAGCCACCAGCTTCGCGAGGTCGAGGACCGGCTGCGCACGCCGCTCTTCCTGCGCGTCCGGAAGCGGATGATCATCACCCCCGCCGGCGAGACGGTGGTGCGGCTGGCGCGGCGCGTCCTGCAGGACCTCGCCGCCGCGGAAGAGGAGATCCGCCTCCTCAGCGACGGCACGCGCGGCACGATCCGCATCACCACGCAGTGCTACACCTGCTATCACTGGCTCCCCGGCATCCTCCGCAAGTTCGGCAAGCGCTATCCGAACGTGGAGATCCGCATCGACGTCGGCGCGACGAGGCAGGCGTTGCGCGCGCTGCTCGACGGACGGCTCGACGTCGCCATCGTCAACACGGCGCCGGACGACGCGGCGGTGGAGCTCACGCCGCTGTTCGAGGACGAGCTGATGCTCGTCGTCGCGGACGATCACCCGCTGAGCCGGAGCGCCTTCGTGCGCCCGGCGCAGCTCGCCCGCGAGCATCTCCTCCTGCACAGCGTGCCGGAAGAGAACAGCTTCGTGCAGAAGGTCCTCAAGCCGGCGGGAATCTCCCCGGAGCGCTGCTCGCAGGTCGACCTCACCGAAGCCATCATCGAGCTGGTGCGCGCCGGGATGGGCGTGGCCGCCCTCGCGAACTGGGTCGTGGCCGGCTACGAGCGCCGCGGCATCCGCACCATTCCGATCGGCAGGAACGGCGTGCACCGGCAGTGGTCCGCCGCCACGCTGCGGCAGGAGCGGACGCCGCCCTACCGCCAGCGCTTCCTCGACGCGTTGCGCGACATGGCCGCGCCGCGCGGCTGACGCGTCAGCCTTCCGGGTAGTAGACGAAGAGCACGCAGCCGTTCTCCGAGACCGGGGAGTGCGAGGTGCCGGCGGGATGATGGAGGAACGTCCCCGCCTCGTACCGCCGCGCGCCGTCGTGGAAGTCGCCGGAGACGATGTAGACCTCCTCCGGGCCGGGGACGTGGTAGTCGAGCCCCGGCCATTGCGCGCCGGCGTCGAATTCGACCTGCAGCGCGCGCCGCACGCCGCCCTTCCAGAGCTCGTGCACGCGCACGCCCGGTCCTGGACTCTGATGCTCCCCGTTCGCCACCGCCGCGGTGACGCCGGCAACGTGACTCTCCGCGGAAGCCTGCAGCCCGTGGGCGCTCTTGATGCGCTCGATCTGGGCGAGGTGTTTCTCCTGATGGTTGATCGCGGTCCGGAGGAGACCGGCGACGGTGAGCCGCCCGTGATGCGGATGCAGCGCCTGCCGCTCGAGCGCGGCGGGGGAGAGCGAGCGGGCGAGGCTCACGTTCTGCCGGCGGAGACTCCAGAGCTGTTCGAGCGCCTCGGCGAAGGTCTGTCCCCCATGCAGCCGCGCGACGCCGGCCTCCTGCGAGAAGCGCGGCAGCTCCGGTTCCTCCTCGGTCAGCATCAGGCGCAGCCGCCAGGCGGTCAGCAGCTCGACGTCGCCGAGGTGGGCCACGACGTCGAAGATCGACCAGGCGCCCTCGCGCTCCGGTCGGCGGAGGTCGTCCTCTGCGATGCCGTGGACGGCGAGGAGGAGGCGCGATTGGAACTCGAGGAGAGCGGCGATGGTGTCGGTCATGAGGCGATCGTACGAACCGCCGCGCGCGTGAGACAGCCGAAACGCTGCATCGGATGATGAGCGGCGGTCATCATCTGTCACCAATCGGGGGACGGCCTGCGCGACACGCCGCGAACGGATGGGAACGCCTGGACGGAAATATAGACAAGATGGCAATACGTCCGTAACATTCGGCCTTCCATTTCCAAACGGTGTTCAAACAGGAGGCCGAAGTGTCCAAAGTGCTGTCGTGGTGTCTTGCTGTCTTCGTCGTAACCCCGTCGCTCTTCGCAGCGAAACCGATCGATCTCAGCTCCAAGTCCGCGCGCGTCTATCGCGCGGATGGGAACGGCTCGCTCATGGCCGCGCCCGCCGGAGGGCGTGCGGACGTGGTGAAGCGTTTTCTCTCCGCGAAGGGGCGCGGTCCTGCCGCGCAGTCGCTGCAGGTGGTGAACGAGAGCTCGCGGGGAGCGGTGACTCATCTCCGCTTCGAGCAGCGCGTGGCCGGTCTGCCGGTCTACGGGACGTACGTGAAGGCGTCGGTGGATGCGCGCGGCCTCCGCAGCGTTATCGAGAACATCGTGGATCCCGGCCCGATCGCGCCCTCCCGGATCAGCGGGGACGAGGCGATCGCCGCGGCGATCGGGTTCCATCATCCCGGCCGGGCGCTGACGGCCTCGGGCGCGTTCTGGTTCCGCGCGCCGTCCGCCACGCGCGTCGCGGTGCCGCTTGCCGGCGGCTCGCTCGCCGAGGGCTACCTCGTCGAGACGTGGGAGAACGCGTCGAACAACCTGTGGCACACCGTGATCGGTGGCGACGGCCGCGTCGCGTACGCCGAACTGCGCACCGCGTCCGACACGTACAAGATCTTCCCGAACCATCCCGGCGTGACGCCGCAGGTCGTGGTCAGCGGCCCGGGCGCGGGCAACGCGCAGTCGCCGAGCGGCTGGGTGACGAACAACACCACCATCGGCAACAACGTCGATGCCTATCTCGACCGCGACAACAACAACGCGGCCGATACGGGCGGGCGCCCGGTGTCGTCGACGAAGACGTTCGAGTACACGGCCGACCTGACGCAGGCGCCGACGGTCTCGGTCAATCAGATGGCGGCGGTGACGAACCTCTTCTATTTGAACAACGTGATCCACGACAAGCTGTACCGGCACGGCTTCAACGAGGCGGCCGGCAACTTCCAGACGAACAACTTCGGGAAGGGCGGCCTCGGCAACGACGCGGTCCTCGCCGAGGCGCAGGACGGTGGCGGGACGAACAACGCGAACTTCGCGACGCCCGCGGACGGCAGCAAGCCGCGCATGCAGATGTACATCTGGAACCGCTCCACCCCGAATCGCGACGGCGACTTCGATTCCGACATCGTCTGGCACGAGTACGGTCACGGTCTGACCTGGCGGATGATCGGCAGCATGAGCGGCCCGCTCGCCGGCGCCATCGGCGAGGGCATGGGCGACACGCTCGCCCTCTACGTCAATCGCAACGACGTGATGGGCGAGTACTCGTACGCCGCGCCCGGCGGCATCCGCCGCTTCCCGTACACGAACTATCCGAACACCTACAGCGACGTCGCCGGCTCGAGCGTCCACGCCGACGGCGAGATCTACGCCGCGACGATGTGGCGCCTGCTCGCCCTCTGGGAAGCGGCCGGCTACACGCAGGACCAGCTCTTCGACTACGTGATCGACGGCATGAACTACACGCCCGCCCAGCCGGCGTACGAGGACATGCGCGACGGCATCCTCGCCGCGGTCCCGACGCAGGCGCAGGACTGCATCGTCTGGAACGCGTTCGCGCAGTTCGGGATCGGCCAGGGCGCGGACGGCCGCGTCACCTGCTACTTCGGCCTCTTCTGCACCGCGCCGGCGATCACCGAGTCGTTCGCCAAGCCGGCGGTTTGCCAGTAACGTAGCCTCCTCAGGTTCCTCGGAGCTCCGCCGCGCGGCGGCGGAGCTCCGGTAAGGAGGTGCGAACGTGGCCATCACGGTGGTCCGCCTCGGGTCGCCGAGGAGCGTGGGAGAAGGGCTGCGGCTCGGGACCGTGCGCCGTCCGCCGCGCGGCGTGCCGAAGGCGGAGTTCGCGACGCGCGACTTCTACGACGTCTGGCTGCCCAACCTCGCGCCGAGCCAGGAGCTGGTCTCTCTCGCCCTCGGCGCCGAGGACGACCGCGACTGGAAGACCTTCGAGCGTCGCTACCGCGCGGAGATGAAAGCGCCCGACGCCGCGCGCCTGCTCGACGTCCTGGCCGCGCTCTCCCACCAGACCTCCTTCGCGGTCGGCTGCTACTGCGAGCGGGAGGAGCGATGCCACCGGTCGATTCTTCGCAAGCTGTTCGAGGAGCGTGGGGCGGCGCTCGCGTGAGCGTCTCCCGGATCGTCCTGGTGCGGCATGGACGCTCCGCCCACGCAGTTGCCGGGTGGCTCGACCGCGCCGCGTTCCTCCGCTGGCGCGAGGCCTACGAGGCGGCGGGACTCGACGCGCACGAGGCGCCGCCGCCGCTCCTGTGCGAGCTCGCCGCGACTGCCGGCGCGGTCGTGACCAGCGACACCCCGCGCGCCGTCGAGTCGGCCCGCCTCCTCGCGCCCGCCGCGCGGCTGGTAACCTCGCCGCTCCTCCGTGAGCTGGAGCTGGCGCCGCCGCACCTCCCGTTCCGGCTGCCGCTCGCCGGCTGGGCGCTCGCGTTCGCGCCACGCATGCTCTCCGGCGCGCTCGCCACTCCCGCCGAGCAGGAACGCGCCCGTGAGGCCGCACGCTGGCTCGCCACGCTCGCGGCAGGAGGAACGGTGGTCGCCGTGACGCACCACTCCTTCCGCGCCGTCGTCGCCGCGACGCTGCAGAGCGAAGGCTGGCGCGCCGACGTCCCGCGCCGCCGCTCCGCCCACTGGAGCGCCTGGACGTTCGTGCGGCAGGCGTGAGGGACTTTTCCTGCCGTCTGCGCGATCCAAGACATGAAACGTCTTCTGCTCGTCCTCTTCCTGTCCGTTCAGGCCTTCGCCATCGCGCCGTCCGACATCGCCACCACCGACATCCGCAAGCTGGTTGACGTGAAGTCGATCCGCGGTGCCAAGGGTGCGAAGCGCATCGCGGTTCCGGGCTATCGCGTCATCTTCACCACCCGCAGCAAGGTCGTCGCGCGCGCGGAAGACTGGCTCGGCGGCGTCGGCGGCGGGAAGAGCTCCGGCGCGAAGGCGACGATGGAAGTGGTCCTCGGCAACGTCGACTTTCCGACGCTGCAGGCGATCGCCGACGCCGCCTACGCCGACCTGATCGACGAGCTGAAGGCCGGCGGGATGGAGGTCGTGCCTCTCGAGACGATCACCGCCTCCGCCTCCTTCCAGAAGATGAAGATGACCGGCAGCACCGCCGAGAAGCCGTACACGAAGCGCTCGCGCGACGCGAAGACGGATTACCTGGTGGTCTCGCCCACCGCGATCCCGCTCTGGTTCACCAACTTCGACGGCGACATCAGCGACCAGGGGATGGGGCAGACGAACATCCGCGCGATCATGGCCATGGCGAAGGAGCTCGACGCGCTCATGGTCTTCCCGATCATGCACATCGACTTCGCCTCCCTCGGCGGCTCCGGCGGCAAGTTCGCCCGCCGCGCGTCGGTCAACGCGAAGGCGGCGATCTACACCAACCCCGCCTACACCCTCTTCTACATCGCGAACGAAAAGGGCGGCGCGATGGCCCGCATCACCGACGGGATCGGCGTGGAAGGCGACCCGGGCGAGTTCGTCACCGCCGACCAGTCCTCGAACGAGGCCCTCATCGGCTCGATGCAGAAGATCGGCATCGACTTCGGCCCCGTGAAGAGCAAGAAGAACATGGTCCTGCAGGCAAACCGCGAGAACTTCCACAGCCTCGCGCTCGAAGCGCTCGGCGGCACGAACGAGGCGCTCCGCCGCGGACTGCAGGAAGCGCAGAAGTAACCCCGTCCGTGTGGAGCGGCGGGCTTCAGCCCGCCGCTGGATCGCCGCGACCTAGAATGAGCAGGTGCTATCGGCCCTGATCCTGACCGCTACGCTGGCGGTTGCGCCGCCCATTCTCGTTCTCGACGGACACGACTACGTCTACCCCCGCGTGTCGCCGGACGGCACGCGGCTCGTCGTGGCGCGCGCAACACAACGACCGGACGGCACCGAAACCACGGACGTCCTCCTCGTCGACATCGCGACCGGAGCTACCCGTGAGCTCGTGAGCCGGAGCGCGGCGGAAGCCAATGAAACGTACGAGACGTTCGTCATCGGTCTTCATTGGGTGGACGATCGACGGGTAGAGGTGAGCCTTTCCGACGGTGATGTGGGAGGCGCCGACCTGCTGGTCGACGCGCGTACCGGGAAGATTCTGCGAACCGAGTACACGGGCGACGAGGACATCATGGAACCAACCGGCTTCGCTGACGTCCTTTCCGGTTCCCGTTTCTACTCGCGCCACTTCTCTCGCGAGGAGCTCGCGCAGTCGCTCAGCTCTTCGGGGGTGCGTTTCAGTGAGGCCGCGATCCTCGTGCGGCGCACCACGCGCGAGGAAACGACGACCTGGCCCCTTTTCCATATCGACGCTGCACGTCGCCGCATCGAGCGGATTGGGAGCTTCCCTCAGGCGCATCCACTGAGGGGCGCCGTCGAGTTCGGCCGCGGCGTGGTGTTCCTCCTGTTCGGCGAGAATGAGGCGAGCGTGCATTCCTACCAGCGGAGCACGGCGAAGAAGCTCGCAACCTGGTCCGTCCCGACGCGAAACCAGTGTCCGCGGCTCGTGGCGCTCTCGTCGCGCCTGTTCGTGTTCGTGCGCCCCTGCGAGAGGAGCGAGCCGTCACGCGCGTCGCTGTGGGAGGTGACGCAAGGTGCCGCGATCCCTCGTCCGCTCGTCGACCACGTCGATGAGTTCTCCATGTCCGCCGACGGTTCGCGGGTGGTGGTCGGCGTCTGGCGCGACGGCAAGCGCATCGTCCAGGTATTCGACGGCTCCGTCCTGCCCCCCGCGGAGTAGCCCCGTCCCTGTGGAGCGGCGGGCTTCAGCCCGCCGGCGCGGACTGTGACTTGCTTTCGCCGCGACCCCGACTCATATTTTCGCCAGACATCCATTTCTACACCTGAACAGCCGATCTCAAGGTCTGGTCCGTACCACGGAGAGTAGCTTTCTATGCTCGACGACAGACTTCGCGATGAAATTCTCGAATCGCAGCGGGTACAGAGCCAACTGGCGAAGTGGAAGTTGCTCGCGATCGCCGGCGTCGCCGCGACGGCCCTCGGCTCCATACCAGGAGTACCCCCGCTCACGCGCCTCGCGGTGCTCGCGCTGCTCCCGCTGGCGTGCTTGTACGTAGACGTCCTGACGTTGCACGCAACCGTTCGCATCATGACGATCGCGCGCTACGTTCGCACCCGCGGGAACCGCGACCTTTTCATCGGGCGAAGGGATCGCCTCAGCGATGCTTTGATGTTCGAGGATTACGAACGGTACGCCCACGAACAAAGACAACAGTTCCGTTTTCACTTCGCGCTCGAGACGTTTGCCATGGTCGCCGTCACCTTTCTAGCGTGCGGAACGGTGACGCTCGTCGGGGTGTCGGACGAAGTCAGGAAAATGCTCGGTGTTCCCGGCGTGCGCTCGGAATTCACCCCGAAGGTGCTCATTTACTCCGGAGCGATCGGGTTTGTATTGACGGGCGGATTTCTTTTTTACCATCGATACACGATGCGTTGCTTGTCGCATCCCGACGACGTTCACCAAACGGACGAAGTTCTGTCCGTGCGCGCCGCATTAGAGCGGGAGTTCCCTGAGATGCCGGAGCTATACGCCACCTCCGGCGTGAACCTGCCGGTGGAACTGACCCGCCTCGTGCCGCCCGATGGAAACCTACGCCCCCTCGGCGCCGTGATCCGACTGGCTTCGCTGACCGGGCGCGATGTGTTTCTGACTTCCGACACTGAAGGTGGCAAGCAACAGCAATCCCCCGAGCCGAGACCGTTGCTCCCCCCGTCGGCGCCCCGGATCGTGATTCGGTCTGTCGATAAGACGCAGTAGTTCGCAAGTCTCCCTAGGCCCAGCCGCCGCTCCACCAGCTAGGAGCCCAGCGCGCCCATGGTCTCCTCCGCCTCGCGCGCCAGCGCGCGTACGAGCTCGCCGGCGGGGCCGGTGCGGAGGAGGCGGAGGCCCTGGCCGGCGAAGAGCGGGAGGAGGTCGGCGCGGCCCTGCTCGACCGCGGCGCGCCGGAGGCCGCCGAGGAGGGCGCTCTGCCAGGCGAAGCCGAGGGGCGGGACACCCGCCGCCTCGAGCGTGGCGATGAGGCGGTTGCGCACCGCGCGTCCGTGGCGGCCCGTCATCGCGTCGGTGACCACCGTATCGTTCTCGTTCGCGCCGAGCAGCGCGTCCTTCACGGCGCGCGGCATCCCGCTCTCGTCGCAGGTCAAAAACGCGGTCCCGAGCTGCACGGCGCTGGCTCCGAGCGCGTGCGCGGCGACGATGCCCCGTCCGTCCATGATCCCGCCGGCGGCGATCACCGGCACGTCGACCGCGCCGGCGATCTGCGGCACGAGCGCCATCGTCCCGATCATCCCGGCCGGCCCCGCGGTGTCGAAGCTGCCGCGATGCCCGCCCGCCTCGCTTCCCTGCGCCACGACGGCGTCGACGCCGCGGCGCTCCAGCGCGATCGCCTCGGCGACCGTGGTGGCGGTTCCGACGAGCAACGCGCCGCCCCCTTTCAACGCCGCGATCGCGTCTTCCGGCAGCACGCCGAACGTGAAGCTGACGATCGGCACGCGCGTCTCCAGCAGCACCGCGAGCTGCTCGTCGAGGACGATCGGCGGCCGTGCCGGCAGCGACGGCGGCGCGAGCCCCAGCTCCGCGTAGAGCCGCGCCATCACCTCCAGCATCGCCGCCGCGTCGCCCGGCTCTCCGGCCGGGTGCGGCGCGAAGACGTTCACCGCGAACGGGCGGGGCGTCCGTGCGCGGATCGCGTCGATGGCCGCGGCGATCTCCGCCGGCTGCGCGTATGCGGCCGCGTACGATCCGAGGGCGCCGGCGTTGGAGACGGCGGCGACCAGCTCCGGAGTCGTCGATCCGCCCGCCATCGGCGCCTGCACGATCGGAAGCTCGAGGCGGGCCGCGCGGGTGAAGGCGTTCGACCAGAGAGCCATCGGCGAGAGTGTATTCTCGCGGAACCTCATGTTCACCTTCAACGCCTTCGCCCTTCCCTGGGCGATCGTGGCTCTCGCGCTCTACGTGCTGGCTGGGGTGATCTACGCGCGGCAGAAGGCGTCGCGTGTGGCGGTGCTGTTCTGCGCGATGATCGTGCTGGTCGCGATCTGGTTCAGCGGCTTCGCGGCGATGTTCTCCGCGCGCGGCCCCGAGGCGGCGACGGTCGCCGCGCGCATCGCCCTCGCCGCGGTCTGCTTCCTCCCCGCCGCGATCTACGACTTCACCGCCACCGCGCTCCGGCTGCGCTCCTCGCGGCGGCTGCTCATCACGGCCGCCTGGGTCGTCGCGGCCGGCTTCGCCGGCGTGACCCTGTTCACCGGCGGCATGACCGCGGGCGTGATTCGCCACCCCTGGGGCTTCTATCCCGTGCGCGGCGCGGCCACGGTGCCGTTCCTGATCTACTTCGCCGGCGCGCTCGGGACCCAGCTCCTCGAGGGGATCGCCGAGTGGCGCCGCAGCGAGGAACGCCAGCGCCGCCGGCGCGTGGCGAAGCTGATGATCAGCTTCCTCGTCGTCTACGTCGCCACGCTCGACTGGCTGCCGATGTTCGGCGTGGACATGCGCCCGATGAGCTACCTGCCGGTGCTCGCCTTCATGGCCGTCGCCTGGGGCACCATCCGCCGCCACCGCTTCCAGCCGATCACCGCCGCGCGTGCGTCGCGGCAGATCCTCGACACGATGGCCGACGCCCTCTTCGTCGTCGACGCCGGCGGCTGCATCCGCGTCGTGAACCACTCCGTGCACGAGCTCCTCGGCTATCGCGACTCCGACCTGCTCGGCCGCTCCATCGACCGCCTCGAAGAGGCGCCGGTGCACGACACGATCTCCCGCACGCTGCGCGACCTCGCGCGCCGCGGCCCGATCCGCGACCAGGAGCGCGTCTTCCGCCACGGCGACGGCTACGGCATCGACGTCAGCGTCTCCATCTCGCCGGTGGGGGAGGGGGACGTGCAGGAGGGGGCGGTCGTCATCGCCCGCGACATCCGCGCGCGCAAACGCGCCGAGGAGGAGCTGCGCGACGCCATGACCCGGCTCGAGCAGAGCAACCGCGAGCTCGAGGACTTCGCCTATGTCGCCTCGCACGATCTCCAGGAGCCGCTGCGGAAGATCCAGGCCTTCGGCGACCTGCTCAAGAGCAAGCACGCCGCGGCGCTCGACGCGCAGGCGCGCGACTACATCGAGCGGATGCAGTCGGCCGCGAACCGGATGCAGGTGCTGATCAACGACCTCCTCTCCTTCTCCCGCGTGACCACCAAGGCGCAGCCGTTCGTCCGCGTCGAGCTCGCGCGCGTCGCGTCGGAGGTGGTCAAAGACCTCGAGGCGCGCATCCAGCAGACCGGGGGGCGCGTCACCATCGGTCCGATGCCGGTCATCGAGGCCGACCCGACGCAGATGCGCCAACTCTTCCAGAACCTCGCCGGCAACGCGCTCAAGTTCCACAACCCGGGCGTGCCGCCGGAGGTCGAGATCAGCGGAGAGATCGTCGACGGCCGCTGCCGGATCACCGTCTCCGACAACGGCATCGGCTTCGAGGAGAAGCACGCCGACCGCATCTTCACCATGTTCGAGCGGCTGCACGCGCGCGCCAAATACGAGGGAACCGGCATCGGACTGGCGATCTGTCGCAAAATAGCCGAGCGTCACGGTGGAGAGATCCGCGCGCATGGAAAACCGGGAGAGGGGGCCACGTTCGTGGTCACGCTGCCGGTGAGGCATGTGTGAAGAGGAATTGAAAATTGAAAATTGAAAATTGAAAGATCGGACCGTCACTTGCAGCACGCGTGGCAGCCCCTCTCCGCTTTTCAATTTTCAATTTTCAATTTTCAATTCGGCCCGCGAAAGGGAGACAGAAATAGCGATGAACCCTCACGGCCGCCCCATCATCATCCTGCTCGCCGACGACGACGAGGAGGACCGGATGCTCGCCGCCGACGCACTGGAGGCGAGCCGGGTGGTGAACGACCTCCGCTTCGTCGAGGACGGCGAGGAGCTGCTCGACTACCTCTATCGCCGCGGGCGCTACGCGGAGCCCGGGGCCGCGCCGACGCCGGGCCTGATCCTGCTCGACCTCAACATGCCCCGCAAGGACGGCCGCGAGGCGCTGCGGGAGATCAAGGCCGATCCCGACCTGCGCCGCATCCCGGTGGTCGTACTCACCACCTCCAAGGCCGAAGAGGACGTCTACCGCACCTACGACCTCGGCGCGAACTCGTTCATCACCAAGCCGGTCAGCTTCGAGGGCCTCGTCACCGTGATGCGCGACCTCGGCCGCTACTGGATCGAGATCGTCGAGCTGCCTCCCGACCACATTGACTGACCACGACGATCGTCCGGTCCGGCTGCTCCTCGTCGAGGATGACGAGGACGACTTCGTCCTCACGCGCGCGCTCCTGTCCGACGCGAAGCGCACCCGGTTCGAGCTGGAGTGGATCTCCTCCTTCGACGAGGCCGTGGCCGCGCTGGCGACGAGCACCCACGACGTCTGCCTCATCGACTACCGCCTCGGCGAGCACGACGGCCTGGAGCTGCTGCGCCACGCGCGCGAGCTCGGCGTCACCGCGCCGATGATCCTCCTCACCGGCCAGGGAGGCGGCGACACCGACCTCGCCGCCATGCGCGTCGGCGCGGCCGACTACCTCGTCAAGGGCACCATCGACGCCGCGCTCCTCGAACGCTCCATCCGCTACGCGCTGGAACAGAGCCGCACACTCCGCGCCCTCCGCGAGAGCGAGGAGCGCTACGCCCTCTCCGCCCGCGGCGCCAACGACGGCCTCTGGGTGTGGGACCTGCGCGAGAACGAGGTCCACTACTCGCCCCGCTGGAAGAGCATGCTCGGCCACGGCGAGGAGGAGATCGGCGGCTCGCCCGACGAATGGCTGGCGCGCGTCCATCCCGACGACGCCGAGATCCTCCGCTCCACGCTCGAGCTGCACCTGCGCGGACTCACGCCGCACCTCGAACACGAGCACCGCATGCAGTGCCGCGACGGCACCTGGCGCTGGATGCTCAGCCGCGGCCTGGCCGTGCGCGACGCCGCCGGCAACGCCACCCGCATCGCCGGCTCCATGACCGACGTCACCGAGCGGAGGGTGGCGGTGGAGCGGCTCACCCACGACGCCTTCCACGACGCGCTCACCGGGCTGCCGAACCGCGCCCTCTTCATGGACCGCCTGCAGCGCGCCATCGAGGTGCAGCGCCGCCATCCCGAGTCTTTCTTCGCCGTGCTCTTCCTCGACCTCGACCGCTTCAAGCTCGTCAACGACAGCCTCGGCCACGTGGTCGGCGACGAGCTGCTGGTGGCCGTGGCGCGGCGGCTCACCGACACCACCCGCTCCAGCGACACCATCGCCCGCCTCGGCGGCGACGAGTTCGCGGTGCTGGTCGAGAGCGTCGAGCACGTCGCCGACACCGTCCGCGCCGCGCTGCGCATCGAGGAGGCGCTCGTCGACCCGTTCCAGCTCGGCGGACACGAGATCTTCACCACCGTCAGCATCGGCATCGCCGTCAGCACCACCGGCTACGGCAACCCGCAGGACGTGCTGCGCGACGCCGACATCGCCATGTACCGCGCCAAGGCCCGCGGCAAGGCGCGCCACGAGGTCTTCGACACGGCGATGCACGAGCGCACGGTGGCGCTGCTGGAGTTCGAGACCGACCTCCGCCGCGCCATCGACCGCGGCGAGCTGCGCGTCCACTACCAGCCGCTCTTCGACCTCGGCAGCGGCGCGATGACCGGCTTCGAGGCGCTGGTGCGCTGGCAGCGCGGCGAGTCGCTCATCTCCGCGCAGGAGATCGTCTCGGTGGCGGAGGAGACGGGGCTGATCGTGCCGATCGGGGAGTGGGTGCTGCGCGAGGCGCTGCGGCAGATGAAGGAGTGGGACGACGCCGGGGTGTCGGGCGGAACGCTCGACCTGCACGTGAACCTCTCGCCGCGCCAGCTCCTCCATCCGAACGTGCTGGAGCGGCTGCGGGAAATCATCGGCGCGAGCGGCGTCGCGCCGGAGCGGCTGCACCTCGAGGTCACCGAGAGCCTGCTCATCGACAACGCGTCCGCCGCCGCCGACCTCCTGCACGCGCTGCGGGAGATGCGCGTGGGGCTCAGCCTCGACGACTTCGGCACCGGCTACTCGTCGCTCAGCTCCCTGCGGCAGTTCCCGTTCGACATGCTCAAGATCGACCGGTCGTTCCTGACCGACGCCGACACCCGCCGCGTGGACGAGATCGTGCGCACCATCGCCCGCCTCGCGGGCGTGCTGGGGATGAACGTGACGGTGGAGGGGCTGGAGACCGCCGAGCAGGCCGAGCGCATGCGGGGACTCGGCATCGAGTACGCGCAGGGCTTCTATTTCGCCCGCCCGCTCGATCCCGCCGGCGCGGCGGCGCTCATGGCGCGGCAGCCGGTGAGCTGAACGACGGCACCGTTGCCGTCCAGGACGGGATCGATGCCTTCCGGGACGGGACCGTCGCCATCCGCGATGGGATTTTGCCATCCGCGATGGGATTTTGCCTTCCGCGACGGGACCGTTGCCGTCCGGGACGGGGGCGATGCGTTCCACGACGGGACCGATGCCTTCCGCGACGGGATCGATGCCTTCCGCGACGGGATCGATGCCTTCCACGACGGGATTGATGCCTTCCACGACGGGATCGACGCCTTCCGGGACGGGATCAATGCCTTCCACGACGGGATCGATGCCTTCCGCGAAGGGACGTTGCCATCCGCGACGGCATCGATGCCATCCGCGGCGGCGCCGTCTCAGTATCCGGCGGGATTCTTGAGAAACCGCCAGACGATTTTGCACCCGGCCGACCAGCTTCCGGCTTGGCGCTCGACGTACTCCGCAATGCGCTCCAGCGCCGCCCAGTCGTAGAGGTTCCCGTTGAACACGACCGCGGAGGTCTTCTCCGTGTTCCGGATGTCGTCCAGCGGGTTGGCGTCGAGCAGCACCAGGTCGGCGACCTTTCCCGCTTCGACCGTCCCGTACTGCTCCTGCAGGCCAAAGTACTCGGCCGGATGAATCGTCGCCGCCCGGAGGATCGCGGCCGGCTCGAGGCCGGCCAGCGACAACTGCTGCAGCTCGCGATGGAGGTCGGCGCCGGCGACGATGTAGTCGGTGCCGGCCAGCACCTTCACGCCGGCGCGATGCGCCTCCCCGGTGAGCTCCAGCCCCTTCCGGTAAAACCGTCTGTACGACTCCTGCGCCTCGGGGGACGGGTTTTCGGCCAGCAGCTCGTCGATGTCCTCGAGCCACTGCCGTTTCATGAGCGGATGGAGATACCGGAGCAGCGCGTCCTCGCGCACCGACGGATCGCCGGCGTAGGCGTCCGACCAGCGCGTGAGATGCGTCGGCACGTACCAGGTGCCGTGCTGCTTCATCGCGGCGAAGATCGCCTGCGCCATCCGCGGATCGTGCTCCTCGACCATCCGGCGGCGGTCTTCCTTCCACGCCGCGCGGGGCCGCGCGCGCAGCTCCGCGCTGCCGGCGAACGACTCGTGCAGGAGGAAGCGCGCGTGCTCGATGCTCTTCTGGTTCGCCGCCGCCTCGATGGCGCTGACGGCGTGCGGACGATGGCCGACGACGTCCAGCTTCAGCTTGCGCGCCTCGTCCACCAGCGCGAGGTAGGCGTCGCGCGGGATCCAGTCGTAGACCTTGATCGCCTCCGCCTCCTTCGCGAAGTGCCGCACGAACTGGCGCGCCTGCTCGGGAGTGGCCGTGTCGAAATACGCCGGCACCGATCCCAGGCGCGCGGCCATTCCCGGTCCGTTCGCCATCCAGCTCGTCGAGGCGACGACGCGCGGCCCGACCCGCGCTCCCGCCACCGCCTCCGCGGTCCAGCGCCGCTTCTCGTCGCGGCAGGCCACGAACGGGTCGCCCGGCTTCGGACAGCCCTGCATGTCGCGCACGTTCGTCACGCCGTAGCGGACGAACAGCGGCAGGTCGAGCAACGGGCTGACGGCGAAGACGTGGGTGTGCATGTCCCACAGCGCCGGAATGAGGTACTTGCCGCGCGCGTCGACGACCCGCGCATCGGCCGGCAGCGGCGCCGTCTCATCGGCCGCGACGGTCCGGATGCGACCATCCGAAACGACGACGGTGCGCCCCGGCTGCGCGCTCCCCGACCGCACGTCGATCACCGTGGCGTGGACGAACGCCACCGGCGTCCGCGTGCGCACCGCCTCCAGCCGCTCCTGCGGCCAGAGCACGCCGACCGCGAAGAGGAGCACGAGCGCCGCGACCAGAATCAGCAGGGCGGCGAGCGTCCGCTTGAGGTACTTCATGACGCGGCGGAGCACGGGAGCTTCGCGCGCGCTATCTTCGCCGGCCGCCGATGCCGCCGCGCAGCAGGCGCAGGAGGAACAGCAGCACCACCGCGCCTATGAAGGCCACGAATATCGTGCCTGGCAACCCGGAGAGCGGCGAGGAGACGCCGAGCTTCGCGAACAGCCACCCTCCGACGAAGGCGCCGACGATGCCGATGATGATGTCCCCGACGATGCCGTAACCGGTGCCGCCCATGACCAGCGACGCCAGGACACCCGCGACGAGTCCGACGATGATCCACAGCAGAATGCTCATGAGACCTCTTTCCTCGGCAAGCCGACGTGCTGCCGACTGTACCACCGCCCGGCATTCCGCGCCGCGCTCATCGCTGGATACCTCCTTGCAACACTCTCGTTCATGGTTCCCCCCTCCATGGACGAACGGACGCCGGCGGCGACTTTGCTCGCGGAGCGCATCCTCGTCTTCACGCCGACGGCGGACGACGGGCCGCTGATCGCGCAGGTCCTCGAGGAACGCGGCCATACGGTGCAGATCGCCGGCGGACTGGCCGCGCTCGCGCGCGAGCTGGAGGCGGGCGCCGGCGTGGTCCTGCTTGCCTCCGAGGCGTTCGAGGACACGGACGCGTTGGCGGTGCTGCGGGAGGTGCTCGACCGCCAGGCGTCGTGGTCGGAGATTCCGATCCTGATCCTCGGCGGCAGCGTCGACGGCTCTTCGTTCCCCCTCACCGGCCTCCTGGGCTCGAGCGCGCAACTGGTCCTGCTCGAGCGGCCGCTCGGCATCGCCACCTTCCTCTCGGCCACCGAGGCGGCGCTGCGCAGCCGTCGCCGGCAGTACCAGGTCGAGCGGCTGCTCGACGAGCTCGCCGCCTCCGCGGTCGAGATCGCGCGCGCCGCCGAGGAGGCGACCCGCGCGAAAGACGAGTTCCTGGCCACGCTCGGCCACGAGCTGCGCTCCCCGATGACCGCCATCCGCGGCTGGATCGAGATGCTCAAGGCGGGCGACCTCGGTCCCGACGACGCCGCGATGGCCTTGTCGATGATCGAGTCGAGCACGAAGGTGCAGGCGCACATCGTCGAGGACCTGATGGACGTCTCGAAGATCATCGCCGGCAAGATCATGATCGCCCCCGCGCTCGTGGAGCTGACGCCGCTCGTCCGGAACGTCGTGGCCACGTTCCTCCCGGCCGCCGCGCAGCACGACATCGGCCTCACCGTGGACGTGCCGTCCGAGCCGCTGTATGCATGGGCGGACGACAGCCGCTTCCAGCAGGTCGGCTGGAACCTCATCTCCAACGCCATCAAGTTCACTCCCGCCGGAGGCTCGGTGCACGTCTCGCTGGTGCGCGACGGGAACCTGGCCGTGATGCGGGTCCGCGACAACGGCGAAGGCATGTCGGCCGAGCTGCTGCCGCACGTCTTCGAGCGCTATCGTCAGGCCGAGGGGGGGACGGCGAAAGCGCATGGAGGCCTCGGCCTCGGGCTCGCCATCGTGCGGCATCTCGTCGAGAGCCACGGCGGCACGATCGAGGCGTTCAGCGAGGGGCTCGGGAAGGGTTCGGAGTTCGTCGTCTCGCTGCCGTTGCACCCCGGGGGGCCGGCGGACTGACGTTCAGGGCACCGGTTCCGGCCGCGGCAGGGTCGCCGGCGCGTCGGTCGACTGCATGCCGGAGAGGATGCCCCGGAACTCCTCCAGGACCTTCCCGACCCGTACACCGTGCCCCGTGAGCTCGTAGTCGCGCACGCTCTGCTCGTGCACGCTGGTGCGCTTCTTCAGCATCGAGATGGCGCGGCGGAACGCCCCCCGCGTCTCGTAATACCGCAGCAGGATCACGGCGTCGGCGAGATAGCTCACGTCCACCGGCGAGGAGACGTGGCCGAGCGCGCCGTGCTGCGACACGATCAGGATCGTCGACACGCCGGCGTCGGCGAGATAGCTGAGCAGCTCGTGCAGGTGGAGCGTCAGGAAGTGCTCCTCCGGCATCGCGTTGAAGTAGCCGTTCAGGCTGTCGATGATGACTAGCGAGCTCTCGTCCTGCTCGACCGCCGTCCGGATCGCATACGCGAACTCTCCCGCCGACATCTCCGCCGGATCGATCTGGTGCACCAGCATGCGCCCCGCCTCGATCAGCTTCGGCAGGTCGAACCCGAGCGACGCCGCCCGCTTCAGAAACACGCTGCGGTGTTCTTCGAAGATGAAGAACGCGACCCGCTCCCCCGCGGCCGCGGCGGTGGTGGCGAACTGCAGCGCGAGCGACGACTTCCCGACGCCTGCAGGGCCCATGATCATCGTGGTGGTGCCCCGTTCGAGGCCGCCGCCGACCAGCGCGTCCATCTCCCCGATCCCGCTGCGGATGAGGCCCTCGTGCGGGCTGGAGCGATGCTCTCCCGCGCTCAGCCGCGGGAAGATGGTGATCCCGCCTTTCTCGATCGTGAAATCGTGGAAGCCGCCGCGGAAGGCGACGCTGCGCATCTTCACCACTTCCAGCCGCCGCCGCGTGTTGCCGTACATCGGCGCGGAGGCGCAGAGGACGATCACCCCTTCCGCGAGCCCCTGCACCTCGGAGTCGCGCGCCGACACCGACCGGTCGTCGAGCACGAGCGCAGTGATCTGCCGGTCGCGAAAGAACTCCTTCAGCGTGAGCAACTGCTTGCGGTAGCGCAGGGCGCTTTCGGAGAGGAGCCGGATCTCGGCCAGCGAGTCGATGACCACCCGGTCCGGCTGGCGGGCGTCGATGGCGTCGAGGATCGCCTTGACGGTCTTGGCCAGCTCGATCTCGGCCGGCCGGAAGATCGTGGTGTCGGAGGAGGTCGACGTCTGGAACTGCTCGTAGATGTCGATGCCGTCGAGCGTCCAGCCGTGCGACCGCGCCACGCGGGCCAGGTCGCGCGAGGAGGCGGAGAGCGTGACGTACAGCGTCTTCTCGCCGCGCCGCACCCCCTCGAGCAGGAACTGGAAGGAGAGGGTGGTCTTGCCGGCGCCCGGGTCTCCCTGGATGAAGTACATCTGATGCGCGGGGAATCCGCCGCGGAGTACTTCGTCGAGACCGGCGATTCCGGTCGGTGCTATTTGATCGAGCATCACGTCACCGCGACTGCCGCCGCCGTCCGAGGCTGATCTTCGGGCCGAGGGAGGCGGGCTGGCGCGCCGTCATTCTATCGGCGAGTCGCTCCATTCGGCGCGCGAGCTCGGCGCGGCGCTCCTCGGCGGTGGCGAGAGGCCGCGCTGCCGACGGCGGCGCCGTCTCCTTGCGCCGCAGGCACCAGGCGGCGATCCCTGCCTTGATCCGGATCACCTGCGGCCCTTGCGCGGCCTGGCCGGCTGCACGGCCGGGATCAGCACCGGCGCCGCCACCTCTTCGGTGAGCAGGACCACCTTGGTGATGATGGCGGTGACGCGGGCGAGATACTCGGGACGGACGGAGCTCAGGCGGTCGATCAGCGGCTTCAGATGGCCGATCTCGCCGAGGTCGTTCGGCAGGAGGTTCCCCGCCTTCTCGCCCAGCACGGCCGCGATGTTCACGAAGTCGTCGACGTACAGACCCCGCTGATTCGTCTCCAGCCTCGCCAATTGCGCGGGGGAGATCCCGGCGCTCCGGGCGACCTCGGCCTGGGCACGGCCCTTCGATTCGCGCAGTTGCCTCAGGAGTCGACCGTACATGCTTCGAGGATGATGCACGTCACCCGCCACATGAGGTGACGCGGGAGACAAACGTTTCCTCGCCGGAAATGCGCCCGCCGTTTCCGGACCGGCAACGATTCGGGATTAATTGCCGTATGCGGTGAAATCGTGACATGATCGCAAGGCCGCTCTGTCCACGCTCCGACGCCACGCAGTCACTTGAATGGAGCTCGTCCCATGATCGTACGAACCGGTTTTGCAGCTGCGGTCGTCACCTCGCTGCTGTTGTTCCTCGCCCCTCTTCGCGCCGCCGCGCAGATCTCCCTCGGCACCGCGGAGACCTTCGGCGTTCTCGGTGGCTCCACCGTCACCAACACCGGCGCCACGACCGTGAATGGCAATGTCGGCGTCAGTCCCGGGACCGCCGTGACAGGCTTCCCTCCCGGCGTCGTGGTGGGAGGGGCGATTCACAGCAACGATGCGGTGGCGGTGCAGGCGCAGAACGATCTCACGACGGCCTACAACGACATCGTCGCGACGCCCTGTACCACCAACCTGACGGGGCAGAATCTCGGCGGCATGACGCTGACCCCCGGCGTCTACTGCTTCGACACCTCGGCGCAGCTCACCGGCGCGTTGACGCTCGACGCCAACGGCGATCCCGACGCGCTGTTCCTCTTCAAGATCGGAAGCACCCTCACCACCGCCAGCGGCTCGTCGGTGACGGTGATCGACGGCGGCAGCCCCTGCGGAAACGTCTTCTGGCAGGTCGGCAGCTCGGCCACCCTCGGCACCGGGACCTCCTTCGCGGGTGACATCCTCGCGCTCACCAGCATCACCCTCACCACCGGCGCGAACACGACCGGCCGGACGCTCGCGCGCAACGGCGCCGTCACGCTCGACACCAACAACGTCAATACCTGCGGGCCGGGCGTGGTCTGCCCCTCCATCACCGTGAATCCGGCCACGCTGCCGAACGCCACGGTCGGCGTGGCCTACAACCAGACCGTCACCGCCTCGGGCGGCGAGGCTCCCTACACGTTCTCCGTCTCCGCCGGCGCGCTGCCGCCGGGTCTCCTGCTCAACGGCGCGACCGGTTCCATCACCGGCGTTCCGACCACCACCGGCACGTTTGCGTTCTCCATCACGGCGGCCGATGCGAACGGCTGCGAGGGGACGCGCGCCTACTCGGTCACCGTCGGTCCGGTCGTCTGCCCGACGATCACGCTCAGCCCCACGACGCTTCCGGCGGCCACCGCCGGCTCGCCGTACTCCGAGGCCGTGACCGCGAGCGGTGGAACGCCGCCGTACGTCTATACGCTCAGGAGCGGTGCGTTGCCGGACGGCTTCACGCTCAACCCCGCCACCGGTGCCGTCGCCGGCGTGACGTCGGAGACGGGCAGCTTCAACTTCGAGATCCGGGCGACCGACGCCGGCGGCTGCTTCGGCACCGCGCCGTACACGCTCACCGTCCTCGCGGGCAGCACCGGCATCCCGGCACTCGACCCGGCAGCGTTGGCGCTGCTGGCCGTCCTGCTCGCCGCGGTGGGGATGTTCGTCGCCGGCCGGTTCACGAGCTGATGCCGGATGACTCCATGGCTCGTCGATTGCTCTTCTATTAAATAAAGGGGAACTCCATGCAAAACAAACCGGCTTGGTATACGAATGACCACGACTCCTCGTGGGATCGCGTGAAGGCCGCATTCCGCAATGACTGGGAGCAGACGAAGCACGACTTCGGCTCGAAAACGGCTCGCGATCTCGACCAGGACGTGGACGACACGGTGAAGCAGGCCGCCGGCAGCCAGGAGTCCTTCGAGCACCGGGAGCAGGCCTTCCGTTTCGGGCACGCCGCGCAGGGGCAGTACGGCTCGCAGCATCCCACCTGGAACGACAATCTCGACAGCTCCCTCCGCGACGACTACGGTGCCGACTACGAGCGCGACCGCTCGTACATCCGCCACGCGTACGAGTACCGCGGCAAATAGCACATCTGTGACCCGGCGGCCGCGAGGCCGCCGGGTTCCGCGCGCGTCGCCTCACTGGGCTCGATGCTGGCGTGAGTAAGACCTACAACGTGTCATTGGACGTCTACACGGACTCGGTCAGCCTGGCCGAGCTGGCGTCGCTTTGCGGATGCTCGCCATCGGCTGGTTCGCACAGCAGGGGCGAGATCGTGTCAGGCCGGTTGTGGCGAACGACGCGTCTCCGGATCTCCTCCGCGGCAGATTCAGAGGCAACGATCGACGTGCACCTGAAGTCCATTCTTGCTGCGATCGACTCCGCTCGGATTGCGCAGGCCGCGGCGGCCGTAGCCGGCGAGCTCGCGTTCGACATCGCGATCTTCTTCGATACGCCGATGGCGTCAGTCACGCTTCCGTACGCGCTCCTCGGCGAGCTCGGACTGCCGATCAGTTCGATCGAAGTGGCGGCGTATCCGAGCGATTTGTAACGTTCGACGTGCAGGCGCGGCGCCTACACTTGGCTCGATGCTGGCGCTGCTCCTCCTCCTCTCCATCGCGCAGGACGACGCTGCCTGGCAGGGCCTCATCGCCCGCGCAAACCACGAGAAGAAGCCGGTCGTGGTCTTCTTCCGTCCCGGGTCGTGCGGCCGCCGCTGTGACGACTTCGAGCGGGTCGCGCTCCAGCATCCCACGATCCAGCGCCGGCTGCCGGCGGTGATCTTCGCGACGCTGCCCGGCGAGGCCGCGGGCGTGGCGCTCTTCGACCGCTCCGGCGTGCAGCGCGTGCGCTGGCCGGTTGTCCCCGACGCCACGAACCTCGGGATCATCCTCGACTCCGTCGTTGCCGTTGCGCCGCATTTCGAGCGGGCGGTGGAGCTGACGGAAGCAGGCGATCCCGCTGCCGGCGAGGTCGCGGCGGCGGTCGGCCTGGCGCGCATCGGCCGCCTCACCGACGCCCGTGCGGCGCTGGCCCGCGCGCTGGAACGCGGCAGCCCCGAGGTGCGCAGCGCGGCGAACGAGGCGCTGGTTGCGCTCGACGCGCGGGAGAAGGCGGCCGAGCAGCCCGTGCGCGTCGGCGCGGCCGGCACGATCCGCATCCTCCCGCTGTCGCGCCAGGTGGTCAGCGGACGCCAGATCGTCCGCACGCACGTCGCCTCGGCCGCGGTGGCGCGCGTCGCCTTCGCGCTCGACGGCCGCGACGCCGGCGTGGTCGCGCGGCCGCCGTTCGCCGCCGCCCTCGATTTCGGCAAGGTGCCGGAGCGCCATGCAGTCCGCGTCGTCGCCTACGACCGCGAGGGGAAGGAGCTGGGGCGCGACGAGCGGGTCTTCAACGAGGCGGGGGAGACGTTCCGGCTGCGGATCACGGCGCCGGCGTCGGAGCTCGCGAGCGGCCCCGTGCGCGTCTCGATGAACGTGCGCACGCCGGCCGCGCGGCGCGTGCAGCGGGTGGTGGTCTCCTGGAACGACGCGGAGCGGGCGGTGCTCACGAAGGCGCCGTGGGAAACGACGCTGACGATCCCCGACGCGCAGATGGGCGTCGTGCGCGCGGTCGCGGAGCTGGACGACGGCCGCACCTCCGAGGATGCCGTGCTCCTCAACGCCGGAATGGTCGAAGAGATGGACGTGCAGCTCGTGGAGCTGCCGATCACCGTCGTCAGCCGCACCGGCGCGCCGCCCAAGCTCACCCCCGAGCGCATCACCGTACGCGAGGGGAAGAAGGCGCGGCGCGTGGAGTCGGTCGCCGCGGCGTCGGAGACCCCGCTCACGGTCGGCCTGCTGATCGACATCTCCGGCAGCATGCACAAGCCGCTGGCCGACGTGCAGGAGGCGGCGATCGGGTTCCTGCAGACGATCCTCACCGCGCGCGATCGCGCCTTCTTCGTCGCCTTCGACGACCGCGCGCGCCTGCTGCAGCCGGCGACGTCCGACGTGACGAGGCTCCGCAGGCGGATCATGAGCGTGCGTCCCGAGGGACGCACCGCGCTGCACGATGCGATGGTCCTCGGCCTGCTGCAGTTCGAAGGGATCAAGGGAGGCCGGGCCATGGTCCTCTTCAGCGACGGTCTCGACATGACCAGCCAGTACGGCGCGGGCGACGTCAGCGAGCTGGCGCGGCGCGTCAACGTCCCCATCCACGTCATCGCCGCCGATCCGGAAGACCGCACGCTCGAGCCGATCGCGCTGTCGACCGGCGGCACGTTCCACACCCTCACCGAGCTCGCCGCCCTCCCGGGCATCTACGCCCGCATCGAGGCGGCCCTGCGCGCGCAGGTCCTCGCGTTCGTGCGCACCGAGCCGGGGAAGAAAGAGAACGAGTGGCGCAACATCCGTGTGACGGTGGAGGGGGAGGGGCTGGACGTCTACGCGCCCGAAGGGTATTACGTGCCGTGGTGAATCTCGACGTCGCCGAGTTCGAAGCCCACCGCGCCTCCCTCACCGGTCACTGTTATCGCATGCTCGGCTCCGCCGCCGACGCCGACGACGCGGTGCAGGAGACGCTGGTGCGCGCGTGGAAGAGTCTCGACCGCTTCGAAGGACGCGCGTCGGTGCGCACCTGGTTGTACCGCATCGCCACGAACGTCTGCCTCGACACCCTCAGCTCCGGCGCACGCCGCCTCCGTCCCTTCGAAGACGGCCCGGCGGGCTCGATCGATCACAACCTCGAGGCGCGCGACCGCACGCACTGGCTGGAGCCGATCGCCGACGCCCGCGCGCTTCCCGCGGACGGCGATCCGTTCGAGCTGGCGGTGCTGCGGCAGAGCATCCGCCTCGCCTTCGTCTCCGCGCTCCAGCACCTCCCGCCGCGCCAGCGCGCGGCGCTGCTGCTGACCGACGTCCTCGGCTGGTCGGCCGCCGAGGTGGCGGAATGCCTGGAGATGACCGTGGCGGCGGTGAACAGCGGTCTCCAGCGCGCCCGCGCCACGATGGCCGCGCGCGGCGGCGTGGCCTCGTCCGATGCGCTGACGGAAGACGAGACGGAGCTGCTCGACCGCTACGTCGATGCGTTCCAGCGCTACGACGTCGATGCGCTGGTCTCGCTGCTGCGTGAGGACGCCACTTTCTCCATGCCGCCGTACACGCTCTGGCTGCAGGGGCCGGAACCGGTTCGCGGCTGGCTCACCGGGCGGGGGTCGGTGTGCCGCGGCTCGCGGCTCGTGCCGGTCGCGGCGAGCGGCTCGCCGGCGTTCGCGCAGTACCACCCGGGCGAGGCGGAGGGGACGTACCAGGCGTGGGCGCTGATCGTCCTCGAGCTCTCCGGCGGCCGCATCTCCGGGTGGAACTCGTTCCTCGACACCGAGAAGCTCTTCCCGATGTTCGGCCTGCCGCTCACGATTTCCGCGAACGACCGATGAGTTCCGGCGCGACGCGGCGTCTAACCCTTCGACAACCGATTGAAGGAGACACCGATGAGCGTACCGATGGAGATGAACACCCCGCTTTTCACCGCTGACGTATCGCGGAGGTCGCTGCTGACCGGCCGCGTCCTGAGCACGCTGGCCGTCCTGTTCCTGCTGTTCGACGCCGTGGGCAAGCTGCTGCGGCCGGTGCAGGTCGTGGAGGGGACGACGCAGCTCGGCTGGCCGGCGAGCGTGATCCTCCCCCTCGGCATCGTGCAGCTCGTCCTCCTCGCGCTTTACGTCGTCCCCCGCACCTCCCTCTTCGGCGCGATCCTCTGGACCGGCTACCTCGGCGGCGCGGTCGCCACGCACGTGCGCATCGGCAATCCGCTCTTCAGCCACATCCTCTTCCCGACGTACGTCGCCGCGCTGCTCTGGGTCGGGCTCTGGCTTCGCGACCGCCGCCTGCGCGCGCTGCTGCCGCTCTCGAACTAAGGAGAAACCGATGTCACGCCTGATCTTCGTGAACCTGTCCGTCACCGACCTGAAGCGATCGATGGAGTTCTTCTCCGCGCTCGGCTTCACCTTCAACATGCAGTTCACCGACGAGAAGGCCGCCTGCATGATCGTGAGCGACAAGGCCTACGTCATGCTGCTGACCGAGCCGTTCTTCCGCGGCTTCACGAAGCTCGAGCCGGCGGACACGAGCCGGCACACCGAGGTGATGCTCGCGGTGTCGTGCGAGAGCAGGGCGGAGGTCGACCAGCTCGTGCGCAAGGCCATCGACGCCGGCGGCCGGCACGCCATGGACCCGATGGACCACGGCTTCATGTACAACTGGAGCTTCTACGACCTCGACGGCCACCACTGGGAAGTGCTCTGGATGGACCCCAAGGCGGTGCAGTGATGGTGGAGCGGCGGGCTTCAGCCCGCCGAACGTGTTCGGCTAGCGCCCCCGCCCTTTCCACTGCTTCCCGCAGTCGAGGCAGACGCGCTGGTCGAGCAGGAGGTGGGCGATGACGACGGCGGCGATCATGATGCCGGCGACGATGGCGGCATTCAGCTCGAAGATCAGCACGGCCGGCAGCGCGAAGGCGATCAGGGCGACGTAAACGAGCCAGATCGCGCTGCCGCCGCGGCGCACTTTCTCCGAGCCGCAGTTGGGGCAGGTGGCCATGGGCCGATGATATCGTCGGCCCATGGACCTCGGGATCACGAACCGCGTGGCAATGGTCGCCGCTGCCTCGAAGGGATTAGGACGCGCGATCGCGGAGGCGCTGGCGGCGGAAGGCTGCCGGCTGTCGATCTGCTCGCGGTCGCTCGACTCGCTCCAGCCGGTGCGCGATGCGATCGGCGGCGACACGCTGGCCGTCGCCTGCGACGTCTCGAACGGCGACGACCTGCAGCGCTGGTTCGAGGAGACCGTCGCCCATTTCGGACAGGTCGACATCGTCGTCACGAACACCGGCGGCCCTCCCGCCGCGCCGTTCATGAACCTGACGGAAGAGCAGTGGCGCAGCGGCATCGACTCCACGCTGATGAACGTGATCCGTCTCTGCCGCCTCGCCATCCCCGGCATGCAGGAGCGGAAGTGGGGACGCCTCGTGCACCTCACCTCGATCGTCGCCAAGCAGCCGGTGGAGCTGCTGACGGTCAGCTCGACGCTGCGCGCCGGCATCTCCGGCCTGACGAAGACGCTCGCCGACCAGGTCGCCCGCGACGGCATCACCGTCAACGCCGTCCTCCCCGGCCACTTCCTGACCGACCGCCAGAAACAGCTCAGTGAGATCCGCTCGAAAGAGCAGGGCATCACGCCGGAGGAGTATCTCCGGAAGGCGGAACAGGTGATTCCGGTCGGCCGCTACGGCAGACCGGAGGAGTTCGCGAACGTGGTCGCCTTCCTCTGCTCCGAGCGGGCCTCGTACGTCACCGGCGCGTCGCTGCAGATCGACGGCGGGCTGTATCGCGGCACGCTTTGAGCGCGTCTGCGCGCGATCGGCCCTGACGGCCCGTCAGTCCCAGCTCGTCCCGTTCATCTTCGCCACGATCTTCGCCACCTCGATGTAATCCGCCCCTTCGCCGAGCTGGTGCAGCGCGCCGGAGAAGAGCTGCTGCGTCAGGGCGAGCATCGGCGTCGAGGCGTGCTGTTGATGCGCGAGCGAGGCGGCGATGCGGATGTCCTTGTCGTGGTGGGCGAGTTTGAACACGAGCGGCCACTGGTGATCGCGCAGGCGCGTCGGGAGCAGGTTCTCCGAGGCGTTCGAGCGGCCGCTGCCGGCGTTGGTGACCTCGAGCGCGGTCTTGACGTCGATGCCGAGCTGCTTCGCCAGCAGCAGGCACTCCGACGTGATCCAGACCGTCGCCCCCATGATCGTGTTCGTCAGGACCTTGATGGCGTGACCGGCGCCGACGTCGCCGACGTGGATGAGCGTCTTGCCGTTGACGCGGAGGATCTCCTTCGCCCGTTCGACGTTGGCGGCGCTCCCGCCCATCATGATCGTCAGCGTCGCGTTCTCCGCTCCCACCACGGCGCCCGTCACCGGCGCGTCGACGAAGTCCACCCCTTTTTCCGCGAGGCGGGCGGCGGTGAGGCGGCTGGCGTTCGGGTCGCCGCTGGTGGCGTCGATCCAGAGCGTGCCGGGGCGGAGGTGGGGGAGCAGCCGGTCGGCGATCTCGTCGACTTCCCTGCTGGTCGGGAGGATGGTGATGATGGCCGCGGCGTTGGCGCAGTCGGAGAGGTCGTCGGCCAGCTTCGTTCCATGCTCGCGGGCGTGGCGCTCGGCCTTCTCGCGGGTGCGGTTCCAGACGACGACCTCATGCTCTTTCGCCAGGTGGCGGGCCATTGGAAAGCCCATTGCACCGAGCCCGATGAATCCTATGTTCATGGGCGGGAGAGTAGTCTCAAAGTCGCAAAGTCTCAAAGTCGCAAAGTCTCAAAGGAGAATGCGCATCTCTCCTCTCTGA
>DASWNW010000037.1:0-45499 GCA_036399015.1 Thermoanaerobaculia bacterium | reverse complement strand
ATTCTGTTGCGAAATACGAGGCTGTGTCGCGGAGGCTAGGCCAACCAGCGGGTCCGGGCCCGCGGCCTGGCCGCCGGAGGCCTCCGGTCGTCTCCCGCTCAGGTCGCCTGGCGGCTCAGGCGCCGTCTTACCCCACGCCAGATCCTCCGCGCCAGGCGCATCAGCCTGGCGCGGCGCGAGCGCGCCCAGGTCAGGGTGAGGTCGACGCGCCGCTCCGCTCCCCAGTCGTACTTGTACGACTCCTCGCCCCACATGAAGTCGTACTCGCGCACCCCCTCGGCGATGCTGCGCGCGATCATGTTGTAGTGCAGGACGACGCCGGGGCTCTGCACCGGCAGCGAATAGTCGGTGCCGTTCACGAAGTGCAGGAAGCGCTCGCGGTAGACGATGGCCAGGTTGGCGCTGACCAGCCGGCCGCCGACGAGCAGGCGATACATGCGCAGCCACCCGCGGTCGCAGAGGCGGTGCGCCAGGTCGCGGTAGAACGCGGTCAGCCGCTCGTTGCCGAACGCCCCCTCGTGGCCGCGCCCCTCCCACTGCGACTGGTGCACGCGGATCAGCTCATCGAGCGCGATGTCGACGTCGGCGCTCTTCGCCACCTCGCACGACCAGGAGGCGGGGAAGTCGCGCTCGATGCGCCGCAGGTAATAGCGGGCCCGCTCGCTCTTCTTCTTGTCCATCCGCGCGAGCACGGCGTCCATGTCGGCCGGGAGCCTGAGCACGGGGGCGACGTGATCCTCGATCTCGTAGAACGGCAGGCCGCTCGCGCGCAGCAAGGGGAGGGAGGGGGAGTCGGGGAGGATGTTCGCCAGCTCCAGCACGTCGAACTTCGCGCGGTGCAGCATGGCCAGCATCTTCGGCAGCACTTCTGCCTCGAGGCCGCGCTTTACGATGAAGTCGAGGTGCTCGATCGGAGCGGACGAGCCGATGAACTGCAGGTACCGCAGCGGGATCGGCCGCGTCTTCGCGACGCGCAAGGCGAGCGGCGCGATGCCCACGAGGCGGCCGGCGGCGTCGCGGACGGTGACGACCCAGGGGCGCTCCTCCGGGAAGTGGTGCAGCCAGGCATCGCACCAGGTCCAGGAGGCGAAGACGGTATCGGTGCCGCTGTCGGCTTGCAGCGCTTCCCACTCTTCACGCAACGGCCCCAGCGCCGACGACTGCTCTACTACGTCGATGTTCATCGTCAGGCCGCGCGCGGCGCGCGGCGGCGATCCGCGATCGTCTCCCGCAGGAACTTCAGGAGCGCACGCTCCTCGATGGAGAGGCCGACCCGGACCACCGGACTGCCCTTGCGCGTCTTGCGCAGCATCTCGAACGGCTTCCCCTCCATGTACTCGTCGAGCAGGCGGGGGCAGATGTACGACGAACGGCAGACCGCGGGAGTGTTCCCGAGCTGCTCGGCGGTGGCCACGATGGCCTTGCGGATGCGCCGCTTGCGCTCGGCCTTGCTCGCCCCCTGCCCCTGCATCGCCAGGGCGATCGAGCAGAGCAGCGTCCCGGCCCAGGTGCGGAAGTCCTTGGCCGTGAAGTCCTTACCGATGATCGACTGAATGTAGTCGTTGACGTGCCGGTCCTTGACGTCGACGACGCGGCCGTTCTGCTCGAACTTGAAGAGCTCCGCCCCCTTCATCTCCTTGAGGCGGCCGACGACCCCGGCGACGTCGCCGTCCTGGACGGCGCGCTGCTGCTTCTTGCGCCACTTGCCGACGTAGTCGAACTTGACGACGGCGCCGTCGACCTTCACGTGCGAGCCGCGGATCGTCGACAGGCCGAACGTCGATTCCGCCTCGGCGCTCTTGTCGTTGCCGATGCGGAAGAAGCCCTGGTCGATGAGGCGCACCATGGCCGCGAGCACCCGCTTCCGCTCCAGCGAGGCGCTCTTCAGGTCGGCGCGCACGCGGCGGCGGAGCGTCGGGAGCGACTCCCCGAACTCGACCACCCGCTTGAACTTCTCCTCCTCGCGTTGCGCGCGGAAGCGGGGGTGATAGAGGTATTGCGTGCGCCCCTTCTTATCGACACCGAGAACCTGTAATGGCGCCGCTTCGCCGCGGGCGATGCGCACGTTCTGCCAGGCCGGCGGAATGCGCAGTTTGGCGATGCGCGCGAGAACTTTCTCGTCCTCCACAGCGGTGCCATCGGGCTGCCGATAGGTGAACCCGGTTTCTTTCGTTCCTTCGCGCCGGATCCCGTTCGAATCGAGATTCCAGCGACGCCGGACGCCCTTGGTCGCCATTGGCGTCGCAATTTTGCGAGAACGGTGCCGCGGTTTCCGTAGACAATGCGCACCGCAAATGCAGTCGGGGCCGTTTTCCATAGTCCGCAATCAATGGTGGCTGCTGGCGGCCACGGCCGTGGTGATCGCCTCCACGCGCTTCCTCTCGCTCTCGCTCGCCCCGTGGGATTGGGATGAAGTGCTCTTCTGCCTCGCCATCGGCGACTACAACGTCGCCGCACATTACCCCCACCCGCCCGGCTTTCCGCTCTACATCCTCCTCGGCCGCATCGCGCGCCTGTTCGCCGGCACCGACTTTCACGCCCTGCAGACCGTGAACGTCCTCGCCGGGATGTGCGCCTTCCCCGTCGTCTTCTGGCTCGCACGCTCGTTCCGGATGGACTTTCACGCCGCGTACGCGTCGGGCGTGCTGTTCGCCTTCCTGCCGAACGTCTGGTTCTACGGCGGCACGGCGTTCAGCGACCTGCCGGCGGCGATCTTCTATCTCGCCGCGATCGCCGCGTACATGACATCCGCCGGGGCACCGGCAACCGGCCACCGGCAACGGAATCGCTACCTCGTCGCGAGCGTCCTCTTTGCGGCCGGCATCCTGATCCGGCCGCAGAACGCGCCTGTGACGGTGTTCCCCTGGACCATCGCCACCGTCAGGCTCGCCCGCGCCAGGCAGTGGCGCACGGTCGTCGCGGGATGCACGCTGCTGGTGCTCCTCGCCGCCATCGGCTACGGCGCGTCGATGCTCGCCACCGGTCTCGACGCCTACATCATCGCCTTGACCAGTCACAGCAACTACGTCAAGCACGCCGACAGCGTCGCCAGCGTCGCGCGCGCGCCGCTGTGGGAGGTGGCGCTCATCCAGCTCGATCCCTACGAGGCCGGTAAGGCGGCGCTGCTGATGAACGTGCTCGCCGCCATTGCGCTCATCGGCGGGCGCCGCCGCGTGGTCGTGGAGATCCTGCTGACGTGGGCGCCGTTCTTCGTCTTCGCGATGCTGGTCGTGAACCCGCTCGGCTCCAGCCGGTTCGCGCTGAACTACATGGCCGGCCTGGTCCTGCTCGCCGTCGAAGGGGCGGCGGTCCTCGGACGACTCGCGGCGCGCCTCCATCCGCGCGCCGGCTTCGCGCTCCGCGCGGCGCCGATCGCCGCCGCCGCCATCCGGCTCGCCACCTGGACGCCGGAGGCGTTCGAGGTGCCGCGCACGACCATCCCCCCTCCGACCGCGGCGGCGATGTGGATCGACAAGCACGTACCGGCCGACAAGACGATTTTCGTCGACGGCAACATCTGGCCGTGGGTGCATTACTTCGCGCCGCGCCACAAGCGGGAGCGCCCGCGCGACCTGCAGGACGTCGTGCTGCACAGCGACTCCGACGACGGCTGGTACATCTCCAACGCGCCGACGAGCGCGCGGACGGCCATCACGTTCATCCGCCCCCGCACGCGCACCTGGAACGTCGTCACCAAGCGCGCCTTCGAGTCGTACGTGATCCCGAGCGCGCACGTGGTGCATTTCGGGCGCGGCTGGTACGGCCAGGAGGGGCTGGGGCACGATACCTGGCGTTGGGCCGCGCAGCGTTCGTTCATGCTCCTCGGGCCGATCGAGGGGAACGCGGAACTGCGGATCAAGTTCGCCGTGCCGCTCGAGGCGATCGAGACGCCGGCCAGCGTCACGTTCACGCTGAACGGCACGCATCGCGCCGTCTTCCCCCTGACGAAGAACGAGAACGAGGTGCGCTACGTCGTCCCCGCGCGCGGCAACGCGCCGAACTTCCTGCGCATCGAGGTGAGCGACTCCTTCGTTCCCGCGGAGCGGGGGGAGCCCGACGAGCGCGAGCTCGCGTTCATGCTGCGGAGCTGGAGCTGGCGCCCGGCTGTAGTAGCCTCAGGCCGTTGACCGCGCGGCAGAAACGGCTCGTCCTCGTCCTCTCGCTCGCCATCGCGCTGACGCGCTTCGCGGCGGTGGCGGCGTCGTTCTTCGACTGGGACGAGGCGCTCTTCGTCTCGGGCGTGCGCGCGTACGACGTCGGGCTGCACCATCCGCATCCGCCCGGCTTTCCGCTCTTCATCGCCCCCGCGAAACTGCTGCACGCGCTCGGCGTCGAGGAGTTCCGCGCGCTGCAGGCGCTCGTCGTCATCGGCGCCTGCCTCCTCTTCCCGGCGCTGGTGCTGTTGGCGCGCGAGCTCGGGTTCGACTTTGCGACCGCCGCCGGCGGCGCGGCGATCTTCGTCTTTCTCCCCAATGTCTGGCTCTACGGCGGGACCGCCTTCAGTGACGTCCCGGCGATGGCGCTGACGTTCTTCGCCTGCGCGCTTCTGCTGCGCGGCCGCCGCGACGGGCGTGCGTACCTCCTCGGCGCGGTGGTGCTCGGCCTCGCTGCCGGGATGCGGACGCCCAGTCTTCTCATCGGCGCGGTGCCGGCGCTGCTGGCAACAGTTCACCGTCTCCGTGCGCGGCAGTACGGGACCGTGCTCGCGGCGATCCTCGCGGGGGCCGCGATCGTGGCGACCAGTTACTTCGGTGCGGCGCTGGCGTCGACCGGCGTCGCCGACTTTCTGCAGTCGCTGCGGGGGCAGAGCAAGTACATGCGCGAGATCGACTCGTGGCGCAATCCCGACCGGATGCCGCTCTCCGAGGCGGCGACGATGTTCTTTCTTCACCCGGTTCAGCATCGGGACGTCCTGAACGGGCTCGTCATCGTGGGTGGGCTCTCGCTCGTCAGTGCGCTGGTGACGCGGCGGGCGGCGGCCTGGCTCACGTTCGCGCTCTTCGCGCCGCTGGCGATCGTCGCCTGGCTCAACTTCGACGTGGCCACCGCGGGGCGGTACGCGGTCAGCTACATGGCCGTCCACGCGCTGCTCGCGGCGGACGGCGCGCGCGTCCTCTTCCGCCGCACGCCCGCGCAAGCAGTCTTTTGTGGACTGGTGGTGGCCCTGCTCGCGGTGATCCTCTGGCCTTCGTTGCACGAGCAGCGGACGATGGTGGCGCCGCCGGTCGCGGCGCTGCGGTTCGCGGCCGATCGGGTGCCGCGCGAGCAGCCGCTGTACGTGCACGGCTCGATGCGGCCCCACGGGGAGGTGCTGCTGCCGGCGCGTGAGGTGCGCTACTTCGTCGACGAGGCGACGGTGCCGGCCGGCGCCTGGGTGGTGCACAAGGAGGCGAGGCCGGGCGCCACGACGTTCGTACGCGAACGGCGCCGCACCTGGAAGGTCATCCGGCGCCGCAACTTCGAGGCCGCGGTGTACCGGAAATGACGCGCAACGAGAAGCTCGTCTTCTGGGGGCTGACCAGCGCGGTGGCGCTGACGCGGTGGCCGGCGCTGTCGGCGACGCTCTGGGACTGGGACGAGGCGCTCTTCATCCTCGGCCTGCGCGACTACGACGTGACGCTCCACCATCCACATCCGCCCGGCTTTCCGCTCTTCATCGCCATCTCCAGGCTGATGCCGCTGGACGGGTTTCACGCGCTGCAGGCCGTGACGTTCCTTTCCTCGCTCTTCGTCTTTCCGGCGATGTTCTTCCTGGCGCGCGAGCTGCGGCTCTCCTTCTTCAGCGCGACGGCCGCGGCGCTTCTGCTGTCGTTCTTCCCGAACGTCTGGTTCTACGGCGGTACCGCGCTCTCGGACGTGCCCTCGCTCGTGCTCGCGCTGGCGGCGTGCGTCCTCCTGCTGCGCGGCGCGCGCAGCGATGCGTCACTGATCGCGGGAGCGGTGGTGCTCGGGATTGCGGCGGGCGTGCGTCCGCAGAATCTCCTCCTCGGCGCCGTGCCGTTCGCGGTCGCCTTCCTGCACCGCCGCCGCACCGCGGTCCTCGGAGCGTTCATCGTGGCGATCATCGTCGTCGCCAGCTTCGGCGCCGCCGCTCATTTCAGCGGCGGCTGGGAGGCGTACCGCGACGCACTGGCGCGGCACGAGCAGTACATCCGCGCGCGCGACTCGTTTCTCAGCCCGATCCGCCCCTGGCTGCCGCAGGTCGCGGACGACTTTTTCCTCCGCCCGTACCGCGCGCCGCTGATCAACATCGCCGTGACGGTGCTGGCCGCCGTAGGACTGCTGCGCCGCCGCCCGTGGCTGGCGCTGGCGATCTTCGGCCCCTTCCTCTTCTTCGCCTGGCTGTATCTCGACTTCCACAGCGCGAGCCGTTTCTCGATCGCCTACATGCCGCTCTTCGCGCTGCTCGCGGCGGAGGGGATCCCGGCGCGGCTGCGCGGCGTCACGCTGGCGGGACTCGTCGTGCTGCTGATCGGCTGGACGTGGCCCGCGCTGCGCGTCGTGCACACGACGAAGTCGCCGCCGGTCGCGGCGATCGAGTCGATCCCGCCCGGGAGCACTTTGTTCGTCGACGACCGGCTCGCCGCGCACGCGGCGCTGTTGCTGCCGCGCGGCTACCAGGTGGTGCGCGTCACGCCGGAACTGCAGCTCCCGCCGGGGGCGCTGCTGTTGAAGGAGGGGGCGAGCGATGCGCCGGGGGCGAGAAGTTTCACGCGCACGCGCGATCGCCTGGACGGGATCGCGCGTGCGCGCTATTTCGAAGTGTCGGTCGTACGGCGTTAGGGCTTGAAGTCGATCGTCTGCGGGAACCAGGTCTTGACCCGCTTCCCATCCTTCATCGGCGGCGAGAACTTCGCCTGGCGCATCGCGCGCGTGGCGGCGTCGTTCAGGCCGAAGCGGGAGTCGCCGCGGAGGACGCGGACGTCGAGCACCTCGCCGTTCTCGCTCACCAGCACGGTGAGGAAGATCGTGGCGGAGATCTTCTGGCGCGCGGCCATCGGCGGGTAGGTCGGCTTGGCCGCGCGGGTGAAGCGGGGGAGCACGTCGAGCGAGCCGACGTCGACGACCTCGCCCTCGCGGACGGTCGTGGCGGCGGCCTGCTGCACCGGCGCCGGCGTCGCGACGGCCGGCTGCTGCTGCGCGGTCGCGGGCGTCTGCACCGGAGCCACCGTCGTGGTGCGCGGGGTTTCCGGAATCGGCTCCGGACGGGACTCACGCCGCTGCTCGAGCTGCGCCGCCGTCATCTGCGAGGCGGACATGGCCGGCGCTTCCTCGGCCTGCTGCGCCGTCTGCTGCGCCGGCGGCGTGGAGGGAACGGGGGCGTTCTTCGCCTCCTTCGCCTTCAGGTCGGCGATGAACTTGTCCTGCAGCTTCATCATCTCGGCCATCTTCTGCCGCACCGCTTCCTCGAAGGCCTTCTGCTGCGCCTCCGCGTCCATGGACGTGGTGGCAACGGCCGGCTGCGCCGGCGTGGCCGAGACGGCGATCGGTTCGGAGATCATGCGCGCCGGCTGCGGCGTCACCGGGAGGGCGGCCGCGGCCGCGACCTGCTTCGCCGCCGGCTGCGCGCTCGACTTGCCGAGCATCATGTAGCCGCCGGCGCCGATGATCGCCACCGCCAGCGCCGCGGCGATCGCCATCGGCACCTTGCTTTTCGCCTTGGGCTCCGCGGTCGCGAACATCGCCGGCGCGGGAGCGGCCGGTGCGGGTGCCGCCGCGATGACCGGCGCGGGCGCCGGCTTCGGCGTCTCGAGGTACGGCGCCACGGCAACCTTGCTCTCCTTCTCGCGGTCCACCGTCTCGCTCTCCATCTCCTTCTTCAGGAGGTGGCTCAGGTAGAAGGCGAGGTTGAAGGTCGTCGCGGAGTACTTGCCGCTGTTCGCCAGCGCCGAGATGGCCTGCTTCATGTCGCCGATCGACGCGTAGCGCATCGACGGGTCGAGGTTGAACGACTTGTCGAGGATGAGGCGGATGTCGTCGGGGACCGGCGTGCCGGTCATCGTCTTCGCGGCGCGGACGGCGGCGCCGAATGCGCTCGCGGTGGCGGCGTCGGGCGGCTCCTGCCCCGTCACGAGGAGGAAGAGGATCGCCCCCATCGAGTAGACGTCGGTGTGCTTCTCGACCCGGCCCGACGCGCGGTATTCGGGGGAGAAGTAGCGGCCGATGTCGGCCTGGAGGTTCGGGTCGCGCAGCGAGGCCACGAGGCCGCCGCCGAGCTGCTGGCCGGCGACGCGGATCTCGCCGTCGTCCGAGATCCAGATGAACTGCGGGATGAGCGCGCCGTGGAACAGGCGTCCGCCGCTCGTGTCGCGCAGGTCGGCCATGGTCGCGAGCGAGAGGGCGACTTTCTCCGCGATGACGATGGCCTGATCGAGCGGGAGCGGGTTCGGCTGAACGTCCTTGCCGCCGCGCGCGCGGTCGATGATGTGGCGCAGCGAGCGGCCGCCGGCGTAGTCCCACGCCAGGAACGGAGTGCCCTCGATGACGCCCGCGCGCTGGTCGCGCACGAAGGACGTCCCGCTCAGCAGCGGGAGGATCTGCGCCACGGCGTGAGCGCTGGCGGTGACCGCCTCGCGCGCTCCGCCGGTGAGCCGGCGTACGGCGACCGTGGGGCCGAGCTGCGCCCCGTCGATTCGTCCGGCACGCCACAAATCGCCGAGAGCGTCCGCTTCGAGTTTCTTGAAAAGGATGTAAGGACCGAACTGTTCGTACGGCTTGTTCCGCGTCGCCATGAGTGTCCTGGACCCCCGAGTTATTTGGTGGAGTGAACAGGATACCACCGGTTTTGCAAAATGTTCACTCGCAGTTTTCGAGCGAACGCGGCAAATCCGGCGGCTACTTGGCGGCCGCGGCCTTCCTCTTGTCCCGGAAGTACTGCCTCTGGAACCGCTCCACGTTACGGTTGTGGTCGGCGTTGTTCGTCGCGAACACGTGGGAGCCGTCGTTCCGGGCCACGAAGTAGAGATAGGGGGTCGTGGCGGGGGCGGCGGCGGCGCGGAGCGACGCCAGGCCGGGGTTGGCGATCGGGCCGGGAGGGAGGCCGGGGGTCCTGTAGGTGTTGTACGGCGACTCCATCTGCAGGTCGGCCTTGCGGATGTTACCGTTCCAGCGGCCGGCCAGCTTCATGGCATAGATCACGGTCGGGTCGGCGCCGAGGAGCATGCGGTTGCGGACGCGGTTGAGGTAGACCGAGGCGACGATCGGCCGCTCCTGCGGGAGCCTCGCCTCCGTCTCCACGATCGAGGCGAGAGTCACGGTCTGGTGCGGCGTGAGGCCGGTGGTGATGGTCGCGAGCTCGTTGCCCCAGTTCTTCCGGAAGTTCGAGACCATCGCCTTGACGATCGTCTCCGCCGTGGTGCCGGGGTCGAACTTGTAGGTATCGGGGAACAGGTAGCCCTCGAGCGACTCCGCGTCGGGAGCGAGGTCGCGAATGAGATCGGCCTCGCCGGTGATGCGGTTCCACTCCTCCTCGGTGCCCAGGCCTTCGGCGGCGAAGAGGCGGCCGATGGCGAAGCGGTCGAGCCCTTCGCGGACGGTGATGTTCTCGAGGATCACCTCGCCCCGCACCAGCTTGTCGACCACGTCGACCGCGGAGAGCGGCTTGTCGAACTGGTAGACGCCGGCCTTCAGCGAGTCGTTGCGCCGGAAGATCTTCATGTAGACCAGCGGGACCCACTGGTCGCGCAGCACGCCGGCCTTCTGCATCTGCTCGAGGATGGTGGCGGTGCGCTGGCCGCGGCGCACTTCGACCTGCGCCCGCTGCTCGTCGTAGCCCTTGTAGGGGACGCGCATGGCGCGCCAGAAGAACCAGCCGCCGGCGATGCCGAGGAGCACCGCGAAGATCGCGATCGTCAGCAGCGACTGGAGGAGCTTGCGGCAGCCGCGGCGCGGTTTATTGCGAGCTATGACGTCCTCCCGCGGCTCTGGTCATCGAGGTACGACTGGAGGATGACGGCGGCGGCGTGCATGTCGATGTCCTTCTGAGCCTCGCGCCGCGTGCGCCCTGCTGCGCGCAACCGTTCCGACGCTTCGACGGTGGAGAGACTCTCGTCCCAGAGCACGACCTGTTTGCAGGATTTCTGCCGCAGGGCGTCGGCGAAGTCGCGGTACTTGCGGTCGTTCGCGCTGGCGTGGGTGCGTCGCGGGATGCCCACCACGAAGAGGTCCGCCTCCAGCTCTCCCGCGAGATGGGCCAGCTTGCCGACGACGTCCCCCTCGTTCCGCATGACGGAGTGGGGGGTGGCGACGACCCCGGAGTCGCTGACGGCGATCCCGATGCGGCGCGCGCCGAGGTCGATGCCGAGGATGGCGTGTGCGGACATCAGGGCGGATTCTAGCGTCAGTCGCGCGGTGCCGGTTACCCGTTGCCGGTTGCCGGTTGCCCGTTGCCGCTTGCCGGCGTGGCGCGTTGCGCGTTGCGCGTTGCGGGCGGTGACCTCGAGCCTGGAAACCAGCAACCAGCAACTAACAACCAGCAACCGGCCACTGGCAACTGGCAACCGGCAACGGGGAACCGTCGCGGGTACAATACCGGCGGTCCAGCGAGGCTCTATGAAGAACTTCAATCTCGACGCCATTCTCGAGGCGATGCTGAAGGTTTCGGATCGCGTGTCCGACCTCAACTTCTCGGTCGGGCGCGCGCCGCAGGTGGAGGTGGACGGGCAGCTCGTCCCCGTCACCTTTCCCGGCCTGCCGCGCCTCACGCCGTTCCAGACCGAGATCATCGCCATGCACATGCTGCGCGGCGACCGCGAGCTCACCCGCACGCTGATGACCAACGGCTCGGTCGACCTCTCGTACTCGATCCCGCAGAAGACGCGCTTCCGCGTGAACATCTTCTCGCAGCGGGGCACCTACGCGATCGTCCTGCGCGTCATCCCCGAAGGCATCCCCACGCTGGCGCAGCTCAAGCTCCCGGAGGAGCTCTACAACGTCGCCCACCTCAAGAACGGCATCGTCCTCGTGACCGGCCCGACCGGCTCCGGCAAGTCGACGACCCTCGCGGCGATCATCAACCAGATCAACCAGGAGCAGGCGTACCACATCATCACCATCGAGGACCCGGTCGAGTACATGCATCGGCACGTGAAGTCGACCGTGAACCAGCGCGAGCTCGGGAGCGACACCAAGACCTTCTCCCTCGCCCTCCGCGCCGCGCTGCGCCAGGCGCCGAAGGTGATCCTCATCGGCGAGATGCGCGACGTGGAGACGATCGAGATCGCCATGGAGGCGGCCGAGACGGGCCACCTCGTCCTCTCCACGCTCCACACCATCGACGCCGCGAAGACGGTCGACCGCATCGTCGGCGTCTTCCCGAAGGACCAGGAGCCGCAGATCCGCACGCGGCTCTCCCAGTCGTTCCGCTACATCATCTCCCAGCGCCTCCTGCCGAAGATGGGCGGCGGCCGGGTGGCGGTGCTCGAGATCCTGAAGTCGACCATGCGCACGCGCGACTACATCGTGAAGGGGGAGTCGGAGGGGCGCTCGCTCACCGACGCCATGCACGACGGGCAGGTGGACGGGATGCAGACCTTCGACGACCAGATCGAGAAGCTCTGGAACGAGATGCAGATCTCGAAGGAGACCGCTCTCGCCTACGCGAGCAACCCGACGAACCTGGCCCTCCGCCTGACCGACGAGCCGACCTCCGCGCCCGCGGCCGGCGGCGACTCGATGCTGTCGATGCTGGAGTAGAGATGATCAGGATCACCTGCACCAACTGCCAGAAACCGCTCTCGCTCGACGAGACCAAGCTGCCGATGCGCGAGGTGTCGTTTCCCTGCCCGGTCTGCAAGTTCAAGCTGACCGTCGACCGGAGCAAACTTGAAGCGGAGGGGCAGGCTCCGGCGGCCCCCGCGCCGCAGCCGCAGCCGGCACCGCAGGCGGCGGCACCGCAGCCGGCCGTGCAGCAGCCGGCGGTGCAGCAGCAAGCCGACGCGCCCGATCACGACGAGGACCACGAGAACGAGCTCGGGGCGAAGGCGCTGATCGTCGGCGCCGACCATCCCGCGCTCCGCCAAGCAGCGAAGCTGATCGGCTACCTGCCGGTCCATCACGCCGACGCGGTGAAGGCGCGCGACTTCTTTAACCAGGAGCTCCCGCACGTCGTCTTCCTGAACCCGCCGCAGCTCACGGCGCCTCCGCTCGAGGCGATGGCGGCGATCACCTCCGTCATTCCGACGGAGCGGCGAAAGGCGTTCTTCATCCTCGTGGCCGACGGCCTCCGCACGCTCGACGGCAACGCCGCCTTCCTCTACGGCGTCAACCTGGTCGTAGCCGCCAAGGACCTCGCACAGTTCCCGCAGATCTACCGCGAGGCGCACGCCGCGCACGAGCGGCTCTACGCCGGGATGAACGCGGTCCTGCGCGAGAAACAGCTCGCCTGAAACGGGAACGGGCGCCCTCGCGGGCGCCCGTTCCGTGTTGGACGATGACTGTCGCGAACTACTGCGACTGGACGCCTTCCGGATACTGCACGAAGGTGCCTTCCGAGAAGATGAGGTCGCAGTCGAAGTTGGCGGTCGTGATCGGCTCCGTCGTGGAGGTCACGCCCTCGGTGTTGTTCGTCTTGTCGGCACCGTACGACTTGAAGGCGTACGAGTCGAGGGTGGAAGCGAACACGAACGGCGTGCTCCAGCCGTCATAGATCGGAATGCGCTTCACGTACGTCGGGGTGAGGTACGGGGTGAGCTCGGCGACGTTCCGCTTCGGATCAGGCCACACGATGTTGACGTCGGCGCCCGGGATCTCGTACTCGTTGACGTCCGTGGCGCGCGCTTCGAGCGCCTGGGCGTTCGTCCGCATGTCGGCCATGGAGCGCTTCTGACGCGAGCGCTGCATCGCGGTCAGAAGGTTCGGAATGGCGATCGCCGCCAGAATGCCGATGATCGCGACGACGATCAGCAGCTCGATGAGGGTGAAACCTTTCTGCTTCCTGGTCATTAAAGACCTCCTTTGGGAAGCCCCTCAATCGCAAGCGGGATACCTGTTTGCCAGAAAACTGTAAGTGACTTATCCCGCGTCACTTACGCTGAAAAGTCGGCGCCGGCCAGCACCCGTTCTGACACTCTTTCGCACCGGCACCTGACAAAGATTGTCACTTCGCTCCGCGCGCCCATTCGGTGACCACGTTCCGCATGAAGGCGACCCCCTGCTGGAACCACGGCAGCCGGATCCGCTCGTTGACGCCGTGGATCGTGACCGACTGGAAGTAATCCACCAGGTAGGGAGCCACCCCGTAACTGATGATCCCATGCGTCCGCAGGACACGCGAGTCGGTCGCCGAGCGATAGAGGATCTGCATTCCGGCCGGGGTGCGGTAGCGTTGCTCCGCTTCTTTCCGGATGATCTCGAAGAGCGGTGTGTCCCATCGCGAGATCGGCACCGGCCCTTCGATCTTCCGGATCTCGCCGACGCGGACGCCGAACGGCGCCACGACCCTCCCCACGGCCGCGATGCGCTCGTCAGGCCGTTCATCCGGCAGGTTGAGCTGGGTCACGGTCATCGCCCAGCGGCCGTCCGTCTGCAGCGGCGAGGTGACGGAGACGGTGTTCTGCAGGAGATCCCGATAGGTCGCCGGAAGACGCCAGAACTCCCCGTCCCGAATGGTCTGCTCGATGTTCGCGAGATATCCCCTGTACGCGATCCTGGTCGGCGCGATCGTACGCAGGAACTCCGCGATTTCCGGCAACAGGCGCTCCGGCTCCCGCGGGAAGATGTACGGCTCGAGCGCGAACCGCGCCTGCCGCATCGACTCGAGGTCGTCTCCCACGAGCGAGAACTCGACGTGCTGCTTCGCGCCGACCTCGATCCCGTAATAGGTCAGCTTCTGGCGGATGATCTCGGTGATCCCTCCCTCGGTGATGCCGTACTTCACGTCGGCGAACACGTCGGGCCGGTTCGCGAACAGCCACTTCATCCCGAGCTCGCTCCCCGTCTCCTCGTCCGGCGTGGCGAGGAAGACCAGGTCGTGCGCCGGAGGGCCCTTCCGCGCGATCTCGAGGAAGGCCAGGAGATGGCAGATCGCCAGCCCCTTCATGTCCAGCGTGCCGCGGCCGTACATCTGGTCGCCGACGATCTGCCCCGCGAACGGCGGCGCCGTCCAGCCGGTGTTCTCTGCCGCGACGACGTCGATGTGGTGGAAGAGCATCAGCCCTTCGCCGCGGTTCCGCCCCCGGAGCCGTGCATACACGCTGACGCGCTGCGGCGCCGACTCGATGAGCTCCGGCTCGATTCCATGCTTCCGCAGTTGCGCGGCCAGCCATTGCGCTCCCTGCGCGACGCCCGCGGGAGTCGACGTATCGATGCGGACGTACTCCCGCAGCAGCTCCATCTCCGGCGTGATCTCGAATTTCTGGGGGAGATAGGAGGAGTCCTCCAACTCGGCCGTCACCTTGCGCTGCCACCAGAAGATGCCGCCCGCCACGCCCGCCAGGAGGAGGATCACGAGCGCCGCGGCGATGCGTTCGATCCGATGGCGCCGTTTGCGCGCGGCGTCGTCCATCTACGCCTCCAGCCTCCGCGAAGGGACGAACAGCGCCGCGAGCAGGAGCAGCGTCGCCGCGACGGAGATCTTCGCGCCGGACATCGCCACCGTGTTCCGGTAGCGCATCTCGATGCGGTGGCGCCCCGGCGGCACGACGATTCCCTGGAAGCCGATGTTCGTCCGCAGCGCCGGCGTCTCTTTTCCGTCGACCGTCACCTTCCAGTACTTGTGCGGCGTCACGCTCATGACCAGGAAGCCGCGCCCGAAGCTCTCGGCGTCGATCGTGGCGGTGTTCGCCGTCTCCCGGTACGAATGCACCACGCCGCGCGCGGGGGTGAACGCCGGCGCGTGGATGAAGGCCGCGCGGTCGCCGTGCTTCGCGGAGGAGACCTTGTGGACGAAGTCGATCTTGTCGCGGATGGTGATCAGCTCCTCCGCGAAATAGTAGCGGGGGTAGTGCTCCCCCTCGACGAAGCGCACCGGCCGCGCGCGCTCCATCCGCCCGTTCACCCGCTTCCGCTCCTCGTCGTACGGCTTGTACTCGGCGCGGTACCAGGCGTTGGTCATCGCCATCACCGGCCGCCACCAGTCCTCTCGGCCGCTGCGCTTGAGGTCCCACACCGCCTCCGTGAAGTCGATGGTCGGAATGAGCGCGGTCTTGTCGTAGTCGCGGTCGACGGCGAGCTGCACGCCGTGGCCCACCGGCGTCATCGGATAGAGACCGTTGCGGACGATCCAGTAAACGGCGGCGCCGGTCGAGAAGTACTTCCGGGCCACTTCCTCACGCGCGTACCAGTCCACCTCGTGGAAGAGGCGATAGCGGTCGCGCGGCTCGGGCAGTTCCTCGAGCGCCGCGGGAGGGTTCCGGAAGAACGCGGACGGCATGACCGGGTTCACCTGCCGCGCAATCGGCAGCACGTCGGCGAGGACGAAAACCGCGAGGAGCGCCATCCAGACCCGCCGGTTCACCTTGTGAAAGAACCAGAGCAACAGGCACAGCACCGCGCCGCGGATGAACGCGACCAGCCAGCCCTGCTGCGAGAGGTCGATCATCCGCTCGGTCGAGCCGCCGGCGAGGCCCCAGACGTACGTGAAGGCGCGGCCGTAGTAGGGCGTGAACGTCGCGATCGAGATGAGGGCCGCCACGAGCGTCACCGCGGCCACGAAGCCGAGGGTCGACTCGCGCACGGCGTCGTCGCCGTCGAGCAGGCGGTCGAGCATCTTCGCCGTGAGGATGCTCACCGCGAAGGCGGCGATGAGCACGAACTTCTCCGGGTAGCGGATCGCCTCCGCGATGCCGGCCTTGTAGAGGAGCTCCAGCAGCGGCGTGTTGCCGCCGAGGGCGATGAGGAACGAGAAGAGGCAGAGGATGAGCACGAGCCGGCCGCCGCGCGGACGCACGAAGAACGCCGCCACCGCCAGCGCCGTCACCAGCAGGCCGGGATAGATGTTGAAGATGAACGGCGAGCTCATGCCGGGATAGAGGCCGCCGGCCCAGTAGAACGTGATCCGGTCGAGCGCGATGTGCCCCAGGAAGTTCGGGTAGATCGCCTCGGCGAACTTCGCCCAGGGCATGCTCCAGGTGCTCACGAGCGAGAACTCGAAGGCGCGCGAGCGGGCGGAGTCGCCGACGTGGTCGAGCGCCGACAGCATCTGCGCCGCGCCGACGAGGAACCCGGCGATGGAGATCAGGCCGACGAAGATGACGCGCGTGAGCATCTCCGGGAGCGCGTCGGTCCACGGCAGCTCCGCGTCGTGCGCCGCGTACCAGCCTCGGTACAGCGCGTACATGCCGAGGAGAAAGCCGGTCTGGGCGATCGAGGTGGGCTCCGCGACCAGCATCTGCACGCCGAGGAACAGCGAGGCGAGGGCGAAGTTGCGGATGTTCGGCGCGAACATGAAGCGCCGGGTATAGAGGCACGTCAACGGCAGCCAGGCGATGCAGAAGAGGATCGGCAGCAGGTTGATGTACGACATGTACACCCCGCCGAGCGCGAAGCCGAGCGCGCCGAACGCCGCGGTGAACGCGCGCATGCGCATCGACCGGAGCAGCGCGTACATCCCGAAGAGGCCGATGTAGATGTGCACCAGGATGTGCGCGCGATACCCCTGCTCGTAGTCGGGCAGGAGGATCAGCCAGGTGAGGGGATAGAAGACCTCGTGCTCCGGGTTCGCCGCGATCGGCTGCCCCCCGGCGAAGTGGCGGTTCCAGTAGGGGAACTCGCCCCCCTGTACCACCTCGCGCAGCACCTGCTTGGTCGGGTAGTAGTAGCGGGTCAGGTCGCGGAGGTAGAAGTTGTGCGAACCGGCGAAGACGTCGATGAAAATGAGCGTGGTGATGAGTGCGAGGATCGCGAGCGCGATGGAATCGTGTCGCCGGGCTTCAGTCACAGGTCGCGCATTGTAATGGCGGGCCGTCGGCGCCAGCCAGCAAAGAGGAGCGCCAGCAGCGTCGCCGCGGAGATGGCCCCGCCGGCCGCCACGAGCGGGTTGCGGTAGCGCATCTCGACGACGTGACGCCCGCGCGGCACGACCACGCCCTGGTACGCGAGGTTCGTGCTCACCGGCTGCACTTCCACGCCGTCGATGGTGACCGTCCAGTACTTGTGCGCGGTCACGCTCATGACCAGGAACGCGGTGCCCGCCGCCTCCACCTCCATCCGCACGCGGTTCGCGCTTTCCGCCGAGCGGAGCACGCGGCCGGCGGCCGGCTGGAACGGCTCGTCGGGGACGAAGGCGGTGCGGATGCCGTAGCGGCCGCTGGCGATCCGCGTCACGAGCTCCTTCCGGTCCCGCGCGGTGGCGAGCGCCGTCGCGAAGTAGTAGCGCGGATGCGGCAGCCCCTCCACGATCCGGATCGGCTCGAGCAGGCGGGCGTCCCCCCCCGCCTCGGCCACCGCCTGAGCCGCGGGGCGGAAGATCGCCACGTACCGCACGTTCGACATCGCCGTGACGTAGTCCAGCCAGCGCGGGAAAATCTCGTGAAGGTCCCACGCCGCACGTGCGAGCTCGTCGCTCGCACGCAGCGCCGTCAGGTCGAAGTCGAGATTCATGGCACCGCGTACGCCATAGGTGGCGGGCGCGAGCCCGAGCAGTGCGTTCCGCGCGACGAGCGAACGGTTCCGCGTCTCCGACAGGTAGTCGCGGCGGTTCCGGCCCCGCTGCGACCAGTTCCCGATGTGGAAGAGACGGTAGTCGTGATGGTCGCCGCGCAGCTGCCGGAGCACTGTGGGAGGGCTGGTGTAGAACGCGCGCGGTGCGCGCGGTGCGAGCTCGCCGGCGCGCGGCGCCAGATCGGAGAGGACGAATGCCCCGAGCAGGGCGGCGGCCACCACGGTACGGGTGCGCGTCGCGAGGAAGAGCAGCGCGGCCAGCACCAGTCCGCGCGCGAGGTCGAGCGGCGTGTAGAGAACCACCCCCACGATCGCGGTGAGCGCGGCAATCGCGATGGCGGCGTTGCGCACGCGCGCGTTGCCGCGCAGGAGCTGATCGAGTGCGACCGCGCCGAAGGCGACGGTGGCGAAGGTGGCGATCATCAGGAACTTCTCGGGAAACCGCACCGAGCGCAGGAGCCCGAGGTCGTAGAGGAGCCGGAGCAGCGGCGCATGGGAGCCGAAGGCGAGGAGGAGCGAGAGCAGGACGATGGAGAGATAGAGCAGGTAGCCCCGCACGCGCGACGCGACGCCGGCGAACGCCGCGACCACGATCAGGAGCCCGGAGTAGACGCTGAGGAAGAGGGGCACGCCGCGCCCGGGATAGAGGTGGGCGCCGTAGTACGGCTTCTCGCCGTCGATGCGGGCGGAGCCGAAGACGTCGGGATACACCGCCTCGATCATCCTCACCGGCGGCGTGCTCCACTCGCTCACGCTTTCGAAGGTGAAGCCTTTCGCGCGCACCGAGTCGCGCGCGTGATCGATGCCGGGCAGGATCTGGACGGCCGACACGAGCAGCGCGGCAACGGAGACCGCGGCCACCGCCGCGACGTCGCGCACGCGCGAGGGGCGCGAGAGGGCATACAGCCCGAGCACGAGGCCCGTCTGCATGATCGTCACCGGCTCGCCCACCAGGAACTGCATCCCCAGCGACAGCGAAGCGAGCGCGAAGTCGCGCGGCGCGTGGTCGCTCAGGAAGCGGCGGAGGAACAGGCAGGTCAGCGGAAGCCAGGCGGCGCTGAAGAGGAAGGGGAAGAGGTTCAGCCCCGACAGCATGAATCCGCCGAGGGCGAACGACAGCCCGCCGATGCCGGCCGCGGCACGCAAGGTGCCGAGGGAGCGGAGAAACGCGTACATCCCGAAGGCGGCGAGGTAGATGTGGATCAGCGCGTGCCAGTTGAAGCCGTAGATGAAGTCCGGCAGCATCACCAGCCACGTCAGAGGGTAGAAGAGCTCGTGCGCCGGGTTTGCCGCCAGCGGCTGGCCGGCGGAGATGAACGGGTTCCAGTAGGGGAACTCGCCGTTCTCGACGATCGTCCGCAGCACCGTCCGCAGCGGGAAGTGATACAGCCCGACGTCGCGGGTGTAGAAGACGCCGGTGCCGATGACGACGTCGATGAAGAGAATGGTGATGACGGCGGCGATCAGGCCGATCGCGGCGAGGTCGTGCCTCCGGGACTCGGTCACTCCGGCATGATCTCCCGTCCGCGGCGCGCCGCAAAGAGGAGCGCCAGGAGGGTCGCGAGCGAGATCGCGCCCCCGGCTGCAATGAGCAGGTTCCGGTAGCGCATCTCGACGACGTGCCTCCCTTGCGGCACGACCACCCCCTGATATCCGAGGTTCGTGACCACGCTTCGCGCCTCGGCGCCGTCGATCGACACCGACCAGTATTTGTGCGCGGTGACGCTCATGACCAGGAACGCGGTCCCCGCGGTCTCCACTTCGATCCGCGCGTGATTCGCGCCGTCCGAGGCACGCAGCACCCGCCCCGCCGCCGGCACGAACGGCGCACCGGCGATGAAGGCGGTGCGGGGGTCGTGGCCGCCCGCGGAGAGCCGCGAGACGAACTCCTGCCGGTCGCGCGCGGTCTCGACCGCGCTGGCGAAGTAATAGCGCGGCTGCGGTGCCCGCTCGGTGAAGCGGATCGGGTCGAGCCGGTCGGGATCGGCGCCCGCCTCGGCAAACGCCTGCGACGGCGGCCGGTAATGCGCAACGTAGCGGACGTTCGACATCGCGCTGACGGCGTCGAGCCAGTCCGGCGCGCTCCTCTTCTGCAGCTCGACCGCGGCACGGGTGAACTCGTCGCTCGTGCGCAGGCCGGTCAGGTCGTAGTCGATCTCCGCTGCCGTCCTCACGCCGTACGACGCGGCGGTGTAGCCCGACAGCGCGTTCCGCTCCCTGACGTACAGATCGGGTCCCGCCTGCCGGTAGCCGCGCCGGTAGCGCCCCATCTGCGACCAGTTGCCGACGTGCAGGATGCGGTAGTCGTCGAGCTCCGGCGCGAGCTGCGCCAGCGCCGGCGGGGGCGTGCTGAAGAACGCCGCCGGCTTGCGCGGCGCCAGCTCCGCGGCGCGGGGGGCGAGGTCGACGAGCAGGAACGCGGCGAGGAGCGCGATCGCGGCACCGCGGGAGACGCGCGTCGCCAGCGCGAAGAGCGCGAGCAGCACCACGCCGCGCCAGAAGTCGGCCTGCGTGTAGCGCAGCGCGCCGATCAGCGCCGCCGCGCCGGCGAGCGACATCGCCGCGATCCCGACGCGCCGGTTGCCGCGCAGGAGCTCGTCGAGCGCCATCGCGCCGAAGACCACCGTCGCGAAGATGCCCATGATCAGGAACTTCTCCGGGTAGCGGATCGAGCGCACCACGCCGAGGTCGTAGAGGAGCTGCAGGAGCGGCGTGTAGCTGCCGAACGCGAGGATCAGCGAGACCGCCATGACGCTCACGTACAGCCAGACGCCGCGCGCGCGGGCGATCGCTCCCGCCAGCGCGATCGCGACGATCAGCAGGCCGGAGTAGATGCTGAGGAAGAACGGCGCGCGACGGCGCGGGTAGAGGTCGCCGGCCTGGTACACCTCGTCAGGGCTCGGCGACCCGTAGACGTCGGGATAGAAGACTTCGAGAAGCCGCCGCGGCGGCGTGCTCCAGTCGCTCACCGTCTTGAAGTCGAACCCCTCGGCGCGGACGGAGTCGCGCGCATGGTCGAGGCCGGGCAGCGTCTGCACCGACGACAGGAGCAGCGCCGTGACGGAGATCGCGCCGACGGCGGCGAGGTCGCGCAGACGCGATTTCCGCGAGAGCGCGTAGAGGCCGAGGAGGAGCCCGGTCTGCGCGACGGTGACCGGCTCGCCGATCAGGAACTGCATCCCCAGCGACCCCACCGCGAGTGCGAAGTCGCGTGCCGCGTGGTGCTGGAGAAAGCGGCGGGTGAAGAGGCACGTCAGCGGGAGCCACGCCGCGCTGAAGAGGAAGGGGAAGAGGCTCAGCGACGACACGACGAACCCCCCCAGGCCGAAGGAGAGCGCGCCGAGCGAGGCGGCGCCGCGCGTCGTGCCGAGGGAGCGAAGGAGCGCGTACGTGCCGAGGGTGGCGAGGTAGACGTGGATCAGCGCGTGCCAGTTGAAGCCGTAGACGAGGCCCGGCAGCATCGCCAGCCAGGTCAGCGGATAGAAGACCTGGTGCGCCGGGTTCGCCGCGAGCGGCTGTCCCGCGGTGATGAAGGGGTTCCAATAGGGAAACTCACCGTCCAGGACGATCGCGCGCAGGATCGTCTTCAGCGGGAAGTGGTAGAGCGAGACGTCGCGCGTGTAGAAGACGCCTGTCCCGGTGACCACGTCGAAGAAGAGGAGCGTGATGACGGCGGCGAGGAGGCCGGCGGCGAGCCGATCGGAGCCGCGGGGCTCGCGAACCTCTACGCGCGGGCGGTCGTCTGCGTGGCTGCGCCGGCGACGCGATCGCGGAAGATCGGGTGACTCCATACCTTCTTCTTGTGCAGCTTGTACAGCACCATGGTCCTCAGGATGGCGATGCCGTAACGGCAGCCGCGCCAGAAGCCGACCTGCGACGCCTCGTCGAAGTAGCGCGTCTGGATCGGCACCTCCCGGATGCGCAGCCCCTTGGCCACGCCCTGCGCGATGATCTCGGTGTCGAACACGAAGTCGTCCGAGTTCGCCTCGAAGTTCACCGTCTGCAGGTAGTGCTTCGAGTAGGCGCGGAAGCCGGAGTGATACTCGGAGAGATAGACGTAGAACGTCGCGTTCTCGACCATCGTCAGGAAGAGGTTCGCGAAGTACTTCCACTTCGGCATGCCGCCTTCGATGGGCCGGCCGCCGAGCATGCGTGAGCCGAAGACGGCGTCACACTCGCCGCGCAGCAGCGGCTTCACCAGCTCCGGGATGATCTTCGGGTCGTACTGGTGGTCGGGGTGGACCATGACCATGATCTCGCCCCCCATCTCGTCCATGGCGGTGCGGTAGCAGGTCTTCTGGTTGCCGCCGTAGCCGCGGTTCTTCTCGTGCACGACCGTGCGCAGGCCGAGCTCGCGCGAGATCTCGACGGTGCGGTCTTTGGAGACGTCGTCGACGAGGAGGATCTCGTCCACCCAATCCTTCGGGATGTCGTCGTACGTCGGCCGCAACGTCCGTTCGGCGTTGTAAGCGGGGAGTACGGCGATGACTTTCTTCTCGTGCAGCGGCATGGCGGGCGGCCGGAGAATAGCATAGGGGCTCAGGGCCGAATTGCCGCCGCTTCCCGCAGTGCTTTTGCCGCTTCCGCGGGTGGGCCGGTGCGACGCCGATGCGCGTACAGGAGCGCCAGCAGAGTCGCGAACGACACCGCGGCGCCGGCCGCCACGAGCGGGTTGTGGTAGCGCATCTCCACGACGTGGCGCCCGCGCGGTACGACCACGCCCTGATAGGCGAGGTTGGTCACGATCGGCGTAACGTCGACACCGTCGATCGTCACCGTCCAGTACTTGTGCGCGGTCACGCTCATGACCAGGAAGGAGGTGCCGGCGGTGTCGACCTCGATGCGGGCGCGGTTGGCGCTGTCGGTGGCGCGGAGCACCCGGCCGGGCGCGGGTTGGAACGTCTCGTCCGCAACGAACGCCGTCCTGTTGCCGTAGCGGCCGGAGGCGAGCGCGGCGACGAGCTCGTTCCGGCTGCGCGCGGTCGCGAGACCGGTCGCGAAGTAATAGCGCGGGTGCGGCGCTCCCTCCACGATTCGGATCGGCTCCATCCGGCGGGCGTCGGCACCCGCCTCGCCTGCCGCCGGCGCCGGTGGCTGGCGCACGGTGACGTACCGGACGTTCGACATCGCCGCGATGGAGTCGAGCCACCGGGGCGACACTTTCTGAAGCTGCCAGGCGGCTTTCGCCAACTCGTCGCTGACGCGGAGGCTGGTCAGATCGAAGTCGATGTCGATGGCGCTGCGTACGCCGTAGGCGGCAGAGGTGAAGGCATCCAGGCCGTTCCGCTCGATCACGAAGCGGTCCGGCGTCATCACCGTATCGCCGCGCGCCGGCTGCGCCCAGTTCGCGATCGGAAAGAGACGATACCTGCCGTGATCGGGCGCGAGCCGCCGCAGGACCGGGGGCGGCTGGGTGTAGAACTCCGGCTGAATGCGCGGCGCAAGAGTGAGGACGGGAAACAGATCGGCGAGCATGAAGAGGCCGAGGAGCGCCACGATCAGGTGCCGTCGCAGGCGCGTCACCCCGAACACGATCGCCGCCAGCACCACTCCTCGGACGATGTCGAGCGGTTGAGCCATCAGCGCGGCCACGCCCGCGGTCGCCGCGGCGATTGCCAGGGCCATCCCGCGGACGCGAATGCTGCCGCGCAGCAGCTCGTCGAGCACGACCGCGCTGAAGACCACGGTCGCGAAGATCCCCATCATCAGGAACTTTTCGGGATAGCGGATCGACCGGACGATCCCTGCGTCATACAGCAGCCGCAGAAGCGGCGTGTGACTGCCGAACGCCAGGAAGAGCGAGACCGAGACGGTGGCGAGGTAGAGCGGCAGGCCGCGGACCCGTGCGCCCATCCCTGCCAGGACCATGACCCCGATGACGAGACCAGAATAGATGCTGAGAAAGAGGGGCGAGCGCCGCCCCGGATACACGAGTGCTCCCGCGTACGGCTCCGCGCGCGGATAGACGATCTCGACGACGCGCCGCGGGGGCGTGCTCCAGTCGCTCACCGTCGCGAAGTCGAAGCCTCCCGCACGGACCGAATCGCGAGCATGATCGACGGTCGGAAGAATCTGCACCGCCGAGAGGAGCAGCGCCGTGACCGAGATTGCGGCGACCACCGCGAGCGCGGCGATGCGGGATTTGCGCGACAGCGCATAGAGGCCGAGAAGCAATCCGGTCTGCAGGACCGTCACCGGCTCGCCGATCAGGAGTTGCATCGCCAGCGAGACGGCGGCGAGCGCAAAATCGCGCCGGCTGCGCCCCAGGAGGAAACGGCGCGTGAAGAGGCAGGTCCACGGCAGCCACGCCGCGTTGAAGATCAGCGGAAACATGCTGACCGATGACAGCACGAGTCCGCCCAGGGCGAAGGAGAGCGCGCCGATGCAACCCGCGCCGCGTGTGGTACCGAATGACCGGAGGAGCGCATACATCCCGAACGCGGCGACATAGACGTGGAGGAGCACGTGCCAACTGAAGCCGTAGACGAGGCTCGGCAGCATGATCAGCCACGTCGGCGGGTAAAACACGCCGTAGGTTGGGTTGGCGGCGAGCGGCTGACCGGCGAAAAGGAACGGGTTCCAGTAGGGGAACTCCCCGTTCTCAACGACCGTCCGCAGAATCGCCTTCAGCGGGAAGTGGTACGAGGCGACGTCGCGCGTGTAGAAGACGCCGGTCCCCGCGACGACGTCGAAGAAATAGAGGGTGACGATCGCGGCGATCGTGCCCAGGGCGAGGAGGTCATGCCGCCGGTCTACGGTCATCGGATTGCCGCCGCTTCCTGCAGTGCTTTTGCCGCTTCCGCGGGCCGTCCGGTGCGCTGCATGTAGTCCGCTTCGTACCGCAGGAGCGTGACCGTGTCGGCCGCGGAGCCGGAGGGCATCGGCGCGGCGATGAGAGCGCGCGAACCGGCGTCGTGCTTCGGGTGCATTCCGCACCAGACGAAGAACGCCGACATCGCGGCGAGATAGAGCGCCGCCAGCAGCGTCCCCTGTTTCCGCGCGGCGAGCGCGATCAGCGCGAAGGCGATCGCCGTCAGCAGTATCGCCAGCAGCGCGTCAGCGCGCAGTTGCGGGGGCGTGTAGCCGAGAAAGGTGCGCCACTCCGGACCGGCACTCCGGAACGCCTCCAGCAGCTCCGCCGGCGTCTGGTAGCGGTTGAGGTTGAGCTTGGAGCTGGCGATGAAGAGCAGCATCGTCCAGCCGGTGGCGAGCGCCGTCAGCCCGATGCCCAGCCAGCGGGGGAGGCGCCCGAGCAGCGCCGCGAGCCCGATGATGAAGAAGATCGTGCAACTGTCGAAGCGCCGCTGCCCGAAGGAGAGCCCGCCCCAGAACCAGCGCTCCAGCACCGACAGCAGGAGCCACTGCGCCGCGAACGTGACGAGCCCTGCCCGCGCCAGCGCCTTGTCCTTCACCAAGAACAGCCCGCCGATCGCGAGCAGGAGCACCGGCGTCCAGGTGGCGAGGCCGTGGTACCAGGAGAAGAGCGTCTCGAACGGACGGAAGGTGGCGAACATCTGCCACGGATGCGCGCGCCCGCCGATGTTCACGAAGGCGAACGGCGCGCCCCACAAAGTCTGACTGACGATGAGCTGCGGCAGCGCCGCGAGGAGCGCGCCGCCGAACAGCACGTGCGCCCGTCGGATTGAGGCGGGGGCGATGAGCAGCGGCACGAGCGCGATGACGACGTTCTGGGGGCGGGTGGCGCAGGCGAAGCCGATCGCCATGCCGGCCGCCAGCGCGTTGCGCGTTGCGTGTGGCGCGTTGCCCGGGCTTCTCAGCCGCAGCGACAACATTACGACCGCCGCACATGCGGCCGCGCTGACGGCGTGCGACATCGTTGCGTGGCGCAGCGAGTAGAACGCGAGCGGAGAGCCGAGCCAGATCGCCACGGCCGCGACCGCGCCGTACGGCGCGGGCAACTCGCCACGCGCCACGCGCAACCCGCAAAGCAGCACGAACAGCCCCGCCAGCGCACTGACGAACGCCACCGACGCCACGTAAAGCACCTCGAAGCCGTCGCCGCGTTGCACGAGGTCGGCCGCGACGAACGCGGGGTACCACGCCAGCGATGCACCGGCCGTCCAGTGGTTGCTGAGATGCCCGGTCGGCGTGACGTCCTTGAAGACGATGCGGCCGTCGCGGATCAGCCGCACCGCTTCCCATTCGTCGAAGAAGAGCAGGTCGCGGTCGAAGTACGTCGAGGGGAGGTAGACGTAGTAGCCGGCGCCGTCGGGGCGGGTGATGCCGGGCGTCAGCCAGAGGAGCGTCGTCAGGACCCAGACCGCGGCGACTGCGACAACTCCCGCCGCACCGGCTCGCTCACCTGCACTCCAGCTTCGTCGCATGCCCGCGCGATCGTCTCATACGCTTCCGCCCGCCGCCCATCGCGCAGCATCTGCAGCACGCCGGCGGCGATGATGCCGTCGAAGAAGCGCTTCCGGTCCACGTCGGTCGGCAGCACCGCCTTCGCACTCTCGCGCAGCGTTGCCAGCACCTCGTTCATCTCCGCGTACTCCGGCCCGATCGCCCGCTGCAGGTCTTCCTTGAGCGTCCGCGCCACGGCGGGCGACTTGCCGCCGGTGGAGATGGCGATCTGGATCGAGCCGCTCTCCACGATCGCCGGCACGATGAACTCGCACAGCGGCGTCACGTCGACCACGTTCACCGGGATCTTCCGCGAGCGGCAGTCGTGCGCGATCTGTTCGTTGACGATCGTGTCGTCGGTGGAGGCGATGACGATGGTCGCCCCCTGCAGGTCGCTGTGGTCGTAGCGCTTCCGCTTCAGCGCCAGGCATCCCTCCCGCGCCCACCCTTCGATCTCCTCGGTGAACTCCGGCGAGACCACCGTCACCCGCGCCCCATACTTCATCATCGTCTCCGCCTTGCGCGCGCAGACGTTGCCGCCGCCGACGATCAGGACGTCGCGGTTCTCGATGTCGAGGTAGATGGGGTAGTACGGATAACGCTTCATTGTCGTTACCGGTTGCCAGCTGCGAGTTGCCAGTTGCCGAGGGGTGTCCCACCTGCCGGAAATTGCCGCGGCAACCGGCAACCGGCAACCGGCAACGAATCAATAGATGGGGAATCGGTCGCACAGCTCCTTGACGCCGTTCTTCACCTGCGCGATGACATCGGCGTCGCCGTTTGAGTCGAGGACGCGCGCGATCAGCTCTGCGATCGTCTTCATCTCCGGCTCGCGCAGCCCGCGCGTCGTCACCGCCGGCGTGCCGATGCGGATGCCCGACGCCACCATCGGCTTGTTCTGGTCGAACGGGATGGTGTTCTTGTTGGTGGTGATGTTCGCGTCCTCGAGCATCTGCTGCCCCGCCTTCCCGGTGATGCCCTTCGAGAAGACGTCGGCCATGAAGAGGTGGTTGTCGGTGCCGCCGGAGACGATGCGGAAGCCGGTGTCCTTCACCGCGTTCGCCAACATGCGCGCGTTGCTCACCACCTGCCGCTGATACTCCTTGAACTCCGGCGAGAGCGCCTCCTGGAACGCCACCGCCTTTGCCGCGATGATGTGCACGAGCGGTCCTCCCTGGATGCCGGGAAACACCGAGCGGTCGATCTCCTTCGCGTACCGCTCCTTGCACAGAATGAGGCCGGAGCGCGGCCCACGCAGCGTCTTGTGGGTGGTGGTGGTGACGAAGTCGGCGTACGGGACGGGGGAGGGGTGATGCCCCGTCACCACGAGGCCGGCGATGTGGGCGATGTCGGCCATCATCAGCGCGCCGACGCTGTCGGCGATCTCGCGGATGCGCTTGAAGTCGATCACGCGCGAATATGCCGACGCCCCGCAGATGATCATGCGCGGCTTCGACTCCTCCGCCACGCGCGCCATCTCGTCGTAGTCGATCAGCTCGTCGTCCTTGCGCACGCCGTACGCGACCACCTTGAAATCGCGCCCGCTGTACGAGAGCGGATGGCCGTGCGTGAGATGGCCGCCGTGCGAGAGGTCCATCCCCATGATCGTGTCGCCCGGCTTGAGCATCGCGAAGTAGACGCCCATGTTGGCCTGCGACCCGGAGTGCGGCTGCACGTTCGCATGCTCGGCGCCGAAGAGCTCCTTGGCGCGGGCGATGGCGATGCTCTCGACGATGTCGGTCGGGCCGCAGCCGCCGTAGTAACGCTTGCCCGGATAGCCTTCCGCGTACTTGTTCGTGAAGACCGAGCCCATCGCCGCCAGCACCGCGTGCGAGACGTGGTTCTCGGACGCGATCAGCTCGAGCGTGTCGTTCTGGCGCCGCGTCTCGAGGGCGATCGCATCGGCGATCTCCGGGTCGGCTTCGGCGGTGGTGCGGTGGAGGAACGCGTGTCCGGTGGCGGCGGTCGTCATGGCCGCGCGATCTTATCGAAAAAGGCGATGGCCGCGCCCGCGAGATAAAGCGACCCGGTGATCACGATCGCCCGCTCCGGCGCGGCGAGCGCGGCACGGAAGGCGTCGTCGGGATCGAGGATCGGCGTCGCGTTCGGAAAATCCGTCGCCCTCACCGAGCGCGGCGGGTAGGGCTCGGTGGCGATGACCCGGTCGAAGAGGGGAAAGAGGCGATCGACCACCGGCTGCACGTCCTTGTCGCTCATCATCCCGAACACCAGCAGCCGCGGCCGCGGGACCTGCTCGTCGAAGTAGGGCGCGGTCTGCGTCACCGCGTGCAGGTTGTGGCCGCCGTCGATCCAGACGTCTTTGCCTGCCGCCTGCAGGTGTTCCAGCCGGCCGCGCCAGCGCGTGGTGCGCACCCCCTCCGCAATGTGCTCCTCGGCGATCCCGAGCTCGCGGGCGGTACGGACCGCCAGCGCGACGTTCCGCCTCTGGAACGGTCCGGGCAGCGGCGTGTCGTGCTCCTCCGTCACCTCGATCAGCGTCACGCCGACTTTCGCCGCGCGCCTGCGCAGTACCTCCAGCACGACGGGATCCTCGTTCGAGGTGAGGGCGACGGCGCCGCGGTGGATGACGCCGGCCTTCTCCGCGGCGATCTTGCGCAGCGTGTTGCCGAGGAACTCCATGTGGTCCATGCCGATGGGGGTGATCACCGCCGCGACCGGGCGGACGACGTTCGTGGCGTCGAGCCGGCCGCCCATCCCCACCTCCAGCACCACCATGTCGCACTTCGCGCGGGCGAAGGCGATGAAGGCGATCAGCGTCAGCGCCTCGAAGTAGGTGGGGGTGATGCCGGTGGCCCGGTCGGCGCGCTGCAGCTCTTCGATGCAGGCCTCCAGCTCCTCGGGGGAGATCCACTCACCCGCGATTTTCCAGCGCTCGCGCAGGTCGACGAGGTGGGGGGAGGTGTAGAAGCCGGTGCGGTAGCCGGCGGCGTCGAGGATCGAGGCGAGCGTCGCCGAGGTCGAGCCTTTGCCGTTCGTGCCGGCGACGATGATCGACGGGTACTTCTTGTGCGGCGCGCCGAGGGCGCGCAGCAGGGTGCGCATGCGCTCGAGCCCGGGGCGGATGCCGCTGCCCTGCAGGGAGTCGAGCCAGCCGAGCGCGCTCACCGGCCGGTGAAGAAGCGGAGGAAGCGGCCGATGGCCGGCTTCATGTCGGAGCGGGGCGTGATCAGGTCGACCATGCCGTGCTCGACGAGGAACTCGCTGCGCTGGAAGCCTTCGGGGAGCGTCTGCCGGATCGTCTGCTCGATGACGCGCGGTCCCGCGAAGCCGATCAGCGCCTTCGGCTCGGCGATGTTGAGGTCTCCCAGCATCGCGTACGACGCGGTGACGCCGCCGGTGGTGGGGTCGGTGAGGACGGAGATGAACGGCAGCCCCGCCGCGGCGAGGCGCGCCAGCGCGGCCGAGATCTTGGCCATCTGCATCAGCGAGAGGATGCCCTCCTGCATGCGCGCGCCGCCGGAGCAGGAGACGATGATCAGCGGCTCCTTCTTCTCCAGGCAGCGCTCGACGGCGGTGGTGATCTTCTCGCCGACGACCGAGCCCATCGAGCCGCCCATGAAGGCGTACTCCATGGCGCAGATCACGACCGGAATCCCTTCCAGCTTCCCCTCGGCGCAGAGGACGGCGTCGCCGGCGCCGACGCGGGTCTGGTACACCCGCAGGCGGTCGGCGTAGCGCTTGGTGTCACGGAATCCGAGCGGGTCGCCGGAGCGGATCTCGGTGGCGAACTCCTTGTACTCGTCGTCGTCGAAGAGGATCTCGAAGCGCTCGCGGGCGCTGAGGCGGAAGTGATAGCCGCACTTCGTGCAGACGTTGTAGTTCGCCTCGACTTCCTTCCGGTAGACGATCTCCTTGCAGTCGTCGCACTTGACCCAGAGACCCTCCGGGATCGCGACCTGCTTCTCGACCGCCTCTTTCGGCTTCTTCTCCTTCCGGAACCACGCCATCGGACGACTCTATCTTAGATTTCGCGGAAGATGTACGGCCGGAGCACGTCCAGATTCTCGGTCAGTTTCGTGGCGTCGAGATAGCGCAGCGTGGCGGCGATCGACGAGAGCAGCGAGTTGCCGTCCTGCGGCGTGTAGCAGAAGCCGACGATCTTCTTCGGGTTCGGCACGGTGATCGTCGTCGTCGGCACGACCGTCTGCGAGAGGATGCGGCCGTAGTACCCGTGGTCGCGTCCGAACGAGAAGATCTGGTTGACCGCACGCTTGCTGGTGTTGGCGATCCGGGGGTTGTTGCGCAGCGCCGACTTCACCTCCTCGAGCGTCGTGTCGTGCTTGACGTCGAGGTCGAACCAGAGTGTGTGCATGTACTGCGTCGGCAGTTTGATGGCTGAGGAGAAGAGGTTGAGCTTCTCCCCGAGCGTCTGGAAGACGTGATAGGCGTCGCGGGCGTGATGCGTCCCGAACTCCGGATCGTCGTGCTTCCCCGCCTCCGGCGCCGCGATGAAGGACTTGGTGTCGCTGACGTCGTTCGCGCGCCGCATGCAGACGAAGCGGCCGCCGTTGAGGCTCATCTTGCCGTCCTTCGACCCGAGCGTCTTGAGGAGGACGGAGATGTTGTGGGTGTTGCAGGAGACGACCTGGACGTAGCGATCCTCGGGGGTCTGGATCTCGTCGTTGATCCCGAGCGCGTACGGCTTGCCGAAGCCGAACTCCGAGCCCTGGGCCAGGAAGCCCTTCGGCCCCTTGATCCTCTCGTAGAGCTTCTGCTTGTTCTCGATGCCGGCCGGCGTGCAGTCGACGACCACGGTGGCGCGCTCGATCGCCTCCTCGGTGGTGAACGACACGCGATGCCCGAGGCGCGCGAACTCGTCGCGAGCCGCCTCGTCCACCACGAGCTTCGCCCCCCGGTTGATCAGGTGCTCGACCGTCGCCCGGTCGTTCGCGTTCGGAGTGCGCTTGTGGAACGTGACCTCGTCGATGTTCCACTTCTCTTTGAAGTCTGTGAAGAGGCCGACCAGGGGCTCGCCAATGGTTCCCGTGCCGACCACGTGCACGATGTTTTTCTTCGTCATTTGGAGGGAAGCTCCTCTCAGAAAATCGGGCGCGGATTCTAGCAGATGGGATTTGACAGGCGCGGCAGGGAGTTCCACATTCGTGGAATGGCGAAGATCGTCGAGGAGCCGGAGCTGACGCCCGAGCAGCGGGAGGCGGTCCGGGGCGTGCTCCGCGATCTGCAGGCGTTGCCCGAAGGGACGATTCTCACCATGGACGAGATCGCGGCGCTCGTGCACCGGCTCCCGGGCCGTCCAAAGAGCTGGACCTCTGCTGACGTGATCCGCGAGGCCCGCGGACCGCTGCCGGAAGACGACCCTGACTTCCTACGTCCCGTTGGCTGAATCGCTGACGTCCCGCTCCTCACTCCTGCCCCCGATTCGCACAGAGGCAATTTGACACCGACGCTCCCCAGTTCCACATGGGTGGAGATGGCGAAGACGATCGAGCTTAGCGCGGTACCGGACGAACTGCACGATGCGCTCGCCGCGCGCGCTGGCAAAGAGGGGATTTCGATCCCGGACGAGCTGCTCGCGAGGCTCCGGCGCATCCCGCCTCTCGACCTCGCAAACCTGACCAGCGCCCATGTCGTGCGTGAAGGCCGGGAAGAGCGCACCGACAACATTTTGGATGCCGTCCGCCGTCGTTGATGCCTCGGCGCTCGTCGAGCTGCTGGTCGGCGGTCCTGCTGCCGCCGCGGTATTCGAGCGGGTTTTCCGCGCGAGACTGGACATCCATGCCCCTCATTCGATCGACGTTGAGGTTGCGAACGCGTTGCGGAAGCTATGGCAGTCTGCTGGTCGATCAGGATGTCGAGGAGATCGGCGATCACGCGCGACGCCGCGCTGGCACGTACGTCGGCGCATCACGCCGCCCGCATCGAGTACATCGACTAGAATCGCCGCCCCATGGCGAACAAGCCTGATACCGGTGAGAAGCTGATCGCCTCGAACAAGAAGGCGCTGCACGACTACTTCGTGCTGCAGAAGTTCGAGGCGGGGATCGTACTCACCGGGACGGAGATGAAGTCGCTGCGCGCCGGGCGGGCCAACCTCAGGGACGCGTACGTGCTCCTCAAGGACCGGGAGGCCTACCTCTTCGGCGCCCACATCTCCCCCTACACCCACGGGAACCTCCAGAACCACGACCCGGAGCGCACCCGCAAGCTGCTCCTCAACCGGCGCGAGCTCGACAAGCTCTACGGCGAGACGGCGGAGAAGGGGCTGACCGTCGTTCCGCTGCGGCTCTACTTCAAGGGCAGCCGCGTCAAGGCGGAGATCGCCGTCGTGAAGGGCAAGAAGCAGTACGACAAGCGCGATACCGAGCGGGGACGCGAGCTCGACCGCGAGGCGCAGCAGGCGATGAAAGAGCGGGGGCGCTGAGACGACTGTGGTACAGCAGCCACACTGCTGACCCTCAGGGGCGACAGAAGCAGTACTCCTACCGAAGTGGCTGCCAACACCTAAACACTGCGGACAGAACAGCTTAGCTATCCAGCAGCTCGGCAGCTCCCCGTGGCACCTCCCTCGCTCTAAGGAGGCGCAACATGTTCGTCCAGCGTCAAACCATCAAATCCAACGTCAGCATCACCGGCATCGGGCTTCACTCGGGGATCTACACCACTGTCGAGCTCCAGCCGGCCCCGGCAGGCAGCGGCATCACCTTCGTCCGCGCCGACCTCCAGGGGCTGCGCATCCCGGCGCTGCAGGCGTCCACGACCGCACTCGAATACGCGACCACCGTCGGCAAGGACGACGTCCAGGTCGGCACGGTCGAGCACCTCCTCTCGGCGCTCATGGCGTGCGGCATCACCGACGTCGACATCCACATCGACGGCCCGGAAGTCCCGATCATCGACGGCAGCGCGCTCCCCTTCATGCACCTCATCGACGCCGCCGGCGTGCGCGAGCTCGGCACCGAGCTCCCGGTCCTCCGCCTGCGCGAGCCGGTGGAGCTGGTGGAAGGCGAGAAGAGCATCCGCATGACCCCCTCGAACCGCCTGGTGATCAAGTACAAGATCGACTTCAACCACCCGGTGATCGGCCGGGAGTCGTTCCACTTCGACTTCGGCCACGACAGCTTCCTCCGCAAGATCGCCCCGGCGCGCACGTTCGGCTTCATGCGCGACGTCGAGAAGCTCCGCGCCGCCGGCCTCGCCCGCGGCGGCTCGGTCGAGAACGCGGTGGTCCTCGACGACCGCGGCGTCGTGAACGGCCCGCTCCGCTTCAAGGACGAGTTCGTCCGCCACAAGATCCTCGACCTGGTCGGCGATCTGGCCCTCATCGGCCGCCCCATCGCCGGCGAGATCACCGCCCACAAGGCGGGTCACGCCATGCACTCCCGCTTCGTCGCCAAGATCCTCGAGGCAGCCGCCGAGCAGGAAGAGGCGGCGGGGGAGTCGATGGTCTCGAACGGCTTCGAATCGTTCGCCTGACGCAAATCGCGCACGTGTGGTAAAAAAGCCACACGTGCGTTTCACCCTCCTCGCGCTCCTCTGCTCCGCCGCCCTGACGGCCGCGGCCGCGACCCCCACTCCCCACATCGAGAACCTCACCGCCGTCGCCTCCCACGGCAAGGTCTCGGTCCGCTTCACCCTCGGCGGCGCGTTCGCCTATCCGGAGATGGTGGAGGCACTGCAGAGCGGTCTGCCGACCACCATCACCTACCGCTTCGAGATCTTCCGCGACCGCCCCAACTGGTTCGATGACGCCATCGCCGAGGCGCGGGTGGAGGTGATCTGCACCTTCAACTCCGTCACGCGCGAGTACCTCCTCAACTACCGGCGCGACCGCCGCCTGATCCGCTCGGAGACCTTCACCGATCTCCCCGCGCTCGAGCGGCGGATGACGCGCATCGAGGAGGCCGACTTCTTCGACATCGGCCGCCGCCCGCCGTACAAGCTGAAAGTGCGGGTGAAGGCAGAGCTGATGCGCGGCTGGCTCATGTACGTCATCCCGTGGGAAGTGGAGAGCCCGTGGCGCGAGACGCGGGTGAGGACCTCCGAGCCATGAGCCGCCTCCGCGAGCTGGTCCTCCGCTACCGGAAGGATCCTCGGTTCATCGTCTCGGTGCCGCTGCTGATCCTGGCCGGCACGAGCCTCATTTACTACGTGACGCAGCAGGCGAAGGAGCTCTCGCCCGAGGCGCTGAGCAACCGGCTGCTGCTGTTCGTGCTCTGGAACATCAACCTGCTGCTGATCATCGGCATCCTCTTCGTGCTGCTGCGCGGCGTCGTGAAGCTGGTGCTCGAGCGGCAGCGGGGCATCATCGGCTCCCGCTTCCGGACGAAGCTCGTCGTCACCTACGTGGCCACGTCGCTCCTGCCGGTGATCCTCCTCTTCCTCGTGGCCACCGACCTCCTGCGCGTCTCGATCGACCGCTGGTTCGCGACGCCGGTGCACACGATCCTCCGCAACAGCGAGGCGATCGCGCAGATGGCGCAGGACCAGGCGGCCGAGATCGCCGCCGGCGCCGCGCGCGAGATCGCCGCCAGCCCCGCGGCGGGCGACGCCCTCCAGGTCGACACGATCCTCGCGCACGTACGGGAGTTCCACTGCGTGCAGCTCGCCGCCGTCTATCGCGAGGCGATCCTCGTCAAGGCGCAGGCCGACCCCCGCGCGCCGATCCACGAGGTGGCCGACCCCTCGCCCCGCTTCTTCGAGGAGGTGGCGCGGAACGGCCGCGCCGTGAAGATCGACGTCGTCGCCAGCGGCAAATGGATCCGCACCGCGGTCCCGCTGCAGGGGAGGGAAGACGTCGCCGTCGCGGGAGTCTTCATCCCGAGCGCCACCAGTCGCATGATCGACGAGTCGATCATCGCCCACCGCAACTTCCAGCAACTGCGCTCGCAGCGGCAGACGCTGAAGGCGTCGCAGACGATGCTCTTCCTGGCGGTGACGCTGGCGATCCTCTTCGGCACGCTCTGGACCTCGATCTACGCCTCCCGCCGCATCACCATCCCCATCAAGGCGCTGGCGGAGGCGACGGCGACGCTGGCGGAAGGGAACGTCGGCCACCGCGTCGACATCGCCGCGACGGACGAGGTGGGGCGGCTGGTCGAGTCGTTCAACGACATGTCCTCGCAGCTCGCCCGGCAGCGGCAGCAGCTCACCGAGACGAACCGCTTCATGACGACCGTGCTGGAGAGCGTCGCCACCGGGATCATCGCCTTCGACGACGAGCTGCAACTGCTCTCGATCAACCGCGCCGCGCTGCAGATGCTGCACATCGAGCCTTCAGGCGACGGGCTGCCCGACGCCCGCGGCCAGTCTCTCTCCGACCTCCTGACCGGCGAGCTCGAGCCGATCGCCGCGGCCGTCACCGAGCTCACCTCCTCCCGCACCCGCGCCCGCGAGGTGGCGATCATCCTCGGCGGCGAGCTGCGCTACCTCGAGCTCTCCGCCGCCCGGCTCGGCAGCGGCTCCGGCTGGGTGCTCGCCCTCGAGGATTCCACGCAGCTCGTGCAGGCGCAGAAGCTCGCCGCCTGGAACGAGGCCGCGCGCCGGATCGCGCACGAGATCAAGAACCCGCTCACGCCGATCCAGCTCTCCGCCGAGCGCATCGCCCGCAAGTTCCGCAACGGCGACCCCGAGACGCCGCAGGCGATCGAGCAGGGGACCCGGACGATCGTCGAGGAGGTCGGGCAGCTCAAGCGGATGGTCGACGAGTTCGCCCGCTTCGCCCGCATGCCGGCCATCCACCTCCGTCACGCGCAGCTCGCCGAGATCCTCCAGCAGGCGGCCGACCTCTACCAGGACGTGAAGCCGGACGTCACCATCGCCGTCGACGTCGCCTCGGACATCGAGCTACTGATGGACCCCGAGCAGATCCGCCGCGCCGTCGGGAACCTCCTCAAGAACGCCGTCGAGGCGACCGAGCGGGGAGAGATCCGCGTCTCCGCCCGCCGCGCGCCGCACCGCGTGGTCATCGAGGTCGCCGACCCCGGCCGCGGCGTCCCCGACTCCGACAAGGACAAGCTCTTCCTCCCCTACTTTTCGACGAAAGGCCGCGGCACCGGCCTCGGCCTCGCCATCGTGCACCGCATCGTCCGCGACCACGACGGCCAGATCCACGTACACGACAACCACCCGCGGGGGACGCGGTTCGAGATCGAGTTACCAGCATGAGAGTCGCAGAGTCTCAGAGTCTCAGAGTCTCAGAGTCTCAACGAGAGAGGCGACGACTCGCACATGCACCGGCTCTCCTCTCCTCTGCGACTTTGCGACTCTGAGACTCTGAGACTGACGACATGGCGCGCATCCTCATCATCGACGACGAGAGCGGCATCCGCTCCACCCTTTCCAGCATCCTCGAAGACGAGGGGCACCGCACCACTACCTGTGAATCGGGGGAGGAGGGGCTGGCGCAGTTTGCGCGCGAGGAGTTCGACCTCATCCTCCTCGATCTCTGGCTGCCCGGCATGGACGGCCTCGCGGTCCTGGAGCGGCTGCGCAGCGCCGGGGCGCCTCCGGTAATCGTGATCTCCGGCCACGGCAGCGTCGACGCGGCGGTCAAGGCCACGCGCCTCGGCGCGTACGACTTTCTCGAAAAGCCGCTCTCCCTCGAGCGGGTCCTCCTCACCGTCAACCATGCCCTCAGCGACCGCCGGCTGCGCGAGCAGGTGCGCGATCTCCGCCGCCACCTCGCCCTCGAGGAGCTCCTCATCGGCGAGAGCGACGCCATGAAGAAGCTCGAACAGCAGATTCGCAGCGCCGCCCCGGCGGCCACGCGCGTCCTGATTACCGGCGAGAACGGCAGCGGCAAGGAGATCGTCGCCCGCACCCTCCACCGCCTGTCGCCCCGCAGCGACCAGCCGTTCATCGACGTCAACTGCGCCGCCATCCCGGAGGAGCTGATCGAGTCCGAGCTCTTCGGCCACCGCAAGGGCGCCTTCACCGGCGCCATCGACGAGCGGAAGGGGAAGTTCGAGCTGGCCGACGGCGGCACGCTCTTCCTCGACGAAGTCGGCGACATGAGCATGAAGACGCAGGCCAAGGTGCTGCGCGTCCTGCAGGAGCAGACGTTCCAGCGCGTCGGCGGGCAGCAGACCATCAAGGTCGACGTGCGCGTCCTCGCCGCCACGAACAAGTCGCTCGAGGAGGAGATCGCGAACGGCAACTTCCGCAGCGACCTCTACTACCGCCTGAACGTCATCCCCATCGAGGTGCCGCCGCTCCGCGCCCGCGGCGACGACATCGTTCTCCTCGCCGAGCATTTCCTCCGCCGCTTCGCCGCGGAGACGGGGCAGCCGAAGAAGAAGCTCTCCGCCGGCGGCGCGGCCAAGCTCCGCGCCCATCACTGGCCGGGGAACGTGCGCGAGCTTCGGAACGTGATCGAGCGCCTGGCCATCCTGCTGCCGGGGGAGACGATCGAGCCGGAGGACGTCCAGCTCGGCAGCCGGCCGGCCGAGGTGGCGCCGGCGATCGGGGCGGGATTGTCGTTGCGGGACGCGCGCGAGCAGTTCGAAAAGCAGTACATCCTCGACCGGCTGCGGGAGTACGCCGGCAACATCAGCCGCACCGCCGAATCCCTCGGCGTCGAGCGCAGCAACCTCTATCGGAAGATGGATGCGTACGGGATTCGCGGCCGGGAATGAGCCCGCGACCAATGGCGTTAGCTGCGATACTTGACAGCGGTACGGGGGCTGAATAAAGTTCGCCGTCGCCGCAGTCGGGCAGTAGTAAATCAGCGGGAATAACTCAGTTGGTAGAGTGCAACCTTGCCAAGGTTGATGTCGCCGGTTCGAGTCCGGTTTCCCGCTCCAAACGTCACTGATTGAAGGGCCGCGAGAAATCGCGGCCCTTCCCGTCTCCGCGATATCCTTACGGATCTGCAGATGACGGGCGGAACGACCGGCGGTCTTGCTCCCGGCACGCTTCTCGACGGGAAGTACGACATCGTCGCACTCCTCGGCGCCGGCGGCATGGGGGAGGTCTACAAGGCCCGCCACGTCCACCTCGGCGCCTATCGCTGCATCAAGGTCATGAAGACCTCGCTGATGGCCGACGAGGTCTACCGCCAGCGCTTCCTGCGTGAGGCGCGGCTGGCGACGCAGCTCCACCATCCGAACGTCGCCGTCGTCCACGACTTCTCCATCCTCGGCGACGGCTCGAGCTACATGGTCACCGAGTTCATCGACGGCACCACCGTCCGCCAGTGGGAGGGGACGAACGGCCGCTTCCCGCTCGCCTTGGCGATCGAGGTGGCGCAGCAGGTCCTGGCGGGGCTCGACTACATCCACCGCCGCAACCTCCTCCACCGCGACATCTCCGCCGACAACATCATGCTCGCCTTCGACCCCGACGAGCACCTGGTGGTGAAGATCATCGATCTCGGCATCGCCAAGGACGTCACCAACGTCTCCGCCAGCCCGGTCGCCACGACGCAGGCGGGGATGTTCGTCGGCAACCCGAAGTACATGTCGCCCGAGCAGCTCGGCGAGCTGGAGGAGGGGGAGGCGGTCGACGGCCGCAGCGATCTCTACTCCCTCGGCGTGGTGCTGTACGAGATGCTGGCCGGCGTCCCGCCGTTCAACGCCCGCACCGCAAACGGCTACATCGTCAAGCATCTCACCGAGCCGCCGCGCCCCTTCCGCGAGGCGAATCCCGGCTTCTCCGCCCCTTACGGGCTGGAGGAGGTGGTGCTGCGGGCGCTGGAGAAGAAGCGCGACGACCGGTGGCAGACCGCCCGCGCGCTGTCGGAGGCGCTGACCGCCTTCGGCCGCAGGCGGGTCTTCATGCGCGCCGAGCTGACGCCCTCACCGGAGGCGGAGCAGGCCTGGGCGTTCGCCACCGCGGCCGACAACTACACCGCCGTCCGCGACTACTGCGCGCGCTACCCGAACCACCACTATGACGAGTCCCAGCGGCTGCTGCGGGAGCGGCTGGCATGGGAGACGGCGGCGGCGCTCGACACGGAAGAGGCCTGGAGCACGTACCTCGAACAGTGGCCGGAAGACCGTCACGCTGAGGCGGCGCGGGAGCGGCTGGAGGCGGCGCGCATCCGCGAGGAAACGGCGTACAGCGTGGCGATGGAGATGAAGAGCAGCGCCGCCTGGCAGGCCTACCTCGACGAGTTCCCCGACAGCACCCGCAGCGCCGAGGCGGAGATCCACCTGCGGGAGGCGCTGGCGTACGAGGAGGCGCGCGCCGCCGACACGATCGGCGCGCTGGGCCTCTTCCTCCTGAACTACCCCGACGGCGTCCGCGAGTACGACGCCCGTGCGCGCATCGAGTGGCTCGAAGGGGCCGCCGAGCGCCGCCGCCTCGCGCGCATGGCGATCATCGAGGGAGACTTCAACGCCGCGTTCGAGACCGGCACGGTCGCGGCGTGGGACGCCTGGCTCGCGAACTACGCGACCGCGCCGCAGGCCGCCGAGGCGCGGCGGTGCCGGGAAGAGGCCGCGCAGTACGAGCTCGCCGCGAGCGTAAACACGAAAGTGATGTGGCGCGCCTTCCTCAAGGCGTGGCCGCACGGACGGCACCAGTTGGACGCCGAGCTCCGCTTGCGCGAGTAGAAAAGCCCGGCGTCCAATCGTCAGTTCACGGACACAACGTCGTGCCTCCCGGTACCGACACGGTCGGCGAGTTCTGGATGTCGACGCAGGGCTGCATCGATCCGCCGGAGATCACGAAGCTTCCCGGCCCCGTGACGTTCCAGAACTGCGCCGCGACGAAGCCGCCGCTCGCGTTGACCGTCTGGAACTTCACTCCAGCCGCCGGAATGCTCATGTTCCATAGCTGGATCGCGTGCGTGTTCACGGCGTTGATCGAGTTGTTGTTTGCCGTAGCGACGATCGAGCCGCCCTCGGGCACCTGGAGGCCGTACGCCGGGTAGGTCGCGTTGATGGTCAGCGTGCCGTTGAACCGTGCGTTCTCGACCCGCACCGTGGGACCGGACGTGGTCGACGTCGCCGTGACCGGACCGTTGAACACGGCCCCGATGTGGTTGCCGTCGGTGACCGTGACGCCGGTGACCTCGAGGCGGGAGACGTTCACGGCCGAGTTGAACGTGTAGAGGTCGAACGGGTTTCCGTAGACGTACATCCGGCCGCTGTTGATCGTCGTGTTGGTGAGCGTGACCGTGCTGCCGGGGGCGGCGCCCCCGGTGTTGTAGCTGTAGAAGCCGTACCCGTCGGAGTCGGCGGTGAGGCTGCTGTTCGTGATCGTCACCGTGTTCGAGTTGTTGAGCTGCAGGGCGTGGCGGCAGTTCATGGTGACGTTGTCGACGGTGATGGTCGAGTTGAAGCTGTGGACGTAGAAACAGGTACCGGACGGGCTGTTGACCGTGAAGTTCTTCAGGCTCATGGAGCCGTTGAAGGTCGAGTCGGTCCAGAACGGTCCCTGGGACTGGAACGGCGGCGTCAGCGCGGTGGGGTAGTTGACCACCGGCTTCGTTCCGGCCATCGACGGGCGCGGCGGGAGCGACCCGGCCACGAGAGTGGCCGGATTGATGCCGAAGGTGGAGTCGAAGCTGCCGCTGCCGCCCTGTCCGATGACCTGGGTGGCCTTGCCGAGGTACGTCGTCGCGGTGCGGGTATACGTGCCGGAGTAGACGAACACCGTCGTCTGTGCTTCCCACAGTCCGAACGGCAGGTTCTGGAGCGGCCGGTCGAGCGTGCCGTTTCCGCCGGCGGGGGCGTCGTCGTCGACGAAGATGATGTTCGGTCCGCTCACCGTCACGGTGACCACGCCCGTCGCGCACTGTGACGCGAAGCCGCTGAAGCCGTTGTCGCAGACCGTGTACTGGAACGTCTGCGCACCGGTCTGGCTGACCGCCGGTGTGAACTTGAACGTGCCGAGGGTGGCGTCGAGGATGTCCACCCTGGCGCCGCTGAAGACGTTGGAGACGCCGCTCAGCGTGAAGGTCGAGCCGGGGTTCACATCCGTGACGTTGTCGAGCAACCGGTAGCCGGTGTTGGCCGCGCCGATGGTCACGGACATGTTCGTGTAGGTGTTGATGGAGCGGTTCGGCACCACCGGCGGCGAGTTGGGCTCGCTGATGGTGATGGTGAACGACTTCGTGACCGACGTGTCGACGCCGCCGTTGGCCACGCCGCCGTTGTCCTTCAGCACCACCGAGACCGTGGCGGTGCCGGTGGCGTTGCTGGCCGGGGTGTACGTCAGCGCGCCCGAGGAGCTGATGGCGGGCTGCGCGCTGAAGATGGCGTTGCTGTCGTTCGTGACCGTGAACGCGAGCGTGTCCGGTTCGTTCGCCTGGCCCTTGGAGATCGACGAGGCGAAGTTGTTGATCGTCTGTGCGGGAGCGTTCTTCACCACCGTCGGCGCGCTGGCGGGGATCACGAAGGTCGGCTGGTCGTTGACGTTCGTGACCGTGATCGTGAACTGCTGCGAGCCGGAGGTGTCGACGCCCCCGAAGGCGGTGCCGCCGTCGTCCTTCGCCACCAGCGTGATGGTCGCGGAGCCGAACGCGTTCGCGGCCGCCGTGTAGGTGAGGGTGGCCGTGTTGCCGGTCCTGGTCAGCGCCGGTTGCGACGAGAACAGCGGGGTGTTCGTGTTGGTCGTGACATGGAAGGTGACGTTCTGGGCGGCTTCGTCAGCCGGTCCGGGGGAGACCAGGGTCGCCCAGTTGGCGATCGACTGCGGCCCGGCGTCCTCGAGGCTGGTCACATTGGCGCCCTTGGTGAAGCTCGGCGCGTCGTTGGCGTTCTCGATGTAGAGGTTGTAGGTCTGCACCGTCGTGTCCACGCCGCCGTCGACCACGCCGCCGTTGTCCTTCGCCGTCACCGTCAGCACGGCCGTGCCGTTCTGCGCGGGCGCCGGCGTGAAGGTGAGGTTCCGTCCGGTCAGGACCGGCTGCGTGGTGAAGAGGCTCGGGTTCGCGCTCGTCCAGGTCATGGAGAACGTCACCGTCTGCGACTCGTTGGCCGCGCCGCTGCTGAAGGAGCTGATCCAGTTCGAACGGCTCTGCGCCCCGGAGCCCGGCGCCACCGTGATGTTGGAGGCGGTGAACACCGGCGCGTCGTTCTTCGGCCGGACGGTGATCGTGAAGCTCTGCGGCGCGGAGGTGTTGATGCCGCCGCCGAGGACTCCGCCGTCGTCGCGCGCCACCACGGTCACGGTGGCCGAGCCGAACGCGTTCACGGTCGGCGTGTAGGTGAGCACACCGGCCGGTGAGATGGCGGGCTGCGTGGAGAACAGCGCGGTGTTGGTGTTGCCGGTGACGAGGAAGGTCACCGACTGGCCGGTGTCGTCGCCGCCGCCGCTGATGCCGGTGGCCCAGGGGTTGACGGTGCGCGCGCCGGAATCCTCGACCACGCTTTCGTCCGCCCCCTTGGTGAAGGTGGGCGGATCGTTCACGTTGCCCGTGTACGGGACCACGGTGATGGTGAAGACCTGTGTGGGGGAGGAGAGGTCGTCCGCCGCCACGCCCGGCGTGCTGCCGTCGTCGCGGAGGAGGACGGTGATGGTCGCGCTCCCGGTCTGTCCCGGGGCGGCCGCGTACGTCAGCGTGCCGGCCGAGGAAATGCTGGGTCCCGCCGAGAAGAGCGACGGGTTGGTGTTGTTCGTGACCACGAAGGTCAGCACGTCCGTGCTTTCGTGCGTAGCGCCCGGGTTGATGGCCGTGGCGAAGCTGCTCACCTGTTGCAGGCCCGAGTCGTTCGCCGACTGCGGCGGATTCGCGGCGATGGTGAACGACGGGGTGTCGTTGACGTTCGTGACGGTGATGGTGAAGGTCCGCGCGAACGAGTTCACCCCGGGCGACACCGGGCCGTTGTCGGTCGCGGTGACGGTGACGGTGGCCGCCCCCGCCGTATTCGGCTTCGGGGTGTAGGTCAGGTTGTAGTTCGCGCCGTTCGCCACCAGGGCCGGCTGTACGTTGAAGAGCGTGTTGTTGTTGTTCGAGATCGCGAAGGTCACGGTCTGCGCGCTGTCCGACGCGCCCGGTCCCGGCGAGACCGCGGTGATGAAGTTCGTCACCGTCTGCGCGGGCGACTCCTCGGGGACGCTCTGGTCGCCGGCCGTCGAGAACGACGGCGGCGCGTTGACGTTGCCGATGGTGATCACGAACGTCTGGGTCGCGGAGGTGTTGACGTTCGTGCAGCAGCCGGCGACGCCGCTGGTGCCGCTGTCGCGCACCTGCACGCTCACCACCGCGTTGCCGGAGCCGGAGGCCGCCGGGGTGAAGGTCAGCGTGCCGCTGGTGCTGATGGCCGGCTGCACCGCGAAGAGCGCCTGCTGCGCCGCGGGCACCGTCACCAGGTACGCGTTGATCGTCTGCGGCGTGTACGGGGGCGTATTCGCCGGGGGAGCGCTCTCGTTGGCCGGTCCGACGGAGGCGGAGACGACCCAGTTCGGGTAGGTCTGCGCTCCGGCGCCCGCGGCGGCGGAGACGTCGGGCCCCTTGACGAACGAGGGGGCGTCGTTGATGGGGAGGTACTCCACCGGGTACGTCTTCTCGAGGAAGTCGACGCCGCCGTTCGCCGTGCCGCCGTTGTCCTGTGCCCGCACCCGGATGATCGTCTTCCCGTAGCGGTTTGCCGCCGGGACCATGCGCAGGTTGCCGGTGGCGGGGTCGATGGTGAGGGTGGTGAAGAAGGTCGGGTCGTCGGCCGTGATCGTGTACTGCAGGAGCTGCTGCGAGAGCTCGTCCGCGCCGCCGCCGGGCGTGAACGTCCGCGCGAACGCCGCCAGCGGCTGCAGGCAGGCGCAGTTCTCGTCTTCGCGCTGCGTGATCGACGGCTGCGAGAACTCGAACGACGGCGCGTCGTTGACGGGTGTGACGTTGATCGTGAACTGCGGGTCGGCGAGGGCGGAGCGGTCGGCGCCGCCGTTCGCGATTCCGCCGTTGTCGCGGAGATACGTGGAGACCGTCACGGCGCCATTGACGTTCGGCGCCAGGCGGAAGGTGAGGTTTCCGTTCGGCCGGAGCGCCGGCGCCCCGAAGGTGCCGGTGAAGGTGATGCCGGTGGCGGTGCTGCTCGCGTCTCCGGCCGCGCCGCCGACGAAGCGGGTCGGGTCGCTGTTCGTGGCGAAGAACTGCAACGTCTGCGTCTCGCCCGGCCCGGCGGAGACCGAGGTTGCCCACGGCAGGTCGTACTGCGCCGCGTCCTCGAGCACCGTCACGTTGGCCCCGGGAGCGAAGGTGGGGGCGTCGTTGACGGCCGTGATGGTGATGGTGGCGTTGGCGGAGGCGGCGGCCGTGCCGTCGCTGAGCTGGTACGAGAACGTCTCCGCTCCGAACGCGTTCGCCGCCGGGGTGAAGGCAAAGCTCCCGTCCCCGTTCACCACCAGCGTTCCGCGGGTCATGGCGATCGTCGCGCCGGGCGCGTGGCTGGCCGCGTTGTAGGTGATGCCGGTGACGGTGAGCGTGTCGAGGTCGGCGTCGGTATCGTTGGCGAGGAGTCCCGCGCCCGCGGCGACGTTCGTCGTGCCGCTGTCCTCGAGGACGGTGTAGGTGTCGTCGGCCGGGATCGGCGGCGTGTTGAAGACGATGGTCACGGTCACGACGTTCGAGTTCGCGACCCCGTCGTTGACGCGGTACGTGAAGGTGTCGACGGTTGTGGCGCACGGCCCGCAGGTCTTGACGTAGACGAAGGTGCCGTCGGTGTCGAACGTGAGGTTTCCCTGTGCCGTGTCGTCGCTCACCAGGACCGCGGTCAGCGGCTCGGCGGAGGGGACGCTGTCGGCGTCGGTGTCGTTCGCCAGCACCGTGGTCCCGTTGAGGGTGCCGGCCGGCGGCAGGAGGTACTGGTCCGCCGCCGCTACCGGCGCGTCGTTGGCGCCGGTGATGGTGACGGTCAGCGCGGAGGTCGAGCCGAGGGCGGTGGTGTCGACGGCGGTGTAGGTGAACGTGTCGGTGACGGTGTGACCGCCGCGCAGCGTCTGCACGGCGGTGCGGGCGTTGTCGAGCGTGTAGGTGAACGCGCCGTTGGCGGCAATGACGGCGGTGCCGTACGTGCCGTTGGCATTCACGGCCGGCGAGACGGTCAGGGAGTCGCCCGCGTCGACCTCGACGTCGTTCGCGAGCACGTTGCCGGTCACCGTGTTCGTCGCCGCATCCTCGGTCACCGTACCGCTGTCGGCATTCGCCACCGGCGCGTCGTTCGTGTTCGACACCACGATCGTGAAGGCCTGCGTCGCGGTGGTGATGGTGTCGGAAACGGTGAGCGTCACCGGGTAGCTGCCGACGTCGGCGTTGGCGGGGGTGCCGGTGAGCGTGGTGCCGTCGAAGGAGAGCCAGGCAGGGAGCGTGGAGGAGGTGACGGTCAGCGCCGCGCCGGTGTCGGCGTCGCTGGTGGTGACGGTGTAGCTGTAGAGGGCGTCTTCCGGCGCGGTGGTGTCCGCGGTGGAGGTGAAGACCGGCGCGTCGTTCACGCCGGTGACGGTGATGGTCAGGGTGGCGGTGTCGGTGGCCTCGCCGTCGTCGACGGTGTAGTTGAAGGTGTCGGTCTCGGTGGTGCCCTGCGGGAGCGCCTGCACGGCGGGGAGCGAGTTGTCGAGCGTGTAGGTGAACGCACCGTTCGCGGCGATGGTGACGCTGCCGTAGGTACCGGTG
>DASWNW010000036.1:0-206652 GCA_036399015.1 Thermoanaerobaculia bacterium | reverse complement strand
AACGCCGCGGAACGCCGAGGAACCGCGCCCTCCTACGGCGCGACCCGCCTCCAGCACCACTGCTCCCCCTGCTTCGCGTCCTCGACGCGCGCGCAGAGTTGCGACTCCACCCGCCAGTAGATGATTCGCTGCGGGAAGTCGTGCGCGAGGTTTTCGAAGACGATGCGGTCGGTGGTGGCGCTCTTCAGCGGGAACTCCGTGGGAGGGCGGCCGCCGGGCATGGCCAGGTAGACGAGCGTGTCGCCGCGGCGCTCGATGCGGATGAACTCGAAGCTGGTCTTCTTCGGGGTGACGTCGCGGTGGAGGCCGAGCATCAGCCCGCCGTCGGGCGTGGTCCAGTGCTCTTCCATCCGCACGCCGTCCGTCGTGCTCTGCCAGGTGCCGGACATCCAGGCGGGGAGCTCGGCGGCGTTCAATCGAAAGGAGGCGAGGAGGAGCAGGAGGAGCGTCGTTTTCATGCGTTCCTTCTTAGAGGAGGGTGCCGTCGGCGTCTTGTACGTTTCCGGCAAAGTTGTCACGGAGCTCGTGGCGCTCCCGTTCGTAGGCGGCGGGGGTGACGCCGGCGAACTCGTGGTAGTCGCGGGTGAGATGGGAGGCGTCGACGTAGCCGGCGTCGCGCTCCGGCGCGGCGAGATGCGCCTGAAAACGGGTCAGGCGGGCGAAGGTCTTGGGGAGGATGCCGACGCTCTCCTCGAAGGAGCGCTGAAGCGTCCGCTCGCTGACGCCGATGTGTTTCGCCAGCGCGCCGATGCGCACGTTCCCCTTCCTCCGCTCGATGATCTCGACCGCCGCGGCGACCGCTCGCCACTGCCGAGGCGGCGTCCTTCGCTCGAGGAGCAGTTGGACGAGGTCGCGGCCGTCGAGGCGCAGCACCTCCTCCGCCGGCAGGATCGCGTCGCGCACTTCCGACATCGGGAAGCGGAAGAACGCCGCCGCGCCGCCCGGCCGGAAGCGCACCCCCAGCACGTCGCAGTGGCGCGAGGGTGTGACGACCGTGGCCCGCCGCACCTCCCCGATCAGCAGGGCCGGCTTCTGCAGCTCCCCGTTCTGCCGGAACGGCTCGCCGCGATGGATGACCAGCTCGAAACAGCCGTCCGGCACGATCCGCTCCTCGACCGGCGGCAGCTCCCCCTCGAGCGTCCAGAAACAACGCACGAACGGGGCGAGAGCGGCCGACGGCGGAAGCTCGCGATACGTGAAGCTCATCGAATCAGCCGTCACTCCACGCCCGGCATCTTCTCCCGCTCCTCCTTGAGCGCGGAGAGGATCTCGACCTCGATCAGGTCCTTCGGCCGCCCCGCCGCCCGCTTCATGCGCAGGAGGTCGTCGATGGAGGCGATGGCGACGCGAACGTCGTCGGCGAGGTCGACCTCGGTCGCGTTCCGGATGAGATCGGGATAACCGCTGGTGCCGCTGGGCGTGCCGAGGCAATCGAGGCTGCCGGCGACGGTCTCGAAGGTGAAGGAGTCCCCCATGCGCAGTGACTTTGCGTCAAGGAGGAACGGCAAGCCGGCAGGAGCGCCGCGCAAGGTGGCCTCGAGCTCCCGCAGCGCGGCCGCCAGCGCGTCGAGATTGGCAGCGCCCCGGTCGTAGCAGATGTCGAGGTCGTTCGTCATCGACGGCGATCCCCACGCGCGTGCCGCGACTCCGCCGATGATGAGGAACCGAACGCCATGCCCGACCAGAACGCGCAGAGCGCGAAAGGCGTCAAAGCCGGCCGGAACGACGCTGGTCATCGAATGCGGAGCTTCTGATCGAGCTCGCTGAGCGCGCGCGCCTCGGCGACCAGTAACGCGACCCGCTGCGCCGGCGACAGCGCAAGAAGCCGGTGGATCGTGGTGCGATCGATCCCGGTTCCCGGCTTCTGCTGTTTCGGCGGGGCGCCCATGCAAGTAGTTTAACGTGCACCGCCCCCGGTAAGCTTCCCCCATGCTCCTCACCCGCCGCGCCCTGAACCGTGCCCTCCTCGCGCGCCAGCTGCTCCTGACGCGCGCGGCGCTGCCGCCGCAGAAGGCGATCGAAGCAGTTGGCGGGCTGCAGGCGCAGGAGGCGAAGCCGCCATATCTTGCGCTCTGGACGCGGCTGGAGGGGTTCACGCGCGACGCGCTGCACGACGCGATCGGCCGGCGCAAGGTCGTGCGCGGGACGATGATGCGGGGGACGCTGCATCTCGTGTCGCGCAACGACTACCTCTCCTGGCGGCCGGCGCTGCAGCCGGCGCTGTCGCGCATCGCGGAGGGGATCACGAAGAATGCGTACGACGCCGAGGCGTTGTGCGGGATCGCGCGGGAGTTCTTCGAGGAGCAGCCGCGGCCGTTCGAGGAACTGCGCGAGCGGTTTCCGAAGACCGACGCGCGTGCCATGGCCTACACCGTCCGGCTGCACCTTCCCCTGCTCATGGTGCCGGACGAGTCGACCTGGAGCTATCCGCCGAACGCGCCGTTCGCGGTCGCGGAGACGTTCCTCGAGGCGAAGCTGAAACCGGCGGCGCCGAAGGAGCTCGTCCTCCGCTACCTCGCCGCCTTCGGTCCCGCGACGCCGGCCGACTTTCAGAACTGGTCGGGCCTCGCCGGTGCGCGTGCGCTTTTCGACGAGCTCCGTCCGAAGCTGGAGACGTTTCGCGACGAGAAGAAGCGCGAGCTCTTCGATCTTCCCAACGCCCTGCGACCCGATGAAGACACCGACGCGCCGGTCCGCCTCCTCGGTGAGTTCGACAGCGCCATCCTCGGCCACGCCGACCGCTCGCGCATCATCGACGACGAGCATCGCCCGCGCGTGGCGACGAAGAACCTGCGCATCCTCCCGACCTTCCTCGTCGACGGCTTCGTCGCCGGCACCTGGGCCATCGAGAAGAAGAAAGTCGACCTGACGCCGTTCGTGAAGCTCGACAAGCGCACCCGCGCCGCGCTCGAAGAGGAGGGAGAGCGGCTGCTCCGCTTCGTCAGCGAAGCGCCGCGGTGACGACCGCCTGCGCCTCCTCCTGGATGCGACGCAGATGCTCCTCGCTCACGAAGCTCTCCGCGTAGATCTTGTAGATGTTCTCCGTCCCCGATGGGCGCGCCGCGAACCAGCCGTTGCGCGTCGTCACCTTCAAGCCTCCGATCGCGTTCCCGTCGCCGGGGGCGTTGGTGAGGGTCGCCTCGATCGGATCGCCCGCCAGCTCCTTCGCCGTCACCTGCGACGGCGACAGCTTCCCGAGCAGCGCCTTCTCCTCGGGCGTGGCGGCGGCGTCGGTGCGGGCGTAGTAGGGCGCGCCGTGCTGCTCGGCGAGCTGCCGATAGAGCTCGCCGGGATCGCGGCCGGTGCGCGCGGTCATCTCCGCCGCCAGCAATCCCATGATGATGCCGTCCTTGTCGGTGGTCCAGACGCTGCCGTTGCGGCGCAGGAACGAGGCCCCCGCGCTCTCCTCGCCGCCGAAGCCGAGGGTGCCGGCGAGCAATCCATCGACGAACCACTTGAAGCCGACCGGCACCTCGTACAACCTGCGGCCGAGGCTCGCCGCGACGCGGTCGATCAGACTGCTGCTGACGACCGTCTTGCCGATCGCCGCATCGTCGCGCCATTCCGGCCGGTTCGTGAAGAGATACGAGATCGCGACCGCGAGGTAGTGATTCGGGTTGAGCAGCCCGGCGCTGCGGGTGACGATGCCGTGGCGGTCGTTGTCAGTGTCGTTGCCGAACGCCACGTCGAAGCGGTCGCGCAGCGCGATGAGACCGGCCATCGCGAACGGCGACGAGCAGTCCATGCGGATCTTCCCGTCCCAGTCGAGAGTCATGAAGCGGAACGTCGGGTCGACCGATTCGTTCACGATCTCGACGTCGAGGCCGTAGCGCTCGCGGATCACGCTCCAGTAAGCGACCCCGGCGCCGCCGAGCGGGTCGACGCCGATGCGCAGTCCCGACGCGCGGACCGCGTCGAGATCGACGACCGCGCCCAGGTCGCCGGTGTAGGCGGCGATGTAATCGTGGCTGTGTGTCGTCGACGCGCGCAGCGCCTGCGCGAACGGCACGCGGCGGATGCGCGACGGCTCCCCCATCAACTCGTTCGCCGCCTGCTCGATCGCCTTCGTGGCGCCGGTCTCCGACGGCCCTCCATGCGGCGGGTTGTACTTGAACCCTCCATCCTCGGGCGGGTTGTGCGACGGCGTGACGACGATGCCGTCCGCCAGTCCGTCCTTGCGTCCGCGGTTGTACGTGAGGATCGCGTGGGAGATGACAGGCGTGGGCGTGTAGCCGCGCTGCGCGTCGATCATCACCTCGACCCCGTTCGCCGCCAGCACCTCCATCGCGGAGACGAACGCCGGCTCGGAGAGCGCATGCGTGTCGATGCCGAGGTACAGCGGCCCGTCGATGCGCTGCTGCCGGCGGTAGTCGCAGATGGCCTGCGTCGTGGCGAGGATGTGCAGCTCGTTGAACGCGACCTTCAGCGCCGACCCGCGATGACCCGACGTGCCGAACGCAACGCGCTGGTCGCGCACGTTCGGATCGGGCCGCTCGGCGTAATACGCCGCCACGAGGCGCGGCACGTTGACGAGCATGTCCTCGGCGGGACGCTGTCCGGGAGTGGCCATGGCGCACAGGATATGCTGTTCGCATGCTCCTGCGATGCGTCCTGCTGTGGCTCGTTTCGACGACCACCGCCACTACCTCGCTCGCGGCGGTCTTCACCGTCACCACAACGGCAAATTCGGGGGCTGGATCGCTGCGGCAGGCGATCCTCGACGCGAACGCCACTCCCGGGGCGGATGCGATCCACTTCAACATCGGCGGCGGCGGCCCGCAGGTCATCGCACCGGCGCCGGAGCTCCCTGCCATCACCGATGCCGTCACCATCGACGGCACGACGCAGCCGGGATTCTCGGGAACGCCGATCGTCACGCTCGACGGCCCCGGGATCGGCTTCGGGAACGGGTTGACGATCTCCGCCGGGCCGACCACCGTCCGTGGACTGGTGATCGGCGACTTCGGCCAGGCCGGAATCCTGGTCCATAGCGCCGGGACGACGATCGTCGGGAACTATGTCGGCGTCGATGCCTCGGGCGCAGTGGCCCTGCCGAATTTCGAGGGGATCCGCCTCGAGCCGGCCGCCGACGGGGCGGTCATCGGCGGACCTGCGGAGGGCGATCGCAACGTCATTTCCGGCAATCGATCGATGGGGATTCTCTTCCGCGGACAGGCCGGCGTCGGCGCGCCGGACGGGAGGGTCGTGCAGGGAAACTTCATCGGCGTCGACGCGACCGGCACCGTCGCGGTCGCGAACGGGACCCCTGGCATCTCGATTCAAGGAAGCGACGACAGCCGCATCGGCGGAACCCTGCCGGGCGAGGGAAATGTCATCTCCGGAAACGGTCACGAGGGAGTCTCGATTTCGGGATCGTTCGGCGGCGGTAGCGATCATCCGGTCGGAAACGTTTTGCAGGGGAATCGCGTCGGAACGGACGTTACCGGCACGGCGCTCGTGCCGAACGGGTCGTTTGGCGTGTCTCTTTTCGGCGCGAGAAATACCGTCGTCGGTGGTGCGGAAGCGGACGCTCGGAACATCATCTCCGGGAATGCCTGGTCCGGCGTGGCCGTCGGGGGGTGGTGCTCTTCCGATGCGTGCGGTCCGGCGGAAGACAACGTCGTCGCCGGCAATTTCATCGGAACGGACATCAGCGGGACCCTGGATTTCGGAAACGGCCATAACGGATCGTCGTACGTAACGCATGGAGAACAACTGTCGGCGGCGCGTCCGCCGGGCAGGGGAACGTCATCTCCGGCAATGGACACGGCGGCGTTTTCGTCGGTGGTGTCCTCACACCCTTCGACGAAGCACTAGCCCGGGACACCGTGATCGCCGGAAATCTGATCGGGACCAACGCCGCGGGTACGGCGGCGATCCGAAACGACACGAACGGAGTGTTCGTCGTCGAAAGTCGCGACACGATCGTCGGCGGAACGGGAGGCGCGCGAAACGTGATCTCCGGCAACGGCCAGAACTGCATCCTGCTCGGCCAGGGTTCTCTATCCTCGCCGTCGACCGGACACATCGTCGAGGAAATCTCATCGGGACGCGGCTGGACGACGAAAGCCTCCCCCTGCCGAACGGCGTCTTCGGCGTCCTCCTCACCTCCCCCACACCGCTCGGGCTCACCGGTGTGGTGGTGGAAGAGAACACCATCCGGTTCAACCACTTCGGCGGGATCGTGGTTGAGGGGGGCTCAGGCAATCAGATCCTCGCGAACGCGATCGACCGGAACGGCGGCCTCGGCATCGATCTCGCCGAGAATGGCGTGACTCCGAACGATCCGCTCGATGCGGACACCGGCCCGAACGACCTGCAGAATTACCCGATCCTGACGGATACCAGCATCGGGACCGGCGCGACCTTCGTCAGCGGGACGTTCAACAGCACGCCCAACCGGACGTTCCGCGTGGAGTTCTTTCGCAGCGATGTACCCGATCCGTCAGGATTCGGGGAAGGACGCACATTCATCGGATTCATCACCGTCACGACCGACGCTGCGGGGAACGCGCCGATCGCTGCGACCCTGCCGCCGGTCCCGGCAGATCAGGTCATCACCGCCACCGCCACCGACCTGACCGCGCTGAATACGTCCGAGTTTTCGAACGCCATCGGGCCCGGACCCGCGCCAATCCTGAGCGTCGGCGGTGTGACAGTGGTGGAGGGAGACTCGGGCGTCGTGAATGCCGTCATCCGGGTCGAGCTCTCCGAGCCGTCTGACAGCGACGTGACGTTCGAGTTCGCGACCGCGGACGGCACCGCCACCGCGTCCGGCGACTACACACCCACCACGGGAAGCGGCGTGATTCCGGCGGGAAGTATCTTCACAACGATCACCGTCCCTGTCATCGGAGACACGGTGGTGGAGCCGGAGGAGACGTTCTTCGTCGACGTCACCAACATCTTCGGCGCGACCGGCGCCGACGTGCAGGGTGAGGGGATCATCGAGAACGACGACGCAGCCACCGGTCCGCCCGCCGGCATCCCCACGCTCTCCGAGTGGGCGATGGCTCTGATGGCGGTGTTCCTGGCGCTCGCCGGTGCGATCGCGATGCGCACGTGATCGCCGCACCGCCGGCGCCCTGCGGCGTCATCGCACCAGCCTCCCGCTGACGTACTGCGCCGTCCGCACCCAGCCGATTACCGCGCCGTTCGGCTGGACGGTCCAGAGATCGAAGTCGGCGAGCTTCCGGTCGCCGGCCGCGTCGAGCGCGAGCGGGCCGGTGACGCCCCAGTAGCGCTGCACGTTGCGGACAAACGACTCCCGCCGCACGTCGGCGTCGCCGCGCGATTCGATGTGCGAGAGGATCGCCACCCAGGCGGCGTCGTAGACCGACAGCGAGAACGCGTCGGGGAGAAAGCCGACGCGCGCGTGGATCTCCGCGCTGAGGGGCTCCCACCGGTCGCGCGTCGACTCGCCGAGGCCGACCGCGGGGGCGGTAAAGTGCGTTGCCGCGGCGAAGGCGGCGATGGCTGGGTCGGCGAGGAGCGCCTGGCTCTGCGTCAGTCCGTCGCCGCCGTACCAGCGGGCGCCGGCGAGGTCCGCGTCGAGCCGCGCGAGATTCAGCAGCGGCACCCCCTCCTCGAACGCGGCGATGTAGACGCCTACGGTCGCACCCGGGTGGGCGTTCTTTGCCGCACGCACCTGGCTGCCGAGGGTGGCGACGATGGAGGCGAAGTCGGTGGTGGCGGGGTCGTACGGGACGCCGCCGTGCACGACGCCGCCCGCATTCGCGAAGAACTGCATGGCGCCGTCGCGGAGCCCGGTGTTGCCGGCGTCGTTGCGCCAGACCGGCACCACGACGTCGATGCCGTCGGCACGCATGAGCGCGGCCATGGCCGCCCCTTCGAGCCTGTCGTTCGGCGCGAGCCGGAAGAGGTAGTCGCCCGGGATGGCGAGCGAGAAGGCGGTGCTCCCCTGGCTGACGAGCACGATCCGATGTTCATTCGCATAGGCGCGCATCGCTCCCGCCTCGGCGCTCGACTGCGGGCCGATGACGTACCGCGCACCGGCCTCGTAGAGCTCCGCGAGCTTCTCCCGCGCGACGTCGGCGCGGAGTTGCGTGTCGGCGACGAGCGGCTGCACGCGATACGGGAGGCGCAGGGCCGCCAGCTCCTCGTTGATGTCGCGCACCGCGAGCTCCAGCGCCGCCGCGCTCGCGCGCCCGAGGGTGGCGCCGTCGCCGGTCAGCGAAAAGAGGCCGCCGAGGATGACGGTGTCGGAGACGGTGACCGAACGGCGCCGCTGCGCGTCCGCGAATGGAGCGGCGAGGAGAAGGACTGCGATCAGAACAAACGAGACGCGCGTACGTTGCATCGGCGCATTCTGGCACGCCGCCCCCTCACGCCAGGCCGGGAACCGCCGCGCCGGTTGTAAGCTGTCCGCTCACAAGTGAGGAGAGACCGTCCGATGACCTGCTGGACCCTTCGCGCCCTGCTCTGCCTTCTCGCGCTCACCCCGTCGCTCCTCTACGGTGCCACCTTCACCGTGACGACGAACGCCGACTCCGGCGCGGGGTCGCTGCGGCAGGCCATCCTCGACGCGAACGCGACGGGGGGACCGGACGAGATCCACTTCAACATCGGCGGCGGCGGGGAGCAGACCATCACGGTCCTGTCGGCACTGCCGACGATCACCGACACGGTGGTCATCGACGGCACGACGCAGCCCGGCTTCGGCGGCACGCCCATCGTCACGCTCGACGGCAACGGTCTCGCGGCGGACGGCCTGACGATCAACAGTCCCGCGGCAAGCACCATCCGCGGGCTCGTGATCATCGAGTTCACCGGCTTCGGCATCCGCATCGGCGGCGCGGGAGCGATCGTCGTCGGAAACTTCATCGGCGTCGACGCCACCGGAACCGCACCGGCGGGGAACTCCGGCGGGATCCTGATCGCTGAAAACAGCGGGGCGGCAACGATCGGCGGGTCGGCGGCGGGAGACGCGAACGTCATCTCCGGCAACAACCAGGGCATCGTCATCTCCGGGCGGGCCGACGGCGCGCCGTCGGTCGGCAACGTGGTGCAGGGAAACCTCATCGGCACGACCGACACCGGCTCGGCCGACCTCGGCAACACCGAAGTCGGCATTCTCATCGACTCCGGAGACGACAACCTGATCGGCGGTACGCTGGCCGGCCAGGGGAACGTCATCTCCGGAAACGGCGGAGGAATCGAGATCGTCTCCCGCGGCGACACGGAGGACGACTTTGCCACCGGGAACATCGTGCAGGGAAACCTGATCGGCACGAGTCTCTCCGGCACCGCTCCCATTCCGAACGCGACGTTCGGGATCGGGCTTTTCGGCGCCGTCGAGACGACCATCGGCGGCACGTCCGCCGGCGCGCGGAACGTCATCTCCGCCAACGGGTCGTACGGCATCGGGATGGGTGGGAGGTGCGGCGTGGCGCGGTGCACGTTCGCGCAGGACACCGTCGTCTCGGGCAACTTCATCGGCACCGACAGCACGGCCACGTCGGACCTGGGAAATGGCCTCGCGGGGGTCGCAATCTTCGGGACGACGAACACCACCATCGGCGGACCGGGTGCGGGAGCGGGGAACGTGATCTCCGGAAACGGCGCCGAGGGAATCCTTGTCCGGACGGCCATCACGGAGGGCGTCGCGGAGAACACCGGCACCGTCATCTCCTTCAACCGCATCGGCACCAACGCCGCCGGGATCGCCGCCATTGCAAACGGCGGCGACGGCATCGGCGTGTACCAGACCGACGACAGCACGATCGAGGGAAACCTGATCTCCGGCAACGGCGGGAACGGGATCCGCCTGTCGTCGGCCCCCGTGGTGCCGGCCCATCCGACGCTCCCGTCCAGCGGCAACACGATCAGCGGCAACCGGATCGGGCTCTCCGCCGTCGCGGCGGCAGCGATCGCGAACGGCGGACACGGCATCTTCCTCGACGCCACCGTTGCGGGCGCCGTCACCGGGAACGTCATCGGCGGGACCGGCGCGGGCGACGGGAACACGATCTGGTTCAACACCGGCGACGGCATCAACGGCGGCATCGGCCTCGCCAACCAGTTCCTCGGCAACTCCATCGACCGCAACGGCGGTCTCGGGATCGACCTCGACACGAACGGACCGATGATGAACGACGCCGGCGACGCCGACACCGGCGGCAACAACCGGCAGAACTATCCCGCCCTCAGCGGCGCGGTGCTGATCGGCGGCGGGACTCTCGTCACGGGCGACTTCAACAGCACCCCCGCCCGCACGTTCCGCCTCGAGTTCTTCAGGAGCCCCACCGCCGACCCGACCGGGTTCGGTGAGGGCCGCACGTTCATCGCCGCCGTCGACGTCACCACCGATGCGACCGGCAACGCCGACGTCGCCGCCACCATCCCCGCCGTCACCGCCGGAAGCGTCATCACCGCCACCGCCACCGACCTGACGACGCTCGACACCTCGGAGTTCTCGAACGCCGTGTCGGCCGGCGCTGCCCCGACGCTCAACATCGGCGACAGGTCCGTGATCGAAGGCGACAGCGGCACTAGGAACGCCACGTTCACGGTCGCGCTCACGGCACCCGCGCCGGCCGACGTCACGTTCGACTTCGCGACCAGCAACGGCACCGCCACCGCCCCGGGCGACTACGCCGCCACCAGCGGCAGCGGGATGATCGCGGCGGGAAGCACGTCCACCACCATCACGGTGCCGGTCGTCTCCGACAGCGAGGGAGAGCCGGACGAGACCTTCACCGTCACCATCACGAACGTCACCGGGGCGGCCGCCGGCGACCTGGAGGCACAGGGAACGATCCGCGACGACGACTTCCCCTCCGCCGGGGCGGGGATCCCGACTCTGTCGGAATGGGCACTACTGTTGACGGCACTGCTCCTCGCGTTCGCGGGAACGGCGGCGATGAAGGCGTGACGAGCCGCCACGCTACTTCATCAGCGTCCGCAGCTCCTGCAGGTGCACCGCCTTCACGGGGCTCGCGGCCGCCACGCCGCTGCTGAACGACGGCGCCGGGAGGCCGAGCGCCGTCAATGCCGCCGAAAGCGCGGTGCGAAGGTCGGTGACGTGCACCGCCCGCACCTTCGTCGACTGTGCCGTGATGACGCTGTCGGTGAAGGTCGCCGCCGACAGAGCGGCCAGCGTGCGGACGGCGTTGACGGCGGTGCGCAGCTCGATGAGATGCGTCCGCTTGATGCGCGTCGACTTCACCACGAGCGGGTCGTCGGTGTAGACGACCGTCGTGGCGAGGCTCCTGGCGCTGTCGCCGGAGGTGCCGGACGGGCCGACAGCGCGGACGCGGTAGAGGAAGGCGCTGTTCGCGGCAGCGGTCGTGTCGGTGAACGTCGCCGTGCCGGAGGTGAAGAGCTGTTCGGTGCCTCCCGCGGCGCGGCGGACGATCTCGTAGCTCGTCGCGCCGTCGACGGCCGTCCAGACGACCGAGACCTGCGTGGCCGACGTGGCCGTGGCGACGACGTTCGTGGGGATCGTCGTCGCGCAACAGGGCGCCACCTTCTGCGTCAGCTTGAACGCCGTGAGCCCCGCGCGGTGGCCGTCGAACTTGCCGCCGAACGTGACGATCCGGAACGTGAGCGCCGCGTTCACCGCGGAGAAGGCGGCGGTGTTGGGCAGCGTCAGGACGAACTCGTTGTCGTTGAGGTCGAAGCGGTCTTCCAGCTGGAACGTCGCCAGCGCGCTCGCCTCGGCGAAGCCGCCGATGCTCGAGTAAACGGCGAAGCCGTTCGGCGCGTGCACGCTGTGGCGAACCATCGAGAAACGGAACTCCGCCTCGCGCAGATCGAGCGCTCCCTGGGCGGGCGTGACGGTGGCGGTGAGGAACTCCTGGTCGGCGATGGCCTGGGCGAGGGTCTCCCCCGGATCGCCGCCGGCGCTGACGCTGAAGCCGATCGAGTCGTTGTCGTTCTGAGGCACGATGCCGCTGCCGACGTTCCACCCTCCCCAGGTCACCTTGGGCGAGAGGATGAGCGTCTTCGTCCACGGCAGGTTCAGGGCCGGCGAGGTCTCGACGTTGAAGTCGCTCTGCACCAGCGTGCCGGGGCCGCCGAACAGCTCGATCGTGAAGATGCGCCACGAAGGGTCGCCGTCGGCATCGTTGACGCGGGCAAGGATGAAGCTCTTGCCGCTCTTCACCGGCGTACCCGTGACGCGCAGGTTGCCGGCCACCGGTCCGGCGCCGACGGTCAGTCCGGCGTCGAGGAACTTCCCGATCACCGTCACGGTGCGCGCGCCGGTGCCGCCGGCGGTCACGATGTCGGCGGTGTAGCTCTGGCCGACGATGCCGATCGGCAGCGCGCCATTGGTGGTGAACGACGGGACGCCGCCCGACGGCGTGTCGATGTGGCGCAGCGTGGACCAGGTGTCGAAGTGCTCGAGCATCAACGAGTACTTCGCCGCGGTGGCGGGAGCCTGGTTGAGCGTCTCGAGATGCCCCCACTGCCCGAAGCGGCTCCAGGTGCTCGTGTCGGTGTAGGGGTTGTGCGTCCAGAGCCCTTTGCTGCGCGCGAGCTCGAGGTGCATGCGGTAGACACCGGCGATGCGGGGATCGCGGTTCATCGCCTCGACGAAGATCGTCACGCCGTCGTCGGTGTCGGTGTTGCCGAGATCGAGCGTGTCGGTGAAGAGAGAAGGGCCGCCCTCGTACGCGACGATCGGGAGATTGAAGTCACGCAGCGACGCGGAGAAGCCGCCGCCGATGCCGGTGGCGTCGGGTCCGGCGCCGGTGGAGGCGTCGCCCGAGAGCATGCGCCGCGTCCACTCGTCGAAAGCCTTCGTGAGATGGCTCTGGAACGTGGCGCTGCTCCAGTAGGGATCGTTGAAGAGCTTCCCGGTGGTGAAGCCCTGTTCGTGGACGAAGTCCTGGATGCCGTTGCCGAAGTAGGTGGTGACGGCGAGGATGTCCGGCTCGACGCTCGGGAAGTCAGCCTGCAGCGCCGCCAGCTCCTGCATGTACGCGTTCGTGTAGGTGGTGTTGGCGGTGAAGATCGCCGCCACGCGCACCAGCCGCTGGGTGCCGCCGAAGACGTTCTGGAAGATGTTCCAGGTGTTGACGAATTTGCCGGCGACGAACTGCGCCTTCGACTCGAACGGGTCGATCCCCGGCCCCGACGGCGCCATCGCCTCGGCCCAGTTTCCCTGCGGGAAGGCGAAGCCGCTCGACCAGATCTCGTTCGAGTACTCCACGAACACCTTCAGGTTGCTGTTCAGCGGCGGAAAGACGGGATTCCCCGCCACCGCCGGCTCGCCGTTCGCGAGGCTTCCGAAGCGGATCACCTGCGCCAGCTTCTGGATGTACTCGTCCGTCGCGAGGTGGGGGATGTTGATCCACATGTTCCGACCGGTGGCGTTGCAGAGAGCGATCATGTGCTCCCAGGCGATGCCGGTCTCGCGGTCGCCCGGCGAGAGCTCCTCGCCGTTGGGGTCGGGGTTGGGCGCGGGCGAGCGGTCGTTGATGATGCCGGCCTGGAAGATGTGTCCCGGCCTGCGGCGGTCGCTCCAGTCGACCTGCGGGCTGGCGTTGGTCTTCCCCCAGTCCATGAAGCGGATGAAGCCCCAGTCGCGGTCGGCGATGCGCTGGAGCAGGAGCGGGTGGAAGAGCTGGTTCTCCAGCGAGGTGGTCTGGCTCTCGTCCACGCCCGCGGTGGCGGGATTGTCGAGCGCCGGCAGCCACACCTTCAGGTCGGTGATCGGCGTCTGGATCGCATGGACCTCGAGACTGGTGAGGCCCGAGTTGCAGAGGTAGACGCGCCGGCCGCCGTTGATGAGGCCCGTGCCGTCGCCGCTGCCGTTCGACTCGCCGGGGATGAAGGTGCAGTTCACGAGGCGGACGTCGGCGTTGCCCTGCCACGTCATCACCACGTGGCCTTTGGAGAGCGTGTTGCGGATCGGCCATCCCGCCGGGCGGATGTCGTCGTTGTTGATGTTCAGCCCGAAAAGGAAGCCGCGCAGCTTCTTGCCGTCCGCGAGGAACTGCGGGTACCCCTGGATGAACTGCGTGGGACGGTCGTTGAAGTCGACGACATCCCCGAAGCCGTCGGTGAACTCCAGCCACTCGCCGCCCTGCGCAAGCGCGTTCGCGAGGTAGGGAGTGTTGAAATAGGCGATGTCGCTCGGGTGGTACCCGACCGGCCTCAGGATGCTGGTGTCGATGTCAGCGTGCAGACCAATAGCAAGGGATACCCAGATCGCCAGCACGGCGACGGCGCGCGACTTCATAGAATTGTCTCTCCCTGGAAGCGAAGACGCCATCATAGGCGCTTCTGCCTCGGAACGGGAGATGTCATCTGTTTTGGAACGTCCACCAGACGAATCCGCGGCGACCCGCCGGCTGGTTCTGGACCGGCGTGACCACCGCGATCGAGCCGTCGCGGAGGAAGCCGACGGGCAGGTATTCGCCGGCGGGATCGTTGAAGAGCGGCCCGTCCTTTTCGCGCGGACGGCGGCTCTCGAGCGACTGCGGCGCCGAGATACGCACGCGCGGCTCTGCCTCGCCGGCCGCTCCGCCGATCCGCGCGACCTGCCACCGGAGGTCGTGCATGTCGTTGGTCGAGGCCGTGAACCACGTCGCGGCGAGCTCCCCTTCTCCGCGTGCGGCGAGATACGGGAAGAATGCCGGCGCGGCGGTCTCCGTCACCGTCCAGGTGCGCCAGTGGGCGCCGCGGTCGTCCGATCGCGCCAGCCGGATGCCCTGCTTGTCCGCCCATAGAGAATAGAGGCGGCCGCCGGAGTCCCACGCCAGCGGCTCCACCCATCGTGGCGTGGCGTCGGACATGAAGTCGGGCGACCAATCCCGCTGTCCGGGAGCGGGGTACTTTTGCCACGACCCGCCGCCGTCGGTGCTGACCGCGATCAGATCGACGCCCTCGTCGTACTTGTTGCCGGATGCGGACAGCGGCGTGATGCGGACAGCGAGCTCCCCTGCCGGTCCGGCGGCGAGGTGACTCGAGCCGCCGCGATCGTGGATGCGCGTCGCCGGAGTCCACGTCTTCCCGCGATCGCGGCTGGCGGTGTACGACACGCCCACACCGTCGTTCCAGATCGCGTGCGCCGTGCCGTCCGGGGTGACCTCCACCCATGGCCGATCGTCGAAGCGCACCTTCGAGAGTGTCGTCCAGCGCCACGTCGAGCCGGCGTCGCTGCTGACGCCGACGGCGATCTGCCGCCCCTCGCCCGCCTCACGGTCGTAGGTCATCGCCGCGAAGTAGAGGGTGCCGTCGGGCGCCATCGCCAGATCGACGTCGGAGTTCCCAACGGCTCCTTCCGCCTCGGTGCCAACGTCGACGCGGCTCCACGTCGTCCCGCGGTCGACGCTCTTCCACAACGTCGGACGCGGCTCCCAGTAGCCGGAGACGAACAGGGTGCCGCCGGGATGCTCGACGAACATCGGCTCGCGCGCGACAACGTCGAGATGCTCGACACGCTGCACGACCTGGAGTCCCGTGCGGGGGGTGGAGGCGCATCCGGCAAGCAGCGCGGCGGCGAGGAGAAAAGCCTTCTGATGCATCGCGCGATTCTAGGCGGGGGAAGTGCGAACGCCGCCGGCGGCGCGTGTCGTAGCGGCTCTCGCGAAGATCGTCCGGTTATTGAGCAGAGGCAGCAAGAAGGCTAGGCCAACCAGCGCCGGCGGCCGTGCCGCCTGGCGTCCCTAACGGGATTCGAACCCGTGTCGCCGCCGTGAAAGGGCGGTGTCCTAGGCCTCTAGACGATAGGGACGGATGGGTGGGATGGACTGCGTGGTGAGCCCGGTAGGGATCGAACCTACGACCCTCTGGTTAAAAGCCAGGTGCTCTACCACTGAGCTACGGGCCCGCAACTTCAACGAACGTGCGAGCGCGCGCTCGCGAAGACGGCCAACATAGTGACGCGTGTGCGTCGTGTCAACCGGGATCTGCGAACGCGCGCCCGAGGTCATCCATTTCATCAGGGCCGGAGGAAACGACCGTCGTCGCGCTGGCGGAAGACCTCACGCGTCTTCGAGTCGACGCGCCACCGTCCGAGCATGCGCGACCCTCCCCCGCTCACGCAGCCGTCCCACACCGACAGGGTGTAGCCGACGTTGCGATAGCCGTGGCTGCGGATGGCGAGGCAATTGCCGCTCACGCCGTCGTAGTAGTTGCGCGACGTGATGTAGCCGTGCAGCGTCGAGGCGGCCTCGGTCTCGCTGATCTCCCCCGTCTGCGCAGGCGCGGGTGTCGAGGGGGCGGGACGCGGCTGCTGCGGCGCCGGACGTGGCTCCGACGGACGCGGAGTCGGTGCCGGCGTGGGCGTGGTCCGCGCGGGCGTTGGAGTCGTCCGGGCCGGTGTTGGAGTCGTACGCGCGGGCGCCGGAGTCGCGCGCGCAGGCGGCGCGGGCGCGGGAGTCGTTCGGGCTGGTGTCCCCGGCTCCGGCGTCTCCTCGACCACCCGCGGCTCCGTCACCGGAGTCGGAGAGAGCGGCGCCATGGTCGCGGTGTCGTCATCCATCGGCGAACCGGATGTATCGGTGTCGGGGCCATCCACGCCCGGCACCTCGATCAGCGTCCCGGTCAGCGCGTCTCCCTGCGCCGTGGTCGTCCCCTCGGCGATGGTCTCGCTCACCGGAGCGTCGTTCTCCGCCCCCTCTTCCCTGCCGCCGAACGGCAGGCCCGCCAGCAGCAACCAGGCGATCACGACGACGCCGACGATCACCAGCGGCACGATCCACCAGGTGCTCCGCTTCCCCGGCGGCGGCTGCACCGGCGTATACGACGGGCCGCTCGGACGCGGCGGGACGGGAGCGGCCGGGGCCGGAGCGGCAGCCCGTGGCGGCGGAGCGGCCTGGACTGGCGGAGGAATCACCGGCGGGGGAATCACCGGCGGCGGCGGAGGCGCAGCCGGCGCCTGCGCAGCGGGTGGCTCGATCGGCGCGGGCGTCCCGCAGCGCGCACAGAACTTGGCGTCGGGCGCCAGCGGCGCACTACAGTTGACACAGGTGTTCATGACCCTGTGTAAGGCGAAAAGCGTACCCGGAACGATCCGGTAATACGATGCGGCAGCATGAACGACGCCGCTGAACGCTACGTCCGCCTCGTCCTCGCCCTCGGCGAGCATGACGCCGATTACGTCGACGCCTATTACGGCCCCCCCGCCTGGCGCGAGGAAGTCGCCTCCGCACGGCTCTCCCTGCCGCACATCCACGAGGAGGCATACGCCCTGCGGGAGCGGCTGGCCAACATCCACCATCCGGCCGAGGAGCTCGACTCGCTGCGCCTCGACTACCTCCGCCGGCAGACCGACGCGCTGATCGCCCGCGCGGAGATGTTGCAGGGGCGGCAGTTCACGTTCGACGAGGAGTCGAAGGCGCTCTACGACGCGGTCGCGCCCACGCACGGCGAGGACTACTTCCGCGCGCTCAACGCCGCGATCGAGGAACAACTCCCCGGCCCCGGCTCGCTCACGGAACGGGTGGAGGCGTTCCGGCTGGAGTTCGCGATTCCGCGCGAGAAGCTCGACGCCGTCTTCGGCGCCGCGATCGACGTCTGCCGCGCCATGACCATGGACCACATGGCCCTCCCTGCCGGCGAGTCGTTCACGGTCGAATACGTCACGGGCAAATCGTGGTCGGGCTACAACTGGTACAAGGGCGGTTACACGAGCCTGATCCAGGTCAACACCGACCTGCCGATCTTCATCGACCGCGCCCTCGACCTCGCCTGCCACGAGGGCTACCCCGGCCACCACGTCTACAACGCGCTGCTGGAGAAGACGCTCGTGCGCGACCGCGGCTGGCCGGAGTTCTCGGTGTACGCGCTCTTCTCCGCGCAGTCATTGATCGCCGAAGGAAGCGCGAACTACGGGATCGAGGTGGCCTTCCCCGCCGAGGCGCGCGTGGCGATGGAGCGCGAAACGCTCTTCCCCGCGGCCGGTTTCGATCCGGAACGCGCGGAGCAGTATTACCGCGTCTACGATCTCGTCTCCCGCACCGGCTACGCAGGCAACGAGGCGGCGCGCCGCTATCTCGACGGCGCCTGGTCGTCGGAGGAAGCGGTCGAGTGGCTGGTCGAGTACGCGCTCATGGACCCGGCACGCGCGCGCCAGCGCATCCGCTTCTTCGACCAGTACCGCAGCTACGTCATCAACTACAACCTCGGCAAGGACCTGGTGCGCGCCTACGTCGAGCGCCGCAGCGGCGGCGACGCCGAGAAGCGGTGGGACGTCTTCGCGGAGCTGCTGTCGTCGCCGCGGCTGCCGTCGGGCCTGAGTTAGCCGGACGGAGGGCGAAAGGGTGTACAACTGCTGACCATGAGTACGTCGCGCGCTTCTTTCGCTCTCGCACTCGCCATCGTCGCCCCCTTCTGTTTCAGTGCATGCACGACTAAGCCTGACCGTGCATCACCATCGGCCAGTCAACCCGCTACGCCGGTCTCGGCGTCACCTTCGTACGGCACGTCTTCCGCGCACGCGGTCGAGGTGTGTAAGCCCGCGGGAGAGAGAAAATATTTGCAGCGGCTACGGTGCCCAGACGGGTCAGTCCCGACGTTCAAGCGCAGCGGCAGTGGCGGTAGCCGTACAACACCGAAGAACCGTGCCGAAGAAGAGAAGGCCGTCGAGCAAATGTTCCGAGAGGGCCCGTTGGCGGCCGCAGAGAGCGACTATCACGTCATAGATATTTATGAGGTCAGGTGTGGCGCGGACACTACGGAGATCATCATGGATATGTACCACTGCCATCAGGCGAAGCCGACAGACGCGCCCCCCGGGTTCACGATCGTCCCGCCGCGCTAGCGCCGGAGACGACACGTGTGCACCCGGCGCGAGTACCGTGCGAGCGCTGCGGGGCCTCGCCGCGGCTGAGTGAGAGATACGTTAGAAGGTGAAGTTCGCGGTGACGCGTGCGAAGAGGTCGTCCTCGCCGGCACCGTCGTAGAGCACGTACTCGACGTTCGGAATCACGCTCAGGTTCTTGTGCAGCTTCCAGTCGACGCCGGCGAGGAAGAAGAAGGACTTGCGCGCCGGGTCGAAGGGCAGATAAGCGATGCGCTCCCCTTCCGGATTCGCGTCGAAGTTGCGGTCGACGCGGCCGATGAGCGAGTACTTCGCGCCGAGGTTGTAGACGGCGAAGAGCGACGCCACGTCGAGGTCGTTGGCTCCCTCGCGGATCTGCCGCCCGAGTTGCACGCCGGCGCGCATCCGCTCGTTCGTGAGCGCCGCCAGGAGCTGCACGGTGGTGCGGTCGGTGGCGCCAGGGCGGTCGTCGTGATCGGCGTAGACGTCGAGGAGTGTGGACGCGGTCGGGAGCAGGCTGACCGACGCGGCGACCTTCTTCCCCTCGTTCGTCTCGCTGCCGACGGCGGCGCCGTTGCCCACCTGCGCGTGGTAACGGATGCGTCCCGCGGCGCCGAGCACCGCGAGGCCGAGGTCGCGGGTGTTGATCATGCGCTGCAGATCGAGCGCGCTCCGCTCGACGGAGCGATAGCCCCACACCCGCTCCACCGTCACGATCGCCGGCGATGGCGAGAGGCCCGCCACCACTTCGAGCGCCGGGCTGCGGCGCCAGCGGACCCAGGCGTCCTTGACGTACGGCTCCAGGTTCGCGTTCGTCTGAAAGTCGCCGGCCTGGTTGACCTCGAAGCGGAGTTGCGCGGAGAGCTGCTCCGAGAGCGCGCGGTCGAACGTGAGATAGCCGCGGCGAATCCAGAAGCCGTTCATCCCCTCGACGTCGGGATCGTGATGGGAGACGGCGGCGTAGTAGTCGCCGAAGACGACGCCGGAGATGGTGACCGGCTTCTCCTGCGCGAGGATCGGGCAGGAGAGGAACAGCAACAGGAAGATCCTTTTCAACGTCACTCCAGTTCGGCGATCGCGTCGCGGATGTCGGCGAGCGCCATGTCGATGCGGTCGCGGTGCGTGCGGTGTGAGACGACGGCCATGCGGATGACGAAGCGGCCGTCGACGGTGGTGGGGGTGAGCATGACCCGCTGCTTCGCGTTGATGCGGTCGAGCAGGCGTTTGTTGAGCGCGTTGAGATCGGCGCCGTCGCGAACGAGCCGGAAGGCGGTGATGGTGAGCTGCGGCTCCGCGACGATCTCCATCCCCTCGATCTTCCGCAGCTCGGCCACCGCGTATTCAATGAGATCGAGCTTCTCGTCGAGCTGTTCGCGGAACGGCTCGATGCCGAACATCTTCAGCGGCAGCCAGACCCGGAGGCCGCGGAAGTCGCGCGAGAGCTCCGGAGAGATCTCGCAGAAGTCGACCAGCTCGTCCTCCTGCTGCATGTCCGGCAGGTAGTCGGCGTGGAGCGAATGCGCGCGGTGGAGGGCACGCGCGTCGCGCACGAGCACGGCGCCGGTGCCGAAGGGAAGGAAGAGCGTCTTGTGCGGATCGAGGATCAGCGAGTCGGCCTGCTCGATGCCCTTCAGCGCCGCGCGTCCCCGCTCCGTGAGCATGAAGAGCGCGCCGTAGGCGCCGTCGACGTGGAACCAGAGCTTCTCCTCACGCGCCACACGGGCGAGCGCCTCGAGATCGTCGACGGCGCCGGTGCCGGTGGTGCCGGCGCTGCCCGCGATGAGGAACGGCGTCCAGCCATCGCGCCGGTCGCGCGCGATCGCCTCTTCCAAGGCATCGACGCGAATGCGGAACCGCTCATCGACCGGCAGCTCGCGGATGTTCGCGTACGGGAAGCCGGCCAGGTTCGCCGCCTTCTGAAACGAATGGTGGATCTGGTTCGAGCAGTAGAGCGTCCCGCGCAGGAAGTCGTCCGGGAGCATGGCGCGGCGCGCGGTGACGATGCCGGTGAAGTTCGCCAGCGAGCCGCCGCTGGTCAGCACCCCGCCCGACCCGTGCGGCAGGCCGACGATCTCGCAGAACCAGCGGACGACGTTCGCCTCGAGCTGCACCAGCGCCGGCGCCGCCGCGCAGACGCCGACGTAGCGGTTCACCGCGTCGGCGATCAGGTCGGCGACCGCGGAGTGAAACAGCCCCCCGCCCGGCACATACGCGAGATACCCCGGCCCCGCGGCGGTGAACGAGCGAGGAATGGCCTCGTCGAACAGAAAGTCGAGCAGCTCGCCGTACGACTGCCCCGTCCGCGGCAGCGGCTCGACCAGCGTCCGCGCAAACTCCGTCGCCCCCTCGACATTCATCGCCGGCTGCGAGGGCAGCGACTCGATGTGGGCGATGATGCGCTCCGTCGCTGCCGCGATGAGCGCACGCATCTCGGGAGCGGGGGGTTCGAGGGGGTAGGACATGTTGCTGGTTGCTGGTTGCCCGTTGCTTGTGAGGTTCTTCTGGCGATGAGTCACGAGCAACCAGTCACCAGCAACGAGCAACCATTCACTACCAGATATCGCACCTCTCCCCCTCCTTCCGCACCATCTTCGACGTCGCAATGCAGCTCCAGGCGTCGGCGAACTCCGGCATGTTCATGACCGTGAGGTTCACGCGGGCGGGACCGGGGGCGTGGGGGTCGGTGAGCGCTCTTCTCCGCGCCTCGGCGGCGGCCATGTTCTGGGCCCAGACCTGGGCGAAGCCGAGGAAGAAGCGCTGCTCGGGGGAGTAGCCGTCGAGGCTGAGGCGCGGCTTGCCCTGGAGCGACTTCTGGTAGGCGCGCAGCGCGAGCGTCACGCCGCCGAGATCGGCGATGGCCTCGCCGGTCACCAGCTCGCCCTGCAGGTTCAGCCCCTCTTCGACCTGCCACGTGCCGTACTGCTGGGCGATGCAGCGGGCGCGGGCCTGGAACTTCTCGAGATCGGCGGCGGTCCACCAGTTGCGCAGGTTTCCCGTCGGATCGAACTTCGCCCCCTGGTCGTCGAAGCCGTGCGTCATCTCGTGTCCGATGACGGTGCCGATACCGCCGTAGTTGTAGGCGTCGTCGGCATTGGGGTCGTAAAACGGCGGCTGGAGGATGCCTGCCGGAAAGGTGATGTTGTTGCGGGTCGGGCTGTAGCTCGCGTTCACGGTGGACGGCGTGAAGTTACCCCACTCATTCGGGTCGTCCGGCTTGCCGACGCGGCTCGCCGCCCGCCGCACGTTGAACGCGCGGGCGGTCATGACGTTGGCGAGATAGGAGTCGCGCCCGACGTTCAGCGTCGCGTAGTCGATCCACTTCTCCGGAAAGCCGATGCGGCGGCGGAACGCCTCCAGCTTCGCGAGCGCGGTCTGCTTCGTCTCATCGCCCATCCACTGAAGGGTGGGGATGTCCTCGCGCAGGGCGCCGACGAGGTTGTCGATGAGCTCATCCATCTTCGCCTTCGCCTCGGGGGTGAAGGCGCGCTTCACGTACTCCTGCCCCAGCACCTCGCCGAGGTTCTGGTCGGCGGCGCGGACGCAGCGCTGCCAGCGCGGCTGGTTCTCCTTCGTGCCGGAGAGGTGCGTCTGCCGGAAGGCAAAGTCCTGGTTGACGAAGGCGGAGGAGAGCATCGGCGCGGCTGCGTCGATGAGGTTCCAGCGGAGGTAAGCCTTCCACGACTCGAGCGGCGCCTCGTCGACGAGCCGGTTCGCCTCGCGGATGAACTCCGGCTGCGCGACGTTGAGCGAGCGGAGGTCGGTGAGGCCGAGAGAGCGGAAGAAGGCAGGCCAGTCGAGGAGCGGTGCGATCGACTGAAGCTCCGAGACGGCGGTGATGTGGTACGTGTTCTCCGGCTTGCGCTGGTCGGCGCGGGCCATCGAGGCGCGGGCGAGCTGCGTCTCCAGCGCGATCACCCGCTCCGCGTCCGCCGCCGCCTTCGCGGCCGGCACGCCGGCCAGCTCGAACATCTTCTGCAGGTGCGCGACGTACTCCTTGCGCGTGTCGCGGAACTTCTCGTCGTCGCGGAGGTAGTACTCGCGGTCGGGCAGGCCGAGCCCTCCCTGGGAAACGGTGGCGATGACCTGCGTCGAATTCTTGAAGTCGTTCTGCGCGGAGAAGCGGAAGAGCGGCGCGATGCCGGCCTGCTGCTGGCGGTGGATCTCCGCGACCATCTCCGCCCGGCTGCCGATGGCGTCGACGCGGTCGAGATCGGGACGGATCGGCGTGACGCCGGCCGCCTCGATGGCCGTCTCGTTCATGCAGGAGCTCCAGAAGTCGCCGAGCTTCTGCGCGTTCGACCCCGCCGCGGCGCTGGTCTCCTTCGCGGAGGACTCGAGGATGCTCCGCAGCGTCTCCCGGTTCCGCTCCGCCACCTCCTCGAAGCGCCCGTAGCGCGCGTAGACCGCCGGCAGCGGATGCGCCGTCCGCCACCCGCCGTTCGCATATTGATAGAAGTCGTCGCAGGGCGACACCGAGCGGTCGATGCTGGAAAGCTCGAACCCGTGCGCGCCGAGCAGCGCCTTTGGCGGAGGAGGAGGCGGCGCCTGCTGCGGACGCGAGGTGGCGCAGGCGGCGAGGAACACGAGCGCGGGGAGGAGGAGCGTGCGGTTTCTCATGCGGGAGGGGATCGTATCAATGTTGCTGGTTGCTGGTTGCTGGTTGCTCGTGGCTTGTTGCTTGGGAGGCCGTCCCTCAGCCGAAACGGCACGAGCAACCAGCAACCAGTAACCAGCAACCGCTAGCGCGCGCAGCGCGCTCAGCGTTCAAACGCCAGCACGATCTCCAGCAGCCGCAACAGCTCTTCGAAGCAATCGTGCGGCTTCGGGAGGACGGGGGCATCGAAGGGGATCATCTGGGGGGGTTCGTCGGTGAGGAAGATGAGGGGGAGGTCGGAGCGGAAGCGGCGGGATTCGCGGGCGATATCCAAGGCGCGTAGACCGGGGAGGTCGAGGTCGAGGATCAGAACGTCCGGCTCGAGCCTACGGACGGTGGAAACAGCCTGGAAATCGGGGGAAATGAGGGAGCAGTCGAGCTCCATCAGCCGGAAGAAGGTGTGCAGCATTTCCGCAGCGCGCCGGTTGCCCTCCACCACCGCAACCGTCCGGGTTGTGAAGATCTCCAGCTCGGGGCTATGCTCTGCGGGCTGCAATGGATGCTACTGATCCTCCCCCTCCAGGTCGAACAGGTCGGTGGCCCGAACCGCCTCGCCGGAGAGCCGGCGGCAGGCGGAGGCGATCGCCGCGATACAACGCCGCGTCGGTTCCATGCGCCCCAGACGGATTCTCAGCAGATGCTGCCTGCTGTAACCCGACTCCCGCGCGAGGTGCGCCGGCTTGATGCCCCTGCTCTTCAGAAACTTCTCGAGACGCGTGGCCATGTGCAGTATGTTGCACTATAAAGACGAGCAGGATGGATGTCAATGCGGATCTGTCGCCTTCCCCACCCAAGGCGCAGGATAGTTCGCAACCCTCTCTCCAGCCGCAACTTGCACCCTCCATCCTCCATTCTGCCCCCCTCCCAAAACCTTGTGCACTAACGTGCTTCTACAGGGGGTGGAAATGCGCTCTGGCGTCACACCGTGTGCGAGAGTGTGCGTGCATGACCTGGTCGTTCCGCCTGGACCGGCGCTGAGCCTTCGCACTCCCGCCCGTCCCTGATCCATCGACCCCGTTTTTCGACGCAGGACTGTTGTGTTGCAGGTTTCTCAGACGCGCAGTAACGTATAAGTTACTTAATATGCTCGGAAATACAGTTCGGGAAGCTCGCCTCCGGAAGTCGCTCACCCAGGCCAGGCTCGCCAAGATGGCCGGGGTCAGCCGCCGGCATCTCGCCGCCCTCGAGAAGGGGGCGAACGTCTCCATCAATATCCTTCAGCGGGTCGCGACCGTCCTCGACCTCACCGAGATCCAGCTCGGGGACCTCAGCCTCAGGCCGGTCGAAGGCGGCGTGAACGTCCCCCTCCTCACCGACACCATCCGCGAGGCGCGCGCCGAGGCCGAGCGCGCCCAAGCCATCCTCGCGCGCGCGGAGAACCTCCTCGGCATCGAGAACCCCTCCTCCCGCTTCGGCGCCGCCGAGACGAAGTTCCCGCTCATGCCGGTCCGCCGCATCACCCCTCCCCGTCCCGGCAACGGCGACGTCATTCGCGACGGCGGAGCGGAGTGGGTGGAGCTCCAGACGGCCGGCGAGATCCGCCACGGCCAGCCGATCGACGAGTCGGCGCGCGAGACGGTGGCGGTGCCGAAGTCGATCGTGGAGCACGGCGAGATCGTCTTCCGCGCCCGCGGCACCGACCTCCGCGACCAGGGCATCGAGGACGGCGATCTGCTCGTCGTCGAGCTCCGCCCCCGCGGCCGCGCCGCCACCGGCGAGCTGGTGATCGGCAAGATCGGGCGGCACGTCTTCATCGGCCGCTGGTGGAACAAGCACGGCCAGAAGGCGCTGATGTCCAACGGCCTCTCCGAGGTGACGGTGGGACGCTCCGAGCGCTCGCTGAAAGTGGTGGCGGCGATCAACCAGATCGTGCGCGTCAACGGCGGGTGAGACCGCTCGCAAGCCGGAGCGACCGTTCGCAAATTCGCCGGTGAATGCGGCGCGGGCGCGTGCGACGCTTCCCGCGATGAACGCCAGAGCCGCCATCTTCCTCCTCGCCGTCGCCTGCGCCCCGGCGGTGGCCCTCCCCCTCTCCCCCTCCCCGGTCCGTTTTGCGCCCGGCACGATCGACACCGACGCCGACGAGTACGGCCCCGCGTTCACGCCCGACGGCAAGACCGTCTACTTCACCCGCCGCGTCAACCGGAAGGGGGTGGAGAACATCCTCGTCTCCGAGCTGCGCAACGGCCGCTGGTCGGAGCCGCGGACGGCGGAGTTCTCCGGCGAGGGCCAGGACAAGGAGCCCTACCTCTCGCCGGACGGGCGGCGACTCTTCTTCGCCTCGACGCGCGGCGGCGAACGGCGGCACGCCGCCTACGACCTCTGGTATGTGGAGCGGAAGGGGGCGTCCTGGAGCGAGCCGCGCAAGCTCGACGCGCCGGTGAGCTCGGCCGCGTACGACAATTACCCCGCGGTGAGTACCAACGGCACGCTCTACTTCGGCTCGGAACGCCCCGGCGGCAAGGGGGGCATCGACCTCTATCGCGCGCGGCTCGTGGACGGCCGCTACGCCGCCCCGGAGAATCTCGGCGACGCGATCAACACCCGGGCGGTCGAGGCCGACCCCTACATCGCGCCGGACGAGAGCTTCCTCATCTTCTGCTCCACGCGGCCGGGCGGCCACGGCGACGGAGACCTCTACATCTCCTACCGCAACGGAGACTCCTGGACCGCCCCCGTGAACCTCGGCGCGACGATCAACGCGGCGGAGTTCGACTACACACCGATCGTCTCGCCCGACCGGAAACGCTTCTACTGGAGCCGCGGCTGGGGCGAGATCTACGAGCTCCCGGCCGCCGCGCTGCCGCTGAGGAAATGAACGCGACCGCGCCACGCTCCGTCCGCGGCCCGGCCGCCTTCTGGCTCCTGCAGGTGGCCGGCTGGAGCGCGTACGCCCTCGACCGCTATCTCTCCGACCGCCACTTCTTCCCCTACGGCTTCACCTATCTCTGCGTCGCCTTCGCGCTGACGGCGCTGCTGCTCTGGCCCACCTATCGCGCGGTGTGGCGCCGCACCCGGTCGCTCCCCACGATTGGCGGCATCGTCATCGCCGCCTCATGCGCGGGCGCGTTCCTCTGGCTGGTGGTCAGCCGGGTCGTCTTCGTCGCGGCCGGCATCAGCGGGCCACCCGAAGAGTCGCTGTCCGCCTATCTCGCCGAGACGCTGCAGTACACGCTCGTGCACCACAAGCCGTTCCTGTTTCTGTCGTGGAGCGCGATCTACTTCGCGATCCGCTACTGGGACGACGCGCAGCTGCGCGAGCGGGAGGCGCTGGCGGCGACGGCGGCGGCGCGGGAGGCGGAGCTGAAGATGCTCCGCTACCAGCTCAACCCGCACTTTCTCTTCAACTCCCTGAACTCCGCGGCGGCGCTCGCGAAGAGCGACCCGGAGCGCGCCGAGCGGATGCTGACGCAACTCTCCGACTTTCTCCGCTACGCGCTCGCCAGCGCGAAGCCGCCGGACGTGTCGCTGCGCGAAGAGCTGGAGGCGATCCGCGCCTACCTCGCCATCGAGGCGATCCGCTACGAGGAGAAGCTCGAGGTGCGGACCGACGTCGCGCCGGACGCGGAGTCGTTCCGCGTGCCCGGCTTCCTCCTGCTGCCGCTGGTCGAGAACGCGGTGAAGTACGGCATGGCCACCAGCGCGCCGCCGCTCCTCCTCGACATCACCGCCCGCGTCGACGAGCGCGGCACATTGCGGCTCGAGGTGGTGCACACCGGCCGCTGGCAGGAGTCGCAGGCGGCCGGCCTCGCGCGCGGTGCCGGCGTCGGGCTGGAGAACGTGCAGCAGCGGCTCACCGCCGCCTTCGGTGCGGGACAGCGGCTCGAGGTATTCGAAAAGGGCGGGCGGGTTCACGCGGTGATCGAGCTCGCCGCGCGAGGCGCCGGTGCCTGACGCGTTGCGCGCGGTGATCGTCGACGACGAGAGGCTCGCCCGCGAGCGGCTGCGCGAGCTCCTCGGCGCATTTGCGGAAGTCACGGTGGTCGGCGAGGCGGACGACGTCGCCAGTGCGGAAGCGGTTGTCGCACGCGCGAAGCCCGACGTGGTCTTCCTCGACGTCGAGATGCCTGCCGCCTCCGGCTTCGAGCTGCTCCCCTCCCTCGGCAGCGCGACGCGGGTCGTCTTCGTCACCGCGTACGACGAGTACGCCGTGCGCGCGTTCGAGGTGCACGCGCTCGACTATCTCCTCAAGCCGGTGCGCGCGGAGCGGCTGCGGGAGACGATGGCGCGGCTGCAGCAGGAGCCGCGCACGCGCCCCGACGACGTGCGCACGCTCGACTTTGAAGACTACGTCCTCCTGGACGGCGGCCGCTCGCAGCGCTTCGTGCAGGTGCGGGCGATTCGCCTCATCGCCGCGGCAGGCGTCTACTCGGAGGTGTTCACCGGCGCGAGCGACAAGACGGTCGTGGCGACCGCTTTGGCGGAATGGGAGCGGCGGCTGCCGCCGCGCTACTTCGCGCGCGTGCACCGCTCGGCGATCGTCGGAGTGGAGCAGGTCGACCGTGTCGAGACCTCCTTCGGAAGGCAGCGGATCTACCTCCGCGGATTCGAAGAGCCGGTGGCGGTGAGCCGCCGCGGTGCGGCGCTGCTGCGGGAGCGGTGGCGATGAGCGGGATGACGCGGCGGGAGCTCTTCGCGTCGTTCGCGGCGGCGGCGTTGCCGCGGCGGTCGTTCGCGGCGCGCGTCTTCGACTCGGGCGGCGTGACGCTCCCGTACCGCATCGCCTCGCCGGCCGTGAGACGGCGCGCAAAGTACCCGCTCGTGCTCTGGCTGCACGGCGGCGGCGGGCGGGGAACGGACACCCGCGCGCAACTCGCCGAGGGGAACTCCCGCGGCGCGCACGTCTGGCTCCGTGCGGCCTGCTACGTCGTGGCGCCGCAATGTCCGAAGGGTGTGATGTGGTCGACCATCGACACCGTCGATCCCCGTCCGCATCTTCTCGCCGCCGCCGAGCTCGTGGACGAGTTGCAGCGCACCTTGCCGATCGATCCGTCGCGCGTCAGCGTGGCCGGGCAGTCGATGGGAGGCTTCGCCACCTGGGCGCTGCTCGCGCACTTTCCCGGCCGCTTCGCCGCCGGCGTGCCCGTCTGCGGCGGCGGGAACCCCTCTCGCGCAGCCGCGATCGCCCGCACGAGCGTCTGGGCCTTCCACGGCGCGCTCGACGAGGCGGTGCCGGTGGAGCGCTCGCGCGTGATGGTGGAGGCGGTACGCCGCGCCGGCGGAACCGTGCGGTACACCGAATATCCTGACGTGGCGCACGATAGCTGGACGCCCACGTTCGCCGACCCGCGCCTCGTGCCGTGGGTGCTCGCACAACGGAAGGAGCGAGGATGAGGATGAGACTCTGGCTGTTGCCGTCGATGCTGTGCTTCGCCGCCGCGAGCGCCGCGGCGCAGGATCTCGCGTCGATCTTCAAGCCGCTGCACGGCACGTTCGTGCTGTACGACCGGACCACCGATCGGTACACCCGCTACGACGAGGCGCGGGCGGCGGAGCGCTTCAGTCCGAAGTCGACGTTCAAGATCGCGAACTCGCTCATCGGACTCGAGACCGGCGTGATCCGCGACGTGAACCACGTCATCGAGTACGACCGGGTGAAGAACCCTCCGCAGCCGACCTGGAACGCCGAGCCGTTCATCCACTGGCCGCACGATCAGACGCTGCGCTCGGCGTTCCGCTATTCGGTGCTCTGGTACTACCAGGAGCTCGCCCGCCGCGCCGGCCTCCCTGCCATGAAGCAGTGGGTGACGCGCCTCGGCTACGGCAACCGCACGGTCAGCAACTCCGTCGACAGCTTCTGGCTCGACGGCTCGCTGAAAATCTCGGCAAACGAGCAGGTCGAGTTCCTGAAGGCGCTGCACGCCGGCAAGCTGCCGGTGTCGCCGCGCACCGCGAGCACCGTCAAAGAGATCCTGCTCTACGAAGAGACGCCGCAATGGCGCCTCAGCGGCAAGACAGGCGGCGGGAGCATCCGGGAAGGGGTGCTGATCGGCTGGTTCGTCGGCTATGTGGAGACGCGAGGGAACGTCTACTTCTTCGCCACCAACATCGAAGGCGACAGCTACGCTGCCATCCGCGAGCCACGGATCGAGGCGACGAAGGAGGCGCTCCGGCGTCTCGGCGTCCTGCCGCCGCTCGAGACCGAGCAGCAACGCGCGCGCCGCGAGCTGGAGGCGCACTTTGCGAAGCAGTCCGCCGACTACATCGCCGCCTTCGAGCGGGTGAAGCGCGGCGAGCAGCTCCAGCCCGACTGCGCGCCCGACTTCGTCCTCACCCGCCCCAACGGCATGAAGGTGACGTGCGCCGAGATCACGGCCGAGCGCCAGGCGAAGTTCACCCGCATCAGGAAGATCGACTTCCTCGAGATCGGCGTCGGCGACATCGAGCTGCAGGGCGACGAGGCGATCGTCTACACGACGCAGCGCTTCTCGCGCGTCGTCCCCGGCACCGACGGCCGCGACTACACCGTCCTCACCGACGGCACCGTGCATCGCGAACGGTTCGTGCGGACGGAGAGCGGCTGGAGATCGAACGGCTTCGACGAGGTACGGCAGGGCACCGTGACCTCTACGCCGATCAACTCCACGGACAACTGACAACCGACAACCGACAACGCGCGGCGCGCCGCGCCGCGCCGCCCCGCCGCCGCGCTTACAATGCTCGGCAGATGCGTCCGCTTGCCGTAATTGCCCTCTTTGTTTTCTCCCTCTCCGCCCTCGCCCAAGGCGGTCCGACGCTCGACGCCCGGGCGGTCGACAAGCTGATGAACGCCACCCTCAAGGCGTGGCAGATCCCCGGCGCGGCCGTGGCCATCGTGCGCAACGATCGCGTCGTCTACGTGCAGGGCTACGGCGTGAAGGAGCTCGGCGGCAACGCCCCGGTCACGCCCGAGACGCTCTTCCAGATCGCCTCCACCTCCAAGGCTTTCACGACGACCCTCATGGCCATGCTCGTCGCCGAGGGGAAGCTGTCGTGGGACGACCCGGTGAAGAAGCACGTTCCCTACTTTCGCGTCGACGATCTCTGCACCGACTCGCAGGTGACGCTGCGCGACCTCGTCTCCCACCGCACCGGACTGGGACGGCACGACGAGCTGTGGGACAACACGCCGCTCACGCGCGAGCAGGTCATCCGCGCCATCGGCGAGACGAAGCTGGCCAGACCTTTCCGCAGCGGCTACGGCTACCACAACATCAACTTCATCGCCGCCGGCGAAGCGGTGGCCAGCGCGGCCGGCGTGCCGTGGGAGCAGTACGTCAAAACGCGCCTCTTCACGCCGCTCGGCATGACCCGCACCGTCACCGCCGACGCCGACTGGAACGCCGACGCCGACCGCGCCACCGGGTACCGCTGGGAATGGCGCGCCGGCCGCGTCTCCCCGCAGCGCCCCATCGAGACGGAGACCCTCGGCAGCGCCGGCGCGATCAAGTCGTCCGCGCGCGACATGGGCAACTGGGTCCGCTTCCAGCTCGCCAACGGCGCGTTCGACCTCCACCAGCTCATCGAACCCGCCGCGCTCGACGAGACGAAGACGCCGCACACCGTGCTCCGCCTCGAGAACTCCTCGCGCGACCTCAACCCCGACACGCACGTCATGTCCTACGGCCTCGGCTGGACGATCCAGGACTACCGCGGCGAGCTGCTCGTCTCCCACTCCGGCGCGCTGAACGGCTTCCGGACGCACGTCGACCTCCTTCCGAAACGCAACGCCGGCTTCGTCGTCATGGCCAACCTGGGCCGCGGCTACGCCCTCATCGCGCTGCGCAACGCACTCGCCGACATGCTCTCCGGCGGCAAGAGCTCGCGCGACTGGAACGCCTACTACCTCATGCTCGACCGCCGCGCCGACGAGAAGGCGGCCACGGAAAAGGCAGAGCGGCTCGCGAAGCGGCTGCCGGACACGACTCCGACGCTGCCGCTCGCGAGCTACGCCGGTGAGTACCAGAGCCGCTCGCACGGGAAGGCGACGCTCACGGTCGCCGACGGAAAGCTCGTCCTCGGCTGGAACCGCCTCAGCATCCCGCTGACGCACTACCACTACGACACCTTCACCGCCGAGTCGGAGCTCGACGACGTCGACGAGCAGGTGACGTTCACGCTCAACGGGCGGCGGGAGGTGGAGGCGCTGTCGCTGTTCGGTCAGCGCTTCGAGAAGCGGCAGCCAGCACGAACCGGTCGATGAGCTTCACCGCCTCGTCGCCGTCGCCGATGTGGTGGTTCACCATCACCGCAAAGTAGCGGTAGCCGCCGTCCGGCATGGCGATGATGCCGCCGAGCGCGTTCACGCCGTTGATCGTGCCGGTCTTGCCGCGCAGACGCTCGCTGAGCGGGACGAGCCGCGAGCGCAGCGTCCCCTCGCTGGCCGGCTGCGCGAGGACGGACCACCAGAACGCGCGCCGTGCCGGATGGTTCATCCAGCGCAGCAGGCGCACTGTGGCGCGCGGCGTGAGGAGGTCGTCCGGCGCGAGCCCGGAGCCGTCGACGAAGCGGAAGGAGCCATCCTCGAGCTGCACGTCCGACAGCAGGAAGGCGCGCTCCACCGCGAACGCGTTCTCGTACGTGCCGCCGCCCATCCGCTTGAGCAGCATCTCCGTGTAGAGGTTGTGGCTGTTCTTCAACACCGTGCGCAGGAGGTCGCCGACGAACGGCGACGGGAGCGACGCCACCCGCTCCTGCCAGTCGCGCGGCTCGACGTTCACCCGCAGGCCACCCGTCACCGCGATCCCCCGCAGCAGCAGCGCCTCGCGGAGGGCGGTTGCGGCGTGCAGCGCGGCGTCGGGGACGGCGCGGTTGACCGGGATCTCGTTCTCCCCCCACGCCAGCGCGTCGACCGGCGCCGCGTAGTCGCTGCCGAGGTTCCCATGCTTCCAGCCCCCGGGAAAGGTGACGCGGTCGAAGAGGGAGACGTCGGCCACCACGTCGCGGACGCTGGTCAGTCCGCGCCCCCGCAGGTCCTGCGCGAGGACGTCAAAGTCGGTGTCACGGTCGTAGCGCCAGGAGCCGAGCGACGGATCGCCGTCCCCGCGAACGATCAGATCCTCGCCGTCGCGCCAGATCTCCGTCGTCAGCTTCGTCTCGGTCCCGAGGCAGCTCGCGATGGCCGCGGAGGCGAAGAGCTTCCGGTTGGAGGCCGGAATGGTGAGCTTGTCGGCGTTCTGGGCGTAGACGACTTTGCCGTTCTCTTCCTCGAGGAGGATGGACCAGAACGCGTTATCGAATGGGGCGGGATCGAAGGTGATGGGTGGCGGCGGGGTCGTCGTGCTGCAGGACGTCAACAGCAGAATGAAGAATGCAGAATGAAGAATGCAGAATGAAGAAAGGGGAACCGGGCGATCTCTCAATTCTTCATTCTTCATTCTGCATTCTTCATTCATGCGAACGCCCACTCCGCATAGCTTTCCCCAAACTCCAGGTTGTAATGCACCGCCGCGAGCAGCTCCTCCGCGCGGGACGGCAGCGTGCGGGCGACGGAGTGGGCGATGAGCGTCTGTGCGTAGTCGCGGGCGAGGGGATAGGGCTCGAGCGGCACCGCGTCGCGGAGCGGCGGCAGTCCGGCGGCGGCGACGAAGACGTTGCGGACGGCGTCGACCGCTCCGTTCGAGGCGATGGCGCGGTCGAGCAGGAGGTCGAGCGGCTCGGCGGGATGCTCCGACTCCGGCTCCGACGTCACCATCCGCACCAGCGCCGCCCTTCCCTTGCTGCCGAGGAGCTGCTCGAGGGCGATCGCGGTGTCGAGCATCAGCAGCGCGTCGCCGCGCGCGTGCACCCGCAGCTCCTCGTACGACGGCAGTTCCCGCTCCTCGAAGATCGGCGGCTCGCTCCAGGGCGGACGGCTCTCGGCGGCGTAGCGGGCGCACTCGACCACCAGCTCGAAGGTCGGCAGGTCGTGCGCCGCGCGCGCGGCCATCACGGCCCGCTTCCCATGCTGCGACGGTGCGTAGGCGAGCACGGCGAAGCGGGCGACCGCCGCCCACAGCTCCTCGAGCGAATGTTCCTCCGCGAACGCGCGTGCCGCCGGCACGATCGCGTCGAGCTCGCGCTCGATGAGCGGCTCGTACAGTGCGGTCGTCACATCAGCGGGTGGTGGTCGTCGGTGTCGCGGCCGGCTGCGTAGCCGTGTCCGTCGCGGTCGCGGTGGTGCCAGCCGTGTCGATCGTGTCGGTGGCGGAGCCGGCGGTGAGCCCTCCCCCTTCCGACTCGGAGCGGCCGGTCCCGACGTCCACCGTCTGGGTCATGGCCTCCGTCCCGGTGGCCTCGGGCTGCGGCGTGGCGGGTGCGATCGTCTCCGTCGACTCCCCTCCGGCGCCCGCGTTCTCGCGTCCTTTACATCCCGGAATCGCGAGCATCAGCACCGCGAGCACTACGACGGCAGAAGCGATTGTTCTCTTCACGAATGGCCCTCTCTAAACACCGGAATCTGTGGCGGAGTGCGCTGATGCAATTTCGGTACAATGCACCGCCCATGGCGGACCGGCGGCGAATCGGCATTTTCGGGTGGGGCGTGGTCGCGCCTAAATCCCCCAACATCAACGCCTTCGAGGACAACCTCGAGCATGCCGGGAGCTGGCTCTCCCCCTTCACCGGCTACGGCCAGTCCAACTTCCTGGTCGGCTACCCCGACTTCGACTTCGACAGCTACCGCCCCTGGTTCGACGAGCGCTTCCCCCCCGCCAAGTTCGGGCAGATCAAAGACAAGATGGGCCCCATGGTGCAGTTCGCCATCGGCGCCTTCATCCAGGCCCTCGGCCAGAACCCCGGTCTCGAACAGTATCTCCAGGAGCTGGGGACGAAGACCCACGTCTACGTGGGCACCGGCCTCGGCGATATCACCATCACGCAGACCCAGTCGCTGGTCTACGACCGCGCGCTCCGCCGCTGGAACGAGTTCTGGGCGAAGCCCGAGCGCTGCACGCCCCTCACCCGCCACCTCGAAGGCGAACCGGACGACGCCGCGCCCCGCAACCCGGCGGAGCTGGAGCTCGGGAGCGAGGAGTGGATCGAGGCGAAGCACGCCTGGGAAGCGCATTGGGCGACGAAGAGCGATGCCCTGGCGCGCTATCTGGCGGAGGCGCGCGACGTCCACTCCGAGCCGGTGCCGCCGTCGTCCGGATCGGCGAAGCTCTCCTCGATCCGCCAGAAGCTGAATCGGATCCGCGCCCTCAACAAAAAATACGGCTGCCCCGAGGAACCGTGGGCGGCCGTGTCGCCGAACCTCCTCTGGAACATCTCCAACATCCCGGCGGCGCAGATCTCGATGCTCGGCAAGATCGTCGGGCCGTCGTGGGCGCCGATCGCCGCCTGCGCCTCGTTCGGCGTCTCCGCGAAGCTGGCCATGGACGCGATTCACCGCGGCGACGCCACGGCCGCCGTGATCGGCATGACCGATCCGCCACCGCACGAGATGGTCATCTCCGCCTTCTACAACGCCAACGTCCTCTCCGCCGACGCGGACGTCTCCCGCCCGCTGACCGGCCTCAAAGGGACGCACATCGCCGGCGGCGCCTGCGTCTGGATCGTCGGGGACGTCGAGGCGATGGCGGCGAAGGGGTTCCAGCCGCTGGGGATGGAGCTCGTCGGCGTCGGCACCTCGTCGGACGCGCACCACATCATCACGCCGTCGAAGGGCGGCCCGCAGCTCGCCATGAAGGCGGCCCTGCAGGAAGTGCAGCTCGGCGAAGTCCGCACCTGGGACATGCACGCCACCGCCACGCCCGGCGACGCGAGCGAGATCGAGCACTCGCTGGAGATGCTCCACCCCGACGTCATCTTCACGGCGCGCAAGGGGACGTTCGGCCACGGCATGTCGGTCGGCGGAGGGTGGGAGCTCACCGCCCAGCACATGGGCATGGCCAAGGGGAAGCTCTTCCCGATGCCGCTCACCGAGGGGGAGCTGCACGCCGACGTGAAAGTGCACAGCGCCCGCTTCGTCGACCGCGAGGGGGCCGAGGCGCCGCGCGGCTACAGCGGGAAGCTCAGCATGGGGGTCGGCGGGATCAACTCCTGCGTGATCTCACGGCCGTGGGACGAGGAAGAGCTGGCGCGGCTCACCCGCCGCTAGATACACGAAGGGCGGGCACATCGCTGTACCCGCCCTCCAGTGCTTCGTGGGTTGGATGTTAGATGGGGTTGACGTTCTGTGCCTGCAGGCCCTTCGGCCCGTTGGTCACTTCGAACTCGACCTGCGCTCCCTCCTGGAGGGAACGAAAGCCGCCGCCCTGGATGGCGCTGAAGTGCACGAACACATCCTCGCCACCTTCGGTCGTGATGAAGCCGAAGCCCTTGGCATCGTTGAACCACTTGACGGTTCCGGTCTGACGCATGGGGTGGATCTCCTTTCTCTGAAACTGTGCTGCCCGACGGAGATCCACAGGTGCTGCAAATCTTCCCGGAAGCTTCGTTATCAACACGACGACCTCCGGGAGCATTTCCAAAATCACATCGCCAGCCGGATGATCGCGAAGGTGGCCCCCTGCGGATCGGCCAGGACCGACATCCGCCCGACGTTCGGGATGTCCATCGGCGGCACGATCGCCTCCCCGCTGAGGGACTCCGCCCGGGCGGTGACGCCGTCGCAGTCGGTGACGGCAAAGTAGGCGAGCCACATGGACGGGACTTCCGGCGGCGCCTGCGACGGCATCATGCCGCCGACCGCGTTGCTGCCGAGGTGCCACTCCGTGTAGTCCTCGGTCTCCTTCATCCGCCAGGGGAAGAGGGCGGTGTAGAAGGTCTTGGCCCGGTCGACGTCGCGCGCCTGGAGCTCGTTCCAGCAGAGCGTCCCCGGCTCGTCCCGCACGCCGACGCCGATGTGCGAGCGCGGCTGCCAGATGGCGAAGACCGCCCCCTGCACGTCGGAGATCACCGCCATGCGGCCGCTGTCGAAGACGTCGAACGGCTCCTTGAGGATCTGCCCGCCGAGCGTCTTCGCCTGTTCGGCGGACGCGTCGGCGTCGGCGACGGCGACGTAGGAGAGCCAGTTCGGCGGGATGCCCTCCCCCGTCCCCTCGTACATCGCCGCGCAGTCGCGGCCGCGGTGCTGGAAGATGAAGTAGCTCCCCATCTCCCCCATCGGGATCTCGTTGACGGTCCAGCCGAAGAGCTGGGTATAGAAGGAGCGGGCGGCGGCGGCATCGCTGGTGGCGAGCTCGATCCAGCAGAACGACCCGGGCGGATGCGAGGAAGCTGCGGGCATGGATCCTCCCTATGTTGCGGCGCGATTTTAACGCTACCGCGGTGCAACCCCGCCGCCCCCAGGCCGTATCTCAGGACATGCGCGAGACGGTCGTCCTCATTCACGGGCTCGGCCGCACGGCGGCGTCGATGCTCCCGCTGGCGCTGGCGGCGCGGCGCCGCGGCTACCGGGTGGCGAACTGGCGCTACCGCTCGAATCTCCGCACGATCGGCGAGAACGCCGCCGTCTTCGCCCGCGACGTCGCCCCCCGCCTCGCCTCCGCCCCGGCGGTCCACTTCGTGACGCATTCTCTCGGCGGGATCATCGTGCGCCAGTTTCTCGCCACGCACTCCCTCCCCAACCTCGGCCGGGTGGTCATGCTGGCGCCGCCGAACGGCGGCAGCGAGGTCGCCGACGTGCTCCAGCAGCCGCTCTGCGTCGTCAAGCCGCTCCGCGAGCTCGGCACCGGCGACGGCAGCGTCCCCTGCGCCCTCCCGCCCGCGGACTTTCCGCTGGGGGTGATCGCCGGCTCGCGCAGCCACATCCCGCTCTTCTCCCGCTGGATGGACCGCGTGCCGAACGACGGAGTGGTGGCGGTGGAGAAGACGAAGCTGGCCGGGATGACCGACTTCGTGGTGCTGCACCGGACGCACACGTTTCTGCCGTGGGCGTCCGATGCGATCGGTCAGGTGTTCTGCTTCCTGGAAAAGGGCGCCTTCCAGCGCGGGTTTCCGTCGAACCACTGAAGCGATTCGTCAAACGACTGAAGTGATCCTTCAAATGACTGAAGTCTCGCTTCAAATGACTGAAGTCTCGCTTCAAATGACTGAAGTCTCGCTTGAAATGACTGAAGTCTCGCTTCAAATGACTGAAGTCTCGCTTCAAATGACTGAAGTCTCGCTTGAAACGACTGAAGTCTCGCTTGAAACGACTGAAGTCTCGCTTGAAACGACTGAAGTCTCGCTTGAAACGACTGAAGTCTCGCCTCAAACGACTGACGTCTCGCTTCAAACGACTGAAGCGATCGCCAGAACGTTCATGTGCCGGTCCGCTGCGTTCAGCCGCGCCGCGTGAGGACCATGGTGGTGGCCTTCACCAGCGCGTTCTCCCGCTCGATGCCGTGGCGTTTGTCGAGCATCAACTGGCGGATGTAGTCGAGCAGGCGGTCGAACGGCATGTCCGCCTCGTTCATCATCCGCGCGAGCTGCAGGACCACTTCCACGCCGGCGAGGTTCACCCCCAGGTCGCGGGTGAGGGTCAGGATCATCTCCAGCTTGCGGATCTCATCTTCGCCATACAGACGCGTGTTGCCCGACGTGCGCGCCGGCTTGATCAGCCCCTCGCGCTCGTACAGCCGCAGCGTCTGCGGGTGGATGTTGTACCGCTCCGAGATGATCGAGATCATGACGTAGCCGTCTGGTCTGCGTTTCGCCATAACGAGTTCCTCGGCGTTCCTCGGCAGTTCCTCGGAGTTCCTCGGCAGTTCGTCGGCCCCCGGGTGCTTAACCCGAGGAACTCCGAGGAACCCGAGGAACCCGAGGAACCAACTTACTTCTTCTCGTCGACCACCTCGGCCTCGATGACGTCGTCCTTCGACGCGCCGCTGCCGCCGCCGGTATCGCCGCCACCCGCCGCGCCGCCACCAGCCTGGCCGCCGGCCTGCTGGTACATCACCTCGGCGAGCTTGTGCGAGGCCTTCTGCAGGTTGTCCATGGCAGTGCGCATCGTCTCCGCGCCGCCCTGCTCCATGGCCTTCCGGGCGTCGCCGATCGCCGCTTCCAGCGTCTGGACGTCCGAGCCCTGCAGCTTGTCGCGGTTCTCGCTCAGCATCTTCTCGACCTGGTAGACCAGCGAGTCGAGCTGATTCTTCGCTTCCACTTCCTCACGCCGCTTCTTGTCCTCTTCGGCGTGCGCCTCGGCGTCGCGGACGAGCTTCTCGACGTCATCCTTCGACAGGCCGGAGGAGCTGGTGATGGTGATCTTCTGCTCCTTGCCGGTGCCGAGGTCCTTGGCCGAGACGTTCATGATGCCGTTGGCGTCGATGTCGAACGTGACCTCGACCTGCGGGATCCCACGCGGCGCCGGCGGGATGCCGACGAGGTGGAACGCGCCGAGGAGCTTGTTCGCCGCCGCCATCTCGCGCTCGCCCTGGAAGACCTTGATCTCGACCGAGGTCTGGTTGTCGGCCGCCGTGGAGAAGGTCTCCGACTTGCGCGTCGGGATGGTGGTGTTGCGCTCGATGAGCTTCGTCATCACGCCGCCGAGGGTCTCGATGCCGAGCGACAGCGGGGTGACGTCGAGCAGGAGGACGTCCTTGACGTCGCCGCCGAGCACGCCGCCCTGAACCGCCGCGCCGACCGCCACGACCTCGTCCGGGTTGACGCCCTTGTGCGGCTCCTTGCCGAAGTACTCCTTGACGGCCTGCTGCACCATCGGGATGCGGGTCGAGCCGCCGACCAGGACCACCTCGTGGATGTCCTTCGGCGAGAGGCCGGCATCGGCGAGGGCCTGTTTCACCGGACCCATGGTCTTGGAGACGATGTCGCCGATGAGCTGCTCGAACTTGGCGCGGGTGAGTGCCAGGTTGAGGTGCTTCGGACCGGAGGCGTCGGCCGTGATGAACGGCAGGTTGATGTCGGTGGACATGGTCGAGGAGAGCTCGATCTTCGCCTTCTCGGCCGCCTCCTTGAGGCGCTGCAGGGCCATCTTGTCCTTCGAGAGGTCGATGCCCTGGTCCTTGCGGAACTCGTCGATGATCCAGTCGATGAGGCGCTGGTCGACGTTGTCGCCGCCGAGGTGGGTGTCACCGTTGGTCGACTTCACCTCCACGACGCCGTCGCCGACCTCGAGGATGGAGATGTCGAACGTACCGCCGCCGAAGTCGTAGACGGCGATGGTCTCGTTGTTCTTCTTGTCGAGGCCGTAGGCGAGCGCTGCGGCGGTCGGCTCGTTGACGAGACGCTCGACCTTGAGGCCGGCGATCTCGCCCGCGTCCTTGGTGGCCTGGCGCTGCGAGTCGTTGAAGTAGGCCGGGACGGTGATGACGGCGCGCTCGACCTTCTCGCCGAGGTAGTCTTCCGCCGCCTGCTTGAGCTTCTGCAGGATCATGGCGGAGATCTCGGGCGGGGAGTACATCTTGCCGTTGACGTCGACGCGGACGTCGCTGTTGGAGGCCTGGGTCACCTTGTAGGGGACCATCTTCATCTCTTCATTGACTTCGTTGAACTTGCGTCCCATGAAGCGCTTGATCGAGAAGATGGTGTTCTCCGGATTCGTGACGGCCTGGCGCTTGGCGACCTGGCCGACGAGGCGCTCGCCGTTCTTGGCGAAGCCGACCACGGAGGGGGTGATGCGGCTCCCCTCGGCGTTCACGATGACCTTCGGCTCGTTGCCTTCCATGACCGCGACGACGGAGTTGGTCGTTCCGAGGTCAATGCCGATGATCTTGGACATATCTTCTTCTCCTTGTGCGACATACAGAACAGTGAGCGTCCTGTTGTCAGATTTAGCTAATCTACCAAACCTGAGCGTAACATTGTTAATTCCGCCGGAGCAAGGAGTACGCCCAGGCACGAACGTTGTTTAGAATGGGCGACTGGAGGTCACTGCCACTATGAGCAACTACCCGTACCGACCGCAGCAGCCCGCCTGGATCGACGCGCGGACCGACACCGCGGACACGACCGTTCGGGAGTTCATCCGTTCCGTTTACGCCTGGATGTTCGGCGGACTCGCCCTCACCACGGCTGCCGCCTTCTGGGTGCTGTCGTCGCCCTCGATGCAGAACCTCGTGCTTCGCAACCGCCCCATCTTCTTCGGGTTGCTGATCGCGGAGTTCGCGCTGGCGATGTGGGTTCAGGTGCGCATCACGCACATGAAGGCGTCCACGGCCGCCTCGGCGTTCCTGGTCTATTCGCTTCTGAACGGCCTGACGCTGAGCGCCATCTTCTTCGTCTACACCCACGCGGTCATCTTCCAGGCGTTCATGAGCGCCGCGGGGATGTTCGCGGCCATGAGCATCTTCGGCTACGTGACCAAGCGGGACCTCACCTCGATGGGCTCGTTCCTGATCATGGGCTTCTGGGGCATCTTCATCGGCTTCCTGATCAACATGTGGCTGCAGTCGAACATGATGGGGTTCATCCTGTCGGTGATCGGCGTCTTCGTCTTCCTCGGCCTGACCGCGTACTACACGCAGCAGCTCAAGTCGATGGCGCTCTCGACGCAGCACCGGGAAAACTTTGCCATCGTCGGCGCACTCGTCCTCTACATCTCGTTCATCAACCTCTTCCTGATGCTCCTCCGCCTCTTCGGCGGCGGCGACCGGCGGTAAGACCGCGGTCCGCGCATGGGCGTTCCAATCGCCCATGCGCGGTTTCTCGAGCGGGCGGGTAGGAATTCGCAAAGCCGCGACACTCCATTGAATTGGAGACCTCCATGCCCGACATCGAGCCGGCCGTTCCCACCCGCCTCCGCGACGCAAACCTCGAACCCCGCGGACCCGTCTATCCCTCTCCCTCGGACTGGCGCGACCAGACCTTCTACTTCCTCCTTCCCGACCGGTTCAGCGACGGCGGCGAGGACGCGAGGCCGCTGTTCGACCGCGCGCAGCCGGGGCAACACCGTGCACCCGATCGCCAGCGGTGGCTCGAGGGGGGCGGAGTGTTTCAGGGTGGGACGCTGCGAGGCATCCGGAGCAAGCTCCCCTACCTGCGCGATCTCGGGGTGACGGCGCTCTGGATCGGACCGGTCTGGAAGCAGCGGTCCGACCTCCAGACGTACCACGGCTACGGCATCCAGAACTTCCTCGACGTCGATCCCCGCTTCGGCACGCGCCAGGACCTGCGCGATCTGGTCGATGCCGCACACGCCGAAGGGATGTACGTGATGCTCGACGTCATCTACAACCACTCGGGCAACAACTTCTTCTACGACAGCAACGGCCGGCCGGTGAACGACCTCGACTATCGCCCGAAGCCGTTCCCGCCCGAGCCGGCTCACCCCTATCCGATCCACGGATGGCGCGACGCCGCGGGAAGAAGCAGCAGCGGTGAGCCGCCCGGACTCGACGACGCCGTCTGGCCCGAGGAGTTCCGGAATCCGCAGTGGTACACGCGCGCCGGAAAGATCGGCCGGTGGGACGCGGACGAAGGATGGGAGGACCCGAATCACGACGACACCGAATTCAGGCGCGGCGACTTCTTCGACCTCAAGGACTTCGACCATACGAACGGCACGTCGCTCTCGGCGCTCGTGCAGGTGTACCAGTACTGGATCGCCCTCAGCGACTGCGACGCCTTCCGCATCGACACCGTGAAGCACGTTTCCCTGCAGGCGTCCCGCAGCTTCTGCGGCGCGATCCACGAGTACGCCGAGTCGATCGGAAAGGAGAACTTCCTGCTCGTCGGCGAGGTCACGGGCGGCTCGCGCATGCAGCGCAATTACCTCGACGTCTTCGGCCGCAACATCGACGCGGTGCTCGACATTGGCGCACCGGCGGCCGACCTGACGTCGATGGTGAAGGGCTTCAGCGCGCCGGCGGCCTTCTTCCGGAACTACGAAGGCCACGACGCCATCGGGTCGCACCGGGAAACGGGCCGCTACCACGTCTCCATCCTCGACGATCACGACATGGTCGGCCGCGTGAAAGCGCGCTTCAGCGCGGGCAACACTGCACCGAGCCGCTACGACCAGGTTGCCCATGCCGTCGGGACGCAGCTCACGACCCTCGGCATGCCGTGCATCTATTACGGGACGGAACAGGCGTTCGACGGCAGCGCGCTAAACGACGACGACCGTTTCATCCGGGAGGCGATGTTCGGCGGCACGTTCGGCGCGTTCGGCACCTCCGGCTGCCACTTCTTCGATCCAGCTCATCCCTCGTACCTGCGCATCGCCGCAATCGCGCGCGTACGCAACCGGCGCGACAACATCGGCCTGACGCTGCGGCGTGGCAGGCAGTATCCCCGGCCGATCTCGCGCGACGGCAGCGGCTTCGGTTTACCGGGTGCCGGCGAGCTGTGCGCCTGGTCGCGCATCCTGCGCGACCGTGAAGTCCTCGTCGTCGTGAACACCAACGGCGGCGCCGCCGGGAGCGGCTTCATCACGGTCCACGCACCGTTTCACCAGAAGCCGGAAGCGAGGATGGCGTATCTCTACCGCAGCGACTGGACGGACGCGCAACTCACCGCGGCCACACCGCCGGCGCAGCACGAGCCGGTACGATTCGCGACGGACGGACGGGCGACCGTGCAGGTCGCGTTGCCGCCGGCGGGAATGGCCATCCTGGCGTGACCGCCTACGCCGCCTTGCGCTGCGCCAGCTTGCCGAGCATCTTCTTCAGCGTCATCGCGTTGTAAACCGCGTACGCGGAGTCGTCGTTGTCGAAGTAGACGTAGATCGCCTTCATCTTCCGGCTCCACTCCCGGATGCGGTCGGCCCATTCGGCGAGCTGCGCGTCGCTGTAGCTCCCCTGATATTTAAAGTGCGTCGGGCCGTGCAGGCGGATGTAGGTCCAGTCGGAGGTGATCTCGATCGGCGAGTGGTAGCCGGCGAGCTCGTAGATGCAGAACGCGGCGTTGTACTTGCGCAGCACCTCGTAGACGGCGTCCGTCATCCAGGTCTCGTTGCGCAGCTCGAACGTGTAGCGGTGCTCGGGTGGGAGGAGCGAGAGGAACTCCTCGAGGCGCTCCACGTTCACCTTCCAGCCGGGAGGCAACTGCCAGAGCACCGGTCCCAGTTTCCAGCGCAGGCGCTCCGCGCGGGGCATGAAGTTCGTCAGCCCGCGCATCGGGTCCTTGAGCTTGATCATGTGGGTGATGAAGCGGCTGCCTTTGACGGCGTAGAGGAAGTCGTGCGGGGTGTTCTTGCGCCACGCGTCGAACGTCGTCTCGTTGGGCAGTTGGTAGAACGTGTTGTTGAGCTCCACCGTGTCGAAGTCGCGCAGGTAGTGCTTGAGCATCTCGCCTGCCTTGACGTCCGCGGGGTAGTAGCGGCCGACCCAGTGTTTGTAGTGATAGCCCGACGTTCCGATCCGGATCTCTGCTGCCATCGTTCGACGCTCCACGAGTGAGCGCCGGCCGCTCGCGCGGCCGGCGCAGGTTCGTTACTGATTGCGGCTGGCGGTGGGGGTGTTGGTGATGACCCTGCGCCCGTTCGCGTCGACGGTGACGCGCACCGGGTTCGGCGAGACGGTCGTGGCGGACGCACGCGAGGTGGCCGTGGTGCGCGCCGCGCCGCTGGTGAGGCGGCCGGTCGTACCGGTGGCCGCGGTCGCGGAGCTCGCGCTCACGTTCGCGGTCGTGTTCGTGCTGGCGGTCGCACCGCTGGTCAGGTTCGCGGTGGTGCCGTTGGCGTTCGCGGTGCCGTCGATCAGCGAGCCGTTGATGGACGAGCCGATTGCCGCCGACGGGGTGCGCGTCGCGGTGGCCGACTCCGCCAGCGCCGGGGAGGTCGAGAGCAGCGGCGACGGCGCGTTCGCGCTGAAGGCGGTCGGAGCCGTCGTCGGGGTCACGGTCGCGGCGAGCGTGCCGGTCGGAAGCCCCGTCACGGCCGTGGTCGAGAGACCGGTCGCGGTGGGACCGTTGAAGATCGGAGCCGCGGTCGTACCGAAACCGGCGGCGCCGACCGAGCCGAGGCCGGTCGTGGTTCCGGCGACGATGCCGTCGGCCGCGCCGAGGCCCGCGCCGATGTCACCGCCGGCGATGAAGGCACCGGCCGCAACCGCGCCGCCGCCGCCCGCGCCGCCATCACCGCCGCCGGCGATGACCGCCACCGGACCGGAAGTCAGCGAGGAGTTGACGGTGAGCTGCGGGTTGGTGCGCATGGCGGGATTCTGGAACTGCCCCGTCCTCAGCCCGTCGGACGCGTAACCCTGTCCGGCCGAACCGGGATAGGCGGGACCGAGGTACCGCTCGCGCGGCTGCTGCTGCGCCATGATGGCCGCGGCCTGGTCAGCCCTGCTCAGGCCATTGCGAACCGTGACCACCGGGAGCGCCTGATTGCTGCCGATGCTGGAAGAAGACGTCATCGAGGGCGGGAGGGCGGGCGCCGATTCGGAGCCGCTGGTCGTGCCGCCGGTCGGGTTGCTGCGCAGGCCCGGAGTGGTGACCGGGTCGCCGTTGCCGAGGGTGCGGTCGGTCGTGCAGCCGAGCGCGACGAGGGAAAGAGAGAGGGAGATTGCGACGAGAGCGCGCGTTGCGCTGCGCTCAGATAAGTTTCTTGTTTTCAAGGCCTTGCTCATGTGACCTCCTTAGGGGTTCGAGCTCTGTTTACGCTGGTTATTAAGAGCAACTGGCGCGCCATGTCGAGGCGGGAACAACAGTTGCTCGTTCGCTCTCCGCGTAAGGAGGTAAGACGCTGATGAAACGCAACGAAGCCCTCGTGATTCTCTCCCTGATCCTGGTCGCAATGGTGGCCAGCGCCTGCTCGATGAACCGTGTCCTTCCCGCCGAGGCGGATGAAGAGGCGATGATGGTGGAAGTCCGCGCCGCCATCGCAGATGCCGTCCCCGGCAAGACCTTCGACCTCGGCGTCGACGTCACCGAAGGCGGCCGTGTCACCCTCACCGGCGAAGTCGACAGCGCCGGCGATCGCGAAGCGATCGTGACCCGCGTCGGCCAGGTCAAAGGCGTGACCAGCGTGAACTCGGTGGGGCTGCGGGTTCGCGGGTAATTCGTTCGTTGCGCGTTGCGAGTTGCGGGTTGCTCGGGCCTTGACGGTCCGGGCGAAACAGCCCGGGTAACTCGCAACGCGCAACACGCAACTACAATCTCCGCCGCGTGTTCCACCTCGCCGCGCGCGGCACCACCCTCAGGACAGAAGTCATCGGCGGCGTCACGACGTTCGTCTCGATGGCTTACATCATCGTCGTCAACCCGGCCATCCTCTCCTTCGCCGGGATCCCGCAGGGGCCCTCCACCGTCGCCACGATTCTCACCGCCGCCTTCGGCACGCTGCTGATGGGGCTCTGGGCGAACCGGCCTATCGCCGTGGCGCCGTACATGGGGGAGAACGCGTTCCTCGCCTTCGGGCTGGCGGCGTTCGGGATCACCTGGCAGCAGCGCCTCGGCGCGGTGTTCGTCAGCGGCGTCCTCTTCCTGATCATCACCCTTCTCGGCATCCGCACCTGGCTCGCCGGCGCGGTGTCGACCTCCATGCGCCACGCCTTCGCGGCCGGGATCGGCCTCTTCCTCACCTTCATCGGCCTCTTCGAGGCGGGGCTGGTGAAAGGCGCGCAGGCGGTGCCGGTGCAGCTCGGCGACGTCCGCAGCGCGCCGGTCCTCCTGGCGGTCCTCGGCTTCATCGTCATCGCCGTGCTGATGTACCGGCGCGTACCGGGGGCGATCCTCATCGGCATCGTCGTCACCGCGCTCGCCGGCGCACGTGCTGGCGTGGGGCAACTCCCCCGCGGCGTCATGGCGCTGCCGTACGACCTCTCGCCGCTCGCCTTCGAGCTGGAGATCGCCTCGCTGTTTCGGCTCGCCTTCCTGCCGATCCTCCTGACCCTGTTCCTGATGTCGCTCCTCGACACCCTCGGCACGCTGGTGGCCCTCGACACCGCTACCGGCAACGAGGGCGACCTCCAGAAGCCGATGCTCGTCGACGCCGTGTCGTGCATCTTCAGCGGTCTCGTGGGGACGTCGACCAGCGGCGCCTACATCGAGTCCTCGACCGGCATCCGGGAGGGGGCGCGCACCGGCCTCGCCTCCGTGATCACGGCCGCGCTCTTCGTACTTTCGCTCTTTTTCATTCCTCTGTTCGAGCCGATGCAATCGCTCCAGTACGCCTACGCGCCGGCTCTGCTGATCGTGGGGATGCTGATGATCGGCTCCGCCGCCCACATCGACTTCGACGACCTCACCGAGCTGGTGCCGGCGTTCGCGACGGTGGTGATGATGGTCTTCACGTTCAACATCGCCAACGGCCTCACCGCCGGCCTGGTGCTCTACCCGCTCATGAAGCTGCTGGCCGGGCGGGCGCGAGAGATCCAGGCCGGCTCGGTCGTGCTCGCCGCCCTGTGCGCTTTGTATTACCTCTTTGGCCTGCCGCACTAAATGGCACCCGGCGTGCTGTTTTGCGCAGCATGAAAATCCTCGTCACCGGCGGTACCGGCGTCATCGGCGAAGGCGTCATCCCGGAGCTCATCGCGCGCGGCCACTCCGTGCGGCTCCTCTCGCGCCACGCCAAAGAAGACGTGAAGCAGTGGCCTGACGTCGAGGCGTTCGAAGGGAACGTCGCCGACGCGCAGTCGCTGACCGGCGCGGCCGACGGCTGCGGCGCGGTGCTGCACATCGTCGGCATCGTGGAGGAGAACCCGCCGCACGCCACGTTCCAGTCGGTCAACGTCGACGGCACGGCGCACATCCTGGCGGAGACGAAACGCGCACAAGTCCGCCGCTTCGTCTTCGTCTCCTCCCTCGGCGCCGACACCGGCGAATCCGACTACCACCGCTCCAAACTCGCCGCGGAGAAGCTGGTGCAGGCGTCGGGGCTCGACTGGACGATCGTCCGGCCCGGCAACGTCTACGGCCCCGGCGACGAGGTCATCTCGCTGATCCTCAAGATGGTGCGCGCGCTGCCGGCGGTGCCGGTGATCGACCGCGGCGACCAGGAGTTCCAGCCGATCTGGCATGAGGACCTGGCGAAAGTCCTCGCCGGCGCCGTCGAGAGCAACGACCACGGCGCGCAGGTGCTGGAGGCGGGCGGCCCCGACGTCACGAGCATGAACGACCTGCTGCGCCGCTTCGCCGAGATCACCGGACGCTCCCCCGTGCGCGTGCCGGTGCCGTCGGTGCTCGCGCAATTCGGCATCGACGAGAACAAGATGAAGATGCTGCAGGAGAAGAACGTCGTCCGCGGCCGGAGCGCCACGGCGGTCCTCGGCGTGACCGCGACGCCGCTCGACCGGGGACTGCGCCTGCTCGCCGACGCCCTGCAGGAGACGCTGCCGGAGGACGGCTTCGGCGCGCTCGAGCACAAGACGTTCAAGGCGACGATGACCGGCTCGCGCTACAACGCCGTCTCACTCATGTCGCTCTTCCGCGACAAGGTGAACGACTTCATGCCCATCGAGTTCGTCGCCGAGCCGGGCGCCCCCGACAAGATCGAGAAAGGGGCCACGCTCACCGGCTCCCTCCCCCTGCGCGGCAACTTCCAGGTACGCGTCGAAGTGGCCGACCCGACGCACGTCGTCTTCGCCACCATCGAGGGGCACCCGCTGGCCGGCATCGTCGAGTTCACGAGCGCCGACACGCCGCAGGGCGTCACGTTCGCGATCGACACCTACACCCGCGCCTCGAACTTCTTCGACTGGGTGGCGGTGCGCACCGTCGGCGCGCCGGCGCAGAACGCGAACTGGCGGCAGGTCGTGCAGCGCGTCATCGACGCCAGCGGCGGCACCTCCGACGGCGTGCACGAGGAGAAGGAAAAGCTCAGCGAAGAGGACGCCGCCGGCGTGGAGAAGCGCGTCCGCGGACTGGTGCAGGAACGGAAGCGGGAGGAAGTGAGGGCTACGCAATAGTTGTGAGTTGCGCGGTACCCGCAACTCACTTCCGAAACACGCGACGTAGCACGCTCTTCGCCGCCCAGTAGCCGCACATGCCGTGCACTCCGCCGCCCGGCGGGGTGGAGCTCGAGCAGAGGAAGATCCTCTCGTTCGGCGTCGCGTACGGATCGAGTTTCGCGAACGGCCGCGTCAGGAACTGCGACATCGTGTTCGCGCCGCCGGCGATGTCGCCGCCGACGAAGTTCGCATTGTGCTCCTCGTACTGCGCGGTGTTGATGGTGCGGCGGGCGAGGATGATGTCGCGGAACCCCGGCGCGAAGCGCTCGATCTGGCGCTCGATCGCCTCGGTCGCATCCTCGGTCGAGCCGTGCGGGACGTGGCAGTAGGCCCACCCGGTGTGCTTCCCTTCCGGCGCGCGCGTGGAGTCGAACATGCTCTGCTGCGCGCAGAGCACGAACGGCTTGTCGGTCATCTTTCCGTGGAAGACCGCGTGCTCGTGCGCGGCGATCTCCTCGAGCGTGCCGCCGACGTGCACCGTCGCGCTCCGGGCGCATTCGGGCGCCTTCCAGGGGATCGGTCCGTCCAGCGCCCAGTCGATCTTGAAGACGCCGGGGCCGTAGCGGAAGCGTCCGAGGCGGTTCACGTAGCTGCGCGGAAGCTCGTCGGAGGCGATGTAGGCGAGCTGGATCGGCGTGACGTCGAAGAGCACCGCCACGGTCGGCGGGACGTCGCGCAGGGAGCGCACGGGGCGCGAGGTCTCGATCTCCCCGCCGAGGGAGCGGAGATAGGCGGCCATGGCATTGATGATCGAGACCGAGCCGCCGACGGCGGCCGGCCATCCGGTGGCGTGTCCCGCCAGGATCAGCGCGAGGCCGAAGGAGGCAGAGCCGGTGCGGTCGAGCGGGATGAACGAATGGGCCGCCGAGCCGCCGAGGAGCGCGCGGGCGTGCGGCGTCTTGAAGCGCTTCGCCAGGCGGAGCGCCGACTGCAGGCCGATCAGGCCGAAGCGGGCCAGCGTGAACGGATGGCGCGGCGGCGGGAGGGCGGCGATCGGGCGGAGGATGTCGTCGAAGACCTTCCCGGCGCGCGCGGCGAACGGCCTCATGAGCGCGCGGTAGGCCTTCTCGTCTTCGCCGAGCCGGGAGGCGGTGACGTCGACGTCGAGCTCGAGGGTGGCGGCGGAGCCGTCGTCGAGCGGATGGGCGATCGCCGCCGGCGAGTAGGCCCACTGCAGCCCATGCTCCCCGAGCGGCAGCGCGCGCATGAAGGGCGAGACGACGCTCATCGGATGGATGGCCGAGCAGATGTCGTGGTGGAACCCCGGCAGCGTCACCTCTTCGGTGCGGGCCCCGCCGCCGATGGTCGGCTTCGCCTCCAGCACGATCACCTTCAACCCCTCGCGGGCGAGGACGATGGCGGCAGCGAGACCGTTGGGACCGGAGCCGACGATGACGGCGTCGTATTGGGACATCGGGAGCAGGTTATCAGTTGTCGGTTGTCAGTTGTCCGTGGTGCGTCGGCTGGCGGCGCACCTCGGAGCGAGAACCCACAGACAACCGACAACCGACAACGGACAACATCGTTCATGGCACGCCCATCGCTCCCTTCCGTCGCGGAGGCACACATGGCAAACAAAGACGACGAGATCATCAAGCATGGCCCGATCACCGAGTTCCGGCCGCACAAGGACGACGTGTCGGGCGGGCGGGACAAGTCGGTGCAGACCGAGGCGACGGGGGCGGAGGGGCTGGCGGACATGAACGTCACCAGCGGGAGCTCGGGAGGCGCCGCCGGGCGGATTCCGGAGTCGGACAGTTATCAGAGGCCGCGCCGGGACGGCGGCGAGCAGCCGGACGACGAGCCGCAGCCGGCCGGAAACCGGGGAATCCTCACCCAGTAAACCCTTGAACGGCGGCCGTTTAGGCCGCCGGCAGTTTTTTTTGGAAGGTCAGGGTAGGGATTTCACCGCGCCAGTCACTCCTCAATCGGAGCTGTCCTCATGTACCTGATGCCACCGACGCAGGATGGATGGGCGGGAACGCCGAACGAGCTGGAGACGATCGTCCTCTCGGAGCGCCACCTCGATTTCCTCGAGGAAGCGGTCCGTGAGCTGAATCCCTCGATGCCGGAGTCGTTCGGTCTGCCCCACCTGATCCGCACGATCCTGGATCGCGTGGAGGAAAGTGGGATCGACCTCACCGAAGCCGGCAGCGAAGAGGAGATCGCCCGTCTCGCCGCAGGGCCGCTGCGGCGAAGCACGCCCGTCCGGCGTTCGAGACGGACTATCGAGCAGACTTTTTCTTCGAGCTACTCAACAGCTCGACGATCGAGTCGATCGAATCCGCCTGAGAGAGATCGGTTCCACTCTGGAAAGCCGCCTCGATCAGGCCGCGGATGATCTCCGCACGGCTGATCGCCTTTCCATGCTTGAGACGGATGTCGATGGCGAGACGATCGAGGTAGGCGACGTGACGGTCGAGCAGGACGACCGTGATCTTCGCCCAGGGCTCGGTGTGGACAATAGGACGACCGCGATTGCTCTTAGCAGGACTCACACGCACTCCTGTTGTTGATCTGGATTGACCGGGAAGTCGGCAGTGAGTGTACTGCCTTCCCCGGTCCAAGTCTATCTTTCCGTACCTACCTAAAGGCGGCGCGATATTATTTGACGCACCTTGACCTCGGGTAGGCCGGGGCCTCTGCTGCCTCTCCCTGCGTTATCTCCGCGCTTGCACGCGCACCGGACCTTTTGGGGCGGACGAACGGACACCCGTCCATCCGCGACACCATATTACCGCCACGCCGCCTGATGGCAACAGGGAAGGTGACGGACGTCGGTCGGCTATTGCTGAGCGGGAGGCAGGTCTGCGAAGGCGCGCGTCACGCGCTCGCGCAACAGAGTGGTCAACGACTCCGCCTCCGGCCTCATTTCGCCGTAAAGCGAAACCCACACGGAAGGTCGGCAGCGCCCTTTTCCAGGCTCCACTTCGAGCATGAGGAAACCGCCGCCGTGGCTCTCCAGGCGGCCGCTCAGGTTGATCGGCGGCGCCACCACCTCGGCGGTGCCGCGGAAGAGGTCTCCCTCGAAGCGCTCCCCCGCTCCCACCAGCGGGACGGCGAGTGCGGCGAGAAGGCGAGGGAAGGCCTCCGCGCGCTCGATTTCGACAGCAGGGTGGCGAAAATAGGCGACGGAGCGGGGCTCGCCCTGATGGCGCTCGAGGTAATTCTTGAGCCCCGCCAGGAAGGCGCGCCAGCCGCTGTTGAGCGTATCCAGCTCGTCGTCCCACGCGTCGGCCGCGAAGCCGGAGTGGACGATGCGCAGCACGGTCTCGCCGCCGCGCGCCTCGATGTAATAGTCGACCGCGAGGGTGCTCGGCGCCGGATCGACCGTGCCCAGGTGGCGGTTCGGCTCCCAGATCCGGATCGGGACTTCCCAGTCCATCCCCTCACCGAACGACATCCACACCGCTCCCCCCTCGCCCGGGGTGACGCGCGCGTCGAGGGTGAACCAGCGCTTGATCTCCTCCCCTTCCGAGATGGCGCGCCAGACCTCCTCCGGGGAGGCGTTGATCGTGAGCTCGGCGATGACCTTCTTCTCGTCGGCCATCGGTTACTCCCGCACGTACCGCGTCTCGGCGACGCGGACGTCCTTGCCGCCCATGACGAAGTACAGGACCATGACGTGCTCGCGCGGGTTGGGGTTGGTCCAGACGAAGTAGTACTTCGTCAGCTCGTTCGCCGGCGGCTGGACGTAGCTGCCGTGCAGCACGACCGCCTTCTTCGCCTCGTCGTACTTACCGGCCGCGGTGATGTAGTAGGTGCCGACGGTGTCGAAGCCGACCATGGTGTACTCGCCGGTGCGGCGGTCGAAGCCCATCAGCGTCAGATAGTCGGCGCTCAACTGCCCGGTCATCTTTGCGTCGAGCTGGAGGAAGCGGCCGCCGAGGATCATCTTCCCGCTGCCGGTGCCGGTGGAGGGGATGGCCATGTCGTTGAACCAGAGCGTGCTCGTGATCTTCCACGGCCCGGCGAGCTCCGCGAGCCTGCGGTGCTCGTCCACCGGCTTGGCCTGTTCGAGGTAGTACTCCATCATCGCCTCGGCTTCGCTCTTCTTCTTTTTCTCCCCCTCCTGCGCGGTTGCGCCGAGGGCGGCCAGGACCAGGACTGCGAGCAGCTTCTTCATGCTTCCTCCTCTTTCTTCGGGACGGCAGGGTAGGCGCCGATGGTGAAGCGGAACGGGCGTCCTCCCGGCGTTTCGTCGTCGTGATACTTCGCCACCAGCCGCGCCACCACGTTCGCCAGCTCCTCGGTGAACTCTTTGCGCGCCTCGGCGGTCGCGAAGCGGACGTCGGTCTGCAGCGCGAAGGTGGCCACCCGCTTCTTCTGCTTCGCGGCGCGCTGCTGCAGCGCGGCGAGGTCGCGGATCGTGCCGGCGGCGAGGGCGATGAGATAGGCGCTGGAGAAGCGGTCGGGCACCGACGCGCCGTCGGCGGCCAGGCGGCCGAGGATCTCGGGGTTGATGAGGTAGTGCGTGGCCTTGGCGCGGACGATCCGCTCGATGCAGTTCCCGCTGCGCCGCTGCTCGATCTCCTCGAGGAACCCCGCCTTCTCCAGCTCGCGCAGGTGGTAGTTCACCTTCTGCCGCGGCAACCCGAGCTGCCGCGCCACCATCGTCGCCGACCCCGGCTCCCGCAACGCATCGAGGATGCGCAGCCGCGTCGGGTGCAGCATGGAGGCCGCACGCGCGGACTCATCGACGAGGGCCATGGGCATGGCGCGCATTGTGGTGCCGACAAGAATTCTTGTCAAGGATGGAAGATGTTGTCAGTTGTCGGTTGTCAGTTGTCTGCGGGGTACTTTCGCAAAGGCAATGCTCCGCAGATAACCGACAACCGATAACCGACAACCGTGCGCGTCAGCGCACGCGCGGCAGCCTCACCGTGAACACCGCTCCCTGCTCCCCGGTCGCGGCGCCGACCGAGCCGCCGTAGCCTTCCACGATCGTCTTCACGATCGCGAGGCCGAGGCCGGTGTGGCCGCCGCGGGAGCCGTCGGGGCGGTGGGTGAAGAAGCGGTCGAAGATGCGGCCGAGGTTCGCCTCGGGGATGCCCGGGCCCATGTCGCGGACGCGGGTCACTACCTCCCCGTTTTCCGCCGCGACCTGCACCGTCACGGCTCCGCCGGCGGGGGTGAAGCTGAGTGCGTTGTCGAGGAGGTTCTCGAAGACCTGGATCAGCCGGTCTTCCGAGGCGCCAACGGTGAGCGGGCCGGGACCGACGTCGAGGTGCAGGCGCGACTCCCCTTCCCGCAGGCGGAAGCCTTCCACGATCCTGGTGAGCAGCTCGCCCAGGTCGAGCGGCTGCGGGCGCTCGCGCACGAGGCGGGCGTCGATCATCGACAGCTCGCGCACGCCGGAGAGCAGCCGCTCCATCCGCGCCACCTCCTGCTCGATGATCGCCACGAATCGGCGGCGGTCGGCCGGCGCGCTCACCTCGGCCAGCATCTCGTTCGCGTTGCGGATCGAGGCGAGCGGGTTCTTGAGCTCGTGCACGACGTCGCTGGCGAACGTCTCGATGACGCCGACATGCGCGTCGAGGCGCCGCATGATCCGCTCCAGCGCCCGCGAGAGCTCCCCGATCTCGTCGCGCCGCTTCGAGCCCTTGAAGTGCTTGCCGCGCAGACGCCCGCGGCGGTCGAGGATCGCCCGCGCGTCGATGCGGAGCTGCCGCAGCGGCCGGACGATGGAGGTGGAGAAGAAGATCGTCACCAGCACCGCCACCGCCATCGAGGCGATGAAGATGCGCATGACGCGCAGGCGGACGACGTAGAGGTCCTGCAGGATCGCGAACGTGCTCTTCGACGACACCACCGCCCCCACCGTCCACCCACCCACGATGACCGGCACCATGCGGTAGAGCGTGACCGAGCGCTGCCCCCGCGCGCTGATCTTCTTGTCGAGGTGCTCCCGCCCCCGCAGCACTTCCGCGATCTCCGGCCCCTCCAGCCGCACGGCGTTCGCGTAGTAGTCGACCTCCAGCGGCTCCTCCGGCGGCCGGACGAAGCGGAGCAGGGGGCGCAGCAGGAACGCGCCGACGCGGTAGAGCGCGTTCTTCCGGTCCGTGCGTGGCGGCCGCTGCGGCGCCGGAGGGACGATGTAGCGCGAGTCGGCCACCACCCGCCCCCGCGAGTCGATCAGCCGCACCCGCACGTCGTCGATCTTCGCCCGGTGAATGACGTCCTCGAACGCATCCGCGTCGAGCGTCCCCTCCCGCGCAATCGAAGCCGCGATGAGCCGCGCCCGATGCGTCAGATCCCGGATCTCCGCCGTCTCCAGCCGCGCCTCGTATTCACCGAGAAGCAGGACGCCGGCGATGGGGAGGAAGACGAGGATGATATTGAAGGCGAGGAGGCGAACGCCGAGGCGGGAGAGGGAGCGGAGTTTCATGAAGGCAGAAGGCAGAAGGCAAAAGGCAGAATGAAGAAGCAGTCCCCATCACGAGCAGTTCTGCCTTCTGCCCTCTGCCTTGTGCCTTCTGCCTTCATTCTTTCCACCGGTACCCCAACCCATAAACCGTCTCCACCCGATCGAACCCCCCATCCACCTCCTCGAACTTCCTCCTGACTCTCTTAATGTGACTATCAATCGTCCGATCGCTCACGTACGCATCGTGCGGGTATCCGTCCTGGTGCAGTTGCTTTCTCGTCTTCACATGCCCCGGGTAGCGGACGAGGGCGTGGAGCATCATGAACTCGGTGACGGTGAGGCTGATCGGTTTGCCTTGCCAGCGGACGGTGTAGCGCTGGAGGTCGAGCTCGAGGTCGCCGAGTTGCAGGGGGGCGTCGGCGGCGGACGGTTTGGCGGCGCCGGAGTCGAGGGCGGCGCGGCGGAAGAGGACTTTCACGCGGGCGAGGAGCTCGCGCATCGAGAAGGGCTTGCAGAGGTAGTCGTCGGCGCCGATCTCCAGGCCGAGGACGCGGTCGAGCTCCTCGTCGCGCGAGGTGAGGAAGATGATGGGGATGGTGTCGGAGGCGGCGCGGATGCGGCGGCAGAGCTCCAGGCCGTCCATCTCCGGCATGGTGATGTCGAGGATCGCCAGGCCCGGGAGCTTCTGCTGAAACGTTTTCCACGCCTCGAGCCCCGTGGCGTACAGCTCGACCGGATAGCCCTCGCGGCGCAGCGCGAAGGCGACGGTCTCGCGGATGTTGTCCTCGTCGTCGACCACCGCGACGACGCTGTTCGCAGGACGCATGGGACGCAGTTTACTGTCTCCGGCACTCCCCTTTCGCGCACTCGTACGCGATCGGGAGCTCCGGGTCGGGCTCCAGCGCGGCGGTGAACGGCAGCGACTTCGTCACGCGCGCGCGCAGCGGTCCGCGGTCGGGCAGGAAGACGACCGCGCGCATCGGCTCGTAGCGCTCCTCGATCGCGCGGAGGAAGTCGCGCGCCGCCTGCTTGCGCAGGTCGCCGGTGACGACGACGATCCGCGGCTCGACCAGCGACAGCTCGTAAGCCGTAGCAAGCCCCGGCAGGCGCGCGCCGTCGGTGCTCAGGCGACGGCCGAAGGAGTGGAAGATCATCGCCGGACGCTCGCGCCAGCCCTGGTTGCCGGTGAGCGCCGCCAGCCGCAGCAGGTTTACCGCCGAAGCGGAGTTCGCGGACGGCAGCTCGACGTCGGTCTCGGTCAGCAGGCCGCGCAGGCTCTCGGGGAGCGTGGAGCCGGTGGCGTAGCGGCCGAGGGAGGCGTCCCAGAAGAGCTGGTCTTGGCGGGACTGCAGCGCGACCGCGAGGTCGAGCCACTTCACGTCGTGGCTGCTCCCGAAGAGGTCGAGCAGCCCCTGCACGAGCAGCGCGTAGTCGTCCGCGGTGGCGGCGGCGCCGGAGTCGGTGCGCATCAGTGTCTGCTTCTTCGCATCCCACAGCTTCGCCGTGACGGCAGCCGCCGCGAGCTGCGCCGCCTCCCGGTACCGCGGCTCCTGGAACGCGACCGCGGCGCGCGAGAGGGCGGAGATCATCAGCCCGTTCCAGCCGGCGACGATCAGCGGCTCGCGGAAGGGGGCGGGGCGCTTCTGGCGGTGGTCGAGGAGCTTCTGCAGCGGCGCCGCGAGCTCGTCGTATGTCTCCGAAAAGAAGCGCCCCTCCGAGATCCGGGAGAGATTCTCGTCCGCATACAGCGCCAGCACTTTGCGCGCGTTCTCGTGCCCGGCGACCTGCGCCAGCTCCTCCTTCGTCCAGCGGTAGAACGCGCCTTCGACGTTGCGCGGGCCGGTGCCGGCCGGCACGAGGCTGTAGGCATCCTGCGACGCCTCGAACGCCCCCGCCTTCGGGAAGCGGAGGTCGCGCAGCGCGTAGTCGAGCGTCGTCTTCGCGACGTCGGCGAGCGCGGGATCCTTCGTGAGCTGCCACGCGTCGACGTACGCCAGCGCCGCCACCGCCTGATCGGACAGCAGCTTTTCGTAGCAGCCGGCGCAGCGATGGAAGCCGCCGCCGAGCTGGTCGCGTTCCGCGCTGAGCGCGCGCGCTGTCAACGTGTCAGCGGCGAGGGTGCGCAGCGGCTCGTGTTTGGTGCGGGCGGCGTAGCGGAAGAGAAAGCCGGCGGTCATCGGACCGATCGCCCGCTGCTCCGCGATGGCGTCGACGACCGCCTCGACGTCGACCTCCGCCGGCCCGCGCTGTTCCGCGGTGACGCGCGCCTTCATGGCGTGCGCGTGCGCCTCGGCGCTCACCTGCTGCGGCTCGTGTTTCCAACGATCGGCCGCGCGCGTCAGCATCGCGTGCAGCGCCGCGGCGTCCATGTAAAGCGCGCCGTCGAACGGCTCCAGTGACGGCGTGAGGACGAGGTTCGCCGGCCAGCCCTGCGCGCCATTCATCGTCTTCAACAGATGCTCGAACACCTCGGCCGCCTCGGGATGCTCGATGCGGTCGAGGAGGATCGGGACAAAGTGCGCGTTCAGCGCGGCGGCGTTGTCGCGAGAGGCAAACGCCTCCTGGTGCATGCGCAGCCCGTCGTACGACGCGGCGAAGCCGATGGAGAGAAAGACCGGCCGCTGCTGCTTGCGCGCCCGCTCCAGCGCCGCCGGTCCCCACTCCTGCCACTGCACGGACGCACCGGCACGATCGGTGAGCCAGCGGGTGGCCGCCTCCGACGGGAGCGTCAGCGCGAGCAGCGCGAGAAGCAGGAGACGGCGGACCATGCCGCGAGAGGGAACAAGGGATGGAGGCGGACGCTTCCGGTGCCTTCTGGAGCGCCGGGCTCTCAGCCCGGCGTGGGTGCGAAAGGGGCCGGGCGAAGGGCGCCGGGCTGAGAGCCCGGCGCTCCAGGGGGGACGGGGGTTACCGGCTCACTTCCGTGCCCGTCGGCGCGAACGTATCCCCCGTGTAGTACTGCGCGTCCTTCGAGGCCAGGAAGACGTACGACGGGGCGATCTCGGCCGGCTCGGCGGCGCGGCCCCAGACGGTGTCCTTGCCGAAGCTCTCCACGTGCTTCTTCGACATCGTGGCGGGGATGAGCGGCGTCCAGACCGGTCCGGGCGCGACGCAGTTCACCCGGATCCCTTGCCCGGCGAGGCTCTGCGCGAGGGCGCGGGTGAACGTGTGAATGGCCCCCTTCGTCGCGGAGTAGTCGATCAGGCCGGGGTTGCCCTTGAGCGCGGTCACCGAGCCGGTGTTGAGGATCACCGCCCCCTCCTTCATGTGCGGCAGCGCCGCCTGGACCATGAAGATGTAGCCGTAGATGTTCGTGCGGAACGTGCCGTCGAGCTGCTCCTCGGTGATGTCGAGGATCGACTCCTGCTCCTGCTGGTAGGCGGCGTTGTTGACGAGGACGTCGAGGCGGCCGAGCTCCTTCATGACGATGTCGACGAACTGCAGGCAGGCGGCCTTGGACTTCACGTCGAAGCGGTGCAGGATGCAGCGGCGGCCGGCCTCCTCGACCCACTTCGCCGTCTCGCGCGCGTCCTCGTCTTCCTTCTCGGAGAGGTAGCCGATGGCAACGTCGGCCCCTTCGCGGGCGAAGGCGATCGCCACGGCACGGCCGATGCCGCTGTCGCCGCCGGTGATGAGCGCCGCCTTCCCTTCCAGCTTGCCGCTGCCGCGGTAGCTCTCCTCGCCGTGATCGGCCTTCGGCCGCAGTTCCTGTTCGTTGCCCGGCGCGTCCTGGAGCTTCGTCATCAGTTCTCCCCCGGGGTCGGCTGCTGCGTCACCTCGGCGCCGCTGTCGCGTTTGTCGGGGCGCTGGCCGACGTGCGAGGCGATCTCGCGCCGATACGCCTCGAAGAGCTCGGGAAAGGGCCCCGGTCCGAGGTCGATGCCGGCGCCGTCCTTGGCGAGCGGGAGGGCGGCGGTGTAGCTGTTCTCGATCCAGCGGTCGCTGGGGGTCTCGTCCGGGTGGTCGGTGCGGAACCGCCGCGCGTCCTCGGCGGCGCGGGCGATGAGGGCGTCGATCAGTCTCTGCTCTTCCATGAGACGCAAAAAGTGCATGTCGCGCGCCGGGCGTTCCTCTTGCAGTTTCGGCCGTTCATGTACAAGCGCAACACTGCTCTACTCGCCGTCGTGCTCGCCTCGTTTGTGGCCGCTGGCTGCGGCTCGGGAGGCGGCAATTTCAACCTGATCTCGATCGAAGAAGAGTGGCAGATGGGCACCCAGATCTCGCAGGAGGTCGCGAGGCAGGTGCGCTTCAACAACGATCCCGCCGTGAACGCGTACGTGCGCAACCTCGGGCAGCGGATCGTGGCGCAGGCCGCGCCGCCGTTCAACCAGCTCCCCTGGCAGTTCCACGTCGTCGAGGACGACTCGATCAACGCGTTCGCCATCCCCGGCGGCCACGTGTACGTGCACACGGGGCTGATCAAGAACTCCGACAACGCCTCCGAGCTGGCCGGCGTCATGGCGCACGAGATCGCGCACGTGCTGGCCCGCCACTCCACCGAACAGCTCTCGCGCCAGTACGGGCTCAGCACCATCGCCAGCGCCGTCCTCGGGCAGAACCCGAGCACGATTGCCGCGATCGCCGCGCAGGTGGCCGCCGGCGGCGCGATGGCCAGCTTCAGCCGCGAGGCCGAGCGGGAAGCCGACGAGATCGGCATCCAGGCCATGGCCGCCGCAGGCTACAACCCGGCCGGCATGGCCACCATGTTCGAGGAGCTCCTCGAGCACCGCGGCGGCGGACAGCCGGGACGCGTCGAGCAGTTCTTCTCCACGCACCCGCTGACCGAGAACCGCGTCCGCGACGCCCGTGCGCGCGCGCAGACGATCGGAAACCGCGGCATCACCGACGAGCCGGCGTTCCAGGACGTCAAGCGCAGGGTCTAACCACCACCCAGGGCGACGCGGACCACCCCCGCGTCGCCCGCGATGTCGACCGACTCCAGGCCGATCTCGCGCACCACGAACCCACCCACCCGATCCCCCCGCTGCGCCGTCACCACTTCCCCCTCGCGCGCGAACGCGGCGATCGGATTGCCGTCCGAGCCGAAGCGGCCGATGTAGCGGTAGGCGAAGCGCGGCCGCTCCACCACCGGCGCCACGGGTGCCGGCGGCTCCGGCAGCGCGCTCGCCATCGGCGGCGGCGCGGCGGCCCGCTTCCGGTTCTCGACAACCGGCGCCGGCTGCGGCGCGGAGACGTACGCGAAGAGATTGCGGTTCCCGTCCCCGGGAGTCGGCTCGGCGTACACGATCTGTCCGACGATCGCGGGCGGCTGCGGCGGAAGAACGGCCGCGACCAGCTTCGGCCGCGGTTTGCGCGTCGTCGCCGCGCGCGCGGGCGGCTCGTCGTCAACGGAGGTCCAGGTGAGAAAGGCGGCGGACAGAGAGGCGAGCAGGGCGACTTGAATCCAGCGTCTCATGTCATTGAGACGTAACGAGCGGGCGAAAAGTTACGGTCGCCGCTCCTGACGGTCCATCGGCGCGTCCATGACCAGCTCCGACGCGACACCGTCCATCGGGGTGGGCGTGCGGGGATCGAGGAGCCGGCGGAGGAGCGGCGGGGTGATGAACGTGGTGATCATCACCATCAGCGCCACGGCGCTGTAGAGCCCCCCGGTGATGAGCTGCGACGTGAGGCCGATCTGCGCGAAGATCAGGCCGACCTCGCCGCGCGGGACCATCCCGACGCCGATCACCGTGCGCCGCATCCCCTTCTTCCAGACCGCGTAGCCGGCGAGCACCTTGCCGAGGATGCCGATGACGGTCAGGCCGAGTCCGATCCAGAAGAAGCGCCTCGTCGCGGGATCGAAGGGGTTGATGCTGCGCAGGTCGATGGCGGCGCCGACGACGACGAAGAAGATCGGAATGAAGAACTGCGCGACGTCGTGCACCTCGTGCTCGATGTCCTTGCCGCGATGCGTACGCGCGAGCACGAGCCCCGCGGCGAACGAGCCGATGATCACCGCGGAGCCGACATGGTGCGCGACGTAGGCGAGCAGGAACGCGAAGACGATCGAGGCGAAGAAGAGGCCGCGGGCGATGTTGATCCGGTCGATGAGGCGGATCAGGTAGGGAGCGAGCTGCGAGCCGATGACGATGGCCAGGATCACGAAGCCGAAGGCGACCAGGATGATCCGGCCGACGCCGAGGAAGGTCAGCTCCCCTCCCCCGGCAAGCGTGCCGACCAGCGTGAGGAGCACGAGACCGATGATGTCGTCGACGACGGCGGCGCCGAGGACGATCTGCGACTCGTCGTCCTTCAGGTGGCCGAGGTCGGAGAGGACGCGGGCGGTGATGCCGACCGACGTCGCGGTGAGCGAGGCGCCGAGGAAGACCGAGACCATGACCCGCAGGCCGAGGGCCTGGCCGAAGAGGAAGCCGCCGACGAACGGCAGCGCTACGCCGACGATGGCCACCGCGGTGGCGGAGCCGCCGACGGACATGAGCTTCTTGAGGTCGGTCTCCAGGCCGATCAGGAAGAGGAGGAGGATGACGCCGAGCTCGGAGAGGAGGTGGATGGTGACGTCGTGCGGCCGGACGAGGTGCAGGCCGGAGACGCCGATGACCACGCCGCCCAGGAGCTCGCCGAGGACGGCCGGCTGCCCGAGCCGCTCCGCCAGCTCACCGAAGAGCTTGGCGGCGACGAAGATCGCAATCAGGGAGAGGAGGAGCTCGGCGATCGACACGACGAGGGGAGCATATCGAAAGTGTGAGCTGCACGTTGGAGGTTGCTCGTTGCTGGTTGCTGGTTGCTGGTTGCTGGTTGCTGTTGCGTGTTGCTCGTTCCGTGTTCCGTGTTCCGTGTTCCGTGTTGCTCGTTCCGCGTTCCGTGTTCCGTGTTCCGTGTTCCCCGTTCCGTACAAAAAGGAAAGGGCGCTCGTGAGAGCGCCCTTTCGGGTTACGTCGTGAAGGTTACGGTTACGGGGCCGGCGTGGCGCACGGGGCGCCGCCCGTGAACTGGTTCGCGGGGGCCGTCGTCTTGCGCGTCGCCGTCGCCGTGGTGATGGTGTTGTTGGCCTTGATGAAGTTCGCGACCGCCGTCGTGTCGGTTCCGAGACCGGCGTAGCCCGGCAGCGCGAACGTGCTGAGGGCGACCGCGTTGCGGACCGTGACGTCGGAGAGGAAGCCACCCGAGACCGTGTTCCCGGTGATCGTCGCGCAGACGGCGGTCGTGTCGGCCGAGAGAGAGCCCGACTGGACGTTGATGCCGATCAGCGCGCCGGCGACCGGCTCGGTGATGCTGTTGTTCGTGATCGTGGTGTTGAGCTGGCTGCTCCCCTGCACCGCGATCGCGCGGATGCCGATGCTGTCGATCTGGTAGATGTTGTTGCTGCTGACCAGCACGTTGAAGGCGTTGGTTCCGGCCGCCGACAGGGAGACCGCACCGCAGCCGCCGCCGCAGACGGCGCCGGAGTTGGCCACGCCCGAGGTGCCGACCGTGTTGCCGCTGATCGTGACCTGCACCAGCCCGGTGCCGGCGCTGCTGCGGGAGACGTTGAACGGCGTGCCGGCGTTGAACGTGGTGACGTTGTTCGTCGCCTTGACGGTCAGCGGTCCGAGCGTGGTGCTGGCGACCACCGCGGCGTTGTTCGAGGTGAACGTGTTGCCGCCCGCGGTGACGCTCATCGTGCCGGTGCCGCTGTTGATGCCTTGCAGCGCGTTGGAGAAGTTGCCGGTGAAGGTCGAGCCCTGGACGTTCAGGCTCGAGGCGCCGGAGAGCGTGTTCTGCACGAACACACCCTGCGCGCCCGAGTTGGAGAACGTCATCGAGCTGAGCGACACGTTGGCGGCGTTCTGGCCGCTGACGGCGCGGTTCGACATGCCGGTGATCGTGCCGCCGTTCGCCGTGAAGGTGCCGGTGGTGTTGATCAGGCGGATGCCGTTGACGCCGTTCGAGGCGCTCACGGAGCTGAGCGTGATGGCCAGGTTGTGGTTGCTGAGATCGATCGCGCCGCCGTTCGTCGTGGTCACCGAGCCGCTGATCGTCAGCGTGCCGGTGCCGTTGCCGACGATGCCGGTGGCGCCGCTCGTCGTGATCGAGAGGCCGCTGGCGTTCACGTTGGCGCTGCCGCCGGTGAGCGAGAGACCGGTGCCGCCCGGCGTAACCACCACGTTCGTGAGGGTGAACGTGCCGGAGGCGTTCGACAGACTGATGCCGTCGCCGCCGCCGGTGATGTTGACGCTCTGGATCGTGCCGCTGTTGACCGCCGAGCCGCTGATGCCGGCGCCGGAGGCCACGGTGTTGAGGCCGGCTACGACGTTGCCGCTGCCGAGGACGACGCCGCCGAGGGTCGGACGGGCGCCGGCCGGGGCCAGCGTGTACGGACCGACGACGAGCGCGACGCCCTCGCCGATCAGGCGCTGGCCGTTCTGCAGGGTGATGCCGCCCGAGTAGTTCAGGTTCGTGCCGTTGCCGGCGTCGACGTAGATGTAGTCGTTCGGCAGCGACGCGACCTGCGCGGCGGCGAGGTTGGTGAACGGCGAGGAGGAGCGTCCGTCACCGATGACGGCCGCGTTGTTCACGTACCAGACCTTCCCGGTGAAGGTGATCGTGACCGTGCCGCTGTCGCTGTTCGTGCCGTCGGTGACCGTGTAGTTGAAGGAGTCAGCCGCGGTGTTGCCGGCCGGCGGCAGGTAGGTGAAGCTGCCGTTCGGGGCCATGGTGACGGAGCCGCCGTTGGCGGAGGTGGCGTCGAACGAGGAGACCACCAGCGAGCCGAGCGGCGTGTCGCCGTCGGTGTCGTTCGCCAGGACGCTGCCGGAGACCGCGACGTGCGGCGTCACCGCCGGGCCGAAGCCGACGCGGAGCTCGGTGTTGCCGACCGTGTTGAACACGTCGTCGTTCGCCACCGGCGGCAGCGAGATCACGTCGATCGTGACCGTGACGGTGTTCGACTGCGCCGTCCCGTCGGTCGCGTAGTACGTGAAGGAGTCGGAGCCGATGGTGGTGCTGCTGTAGGAGAAGGAGCCGTCCGCGTTCAGCGAGAACGACGTGGCGTTGGCCGGACCGCTGACCAGGACCGCCGTGATCGACACGTTGTCGACGTCGGAGTCGTTGGCGAGCACGCCCGGCGCCGCGACGTTCAGCGTCTGGCCGGAGGTCACGTTGTACGGACCGTCGGCGACGGCGACCGGCGCGTCGTTCACCGGCGTGATGGTGAGGGTCACGGTCACGGTGTTCGAGTCGGCCGCGCCGTCGTTCGCCTTGTAGGTGAACGAGTCGGAGGTCGTCTCGCCGCCGTTGTGGGTGTAGGTGAAGGTGCCGTCGGCGTTGAGGACGAACGAGGAGGCATTCGACGGACCGCTGACCAGGACCGCCGTCAGCGCGTCGTTCTCGGCGTCGGTGTCGTTCCCGAGGACCGACGCCCCGTTGAGCGTGCCGCCCTCCGCGACCGAGCCGCCGTTGTCGGCCACCGCGACCGGCGCGTCGTTGACCGCGGTGATGGTGATCGTCACCGTGGCCACGTTCGAGTCGTCGGAGCCGTCGTTGGCCTTGTAGGTGAACGAGTCGGAAGTCGTCTCGCTGCCGTTGTGGGTGTAGGTGAAGGTGCCGTCGGCGTTGAGCACGAACGAGGAGGCGTTCGACGGACCGCTGACCAGGACCGCCGTCAGCGTGTCGTTCTCCGCGTCGGTGTCGTTCCCGAGGACCGACGTCCCGTTGAGCGTGCCGCCCTCGGCGACGCTGCCGCCGTTGTCGTCGTTCGCCACCGGCGCGTCGTTCACCGCGGTGATGGTGATCGTCACCGTGGCCACGTTCGAGTCGAGCGAGCCGTCGTTGGCGTTGTAGGTGAAGCTGTCGGAGGTCGTCTCGCCGCCGTCGTGCACGTAGGTGAAGGTGCCGTCGGCGTTGAGGGTGAAGGAGGAGGCGTTGGACGGGCCGCTGACCAGAACCGCCGTCAGCGAGTCGTTCTCCGCGTCGGTGTCGTTCCCGAGGACCGACGTTCCGTTGAGCGTGCCGCCCTCGGCGACCGAGCCGCCGTTGTCGTCGTCCGCCACGGGCGCGTCGTTGACCGCGGTGACGGTGATGGCGACGGTGGCCACGTTCGAGTCAGCCGACCCGTCGTTGGCCTTGTAGGTGAAGCTGTCGGAGGTCGTCTCGCTGCCGTCGTGCGTGTACGTGAACGTACCGTCCGCGTTGAGGACGAACGAGGCGGCGTTCGCCGGACCGCTGACCAGAATCGCCGTCAGCGAGTCGTTCTCGGCGTCGGTGTCGTTCCCGAGAACCGACGTTCCGTTGAGCGTGCCGCCCTCGGCGACGCTGCCGCCGTTGTCGTCGTTCGCCACCGGCGCGTCGTTGACCGCGGTGATGGAGATCGCCACGGTGGCCACGTTCGAGTCGAGCGACCCGTCGTTGGCCTTGTAGGTGAAGCTGTCGGTGGTCGTCTCGCTGCCGTTGTGCGTGTACGTGAACGTACCGTCGGGGTTGAGCGAGAACGAGGAGGCGTTGGACGGGCCGCTGACCAGAACCGCCGTCAACGAGTCGTTCTCCGCATCGGTGTCGTTCGTCAGGACCGAGCCACCGGTCGAGCCGCCCTCGGCGGCCGTGAACGGACCGTCGTTGTTCGCGAGGGGCGCGTCGTTCACCGGGGTGACGACGATCGAGGCGGTGGCGACGTTCGAGTCGAGCGTGCCGTCGTTGGCCTTGTAGGTGAAGCTGTCGGAGGTCGTCTCGCTGCCGTCATGCACGTAGACGAACGAGCCGTCGGCGTTGAGGACGAACGAGGCGGCGTGCGACGGACCGCTCACCAGCACCGCGGCCATCGCCGGGCCGTCGGAGTCGGTGTCGTTCGCCAGGACGCCGGGGGCGGCGTAGTTGATGGTGCCGCCCTCGTTGACCGGGTAGGTGTCGTTGACCGCGACCGGCGCGTCGTTGACCGGGGTGATGGTGATGTTCACCGTCGCGACCGTCGAGGTCGCGGAGCCGTCGGTGGCCTGGTAGGTGAAGCTGTCGGTCAGCGTCTCGCTGCTGTCGTGCGTGTAGGAGAAGGAGCCGTCCGCGTTGAACGTGAAGGACGAGGCGTGCGCCGGGCCGCTCACCAGGACCGCGGTGATCGGGTCGCCGTCCGGATCGACGTCGTTGGCCAGGACGCCGGGGGCCGGAACGTTCAGCGTGCCGCCCTCCGCGACCGGGTAGGCGTCATCGGCGACGATCGGGGCGTCGTTGCAGTCGGGGTGGGTCTCACCGGAGGGCAGCGCCGGGCCGGCCGGCGAGCAGGTCTGGGCCGTCGCCGGGAACGCGCCGACGGCAGCGCCGTTGGTCGGGAAGGTGGAGCCGGTGGTGGAGACCGTGGTGCAGTAGGTCAGAGCGATCGAGCCCTGCTGCGCCGCCGGAACCGTGGCGGCGCTGCCGACCGGGCGGACGTCGCCCGTGCCGTTCTGCCAGGAGATGCCGCCGGAGTAGGAGCGGACGTTGATCTTGCCGCCCGCGGCGAGGCTCTGGCCGGAGGCGTAGTCGCCCGCCAGGACCGCCTTCGTGGTGTTGAGGTTGACGTCGCTCTGCGCGTCGATGTTCAGACGGCCGCCCTGGTCGCCGGGGTTCGCGCCGGTGGCGGAGAAGGCGTTGCCGCTCGCCGTCACGGTGCCGCCGGTGGACATCACGTTGATGGTGCCGGCGGCGTCCTTGCTCGTCGTGCCGCCGTTGGAGGTCACGGCGAAGATCGAGCCGGAGGCGGGGCCGAGGATGCTGACGCCCTCGCGGGCGTAGAAGTTTGCGGAGTAGCTGCCGGCGTCCTGCAGGAGCGCGTCGGCGCGAACCATGCCGCGGCGGGTGCCGGCGCCGGCGAGGTCGCGGCCGTCGAGGACGAGCGTGGTACCGGAGCGGAGCGTGACCTTCGCGTTCGCCCCTTCGGACGAGACGGTGGCCACGAGGCCGTTCACGACGATGCCGCAGCCCTCGAGGACGACGGCGCGGCTGCCACCCTTGCCGCCCTGCGACACGATGGTCGCGTCGCCGGAGACGGTGATGGCCGGCTCGCTGTGGCTGGAGGAGCGGATGATGATGTCGCCGCCGGTCGCCGCCGCCGAGCCGCCCGTGAGGACGACGCCGGTGTACCGGGTGGAGGTGGAGACGGTGGAGCTCGGGCCCGAGGCGATCAGGCCGCGGACGTCGACGAGCGCGCCGGCGTCGATGGTGATCGCGCCCGCCTTGCCGCCCTTGGCGGCCGCGGAGACGATCGACCCGGCCTGGAACAGCGCGCCGCCATCAGCATTGATGGCGATCGCGCCGCCGTTGCCGCTGGAGGTGTTGTTGTTGCCGGACGAGATGATCGCCCCACCCTGCGCGCCGGAGGGACCGGAGACCGTGACGTTGCCGCCCGCGGTCACGGTGATGTTGCCGCCCACGCCGCCGCCGTTGCGGTTCTCGGCGTACAGCGCGGAGCCGGGCTGCAGCAGGACGTTCCCGCTGACGGCGAAGCTCATGTTGCAGGCGCTGTTGGTGGAGACCCCGTCGTCGTTGCAGTTGACGGTGCCGAGGATGGTGAGGTCGCCGTCGTCGACCGTGAAGACGCCGTTCGCGGCCCCGTCATGGTCGAGAGAGGAACCGTCGAGCGAAGAGAAGTTGACGGTTCCGCTGACGGTCACGTTGTCGGCAAACGCCGGCGTCGCGAACATCAGAAGCGTCAACAGGAACAGAGGCCAACGGCGGAGCCTGGCGGAGACAAACATCACATGCCCTCCTGAAGCGGACGAAATCAAGGTCAGCAGCCTGCGAAGCTGGACGGGTAGTTTTTGGACCGGCGGTCATCATAAGGCAGGAACGTTTCGGAGTCGTCCATCTTTCAGGCAATTAACCCGATGTTTACTTCACTCCGCGCGCCCTGATGCCGCTCAAGCCGTTGCTGGCGATCGGCTTAGCCGTCATTCCGGCACGGCGGAGAAGACCCGTGTCTTTCCACGCGGCGGATGTGCTAAAAGGCTCCGCCATCGTCCGTGGCACAGCAGGAGGTCAGATGGACCTGACGGAAATTACCGCCGACAACATGCAGCCGCACGTCGGCACCCGCTTCACCGTCCGTTTCGAGGATGGGGCGTCGGTCGAGCTGACGCTCGATCACATCACGGTGTACGTCGAGAAGCACATCGACGCGCGGCTGTCGCGCGACTCCTTCGGGTTGTACTTCCTCAGCCCGAAAGACCACTACTTCCCGCAGGGCACCTACATGGTCTCGCACGAGTCGTTCGGCGAGCTGCCGATCTTCCTCTCGCCGAAGGGGCGTCACGCGGACGGCGGCTTCGAGTTCGAGGCGATCTTCACGTAGCGGCGCGCTCTCCCGCGGCGCCGGCCCGCCACTCCAGCAGGTAGTACACGCCGCTCTCGTCGATGGTGCGGAAGCCGAGACGCTCGTAGAGCTGCAGCGCGGGATTGAACCGCTCCACGTGGATGCTCACCGAGTGGCCGCGCGCGGCCGCATCGTCCAGGATCTCGCGCAGCAGCAGCGTGCCGATCCCGCTGCCGCGATGCTCCGGCGCGATACTGATGTCCATGATCCTCAGATCATCTCGAGACAGGTGCCTGTAGAGCCGCCCCACCGGCTGGCCGTCCAGAAGGATGATCGAATATTCGGCGCCGTTGTAATTGGTCCTGTAATGGACCGTCTGGGCGGCGAACTGGGAGCGGAGGAACTGCTCCTTCTGCTCGTCGGTCCAGGGCACCATCTGCATTTCCTGCTCGCGTGTGCTCGCGTAAATCCGGTAGAGGAGCTCGGCGTCGTCATCCGTCTCCGGCCGGAACGAGATCCGTTCGCGCTTCATCGACTGTTCTCCTTCAGTAGCATGAGCCCGCGGCGGCAACCGCCCCGCTGCTCCTCGCTGTTGCGCCATTGTTGCGCGCCGCCAGCAGCCTCGCCACCGCGGCGGCATCGGCGCCGTCGCCTTTGTACCCCGCCACGGCAATCGCCGCGCTGCCCTTGTTCGTCAGGGAGATCGCCATGCCCCCCGGCGGATCCCACGCGCCGCTGATCTTGTTCTCCTGCAGGTCGACGCACAGCTTTGCCGTATCGGCCGGCCGCCCGCCCGCCTGAACGTTGATCGCCTGGAGGACGTCCGCGCCATGCGGCTGGCGGATGGTGTTGCCGCGGATTGAGGCGCGCAGTTGCGCGGCGGCGGTGCCCTGCACGCGGATCCCGAATCCGTCGACCTGCTGGATGGTATTGCCGGAGATCGTCACCTCGGACGATCCGGCGCGCGCGGCGTTGACGGTGATGCCGCTGCAGCCGCCGCATCGCGCGCCCGACCCCGCCACCCCGCTCCTGCCGATCGTGTTCCCCGAGATCGTGCCGATGGCCGTGCCGCCGGTGAGCGTCGCGCCGACGTGAATCGCGCTCGCACCGGCCCCGGTGATCCCGTTCGCCGTGACGCGATAGTCGAGACGCCCGTCGCGGTCCGCCGCCAGGTTCACCGCGGAGTTCACCCGGTCGAAGCGGCTGGCGTTGACCACCAGCGTCAGCCTCGCCTTCCCTTCGGCGATCGCCTGGATGCCGTCCGAGAAATGCTCGATGAAGTCGGAGTCGTCGATGGCCACCGACAGCTTCGCCTCCCCGCCGATGCGCAGGAGGATCCCCTGCCCGCCGTGCGGCGGCGGACCGCCGTCGAAGCGGCTCTTGCGGATCTCCAGCGTCCCCTCCCCTGCCCGGTTGGCGACGAAGAGCTGGCGCGCGGCGCTGTCCTTGATGGTCGAGTTGAAGATAACCGAGCGGCCGTGCAGCTCGCGGAGCTGGATCCCATGCTCCCCCGTCTCGTTCCCGGCGCCGGTGATCCGCGCGCCGTCGATGGTCAGGTCGGTCACGCGATCCCCGGCGATCGCCGGATGCCCGCCGCCGTTGACCTGGACGTCCTTGAGGGTGATGCCGGACGCCTCCTCGAGGTAGATGGCGGCGTCGCAGCGCAGCTCCTTCTCCTCGCCTAGGCTGCCGCAGGAGGGGCTGGAGGTCGAGCGTCCGCCGGTCTTCTCCAGCGTCACGTCCTGCAGAGTCACGCCCGACGAGCGGACGATGCTGATCCCCCGCGCGCCGACGTTGCGCACCGTGCCGCCGCCGATGCGGAAGGTGCCGGTCACGTCCTCGAGCGAGATCCCCCGCGCGACGTCGGCGGTGGCGCCGTCGACCGCGACATGGCGGAAGTAGATGTCGACGCTGCTGCCGGAGAGCTCCAGCGCGGCCGCCTGGACGGTGCTGACCGTGGAGTCGCCGGAGGTGATCCGCACCTCCTCGGTCGCCTCGACGCAGAGCGCGCAGGCGCCGCTGGTGGTCAGGTGAAGCGGATCGGCGAAGGAGTACCTGCCGCGGTTCTTCGACAGCGCGACAGCCGCGCTCTTGCCAGCCTTCACGGTGACGGCCGAGCCGTTGCGGAGCTCCACCGCGCCGCCGGTGCGGTTGCGGATCGCGATCGCGGTGCCGCTCGCCGTCTCGATCGGCGACGCGTCGAAGAGGACCGCGGCGTCCCCCCCGTCGATCTCGACCGCGGTACCGCCGCCGGTGGCGACGGGGACGCGGTCGAGGAGCACCTGTCCCGAGACGCCCGTGGCGACGATGCCGCGCCCCGTGGTCGTACGGATGGCGACGCCGGCAACGCTGCTCCCCGAGGCGAGCACCACGCCGTCGCCGGTCCCGCTCTCGAGAACCGGGGCGGCCGGGAGGGAGGGCAGCGGCGGTGGCGCGATCGACCGGGCGGTGAGATGCGGCGTGAGGTCGATCCCTTCTCCCGCCAGCAACTGCCCTTCGCGGAGGGTGACGCTCTCACGATAGGGCTCTGTGCCGCGGAAGAGATAGAGCACGTCCCCGTCCCCCGCGGCGGCAACCGCGGCGGCGATCGAGTGGAAGGGGGCCGCGCGCGAGCCGTCGCCTGGCGGACGGCTGTTGTCGATGAACCAGATGCGCGGCTCGGCCACGACGGGCGCGGCGAACAGGAGGAGGAGAAGCAGTGCTGCTGCGGAGGGGGCGCGGTTCAAAGGTCGTCCGGAAAATCAAAACGGCCGGCGGGTTGCGCCGGCCGTTCCTCATGAAATCGGAAATCAGGCCTTCGCGTAGTCGATCGTGAGAGCGATGTACTCGAAGTCGACCGGCCGCGTACCGGCGCGCAGCATTCCCATCGCGGGGGTGCCGGCCTCGGCGTCGATGGAGACGGAGCTCCAGTTCGGCGCCCGTTCGAGCATCGTGCGGCGCAGCGCGATGAAGTACGTCCCCGCGCGCAGGCGGACGTCGCCCGTGTGTCCGCCGTTGAGGCGGCACACGCTCCCGGCCCGCTCGAGGACGGCCAGGTTCGGAACCTTCGGGGCCTGCTCCCCCCGCGCGAACGCGAGGAGCCCGCCGAGGCGGCGGGGCGAGGCAGCGGCCAGTCCGACGCGCTCGACCGAGACCGGGAGCGTCCCGTTCTCGTCGAGCGGAGCGACGAACGTCACCGGACCGGAGACGCTGTCGACCCCTCCCGGGATGCGCGCCGACGACCAGGCCAGAAACGGGATGCGTCCTTCGGCCTTCAAATGAGGAAAGAAGGTGCTGAGACGGAGGAAGACCGGCTCTTCGACCCGCGGCTGCCAGGCGCCGAGAACGGTGACACGCGCCCCGCCGTCGAGGAAGCGCTCGTCGCGCAGCCGGAGGCGCTCCGCGGCAACGACGCCCGAGCCGGCGGCGAGCTGTTCGCTGAAGCCGACCGACAGGACGGCACCGGCGGCCGGGATCGCAAGCGGCGCGATCGTGGCGGCGGTGACGCTCGACGCGGCGGCGCCGGCGACGGCGGCCGAGCCCATGATGAGGAAGTCGCGGCGGCCGAGAGCCCACTTCTCCGGTGCCGCTGGGTCTAAATTCGATTCGTTAGCCACTGGGGTCGTCTCCTATCGACTGCGTGTGTTCTCTCTCTCTCGAGGCTCAGCACCCTACGGACGCTGCGGAAACACTCCCTGCAGGGCGATGCAGAAGTTCAACGCGAGGAAGTTCATCATGTTGTTGTGCGGAAGGCCTCCGCCCGCGGGCTGGAGCGCGTTCGGCGACATCGTGACGAGGTTGTTCGCCGTGTTGTAGATCGCGCCGTTCTGGCTGCGGGCCAGGACCGCGTCGGCCTGCGGCTCCTTGAGGTCGGCCGGGAAGTTCAGCGCCTGCAGGGTGTGCGTGTGCACCGGCATCTCGGACTGGAGCAGCGTCACGGACTCGGAGCCGGACTGCTCACCGAGAAAGCGCTCGGTCAACCCGGAGCCCTGGCCGGCGTGGACCGGCACGCTGTCCATCAGGTTCGGCAGCGCGAACGTCGACTTGCCGTCGCCGCCGTAGATCGTCCCCACCAGAGCGAAGAGAGCGGTGTTCTGGCTGAGAGGCAGGAGCTGCCCGTTGCAGAACGCCCATCCGGTGGGCGCAAAGTTGAACGGGAAAATGCGGATCTCCGCAAGGAATTGATCGGACATGACTCTCTCCTCCTCTAGGTCTGACTCGGGAAGATCCCGAACAGCGAGATGATGAAGTGGATCACCAGGTACGGCTGCATGTTGTCGTGCGGCTGACTGCCGCCGGCCGGCAGGATGATCTGCGGGGACAGCGGCGTACTCGCCTCGGCCACGCTGACGTAGTCCACCTGCGACGACGTTCCGAAGACCGCGTTCGAGGGGCCGGTGGCGTCGGCGATGTCCTGCGATCCGAGAAGGGCATGCGAGTGGTTCGGGATCTGCTGGATGGTGAGGGTGACGCTCTCCACGCCCGCCTGCTCGGCGATCTGGTACGTGACCCCGTCCGGCCCGGTGCCGAAATGCATCGGGACGCGGCTCTGCAGGTTGGGCAGCGCGAAGGTGCTCTCGCCGTCCCCGCCGTAGGTCGTGCCGATCAGTTGGAACAGCGCCTCGTTCTCCGAGATCGGCATCAATTGTCCGTTGCAGAACTCCCAGCCGACCGGGTTGAAGGTGCCTGCGAACATGCGGATTTCGCCAATGTAAGGTTGTGACATGGCTCGGTTCCTCCTAGTTTCGGCTGGGGAAAATCCCCTGCAGCGCGATGCAGAACGACAGGACCAGATACGGTTGCTGGTTCATGTGCGGCTGGCTGCCGCCCACTGACGTCACGCTGCTGGCGCCCAGCGCGACCAGCGTGGTCGGGGCGTGGTAGATCTGGCTTCCCAGCGTCGCAACCGTGGCCGTGTTCGAGGGGATGGCGGTGTTGCCGGTCTGGTTCGACGTGCCCTGCATGAAGTGCATGTGCTGCGGCAACTCACTGATCGTCACCGTGTGCGCCGACTGGCCGCCCGCGACCCCCACCGACGAGTAGCTGGTGCCGAAGTGAAGAGGCACCCGCCCCCGGAGGTTCGGCAGGGCGAAGTTCGTCTGTCCGTTCCCCCCATACGCGGTTCCGAGTAGTGCGAAAAGGGCCTGGTTCTGATTGATGGGGAGTAACTGCCCGTTGCAGAACGCCCACCCTTTGGGGGGGAAATTGAACGAGAAGATCCTGATTTCCGAGAGGAAAGGCTCAGCCATGCATACCTCCTTCAGTGATGCCGCGCGAATTGTGGGACGGGGACGGTTTGGACTCGGCCGCGAGTATCGCACACAGTAACAAATGTGGCTTCCGCTATTCCGTCACTAACCCAAACAAAAAAGGAACAGGCGCCGAGGCGCCTGTTCCCTTTTGGACTTCGTGTGGTGAATTCCTACGGGCAGGAAGCCCCCGTCGCGTAGCCCGAACCGAGCACCATCACCGGATCGACGAGCGAGTTGTTGCCGGTGATCCACGCCGAGACCGTGGGGGTGAAGCCCGGGACGTTGAACGTGCCGCCGGAGCGCTGCACGGCGATCGACGAGCCCCAGCTCCCTTCCACCCGGTTCTTCGCGTTGGCGGTCTGCGACGGCCAGCTACCCGGCGTGACGCTGCCACCGATCGTGGCCGCGACGCAGTTCGTGCTGGAGGCGGTGGAGCCGCCCTTCACGTAGATGCCCGCGAACACGCCGGCGTCCGGATCGCGGACCAGGTTGCCCGTGATCACGATGTCACCCTTCGCCGACAGCGGCAGCAGCGTCACCTGAATGGCCGCCGAGTTCACCCGCTGGATGGTGTTGCCGATGATGTCGACGTCGCAGCGTCCGGTGCCCTCGTGGTCGATGTGGATGCCGTTGCCGCAGCCGTTGCACTGCGACCCCGAGCCGACCACACCCTGGGTACCGATGGTGTTGCCGACGATCGAGCCGTTGAGATTGTGACCCTGGAACCCGGTGGCCTGGATCGCCGTGCCCTGCGACAGCGGACCGGCCACGATGGTGTTGTTCGACAGGTTGTACGTCAGCGACCCGCCGCTGCCGGCGCTGCCGTGGGCGACCACGATGCCGGCGTTGACGTTGTCGAAGGAGTTCTTGTTCACGTTGAACGTGACCGAGGCCGCCGCACCGTTGCCGGCGTACTGCACGCCGTTCGAGAACATGTCGGAGAAGCTGTTCGCCCCCGCGACCGACCCGTTACCGATGTTGATGGTGCCGATCGTCGCGTTGTTCGTCACGATCAGACCAGCCGCGTCGATGTGGTTCCCCATCCCGTCGAGGCGGTTGCCTTCGAAGGTGGAGCCCAGCACCGTCAGGCTGATCATGTTCTTGGACGCCAGGTTGACGATCTTCACCTGGTCCTTGGTGTTGTTCAGGAACTGGCTGTTGGTGATCGAGTTGGTGCCCATGAGATTGCGGACCGCGAGACCGCCCGCCTCGGACGACTCCGAGCCGCCGTTCTTGACGGTCACCGAGGTCATCGCCAGACCGGTCATGTCGTAGCCGATGATGCCGTTCTGCACGCTGCCGTCGACGGTGATGGAGCGGAGCGTCGTCCCGCCGGGCAGCGTGTCGAAGTAGAGCGGGGCGTTGCAGTGCTTGGTGGCCGACGTCTCCAGCGTGTTGCCGCAGTCGGCGGCCACACCCGAACCGTCGGTCGTGGTGGCATTGGTGAACGTCATGCCGGCGAGGCTCACCGCCCCGTCGACCGCGACGAACTCCGCGCCGCGCTGCGTCGTACCGGTGATCGTGCCACCCGCGGTGAGCGAGTCCGGCGTGTTGTCGTTGTTGTCGTCACCGGTGATCGTGAACGTGCCGCTGTGGTTGTTCACCACGATGCCCTTGGCGTTGCTGCCGCTCTTGTTGATGCTCTTGAAGCGGAGCGTGCCGGCCATCTTGGCCGCCGCCGAGGTGCCGGCGAAGTTGAACGCGCGGCCGGTACCCGTCGTGGTGATGGTGTTGTCGTTGCCGGTGATGTTCAGCGTTCCGCCGTCGGTGGCGTTGATGCCGGTTCCGTTGGCCGTGGTGATGGTCAGGTTGCCGTTGCTGAGGTTGAACGTCGTGCCGTCGTTGTCGACCAGGTCGAGCGCGTTGTTCGCGCCGGTGTTGAACGACAGGAGGCCCGGCAGATCGAGCGTGCCGCCGACGCTCTCGTAGACCGCGATGCCGCCGCCGGTCATGTTGCCCGTCAGCGATACCGTGGAGGCGCCCTCGAGGCCGCGCGAGACATTCGCGCCCGAACTGCCGTCCGTCGTGCCGATCACCACGGCCCGGCCGGTGCCGGGCTGGATCACGCCGGAGTAGTCGATGTCGACCACGTTCGTGCCGGCGCTCGCGTTGACGAGCTGGAAGCCGGCCGTGGTGTGGTTCTTCAGGCCGTCGGTCGGCAGCGACCCGCCGGTGCCGAAGTCGAACGTACCCGACACGTTGCTCAGGTTGATGCCGTGCGTGCCGCCCGTGGACGTGGTGCTGCTGAACGTCACGCTGCTGGTGGTCGCATTCGTCATCTCGACCGCGGTGTTCCCCGAGGTGACGCTCGCCTCGAGCACGGTCTGGCTGGCGCCGGTGCCGACGTAGCCCTTGTTCGCGCCGGAGTTGATGGCCACGCCGCGGACGGTGGTGCTCGCCGCCGCGTTGAGCGTGCCGCCGATGCTCGGCGGGGTGCTGGTGGAGGGCAGCGTGTCGAGGATGCCGTTGGCAACCGGGTACGAGGCGTAGTTGTGGTTGAGCGCGGCCTGAATCGACGTCGAACCCTGGCCGATCAGACGCTCGCTGGCGTTCATGGTGATGCCGGTGCCGTAGGTGCCGGAGTTGACGAAGATCGAGTCGCCGGTGCCACGCGCCAGGAACTGCGCGTCGGTGGTGTTGAGGCCGATCAGCGGACGGGCGCGCGAGCCGGTGCAGTTCACACCGCAGGCCGCCGCGTCGTCGATGAACCAGGTCTCCTGGCCGCCGACGTTCACGGTGACCGTGGTGGCCGCGCTGCACTGGTTCGGGTCGCCGGCGTTGTCGTCGCAGACCTTGTACTGGAACGTGATCGCGCCGCTGAAGCCGCCCGGCGGGTCGAAGTAGAACGAGCCGAGGCTCGTACCCGTCGTGGCGTCGAGCTGGACCAGCGCCTCGGTGTTGCTCGGCGAGCCGAAGAGCTGAACCGTCAGCTCGTTGTCGGCGTCGTCCACGTCGTCCGCGTCGTCCTTCAGCGCGCCGGCGTGCGAGCCGGCGGTGATGGTCAGGCCGAGGCCGGAGTGCGTCGCGTGCGTCTTGGCCGTCGCCGTCGGTGCGTCGTTGACGGGGATGACGGTGATGTCGATGTTGTCCGGCCCGTCGGTCTTGGTGCCGCCGCTGCCGGTGTTCCCGAGATCGCTGACCGAGACGTCGACGTCGGCGTTCCCGAAGTAGTTGAGGTTCGGCTTGTAGACCATGCCGTTCAGGCGGGCGTTGACGTTCGACACCGTGCCGGTGAAGACCAGGGTCGTGTCGTCGACGCCGTCGTTGGAGGCGTTGGCCGGTACGAACGTCACGCCGGTCACGCCGTTGAGGCTCAGCGTCCCCTGCGTGGCCGTCAGCGTCACCTGCACGGTGACGTTGCCGTCAGGATCGGCAATGGAGGCGAGGGTCGATCCCGCGCCGCCGTTCATGTTCACGTTCGTGTCTTCGTTCGTGTCGATGGCGTTGTCGGTGATCGTGATGACGGGGGCCTCGTTCACGTTGACGACCGTGACGGCGATGCTCTGCGTGCCCGGCACCGCGCCCGCGGAGGCCTGCACCTGGACGTCATAAACGTTGTTCGCGCCGGCATCCGTCGGGCTCTCGAAGTTCGGAGCGGAGGCGAAGGTCAGCACACCGGTGCTGGAGTTGATCGAGAACAGCGCCTGGTCGGCGCCGCCTGTGATCGAGTAGGTGATGCCCGCGCCTTCCGGATCGGTGGCGTCGACGTCGACGACCGCGGTGGTGTTCTCGTCCACGTTGGCGGTGGCGGCGGAGGAGAACTCCGGCGCCTCGTCGACGTTGGCGACGGTGATGGCGATCGACTGCAGGGCCGCGTTCGTGCCGTCGGTGACCTCGACGGAGACGTCGTAGACGTTGTCGGCGCCGGCGTCCGTCGGGCTCTCGAAGTTCGGAGCGGAGAGGAACGTGAGCACGCCCGTGCTGCTGACGATGGAGAACTTCGCCTGGTCGGCACCGCCTGTGATCGAGTACACGAGCGTCGCGCCGGCGTCCGGATCGGTGGCGTTGACGTCGATGGCCGACGTCTGGTTCTCGTTCACGGTGGCGGTCGCGAGCGAGGTGATGCTCGGGGCCTCGTCCACGTTCGTGACCGTGACCGTCAGGTTCTGGACGACGGTCATCGTGCCGTCGTCGACTTCCACGTTGACGAGGTAGACGTTGTTGGTATCCGCGTCGTGCGGCGCCTCGAAGTCCGGCGCGACGATGAACGTCAGGACGCCGCTGTTCTCGTCGATCGAGAAGTCGGAGGCGTCATCGCCGCCGGCGATCGCGTACGTCACGGTCGCCCCTTCCGGATCGGTGGCGTTGACGTCCACCGCGGTGGTCATGTTCTCAGGCACGCTCGGCGTGGCGCTCGAGCTGACGACCGGCGCCTCGGGCACACCGGTGATGGTGACGCTGATCGTCTGCACGACCGGGTTTGCGCCGTCGGTGGCGGTGACCTGGACCACGTAGACATTGTCGGCATTGGCATCGCCCGCGACGTCGAAGTCGGGGGCGGTGACGAAGCTGAGCGCGCCGCTGTTCAGGCCGATCGTGAACTTCGCCGCATCGGCGCCGCCGGTCACGGTGTACGTCGGGCTCACGCCCTCCGGATCGGTGGCGCTGACCGTGGTGACGGCGGTGGTGTTCTCCGCCTGGCTGAAGGTGTCGTTGGAGGTGTAGGCCGGCGCCTCGTTGACCGCGGTGACGGTCACGGTGAGGTTCTGGACGACCGTGTTCGGCCCGTCGTCGGCCGTGACGTCGACCAGGTAGACGTTGTTGGTGTCGGCGTCGTGCGGGGCTTCGAAGTTCGGCGCGACGTTGAACGTGAGGGCGCCGGTGCTCGTGTTGATCGAGAAGTCGGCCGCGTCGGCGCCGCCGGTGATGCTGTAGGTGACGGTGTCGCCGTCGACGTCGTTGGTGGCGACGGTGACGACCGCGGTCTGGTTCTCCGGCACGCTCGGCGTGGCGGTGGAGGTGAAGGTCGGCAGCTCGTTGCCGTTCTCGACCTCGACCGTGATCGTCTGGGTTGCGTTGTTGGTGCCGTCGTTCGCCGTCACCTCGACCACGTAGAAGTTGTCGGTGTTGGCGTCCTGCGGCGTCTCGAAGTCAGGCGCGGAGAGGAACGAGAGCACGCCCGTGTTGGTGTCGATGGTGAAGAGCAGCTCGTCCGCGCCGCCGGTCACCGAGTAGGTGACGGTGTTCCCCTCCGGATCGGTGGTGTTCACGTCGATCGCGGCGGTGGTGTTCTCCGGAACGGCAGCCGTGTTCGCGGAGGTGAAGGACGGCGCCTCGTTGACCGCGGTGACGGTGACGGTGATGGTCTGCACGTCGGTGAGCGAGCCGTCGCTGACGGTGACCTCGACGATGTACTCGTTATTCGCGTCGGCGTCCGCCGCCGCCTCGAAGTCCGGCGCCGGGTTGAAGCTCAGCACGCCGGTGCTGCCGTTGATGGTGAAGTCGCCCGCGTCGGCGCCGCCGCTGATGGAGAACGTCAGCGTCGTGCCGGCGTCCACGTCCGTGGCGTTGACGTCGATGGCGATGGCAGTGTTCTCCGCCACGCTCGCCGTGTTGGCGCTGGTGATGCTCGGACCCTCGTTCTCGTTCGTCACCGAGACGGCGATGCTCTGCACGTCGGTCAGCGAGCCGTCGGTGACCGTGACCTGCACGTCGTAGACGTTGTCGGCACCGGCGTCGGCGGGGGTGTCGAAGTCGGGCGCGGAGTTGAACGTCACCGCGCCGGTGGTCGCGTTGATGGAGAACGCGGCGCCATCGGCACCGCCGCTGATCGAGAAGCTGAGGGACGCGCCGGCGTCACCGTCCGTCGCGTCGACGTCGATGACGGCGGTGGTGTTCTCCGCAACGCTGGCCGTGTTGCCGGTGGTGATCGCTGGCGCCTCGTTGGCGTCCGTCACCGTGACGGTGATGGTCTGCACGTCGGTGGCGGTGCCGTCGCTGACGGTGACCTCGACCACGTACTGGTTGTTGGTGTCGGCGTCAGCCGGCGCCTCGAAATCGGGCGCGGAGTTGAAGGTGAGCACGCCGGTGGCGGCCACGATGCCGAAGTCGCCCGCGTCGGCCCCGCCGCTGATCGAGAAGGTCAGCGTCGTGCCGGCATCCACGTCCGTGGCGTCGACGTCGGTGACGGCGGTGGTGTTCTCCGCCACGCTGGCCGTGTTGCCGGTGGTGATCGCCGGCGCCTCGTTGGCGTCCGTCACCGTGACGGTGATGGTCTGCACGTCGGTCATCGAGCCGTCGGTGACCGTGACCTCGAGCTCGTACGAGTTGTTGGCGCCGGCATCGGCCGGCGACTCGAAGTCAGGCGCGGAGTTGAACGTCACCACGCCCGTGGTCGTGTTGATGGAGAAGGCGGGGCCGTCGGCGCCGCCGGTGATCGAGAAGCTGAGGGTCGCACCGGCGTCCCCGTCCGTCGCGTCGACGTCGATGACGGCGGTGGTGTTCTCCGCCACGCTCGCGGTGTTGCCGGTGGTGATCGCCGGCGCCTCGTTGGCGTTCGTCACCGTGACGGTGATGGTCTGCACGTCGCTGGCGGTGCCGTCGCTGACGGTGACCTCGACCACGTACTGGTTGTTGGTGTCGGCGTCGGCCGGCGCCTCGAAGTCCGGCGCGGAGTTGAAGGTCAGCACGCCGGTGGCGGCCACGATGCCGAAGTCGGCCGCGTCGGCCCCGCCGCTGATCGAGAAGGTCAGCGTCGTGCCCGCGTCGGCGTCGGTCGCGTCCACATCCGTGACGGCGGTGGTGTTCTCCGCCACGCTGGCCGTGCTGCCGGTGGTGATCGCCGGTGCCTCGTTCGCGTTCGTCACCGAGATGGTGATGGTCTGCACGTCGGTGAGCGAGCCGTCGGTGACCGTCACCTCGACGACGTAGGCGTTGTCGGTGTCGGCATCGGCCGGGCTCTCGAAGTCGGGGGCGGAGCTGAACGTCAGCGCGCCGGTGGTGCCGTTGATCGAGAAGTCGCCCGCGTCGGCGCCGCCGCTGATCGAGAAGGTCAGCGTCGTGCCGGCATCCACATCGGTCGCGTCGACGTCGATCGCGGCGGTGGTGTTCTCCGCGATGGTGGCCGCGTTCGCGCTGGTGATGCTCGGCGCCTCGTTGGCGTTCGTCACCGTGACGGTGATGGTCTGCACGTCGCTGGCGGTGCCGTCGCTGACGGTGACCTCGACGATGTATTGGTTGTTGGTGTCGGCGTCGCCCGGCGCCTCGAAGTTCGGCGCGGAGTTGAAGGTCAGCACGCCCGTGCCGGCCACGATGCCGAAGGCGCCCGCGTCGGCCCCGCCGCTGATCGAGAAGGTCAGCGTCGTGCCGGCGTCGGCGTCGGTCGCATCCACATCCGTGACGGCGGTGGTGTTCTCCGCCACGCTCGCCGTGGCGCCGGTGGTGATCGCCGGAGCCTCGTTCGCGTTCGTCACCGAGATGGTGATGGTCTGCACGTCGGTCATCGCGCCGTCGGTGACCGTCACCTCGACGACATAGGCGTTGTCGGTGTCGGCATCGGCCGGGCTCTCGAAGTCGGGGGCGGAGTTGAACGTCAGCGCGCCGGTCGAGGCGTTGATCGAGAAGTCGCCCGCGTCCGCGCCGCCGCTGATCGAGAAGGTCAGCGTCGTGGCGGCATCCACGTCCGTGGCGTCGACGTCGATCGCGGCGGTGGTGTTCTCCGCGATGCTGGCCGAGTTGGCGCTGGTGATGCTTGGCGCCTCGTTGGCGTTCGTCACCGTGACGGTGATGGTCTGCACGTCGCTGGCGGTGCCGTCGCTGACGGTGACCTCGACGATGTACTGGTTGTTGGTGTCGGCGTCGCCGGGCGCCTCGAAGTTCGGCGCGGAGTTGAACGTCAGCACGCCCGTGCCGGCCACGATGCCGAAGGCGCCCGCGTCGGCCCCGCCGCTGATCGAGAAGGTCAGCGTCGTGCCGGCGTCAGCGTCGGTCGCGTCCACATCCGTGACGGCGGTGGTGTTCTCCGCCACGCTCGCGGTGCCGCCGGTGGTGATCGCCGGGGCCTCGTTCGCGTTCGTGACCGAGATGGTGATGGTCTGCACGTCGGTGAGCGACCCGTCGGTGACCGTCACCTCGACCACGTAGGCGTTGCTGGTGTCGGCATCAGCCGGGGTCTCGAAGTCGGGCGCCGAGGTGAACGTCAGCGCGCCGGTCGAGGCGTCGATCGAGAAGTCGCCCGCGTCGGCGCCGCCGCTGATCGAGAAGGTCAGCGTGGTGCCCGCATCCACATCGGTCGCGTCGACGTCGATCGCGGCGCTGGTGTTCTCCGCGATGCTGGCCGCGTTCGCGCTGGTGATGCTCGGCGCCTCGTTGGCGTCCGTCACCGTGACGGTGATGGCCTGGTCGGTGTCGCTGGTCCCGTCGTTCGCGCGGATCGTGACCACGTACTGGTTGTTGGTGTCGGCGTCGGCTGCGGTCTCGAAGTCGGGCGCGGAGGTGAACGTCAGCGCGCCGGTCGAGGCGTTGATCGTGAAGTCGCCCGCATCGGCGCCGCCGGCGATCGACCAGGTGATGGTGTTGCCTTCCTGATCCGTGGCGGTGGCGGTGAAGACGGCGGTCGTGTTCTCCGCGACCGAGGCGGTGTTCGCGCTGGTGATGGTGGCGGCTTCGTTGACGTTCGTCACCGTGACGGTGATGGTCTGGGTGGTGTCGTTCGTGCCGTCGTTGGCGGTGATCTCGACGACGTACTCGTTATTGAGGCCGGTGTCTCCAGGACCCTCGAAGTCCGGAAGCGAGTTGAAGCTCAGCGCGCCGGTGGTGGCGTTGATCGAGAAGACGCCCGCGTCGGCCCCGCCGGTGACGGACCAGGTGATGGTGTTCCCTTCCTGATCGGTGGCCGTGGCGGTGAGGACTGCGGACGTGTTCTCCGCGACCGAGGCGCTGTTCGCGCTGGTGATCGCCGGCGCCTCGTTGTTGTTCGTGACGGTGACGGTGATGGTCTGCGCCGTGTCGTCGGTGCCGTCGTTCGCCGTCACCTCCACGACGTAGACGTTGTCGGTGTCGGCGTCGGCGGGCGTCTCGAAGTCGGGCGCCGCGTTGAACGTCAGCGCGCCGGTGGTGGAGTTGATCGAGAAGTCGGCCGCGTCTGCGCCGCCGGTGATGAAGTAGGTGACGGTGTCGCCATCCTCATCGGTCGTGGTGACGGTGGTGACGGCCGTCGTCCCCTCGGCCACGGTGACGTTGGCGCCGGAGGTGAAGGCCGGCGCCTCGTTGACGTCGCTGACGGTGACGGTGATGGTCTGCGCGACGGTGTTCGTGCCGTCGCCTGCCGTGACCTCGACCTCGTACTGGTTGTTGCTGCCGGCATCGGCCGGGTTCTCGAAGTCGGGCGCGGCGTCGAACGTCAGGACGCCGGTGCTGCTGTCGATCGAGAAGAGCGCCTGGTCGGCGCCGCCGGTGATCGAGAAGCTGACCGTCTGGCCGTCCGGCTCGGTCGCCGTGACGGTGGCCGCGGTGAGCGTGTTCTCCGGGATGGTGGCACTGTTCGAGGAGGTGATCGACGGCGCCTCGTCCGCGTTCGTGACGAGCACGGTGATCGCCATCATCTCCTGCAGCGTGCCGTCGTTCGCCTGAACGCCGACCACGTAGGAATTGTCGGCGTCGGCGTCGGCCGGGTTCTCGAAGTTCGGCGCGGAGACGAACGACAGCTCGCCCGTGACCGAGTTGATCGTGAAGTGCGCCATGTCGGCGCCCGCCGTGATCGCGAACGTCACCGCCTGCCCCTCGGGGTCGGTTGCCGTGACGGTCATGACCGCCGTCTGGTTCTCCGGGACCATGGACGAGGTGGCCGAGGTGAAGACCGGGATCTCGTCGACGTTCGTGATCGTCACCGAGATGACCTGATTCGTGGTGGAGGTGCCGTCGTTCGCCGTGATCTGGGCGACCCAGACGTTGTCGGCGTTGGCGTCGGACGGGATCTCGAAGTTCGGGATCATGTTGAACGTCAGCGCGCCGGTGGTGGAGTTGACGCTGAAGAACGTCCCGTCGGCTCCGCCGGTGACCGACCAGGTGACGGTGTCGCCGTCCTCGTCGGTCGACGTCAGCGTGAGGATCGAGTGCTGGTTCTCCGGCACCGACAGCGTGGCGCTGGAGGTGACGACCGGCGCGTCGTTGGCGTTCGTGACGGTGACGGTGATCGTCTGGACCGTGTTCGACACGCCGTCGTTCGCGGTGACCTCGACGAGGTAAACGTTGTTCGCGTCGGCGTCGGCCGGCGCCTCGAAGTTCGGGAGCGCGTTGAAGCTCAGCGCGCCGGTGGTGGCGTTGATCGAGAAGTCGCCCGCATCGGCGCCGCCGGTGATCGAGTAGGTGACCGAGCCGCCTTCCGGATCGTTCGCGACGACCGTCAGGACGCTGGTGGTGGTGTTCTCGGCGAGCGAGGCGGAGTTCGCGCTGGCGAAGACCGCCGCCTCGTTCGCGTCGGTGACGGTGACGCTGATGACCTGCTGGCTGGCATTGCTGCCGTCGGTCACCGTGACCTGGACGAGGTAGACGTTGTTCGTGTCGGCGTCGGCCGGCGTCTCGAAGTCGGGCGCGGCGTTGAACGTCAGCGCGCCGGTGGTGGCGTTGATCGAGAAGTCGGCCGCGTCGGCGCCGCCGGTGATCGACCAGGTGACGGCGTCGCCGTCCTCGTCGGTCGCGGTGGCGGTCGTGACGGCGGTCGTGTTCTCCACGACCGAGGCGGAGTTCGAGGAGGTGATGGCCGGCGCCTCGTTGGCGTCCGTCACCGTCACGTTGACCGTGATGTTGACACTGTTCGCGCCGTCGTTCGCGGTGATCTGGACGGTGTAGACGTTGTTCGCGTCGGCGTCCGCCGGCGCCTCGAAGTTGCGCGCCGAGGCGAAGGTGAGCTGTCCGGTGGAGGAGTTGATCGTGAAGGCGGCCGCGTCGGCGCCACCGCCGATCGAGAAGGTGATCGTGTCCCCTTCCGGATCGGTGACGGCGGCGGTGTAGGCGGTCGTGCCGGCCGCCAGGTTCTCGGCCCACGTGGCGGTGGTGCCGGAGGTGAACGACGGCGCCTCGTTGACGTCCGTCACCGTGACGGTGATGGTCTGGAGGGTGCTGTCGGTGCCGTCGTTCGCCGTGACCTGCACGAGGTAGACGTTGTTGCCGTCGGCATCAGCCGGCGCCTCGAAGTTCGGCGCGGCGTTGAAGACCAGCGCGCCGGTGGCGGCGTTGATCGAGAAGTCGGCGGCGTCGGCGCCGCCCGTGATCGAGTAGGCGATCGCGTCCGCCTCGAAGTCGCTCGTGGTGACGGTCAGGACGGCGGTCGTGTTCTCCGCCACGTTCGTGGCATTGGTGGAGGTGAAGACCGGCGCCTCGTTGACGTCCGTCACGGTGATCGTCACCAGGCTCATGTTCGAGCTGGCGCTGCCGTCGCTCGCAACCCAGCCGAAGGCGTCGCTGCCGCTGAAGTTCGGGTCTGGCGTATAGGTGTAGGTGCCGTTCGTCGCGAGGACGAGCGTCCCGTTGTTGACGTTCGTGACGAGGGAGAAGGTGAAGGAGTTGCTGTCGACGTCCGTCACCAGGCCGGCCACGGAGCCGTTCAGCGTGCTCTCCTCGGCCACCGTCTCGGCGCCGGCGATGGCCACCGGGGCGTCGTTGACCGCGCCGACCACGATGGTGATCGTCGCCGCGGGCGAGAAGACGAAGCCGTCCGACGCCCTGAAGGTGAAGGTGTCGGTGCCGTTGAAGTTCGGGTTCGGGGTGTACGCGAGGTTCGGGAGCGAGCCGGTGAGGACGCCGTTGGCCGGCTGCGTCACGAGCTCGAGCTCGACCGTGTCGCCGTCCGGATCGGTGCCGGTGAGCGTCACGCCGACCGCGACGTCTTCATCGGTGTTGACGGTCGCCGCATGCGCCACGGGAGCCGCATTCGTGGTGCGGACGTTGATCGTCACCCGCGCCGGCTGAAGCGACGTCGCCACTCCATCCGAGGCGCGGTAGCGGAACGAGTCCGAGCCGCTGAAGCCGGTGGTGGGCGTGTAGATGAAGCTGCCGTTCGGGTTCAGCGTCAGGGTGCCGTGCGCCGGGCCGCTGAGGAGCACGGCGATCAGCGAGGCGTTGTCGACGTCCTGGTCGTTGCCGAGGACGCCGTTGGCGGCGTTGACGGTGAGCTGCGTGTTGCGCAGCGTGCCGTAGACGTCGTTCGCCACGGTCGGCGCGTCGTTGATCGGCTTCACGAGGATGCTCACCGTCGCCGGCGAGGAGGAGGAGAAGCCGTCCGTCATCGTGAAGGTGAAGCTGTCCGTGCCGGCGAAGTCGGGGGCCGGGATGTAGCGGACCTGCGGACCGGCGGCGTTGAGCGTTCCGTGCGCCGGCGAGGTGTTGATGTTGTACTGCAGGGCGTCACCGTCGGCGTCCGTGCCGGTCAGGGTGACGATCTTCTGCGTGTCCTCGTCGAGCTCGACACTCTGCGGGTTCGCAACCGGGACGGTGTTCGTCGCGTGCACGTTGATCGAGACCACCGTCACCGGCGCGCCCATGTTCTGCGGGCCGCGGCGGGCACCCGCCAGGCTCGACGCCTCGACCACCGTGTACGAGAACGTGTCGATGCCGCTGTAGCCGGCGAAGGGGACGTACGAGAAGCCGCCGTCGAGGTTGAAGTCGATCGTGCCGTGCGACGGCGGATCGACGATGACGGCCACCAGGGGATCGCCGTCCGCGTCGACGTCGTTCGCCAGCACGCCGGCGTTCGGCGAGATCGAGAAGCCGACGCCGGGGATGGTGGCGTAGACGTCGACGTTGCCGACCGGCGCGTCGTTGATCGGGTTGATGGTGATGGCCACGGTCGAAACCGAGGAGTCGAACACGCCGTCGCCGGCGGTATAGACGAAGGCGTCGGAGCCGGCGAAGTCGGGCGCCGGGGTGTAGATGATGTTCGGGGCCGTACCGCTCAGCGTCCCGTGCAGAGGTGCCTGCACGATCGTGAAGGTCAGCGGCGTCGCCTCCGGGTCGTTGCCGGTGAGCGTGATCGGGAGCGGCGTGTCCTCGTCGGTCGAGAGCTCGTGGTCCGCCACCTCCGGCGCCTCATCGACGTTGCCGATGTTGACGCGGATCGGTCCGTCGTCCGTGGCCGCCGGGGCGCCGCTGTCGGTCGCCCGGATCTCGAGGTCGAACTCCGGGGTGGTCTCCCGGTCGAGAGCGGCGGGGTTCGCCACGCTGATCTTGCCGGTGTTCGCGTCGATCTCGAACGCGTCGTCCGGGTCGCCGCCGGTGATGGCGAAGCTGACGTCGTCGCCTTCCACGTCGGTCGCCGTGACGGTGCCGACCACGGTGCCCTCGCTGCTGTTCTCGTCGACCGAGAAGGTCGCCGGATGCACGGCCGGCGCGTCGTTGACGCCGGCGATGGAGATCGTGACCACGGCCGTGTCGCTGGCCGTACCGTCGCTGACCTTGTAGGTGAAGGTGTCGGTGCCGAAGAAGTTCACGGCCGGCGTGTACGTGAAGCCGCCGTTCTGGTTGAGGACCACGGTGCCGTGGCTCGGCCCGGTGACGAGCGTCGCCTTCAGCGGATCGCCGTTGCCGTCATGGTCGTTCTGCAGCACGCCCTTGGCCGCGACGGAGAGCTGCGCGTCCTCGGTGGCGTTGTAGCTGTCGTTGTTGCCGACCGGCGTCGAGTTGCCGACCAGCGCCACGTTGATCCGCACGCGAGCCGGCGTCGACTCCTTCGTGCCGTTGCTGGCCTTGTACTCGAACTCGTCCGAGTCGGTCGTGGAGGGGTCGTCAGGGGTGTAGGTGAAGCTGCCGTCCGGGTTCAGGACGACGTTTCCATGCTCGGCCGGGCTCACCGGCGTGGCCGTGAGAGGCTGGCCGGTGACGTCGCTGTCGTTGGAGAGAACGCCGGGCGCCGGGATCGTCAGGTTCGAGCCGGCAGGGCGGTCGTATTCGTCATCCGACGCGATCGGCGCGTCGGTGGAGATGTTCGCGTCGAAGAGGAAGTAGAGGCGGTCGGTGACCACGTCCGCGAAGGTCGACACCTTCACCATGCGCAGTCCGGGCGTGCCGCTGCCCGCGATCCCATTCAGGAACGGGGTGATGCCGAACCAGTCCGCGTCGTTGCCGTCGAGCGTGATCGTGCGGGGCGCGCCGGGCGCGCTGACCGAACGGCGCTTGCCGGAGAGGCCGGGGTAGAGGGCGGGGCTGCCGTCGGGGCGAACGAGCGCGGTGTGCACCGCCGCGCCGCTGGTCGCCTGGACGCCGATGCGCATGTCGTCCAGCGTGCCGCCGAACGCGGAGAAGGGAATCATCGACTCGACCGCGAGCGCACCGCTGGCCGGCTGCAGGAGCGCGGGCCAGACCGTGGTGTCGATCCCCGTCTCCTCGCCGAGCGCACCGGCCGTGCAGAGCTGCCGGCTCGTGCGGGTGACCGTCGCCGCGGTGTCGGTGGTCGTCACCTGCGTCCGGAAGACGAGGTCGACGCCGGGCATCCCTGCCACGACGCAACCGGTCGTTCCGTCATGGTCGGTGTCGAGCAGGACTCGAAAGTCCGTCGTGGCCGCCTGCGCCGGGATCGCCGTGAGAACCAGGAGAAACAGCGCAGCTAACACTCCGCGGGTACGCGTCATGACTACCTCAATTCTTCTAAATGACGGACCACGGGCGCACCGCGGGCCGCTGTGACTGGGGACTGGACGAGCTCATGATAACAGTTTCCGAAATGTAATGTTCCTGATGGGACCGGCTCCGGCAAAAAAGATTCAGTCGGCTTGCGCCGACGGCTTCCGCCTTGCCATCAACAATGCGGTATAAGATGAGGCATGCGCGATCGCGGCGCCGTGTTGCTGGTCACACTCTTCCTGACCGCCGTTGCACCTGCGGCCGAGCGTTTCATCAGCCCCACCCTGAACTTCTCGATCGTCATGCCGACCGAGGAGTGGAGCTGGACGCCCTCACCGCCGCCCAATTCGGTCGAGGCCCGCGCCGCCGGGGGCGAGCAGCTCACCGTCTGGGCGTCCGGCGCCGAGAAGCGGCAGGTCGACCACTCCTGGGTGCGTGAGGTCCTCCGCGACGCCGCCGTGAAGGCCGCCGCCGACGGCGCCCGCATCGAAGGCACCCGCATCGAGCTCGCCACCTCCCCCATCCAGCCCTCGTACCGCTTCTCGTATGTCCGCGTGGAAAAGGACGGCGAGCGGCGCTATGTCTATGGATACACGGCCGCCGCCGGGAGAGCGTACGTGCTGCAGTTCGCCTCCCCCGACCGCCAGTCCCGCGCCCTCTTCGACGCCTTCGTGGCCTCGTTCCGGGTGAAGGACAAGGTGGAGTCCCTCCGCGGAGGCGGCGCCACCCGCCAGCCGCCCGCGACCATGGTGCAGAACATCGACAACCCCATCGGCCGCCCCATCCTCCCGAACGCCGAAGCCCCCGGCAAGCCGCCGCGGTAGGGCGGACGGGGGACGACCGGGGCGCCTCCGGCGGGCGGGCCCGGCCCGCCGCGTTTGTTGCCCCAGGCCGGACGCACGCCTTTCGCTCGAAGCACGCCTGTCGCGGCAACACGCCCCGCCCGCCGGAGCCGCTTCGCCACCGCGCGCCGTCGCCCTCTGGAGCGACGGGCTCTCAGCCCGTCGGCTGCGCGTTCAGTCCACCCAGTACCCAGGCCGGCGACGATCGTGCGCGATCGCGAGCACCGCGACGTGATCTGCCAGCCGGATGAACACGACGTGATAGGGAAAGTTGTGCACCGGAAGGCGCCGGACGTCTTTATCGGAAACGCCGGGAACGAACGCTCCCGTGTCTGGGAACTGCTCGAGGTGCCGGAGTGTCTGCCGGACCTCCGCCGCAAAGCGCTCCGCTACGTCGGCACTCCGCTCGCGGTACCAGGCGGTCGCCTCCCGAAGCTCGCGCCGTGCGCGCTCGCGGAGCCGTACCTGCCTCACCGCGACAGCACGTCCCTCTGAATCTCGTCCAGCACGGTGCGCCAGTCTTCACCGTCGTCCGGATTCCGGCGCGCCTCGGCCGCGCGGCGGTCGATCTCGGCCGCCCAGGCCGACTCCACGTCCGCCTCGGCTTCGTCGAGCGTCGCCAGTAGCTGCGCCGCAAGCTCCGCGCGCTCGTTCGCCGTCAGCGTCAGGGCCTGCTCGAACAACCTCTGTACGTTCGTCGTCACCCCCTCATCCTAGGCCGCCGCCCGCTCACTTTCAACGCCGTCGCTTCCCCTACCTCCCCACCACCACGAACGCGGCCCAGTAATAAGGATGCGCGAAGCGCGGCACGCGCGCGGCCTCGGCCTGCGCCTGCTGGAGGGCGGCGGCGGGGCTCCTGCCGGCGCGCATGTGGCGGTGGAAGGCGGTCATCACTTCCGTGGTGCGGGTGGAGGCGACTTGCCATTGGGTCGCCACGACCGTGGGGCAGCCGGCGATGAGGGCGGCCCAGGTCATGCCGATGAGACCCTCGCCGGCCGCGACGTCCCCCGTGGCGGAGTCGCAGGACGACAGCACCAGGATCGAGGCGGCGATTGAGCCGTTCATCAGCTCGCGCGCGGTCAGGCGGCCGTCCTCCCGCCCGCCCGCCTGCAACTGGAGGTGCGACTCGAGCGGGTCGCGGTCGTCGATCACCCCGTGCGCCGCCAGGTGCACGACGTCGTACAGCGGCAGCTTCCGCTTGAGCGCTCCCTCCTCCGCGTTCTCCACCACCGCCACCTCCAGCCCCCGATACAGCGCCGCCACCGCCCCCACCTCCGTCGGATGCGCAGGGAGGTTCGAGGCGAGGAGGATCGAGCGCGGCGCGAGCACCCGGTCCTCCCCCAGCTCGCTGAGCGCCGGGGCGTACGAGAGCGCGACCGACTCGACGAGGTACTTCCCGGCCGGATCGACCAGCGCGGCAAAGGGGACGCGCCAGAGCTCCTCGTCCGGCAGGATGCGCACGCGCCGGACGTCCGGCGGGAGGCCGAGCGGCGCCCAGAGCGCGTCGTACAGCTCGCGCGCCGTGCCCACGAAGCCGTTGTCCCGTTGCGCGACCCGCCGCGCGAACTCGTTCGCCAGCGTCACCAGCTCCGCCCGCGACACCGGCAGCGGCACCACCCGCAACGCCCCCCTCGCCCGCACCACGGCGAACGCCCGCTCCCCCGCCAGGACGTAGTTCACGACGGCGGCCCCCTGCTGCGCCGCCGGTTTCCGCTGCGCCGGGCGGGCGCGGCGGGACGCCTCCGCCACCACCCGCGCCTTCTTCAGCTCCACGTACGGCTCCACCGCCGCGGCGTCGCCGTCCCCGGCGAGGAGCACGATCATCTGCTCGTAGGGGAAGAGCTCCCGCCCGAAGAAGCGCTGCCGCGCCATCGGACCGCCGACCGCGCCGACCCGCTGCCGCTCCACCGCGTCGATCGCGCTGTCGAACGCCGTCCGCGCCGCCGCCCGGCTCCCCTTCCGCAGCGCCGCCATCCCGGCGATCGAGCGCGCCTGCGCGACGATGTCGAGCTGCCCCAGCTTCGCCGCCGCCTCCGCGGCCCGGTTCGCCACCCGCATGGCCGCGTCCAGCTCCCCCCGCTCCAGCGCCAGCTTGGCCTGGTACGCGCCGATGAGCGGCAGCGCGCGGAAGTCCTGCAGCCGCCCGCTGATGCCGCCGCTGCGGTCGAGCTCCCGCTTCGCGCGCGCGAACTGCTTCTCCTCCATCGCCAGGTCGGCCTCCCGCAGGAGGATCGAGGCGAGCGCGAGCTGGTCGCCCCGCTTCGATGCCACCTCCCGCGCCTGCCGCAGGTAACCGGCCGCGGCGGCGTCGTCGCCGAGGGCCCGGTGCGCCTCCGCGATCGACAGGAGCGTGCGCGCGGCCGTCACGGAGCGGTTCTGCTGCTCGATCTCCAACGCCCGCTGGAAATGCGCGAGCGCCTGCCGAGGATCGTTCTGCTCGGCGTACAGCAGCCCGATGTTGTGCTCCGCCGCGAGCCGGCCGTAGCGATCCTTCGCCCGCGTCGCCGCCTCCAGCGACGAGCGGAAGTAGCCCATGGCCGCCGATCGCCGCGAGCGCAGCCGCTCCAGGTCGCCGAGGTTGTTGAGGATGCGCGAGCGCAACCGGAGCTGCGTGGCCGAGGAGGTCAGCTCGAGCGCGCGCGAGTAGCTCTCGTGCGCGAGCTCCAGATCGCCGTCGAGATCGGCGTAGACCCGCCCCAGGTCGTTGTGCGCGCGCGTGGTGGCGACGACGTCCCCCGCCTCTTCCGCCAGGGCGAGGGCGAGCGACGTCTCGTCGAGCGCACGGTCCCGCTCCCCCCGCAGCCGCGCCACCACCCCCAGCGCGTCAGCCGCCAGCGCCTGCCCCGCCAGGTCGTCGCACGCGAGCGCCAGCGCGTACGCCCGCTCCGCCGTCTGCTCCGCCTCGTCGAGCTTCCACTCGTTCGCCGCGTCGATGGCGCTGGCCGCCAGGGCACGCGGGTCGGCCGACAGCACCGCCGCGAGAAGAAGGGAGGCGAGCATTCAGCGGAGATTGTCGACGCGATCCCGCAGACGGCGCACGGCAATGTCGTCCCGCCCCGCGGCGAGCAGCCGCTCCAGCTCCCTCCCCGCGTCGTCGAGCGCCCCCGCGCCCGCATAAAGCGAGGCCAGCTCCAGACTCGGCGCCGCCTCCTTCGCCGACTCGATCCGCCGCGCCGCCTCGGCCGGCACAATCCGGAACCGCGCATCCGGCAGCGGCGGCGCCGGCGCGAGGCGCCGGTCGTCGATCGTCACCACCTGCCAGACGTACGTCCGGTCGCGCGGGAGCGGCTCCGCGGGTGACCACTGGTTCCCGGCCACCACTCCGCTCTGCGCCACCGGCCGGAACGACTCGTCGAACACCTCCACCTTCACCCTTGCGCCGGCCGGCGCGTTCCAGCGGAAAAGCGGGCGGTCGGAGACGACGACCGTCCCGACCGGTGCGAGCACCGCGAGCGCCTCCTCCGCCGCCGCCCCGCGGAGCTGCAGGCGCTCGCCGCGCATGGCGATCACCTCGGCCGGGATCGTCACCTCCGCGAGCCGCAGCGCCTCGGCGCGCCCGGCGTTCCGGCGGACGGCGAGGAAGGCGGCGGTGGCGAGGAGGAGGACGATGGCGGCGGCGAGCGGGAGCCAGAGGCGCTGGCGACGGGCTGAGAGCCCGTCGTTCCAGTTGGTGCCGAACGCGCGCAGGTCCTCCACCTCGGCCGCGCAGGTCTCGCACGACAGCAGGTGCTCGTTCGCCTCCCCGCGCGCCGCCGCCTCCAGCTCGTCGAACTGCAGGTGCTCGCCGTCCTCCGGCAGGAGCGAAGAGAGCAGCTTGAGCTCACGGTTCATACGTTCATCCTCGCCAGCCGCCGCGCCAGGCGCGCGCGGGCTGCCTTTCTCAGGTTGATGACCTGCTGCCGTGTCACGCCGAGGAGCGCGGCGATGCGGTCGTCGTCGAAGGGGAGCTCCTGCCAGTGCGCGGAGAGCTCCCCACCCTCCCAGCCGAGAGCGGCCGCGATCGCGTCGACGCTCGCCACGCCGGCCAGCGGCAACTCCGACAGCGCACCGCTCGCCGGCCCATCGCGCAGGTTGAGGAGGAGCGCGAGCCGCTGCGGCCGTGGCAGCTCCAGGATCTCCTGCCACAGCTTCACCAGAAGCTGCCGCACCGCCACGGCGCCGAACGCCGCGTCGTCCGCCGCCGTCACCGCGCGGGGAGCGCCCGGCGGCTCGGTACAGTGCGCGATGACAGCGCGCAGGAGCAGCGGTCCACCGCTCTCCGCGAAGAGACGCGCCAGCACGCCTCCGTCGATGGCGGTGGGACGCCCGGCCCCCGACTCCAGGTCCGTCGCCGGGCGCCCCCTCCACTCCGCCAGCCCGCACACCGTCTCGCCCCCGCTCTCCCACGTGGCGAAACGGCCGTCGTGCCGCAGCACGTAGCGGATCCGGTTTGCCGCGAACGCGCCCTGGGGGTTGCACGTCCGCACGTAGTCGTCGACGACGTGATAGGTCACGATGGCGACGTAGTCTTCGAATCGTTCGATCGGCTTCTCCTGCTCGTCGTAGCGCGCCAGGCGGCGGAGCAGCCGCACCAGCACCTGCGCCCGCAGGTCGTCGCGGTCGCCCCGCCCGATCGAGGCGTGCCTGCGGTTGAGCGCCCCCTCGATCACCGGCGGCGCGTCCACCGTCAGCAGTTCCTCCAGCAGCGCCTCGCGCGCGGCCGTGTCGGTCGCGAGGCGGAGGGCCGCCACGAGGTCGTCGGCGGTCGCCCTCAGCGCTTCACCACCCTCGGCGCAACCGTTCGCCATGGCATCAGAACCTCACCGCCAGCGACAGCGAATAGGTCCGCGGCTGCTGATACGCGCCGGCCGCCCGGGGCGTGCCGAACGCGGCGACCTTCTGGAAGTGGGCGATCCCGCGGCATTCCGCGGACGACGAGCGCACTCCCTGCGGGCACTCGACCGGCGTCTGCGTCCTCGGGTCGAACTTCGCCAGGTTCCGGTCGCGCGGCGCCGCGTTGACGGTGGTGACGATCCCGAACGGATTCGCCAGCGCCTGCTCGTTGAAAACGTTGACAACGTTCCCGTGCGCCAGCAGCTCCAGCGCGCCGACCTGCAGCGAGTAATGCAGCCCGATGCCGGTCTCCGTGACGTCGTCCATCCGCAGCGAGCCGCGCGGCGCGAAGTAATAGGGCATGAACGGCACGAACGCGTAGCCGGGATTCTGCGTGGAGTCGCGGGTGTCGACGATCGTCGTCATGTTGTACGGCCGCCCGCTGTGATAGCGCTGCAGCAGCGAGGCGGTGAAGCGGTGGCGCTGCCCGGGAAAGCGGTAGATGGCCCAGGCATTGGCGACGTGGCGGATGTCGCCGGAGAGATAGCCGACCGGCGCGTACCGCGGGTAATTCGTGTACTCCCGGTAGTAGTCGACGATGCTCGGACTGGCCGCCGGAATGCCGCTGGACGAGCCGTCCACGTTCCCCCGCAGCGTCGAGTAGGTGTAGTTGCCGCTGAGGCTGAGGCGTCCCACCTCGAACCGCGTCTGCAACTGCGCGCCCCGATACTCCCGCTCCAGCCCCGCCTCCTCCGTGTCGAGCACGACCCGGTCCACCACGCTCCCGTCGGGCGTCGTGACCGTCCCCGTCTCCGTGGAGACGTGCAGCGCGTAAAACGACGACCACTGCCGCCGCACCAGGTTGAGCTGCACCACCCCCCGGTTGCCGAAGGCGTGCGCGTAGCCGACCGCGATCTCGTCGGCGTACGGCGAGTCGAGGGTCTCCTCGAGCGCGTCGGCGGGCGAGTAGGAGAGGATCGCGTCCGTGAGGTCGGTCTTGCCGCCGCGCGCCTCGAACCACGCCAGGAACTGCCGGATCACCTCCTCGGTCGGCAGCACCTCGCCGGACGGGTCGGCGTTGATCTCCGGTCCCGTGTACTCCCACGCGAACGTGGTCGGGCTCGTGGCCGCCTCGATGCTGTTCGTGGCCGACTCGTGCGTCTTGGCCACGTACCGGCCGAACGAGGCGTTGACCCGGTCGCGGCCGTTGCCGGCGAGGTCGTACACGAGCCCCACGCGCGGCGAGAAACGGGCGTCGTCGGTGACCACCCGGTCGTCGAGGTTCACCGCGTGGTTGTGATCGTGGCGCAGCCCGAGCGACGCGGTGAGGTGGCGGCCGAGGCTCACCCGGTCGTTGACGAAAAAGGCGCGGGCGGTGAAGTCGGCCTCCTGCGTCGGCGCGTAGCGCGCGTACTCGACGTAGGTGAGCTCGGGGATGAGCTGCAGGACCGGCTGCCCCGTCGACATGTCGACCGGCGCGGTGAGGACGAGGTCGGACGTGCCGAGCCGGAAGGTGCTGCGCATCAGGTCGTGGTACTCGTCGTAGCCGAACACCAGCTCGTGCGTCCCCAGGCGTGCCGTGGGGCGGAACCAGCTTCCCTTGAGCAGGTACTCGCGCGCGTTTCCGTACCCGCTGCCGCACGAGTCGCAGCTCAACGGCGCCCAGAACTCGGTGCCGCTGTAGGCGTCGAAGACCGGCAGGCCGCCGACCTCGGTCGTGTCGGCTGCGCCGCTGAAGTTGTGCGACTCCTGCTTGTAGCTGTACTGCGCCTCCGCCACCAGGCTCGCCCCGGCGACGGCCGTGTAATGCAGCGCGAGCAACGAGTGGGGGAAGTGGTCGGTGTTCAGCGCGCGGAGGTCGGCGGTGCGGTTCCGGTTTCTCTGGTGGGCACCCACCCGGAGGTACGAGCCGACGAAGGTCTGATTCCGCGCCACGGCCGCGGTCAGCTTGGCCTCGGAGCGGTTCTCGTAGTTCGTGTGGGTGTACGGCTCGAGCGTCACCGCGGTCGCCAGTCGGCGGTCGCGCTCGAAGAGCCGGCCGGAGAGGAAGAACCACAGCCGGTCGCGCACGATCCGCCCGCCGAGCGTCCCCTGCACCTCCTGGTTGATCTCGTCGAGGTGCTCCGGCTCCGCCGCGTACGGCGTCGCGGCCGTCCAGCGATCGCTGCTGAGCGTGTCGCGCAGGCTGCCGCTCAACTCGTTGCCGCCCGACTTGGTGAGCACGTTCACCACGCCGCCCGTGAAGCGGCCGTATTCGGCGGAGATCCCCGAGGTGAGGATCGACGTCTCCTGGATCGCGTCCTCGATGAAGAGGTTCAGCGGCTGGTTCTCGCTGCGGCTGCCGACCGTGACGCCGTTCACCATATAGAGGTTGTCGAAGACCTCGGCCCCGTTGACGCTGATGAAACTGCGGCCCGCGTCGACCGTCGTGCCGGGAGCGAGGCGCAGCGCGTCGACGATGCCGCGTCCCGCCGGCAGCAGCTCCATCGTCTCTCCGCTGATATTCGTCCCGACCTGCGGCGTCTCCAGGACGCTGAGCGCTGCCGGGCGCACGACGATCCCTCCGCGCAGCGTCTGCAGCGTCAGCTCCGCGTCGACGCGCGTCGTCTCGGCGAGCCTGAGCGTGGCGCGCTGCGCGACCGTCTCGAGCCCTTCCCCCTCGAAGCGCACCACGTACTCGCCCGGCGGCAGCGCCGGCACGACGTAGTGACCGTCGGCGGCGGTGGTCGTGCCGCGGACGCCGATGAGCGTCGGCGCGGAGACGGTGACGGTCACGTTCGGCACCGGCACCCCGTTCGAGCTGGCGCGGCCGATCAGCGTCGCCGTGGTCGACTGCGCGGCGAGCGGCAGGGAGAGGAGAAACGAGATCGCGACTGCCCCAGCGCGCTCGCGCATCACCGCCCCACCGCCTTCAGCGCGTCGATGCGCCAGGAGAACTCGTCGACCAGGTTCACGACCGCACCCTTCGCCTCGAACGCGATCTTCCCCTGCGGGTCGAGGAACCAGGTGGTCGGCATCGCATACACCCGCGCCTTGCGGACGTAGCCGTCGTCGACGAGCACCGGGAACGCGTAGCCGTTCTTCTCCATCCACGACGCGACCTTCGCCGGATCGTTGTCGTTGTTGATGGTGAGGATGCGCACCTTCGGATCGGCGGCGTACTTTTGATGGAGCTTGTGGAGGTCGGGCATCTCGGCGAGGCAGGGGCCGCACCAGAGCCCCCAGAAGTTCACCACCGCGACGTGACCCTTCACGTCGGCGAGGGAGACCTGTTTGCCGCTGAGGTCCTTGAGCGTGAACGGCGGCTCGACGCGCCGCGCCGGAATGAGCCTGCCGGCGAGCACCTTGCGCTTGTCGTCCGAGGCGCCGGCCTCGCGGAGGTTCGCGACGTACACGTCGAAGCCCTCCTCGCTGTTCCGGGTGCGCTTGTAGAGCGCGCGCAGCGCGTCGAGGTTCTGCGTCGACGTGGCCGGCTCGTGGATCATCCCGCGCGCGTACGCCAGCTCCGCGGAGGCGGCGTCTTTCTTCCGCTCGTACCAGCGCCCGAGCTGCAGGTTGAGGTTCGGATCGCGCGGGGAGAGCTTCGCGGCCGCCTGCAGCTCCTTCCCCGCCTCGGTGAGCTTGTTCCGTTTCAGCAGCACGGCGCCGAGAGCCGAACCGGCGCGCGCGCGGAGGAAGGAGACCGTCCGGTCGTACTCCTCGGCGGTATACGAGCCCCGCTGCAGCTCCAGCATACGCGGCGTCTCGCGCAGCCCCTCGCGCGCCAGCTTCTCCGCCTCCTCGAGCCGCAGCCCCCGCTCCGCCAGCACCTCGGCGACCATCGTCTTTGCGCCCATCGGCTCCGTCACGAAGGCGCGCACGCCGTCCACGGCGCGCAGGATCTCGGCGTCGCTGACGGTCGGATCGAGCCGGTTCACCGACAGCAACTGCTGGTAGGCGCCGCCCAGGCGTGCGGTCGAGTGCACCGGATACTCGAGGAACTCCTGGATCGCCCGCCTCCGCGCGGCGAGCACCTCCGGGTCGGCGGTGAGCCGCGCCTTGGAGGAGAAGAGCTTCCGGTACAGCGCGTACTCCGCCTCCGGCGCCCAGGGATGCCGCTGCAGGATCGCGTCGTGCGTCTCGAGCTCCCGCGCGCTTTCGATGCGCCGGTACCAGCCGGCGAGCGCCTGCAGGTTCTCCGGCCAGTCGCGCGCCGCGAGCAGCCGGGCCGCATCCTCGGCGATCGCGGCCTCCTTCTGCGGCGTCGTCAGCGAGCGCGACTCGAGGATGGTGTGCCAGTACATCTCGTGCGCGCGCAGCGACAGCGGGAACTTCGCGACCAGCTCCCGCGCCAGCTCGCCCGCCTCCGGCCGCTCGCGGTCCTGCAGGAAGTGGACGTACGAGGCGGCGATGCGGACGTCGTCCGGCGCCGCTGCGCGCGCGCGGCGGTAGAGCGCGTCGGCCTCGTCGAGAGCCGCGTCGCCGCCCTCCACGTCGCTCTCGCGGATCATCGCCTTCAGCGCGAGCGCGGCCGCGTCCTCGCGGTTGCCGAGGACCTTCAGCGCCTCCTCTTCTCTCCCGACGCGCAGCAGCCCCGTGACCTTCAGCCGCAGCATCGCGTCGGGCAGCGGCTCCTTCGCCAGCGCGGTCATCTTCTCCAGCGCCGCGAGCCCCTCGGCGAGATGCTCCGTGCCCGGCTCGAGGATGCCGGCCGCGGCGACGGCGTACCAGCTCCAGGCGTCGTCGGGACGGGCCCGCTCGAGCTGCCGCGCGAGCTCCCACGCCCGCTCCGGCTCCCGCCGCGTCAGCAGGTTGACGTAGAGCGCGCGCAGCTCGGACGAGGCGGGGTAGCGCACCACCAGCTCGTGCAGCTCGCGCGCGGCCCCCTCCTGGTCGCCCTGGCGGAAGAGATCGTAAACCGAGGCGAGCGCGCTCTCCTCGGTGGCGGGAGCGGCGGCGAACGACAGGATGCCGAGAGCCATGACCAGTGCCTTCATCAGAACCTCACCGCCAGAGAGAGCGTGTAGGTGCGCGGTTGCTGGTACGCGTTGGGCGCTCTCACGTGTCCGAACGCGGCCACCTTCTGGAAATGGGCGATGCCGCGGCATTGCGGCGTCGACGAGCGCACGCCCTGCGGGCACTCGACCGGCGTCTGCGTCCTTGGGTCGAACTTCGCCAGGTTGCGGTCGGAGCGCGCCGCGTTGACGGTGGTGTTGATGCCGAAGGGGTTCTCGAGCGCCTGCTCGTTAAAGACGTTGATCACGTTGCCGTGTGCGAGAAACTCCATCGCGCCGGCGTGCAGCGAGTAGTGCAGGCCGATGCCGGTCGACGTGACGTCGTCCATCCGCAGCGAGCCGCGCGGCGCGAAGTAGTACGGCACGACCGGCACGAACTCGTAGCCGGGATTCGGCACGACCCCGGTCAGGTCGATGTTCGCGACCATGTTGTACGGGCGCCCGCTGTGGTAGCGCTGCAGAAGCGACGCGGTGAACCGGTGGCGCTGGCCGGGGAAGCGGTAGATCGCCCACCCGTTCGCGACGTGGCGGATGTCGCCGGACAGGTACCCGACCGGGGCGTACTGCGGATAGCCGATGAACTCGGGGTAGTAGTCGACGAGGCTCGGGAGCGCGGTCGGGAAGCCGTTCCCCGGACTGTTCACGTTCCCGCGCAGCGTGGCGTAGGTGTAGTTGCCGGCGAGGCTGAGGCGGCCGAGCTCGAAGTTCGTCTGCAGTTGCGCGCTGCGATACTCCCGCTCCAGCCCCTCCCCGTCGGTGTCGAGCACCACCCGGTCGACGACCGACCCGTCGGGCGTGGTGATCTTCCCCGTCGCGAGAGAGGTGTGCAGCGCGTAAAACGCCGACCACTGCCGCCGCACGAGCGTGAGCTGCACCACGCCGCGGTTGCCGAAGGCGTGGCCGTAGCCGAGGGAGATCTCGTCGGCGTACGGCGGCTTGAGCGTCCCCTCGATCGCGTTCGGCGGACTGCCCGCCAGGAGCGCGCCGGAGAGATTGCTGCTGCCGCCGCGCGCCTCGAACCAGGCCAGGAACTGCCGGAGCGCCTCCTCGGTCGGGACCACCTCGCCGGAGGGATCGGCGTTCACCTCCGGGCCGTCGTACAGCCAGACCCAGCTCAGCGGGCTGGTCGCCTCCTGCGCGCTGTACGTGGCCGTCTCGTGCGCCTTCGCGACGTACCGGGCGAACGACGTGCTGAGGCGGTCGCGCCCGTCCCCCCGCACGTCGTAGACGACGCCGGCGCGCGGCGAAACGCGGGCGGTGTCGATGATGGTGCGGCCGTCCTGGTTGACGGCGTGGTTCCGGTCGTGCCGCAGGCCGAGGGAGGCGGTGAAGTGGCGGCCGAGCGTCAGCCGGTCGTTGACGAAGAACGCGCGCGAGGTGAAGTCCGACTCCTGCGCCGCCCCACGTTTCAGGAACTCCACATAGGTGAGCTCGGGGAAGAGCTGCAGGACCGGACTCCCGGTCGTCGTGTCGATCGGCGTGGAGAGGATCAGCCCGGAGCTTCCCGCGGTCAGGTTCTCGCGTGAGAGGTCGTGATATTCGTCGTAGCCGAACACCACCTCGTGCACGCCGTACCGCGCGGTGGGGCGGAACCAGCTCCCCTTCACCAGAACCTCGCGCGCGTCGGCGTACGCGGTCGAGCAGATGCAGAGCTGCGGCGCCCAGAACTCCGTGGCGGTGTCGGCGTCGATGACCGCCATACCGCCGATCTCGCTCGCGTCGGCGGCGCCGCTGTAGTTGTGCGACTCCCGCTTGTAGCTGTACTGCGCCTCCGCCACCAGGCTCGAGCCGGCGACGGCCGTGTAGTGCAGCGCGAGCAAGGAGTTCGGGAAGTGGTCGGTGACGAGCGCGCGGAGGTCGGCGGTGCGGCTCCGGTTGCGCTGATGTCCGCCGACGCGGAGGTACGACCCGACGAAGGTCTGGTTCCGCGCCACCGCCGCCGTCAGCTTCGCCTCGGAGCGGTTCTCGTAGCTCGTGTGCGTGTACGGCTCGAGCGTCACTGCCGTCACCTGCCGCCGGTCGCGCTCGAAGAGGCGGCCGGAGAGGAAGAACCAGAGCCGGTCGCGGATGATCCGGCCGCCGAGCGTCGCCTGGACCTCCTGGTCGATGTCGTCGAGGTGCTCCGGCTCCGCCGCGTACGGCGTGCGCGCGGTCCAACTGTCGCTGCCGAGCGTGTCCCGCAGGCTGCCGCTCATCTCGTTCCCGCCCGACTTCGTCAGCACGTTCACGACGCCGCCGGTGAAGCGGCCGTACTCGGCGGAGATCCCGGAGGTGATGATGGCCGTCTCCTGGATCGCATCCTCGATGAAGAGGTTCAGCGGCTGGTTCTCGCTGCGGCTGCCGACCGTGACGCCGTTCACCAGGAAGAGGTTGTCGTACACGTCGGCGCCGTTGACGCTGACGAAGTTCCGGCCGCCGTCGGCGGCGACGCCGGGAGCGAGGCGGAGGGCGTCGAGGATCCCGCGGCCCGCCGGCAGGAGCTCCATCGTCTCTCCGGTGAGGTTCGTCGCGACCTGCGGCGTCTCGAGCACGCTGAGCGCCGCCGGGCGCACCACGATGTCGCCGCGCAGCTTCTGCAGCGTCAGCTCGGCGTCGACGCGCGTCGTCTCCGCCAGCCGGAGCGTGGCGCGCTGCGCGGATGGCTCGAGCCCCTCCCCTTCGAACCGCACCACGTACTCGCCGGGAGGAAGCGCCGGGACGACGTAGTGGCCGTCGGCGGCGGTGGTCGTGCTGCGGACGCCGATGAGGGCGGCCGAGGAGACGGTGACGGTGACGTTCGGGACCGGCACGCCGGCCGAGCTGGCGCGGCCAATCAGGATCGCGGTGGTCGACTGCGCGATCGCCGGCAGCGAGAGGACGATTTCGAGGATGAAGCTGAAGACGACGGCTGCGGCCTGTTTCCGCATCGAGACCCTCCACGATGTAGGGACGCGACGGCAGCGTACAGATTACCGGCGGGCGAAAAAAAAGGAGGCCGGCGGTTCTCGCGCCACCGGCCTCCGTCACGCCCTGCGCCACGCCCGGGGGAGCGCGACGCCACATCCCTACGGGTCCCTGCCCGACCCGATCTCGCTTACTTGACCTCGATCTCCTTCGCCAGGACGGTGGTCGCGTCGACGCGCGTCCCCTCGACCTTGACCTTCTCGCCCGCGGCGAGGGCGCTCAGGGCGACGTCGTCGCCGTGCTTCTCGATCTTCGTCGAGGCGTCGGTCTGCACCGTCACCACGCCCGCGTCCGTCTGCACCGTGAGGCTCGCCGCCGCGACGGCGGCGATGCGGCCGGAGAGCTTGACCTCGGCGTCGTCGTCATCGTCATCGCCGTCGTCGCCGCCGGTGTTCTGCACCGTCACCCGCGTGGCGGTCAGCGTGCCGTCGGCGTTGGTGGTCGCCTTCACATGCACGCGCCAGCCCGGCTGGATCGCGGTCGCGAGGACCGCCGTGTTGCCTTTGCGGATGACCGTGGCGGCGTCGAGGATGAAGGTCTGCGTGACGCCCTTGGAGTCGGTGATTGCGAGCTGCGCCGCGGCCGAGCTGACCACGAGCCCCTCGTACTCCCGCTTCACGGGCGACTCATCCGGCTCGGCGCCGCCCTGCACGACGATCGCGATGGCGGTGAAGCCGGTCGCGGTCTTGATCGCCTTGACGTGCACGCGCGTGTCGGCCGTCAGGTCGGCCGCCGTGAGGACGGTCTTCCCCCGCCGGATCGCGGTCTCGGGGGTGAGGGCGATGGCCTGCTCCACTTTCTTCGAGGTGAACACGACCACCTCGGTCGCGGTCGCGCTGCGAACGACACCCTCGAACTGGGAGACGGGGTTGCCGCCGCCCGACGAGCGCCGCTTGCTGCCCTTCTTCGCGCCGCTCTGCGACAGCTCCACGACCACCGGCCCCGCTGCCGCACTGACCTGCAGCGAGGCCGAGATGCCGTCCGCGGCGCGGTGGAACTGCAGCTCCGCCTGTTCCGGCGCCTCGGCGAATGCGAAGCTGCCGTCCGCCGTCAGCACCGCCGCCAGACCAGTCCCGGCGATCGTCACTTTCACACCCGCCGGCGTCCCCCCATCCCCCATCACCACGACGCCGCTGACGACACTCGCCCCATACCCACCCGTCACCGTCGCCCGCTCGCCGCGTTGGCAAGCCGCCAGCGCCGCCACCACCATCATCACGACCGCCAACCTGATCCGCATCAAATCCTCCGGGAAAAAAGAAGGGGGGCGTCGGTACGCCCCCCTTCGGTGTCTGCTGCTGTAGTGTGCGGCGGAGTGTCGCATCCGCGGAGCTCGCCCGATGTGACCGGCATCACGCGCCGCGCAGTCGCAGCAGCAGCGCGTGCAGGTCGTCGAGGGCGGACGGCGCCTCCGGCAGGTGCGTCCGCTCCGCCTCGAGCGTGAGCAGGTCGCGAAGGCGCGCGTACTCCGCCTCGAAGAACGCCACGTCGGCGTCGTCGATCGTCTGCCGCTCGGCCCCGGTGACCTTCCGCGCGATCAGCTCCGGCAGGTACGGCAGCGCGAACGTCTCGTTGAGGTGGACGAGGTTCGCCTCCAGGACGCCGGTCTGCATCAGGTGAATCCCGGTGAGCAGGACGCGAAAGACGTACAGCAGCGGCTTGAGACGGCGCGGATGCTCCTTCTCGAAGAGCCGCCACTGGTTCGCGCTGAAGCCGAGGTAGTGGTGGGCGTGGTGGCGGGTGACGCAGCGGACCGCGAGCGCGCGCAGCTCCTCGTGCTCCGGCGTGGTCGAGGCGACGAGCGGCGAGAGCACCTGTTCGAGCACGTAGCCGTTGCGCCGCAGGAGCAGGCGGAAGAACTTCCCGGCGTCGTGCGTGACGAGATCGACCTCGGGCGGCCCGGCGAGCATCGTCTCGATCGTCTCCTCGCCGCGCCGCAGGCCGAGGACTTCCGCGGCCGGCAGGACGTGCACGCCGCGGACGTCGTAGTCCGAATCGGGCGACGGGAAGCCGTAGAGATGCGCGCCGCTGATCGTGGCGAAGACGAGCGGATAGGGATGCGCCGCGATCGTGCGCGTCACCAGCTCCGGGAGGACGAGCGGCGTCACACCATGCTCCTGCGCGCGCGGATCAGGAACGCGTTCGCCCGCTCGAAGTCGGGGCGCTCCGGAAGCGCCGTCTGCCGGAACGCGACGTCGAGCTCCCGGTGCAGCGCCAGCCGCCACGCGTCGATCTCCTCCCACGGCATCTCGCCGCGCCGGACGGCCAGCAGCGCCTCGCGGTGCTCCTCGACGCGTACCGGGACGTAGCCGTCGCGGAGGATCGCGATCCCCGACAGGAGCAGCCGGATCAGGTGCATCGGGTGCTTCCACCGCACCGCTCCGCGCGTGCGGACGTCCTGCTCGATCTTCTTGAACTGCGACAGCACGTACCCGTTGTAGGTCTGGTAGACGAGCTGGGAGAGGAACGACGCCCGCATGCCGAGCAGCTCGTCCGCGAGCGGCGACGACTGTTCGACGAGGGGCGACCAGAGGCACTCCAGGATCCCGGGATTCGCTTTCAGCGCCAGCTTCAGGAACTTGGCGAGCTCCCAGTAGACCTCCTGCGTCTCGTCGTTCTCGAACTGCTCCGGCACGCCGTACAGCGCCCACTGCAGGTCGGCCGGTGGGAGGTAGATCCCGCGCCGGTCGACGTCCGAGGCGTCGGTGTCGAGCCCGTAGGCGCGCGAGCCGACGATGCAGCGGAAGAAGACGAAGCGCGTCCAGTCGACCTCCTCCCCCTCCCCCACGCCGCTCTCCCGCACCGCATGCAGGATGCCGAACTCCTCCCGCCGCAGGGTGGCCTCCGAACCGTCGACGAACCGGACGCGGTACGCATGCTCCGGATCGGCCGGCGCGCGCACGATCACCCCCACCGCGCCGCCCGGGAGCGCGCCGCCGGTCTCCGCGATCGCCACCGATGCGGTGGCGACGATCTGCGTTCCGGGGGGAATGATTCGCTGCATCCGTGGAAGAGTAGCGGGTCACGGCGGCGCGCGATACGGCAGTCCCGCGAGAGGGCGAATCGCCGCGCTGCGGATCTTCGTCCCCGATGCGAAGAAGCCGCCGCAGTCGCTCATGACGCCGCAGCCGTTGCACTCCGGCAGGTACACGTTCTTCCAGTCGGAGATCGACTTCCGGGCGAGAGGCCAGAGGCGCCGGTCGAGGACGCAGAGCTGCTGGTTGTAGAGCGACACGTTCATCCCCGCGTCGCAGAGGATTTCGCTCGCCGCGAGCAGCTCGCGCTGGTAATGCGCCGGATCGATCCAGAGCTCGTCCAGATGCTTGTGCACGAGACCGAACATCTCCAGCCCCATCAGCGCCACGTGGCAGGCGAACGGGAAGTTGCGCGCGATGAACGCGGCGAGCCGCGGGAGGCGGGGGATCGAGAGCGCGTGCAGGACGACGCGGATCTCGACACGGACGCCGTAACGGTCGAGGTGCTGCAGGCCGAGCACCGTCTCCTCGAACGCACCCGGCGCCTGCACGATCCAGTCGTGTTGCGAATCGACGTCCGAGTAGAGCGGGATGCCGAGCACGAGGTCGGGATGTGCGATCCGCCCGAGCTTCTCGGCGAAGCGGCGGTAGAAGAAGAGGCGCCCGTTCGTCAGCACGTGCAGCGCCGTCGCCGGCAGCCGCTCGCCGCAGCGGGCGACCAGAGCGAGGAAGCCGTCGCGAAACAGCGTCGGCTCGCCGCCGGTGATCCCCAGCTCCGCGGTCGCCGGATCGATCAGGTCGATGAGACGGAGATGCTCCGGCAGGCGATCGAAGTCGTCGAGCTGTTTCGGCGGCTGCGAGCACATGAGACAGAGGCTGTTGCACTGCTCCGTCACCAGGATGAAGTTGTGGTTCGACGCACGCCGGTACAGCGTGCGCACGAAGCCGTTCGGATCGACCGCCACCACGTCGCCGTCGTCGAGGTAGGCGAGCTGGCGCAGGCGGGCGACCAGCGGCATTCCCGGCACCGCCGGCGGCTCGCCGAACGCCAGCACGCCCAGGTACCCCGCGGGATCGCACGGCAAGGCGCCCTCCTCGGCGATCAGCCAACTGTCGGCGCGCGCGCCCGCATCAGCGACCGGGCGGCGCGCCACGCGGCCGACGAGCGTGCGGTCCACTCCCGCCACGCGGCCGTTTTCATGCAGCCTCACGCGACCTCTTCCCGGGCGAGCGGTTCCTCGCGGATCCAGGACCAGAAGATTCGCCGGGTGGTCTCGTCGCGCTCGTAGAGCGACAGCAGGTGCCGGATGATGAAGAAGTTCCTCTCGTGGAAGTCACTGGTGGGGACGTGCGGCACGAGGTCTCCGGTCGTGGCGTAGTGATGGACGGGATCGGCGCCGCACCAGGGGAGAAACGCACAGTCGGCGCATCCGGGGATCGACTCGGCGACCGACGCGGCGACGAGCGTGCGCAGGGTGGCGCCGCCGAAGAGGTCCTGGTAGGAGTCGCGGTGCACGTTGCCGAGGCGGAAGCGGGAGTCGCCCATCTCGGCCAGCATCCTCGACTCGTCGGACGCGTAGACGTCGCCGTCGTAGTTGTAGACGACCGCGCCGATGCCGGCGCCGGCGGGACTCTGCAGGTCGACGTAGCCGGTGGCGAACGGCGTGAGCATCCGCGTCAGCAGCAGTTGGGCGTACGTCTCGACGAGGAACGTCCCCTGCCCGTTCACTTCGAGGATGCGCTCGAGCGCGCGGACGTAGAAGTCGAGGAACTCGCGCGTCGAGTATCCGGTGGTGCGCACGGTCCGGAGCGCGAAGCCGTAAGGGCTGAGCGGCCGGAGGAAGATCGAGGAAAAGCCGCGCGCCACGTACTCGTCCACGATCTCCGCCGCGTGCTGCAGCGAGAGGCGCGTCGCCGTCATCAGCGCGGCCACCCGGTCGTGCCCGAGCACTTCGCGCGCGCGGCCGAGGTTCGCCACCACGCGGGCGTAGCTGTCGTTTCCCGGCCGCGGGCGATTCGCGTTGTGGACCGCCTCGGGGCCGTCGAGCGACGTGGAGAGGAAGACGTCGCGCTCGCGGAAGAACGCCAGCATCTCCTCGTCGAGCAACGCCAGGTTCGTGGTGACGACGAATTCGACCTGGCGCCCCTCCCGCGCGGCGCGCGCGCCCCCTTCCAGCACGATCTGGCGGACGCGCTCGAAGTTGAGCAGCGGCTCGCCTCCCTGCAGCTCGATCTTCAGGTGCGGCGCCGGCGAGCGAAACGCCAGGTCGAGCGCGCGGCGCGCCGTTTCCTCGGTCATGTCGTAGCGGGTGCGGTCGGCGCTGACGCGCGACACCTGGCAGTAGTGGCACGAGTGCTCGCAGCGCAGCGACACGACGAAGAGGTGCAGGCTGGTGAAGCCCTCCAGGAACGACTTCCGGGTACGGTACTTCGTGGCGAGCAGCTCGAACGGTGCGAGGCTGCCGCTGTCGAACAGGAAGTGTTTCGCCTTCAGGTCGAGGAAGACCTCGGAATCGGGCGGGAGCTCGCGCCGCGTGAAGCGCGCGAAGTCGCCGTTGGTGAGAAAGTGATACTCCCCCGTCTCGTTCACGACCAGGGTGCGTGCGCCGTCGAAGCGGAGGAAGCGGAACGGCAGCAGCCGGTACCCGCTCACCGCCCGATCCCCCGCGGATCGTCGCCTTCGTCACCCTCGCTCTCCCGCCGGTCGAGGAGGTCCGCCTCGCAGAACGCCTGGGCCACGAGCAACTCGCGAATGGCGCCCGTCTCCGCGGCGATGAGGGCCCGGAGGTGGTAGTCGAGGAGCGCGTTCGAAAAGGCGCCGGTGAGCTCGCGCAGCGACTCCCGCTCGTCGCGCGCCGCGAACTCCACCGTCACCCGGCCGTTCGCCGCGCCGTGGGCGAACACATAGCAGCGGGCGGTGAAGGCGTGACACGCGCGCAGCACGACCTCCAGCGGATACACCGCCAGGTCGACGGTGATCTCGGCCCCGTTCGCCGACGGCTGGCTCCAGGGCAGGTGCGCCGTCACGGCCGGCGCTCCACCGTCACCTGGTCGAACGCGGCCGCTCCCGGACTCCCGACGCTCCCGGTCGTCCCGGCGCTGAGGGCGATCCGCAGTGCCGACGTCGCGATCGTGGGCGTCTCCCCATACTCGGGAGTCCAGGTGACGCCGTCGCCGCTCGTCTCCCACATCAGCACCCGCGCCGCGCCGCTCATGCGCAGCCGGAGAAACCGGTGGCGCGCCGCGTTGTACGGCAGCTTGCGCGACGCGACCTTCCCGCCGGTATGGCTTTCGATCGACAACTGCCCCCCTTCGATCCGGAACCCGGCCCAGTTGTCCGCGTCGATGACCGCCGCGAAGATCGTCGTTCCTCCCGCCGCGGCGCGGCGAAGCTCCGCCGAGATCGCGGACGTCGCGAGATCGAAGCTCGACTCCGACACGTAGCCGCTGAAGTGCGCCCCCTCCTTCCACGGCCGCGGCGCGACCCGCAACACGCCGCCGGACTGCTCGGTCTCGATCGACGCGTCGAACGTATCGGCAGGCGTGGCGAGCACGCCGACTCTCCAGCGGTGCGTCACCCGCTCCCGCGTGTCGAATACGTCGCGCAGGAGAGGCTTCGGCTTCGGCGGCGGAGGCGGCGGCTGTTCGACGACCTTGCGCGGCGGCGGCTCCGGCGCCGGCACGACCGGCGCGCTGCGCGGAGGCGCGGGGGAGGAGGAGAAGTGGGACCCGGAGTAATGCGACCCCGACCGGTGCGAGCTGTGGGAGCGGTGGGAGCTGTGCGACCGGTGCGAGCTGTGCGAACGGTGGCCGGCGAGGTGGATGAAGAACGAGTTCGCGGAGCGCTTCAGCACGTACTTGCCTTTGAACTTCCGCACCGTTGCCTCCGGCGTCAGGACCGGCATGACCGGGACGCGCGGCTCCGCGGCGGCTTGCGGCAGCGACTGCGTGGCCAGGCCGACCAGTCCCGCGCCGAGCGCCACCCGCGCCGTGAGACGGCGGACCGGCCGCAGTTCCAGGAGACTCCACAACGCGTCCTTCCAGCGTGAGCCAGGCATGCCTCTCCTTCACCGCGAGCCGCGCCGGCGCTCCGCCCGTTCCACGGCCGCCACGTCCTTCGCCAGCGCGGTGCGTAATGCGATCAGCGGCGGCGTGCCCCACGCACCCGCCGCCCGTTCCGCCGCCACCAGGATCTCCTCCGCCGCGAGGCGCAGCCGGAGCCGCCGCCGCGGGTCGCGCTCCCGCCCCGCCTCGGCCGCCGCTTCGCTCGCCGCGGTCCGGAACGTCGCGGCGAGCGACTGGAGATCGGCCGGCGGGACACCCGCCCCCCTCGCCTCCACCATCGCATCCGCGGCGCTGCTCCAGGCGGTGCGGGCGAGCCGGTGGCTCACCAGCGGGAGGTAGGCCGCCCTCGCCACGGCGACGCTCTCCGGCTGTCCGCGCGCGGCGCCGCTCAGCAGCGCGAGCTTGCTCGCGGCGGCGGACCACCGCTGCGCGTCCACGTCCGATTGCGCGGCGCGGAGGATGAGCCGGTCCACCATCGCGGCGGCGCCGGAGTGCTGCGGCAGCTCCCGCGGGATCTTCGCCAGCAGCGCCCGCGCGGCGTCGAGGTCAGCGGCCTGACGGATGCGCGCCACCCGAAGGTCGGCCCAGGCGCGCGGCTCCGCGCCGGTACCCAGCGCGTCCAACTCCAACTCCGCCCGGTGGAGCTGCCCGGCGGCAATGAGCCGCTCCGCATGCGCGGCGCGCGGCATTCCGGCGATCGCAAGGAAGATCGCGACGAGGAGAGACAGCCCGGCGGCCGGGAGCCAGCCGCGCAACGGGCGGCCCGCGCCGGTGGCGTCGGCGGCAGCCGCGTAAGCCGCCGCCAGTCCGGCAGCGAACGCGCCGAGGCTCGCGAACGTCCAGCCGCTCCAGTAGAACGCTCCCCGCGCCAGGGACGCCGCGGCGACGATGCAGCCGACCGTCAGCAGCACGAACAGCAGCGTCCGGAGTCTCGCCGCGCGCCGCGCGAAGCCGTTTGCAGCTTCCGGCGGCGCGACGAACCGGCGGCCGGTGAACTCGGCCTGATGGAGGCCGCTGCCGAGGCGGTAGTGCACCGTGGTGGTCGCGACCCGTGCGATCCGCAGCCGCTGACGGGCCACCCGCTCCCCCGGCTGCAACGGCGGCGAGAGCAGCTCGAGCCACTGCGGCGGCACCTTGCCCAGCTCCGCCGCCATGAGCCGGCGCGGACGCTCGACGTCGACCGTGACCTCGGCATCGCGGGTGAGCGTCTCGTTGGAGGGGTCCTCGCTCCAGCCGAAGCGGAGCGCCAGCGACTGCGGGTGGAGGCGCGCCGTCGAGCGGCGCCATGTTTCGAGCTCGAGCCAGCGTTGGACGCGTCCCTCGCCCCCGCAGGCGGCACAGGTCGCGATGCCGCGGCGGCAGTGCGAACAATCGACCTCCCCCTTCCCGCGGCACGCGGTGCAGTTGAGGAGCCGATACGCTCCATTGGAGGCGTAGCCGTACATCTTCCGCTGGCCCCCGCAGGTGTGACACCGCGCCGTTCCGCTGCCGCCGCAGGAGCCGCAGCGGGTCTTCCTCTCGCCGCCGCACGCGTCGCAGATCGCCACGTGCTCGCTGCCGGCACGGAGCGGCCGCGCCTCGGCACTCCAGGCGTCGACCGTTTCGAGCGCGATTTCCGGGACGGTGATGCGCGCCCGGCTGCCTGCCGGAACGGCTCTCCAGACGACACGCCGCCCCTCGACGTCTGTGGACAGGAACCCGGCGTACTCGTACGAGACCGTGACGTCCTGCACGAGCGAGCCGGCGTCCCGCGGCGCTCCCGGCTGCAGTGAGGCCCACTGGACGAACGCCGCGCGCGCGTCCGCCTGCCGGTCGCTCACCGTCGGCACGGAGGTCATGGATAGGAGAGACCCCGTCGCGCGGCGAAGGTGGGATCGGCCTCACCGCCGCCGCGCGCGATACGGCTCGTAGCCCATCCAGGCGAACGCCGGGTGCTCCCCCTCCAGCGCCGCGGCGACCAGCTCGGCCATGATGGAGTGGCCGTTGCCGCTGTTGGTGAAGACGACCACTCCGCTACCGTCGTCGCGGGCCATGACGAAAGTGTGGGTGTCGCCGTTGTTCTCCCCCCAGTGCCAGACCGACGTGCCGCGCGCGGTCTTCTCGATCCCCCAGCCGAGGCCCCAGGACAGCGCGTCCGACAGCTTCCCGCTGCCGCCCTGCAGACAGGTGTGGCAGGAGGCGTCGACGGCCACCTGCGCAGATTTCATCGCCGCCGCGGTGGCCGGCTTCAGGCCGGTGCCGTTCATGACGGCGAGCGTGAAGCGGGCGTAGTCGCGCGGCGTCGTGTGCAGCGTCCCCATCGTGGCGACCGCCGGCTTCCGCCGCGCCATCACCTCGCCGCTGCGGTCGTGGCCGAAGACCTTGCGCCGCTCGTACGCCGGCACCCAGGTGTAGCCGCTGTCGTGCATGCCGAGGGGGGCGAACACCAGCTCGTGCATGAGGGTGGGGAACGGCTTGCGCGTCAGATGCTCGACCACCCGCTGCAGGCGGAGGAACCCGGCGCCGGAGTAGCTGAAGCGCGCACCCGGCTCGAAGTGCACCTGGAGCGTCTTCCCCGGCATGACCTCGTTCTGGTAGCCGGTGGTGTGCGTCAGCACCATGCGCGCCGTGATCTTCCTCATGCGCGGGTCGGACACCGGCTCGTCGAGATAGTCGGAGAGCGGCACGTCGAGCGACAGCACCCCCGCGTCGACGAGCTTCAGCACCGCGTACGCGAACACCGGCTTCGCCAGCGACGCCGACTCGAAGATGGCCTCCGCCGTGAGCCGCGCGCCGGTATCCGCATTCGCAACGCCGAACGCCCGCTCCCACGCCACCTCCCCGTCGCGGATCAGGACCATCGACAGCCCCGGCACCCCGCCGTCGCGCATGAGCCGCGGCACCAGCCGCCCGAGCTGCGCCTCCGCGGCCAGGGTCACGAGAAGCGAGGCCGCGAGGAGGTACCGGAAGAGGTGCATACCCCGATGGACGCCCAGCGGGGGTGGAAGTTAGAGCGGGGATGGACGGTCCGCTAACACCCAGCCAGTGCCCCGAGGAACCCGAGGAACCCCGAGGAACCCGAGGAACCCGAGGCCCCCCTACTCCAGCCCCGCCCGCAGCTCCATCACGTCGGCCGCGCGGATCTTCGCTCCCGCGGCCATCGCGTTTTCGTACGACAGCGCGGGGCGGCCGAGGGCGGTGCGGGCCTGGTTGAGAGCGGTGCGGAGCTCGGCGATGTGCAGAGCTCTCGCCTTCGTGCCTTTCACGATCGCGTCGGTGAACGGGAACGGCGCGAGTTTCGCCGAGGCGCGCAGCGCGTTCACGGCGTCTCTCAGCTCGACGATGTGGATCGCGCGAAGCCGCGTCTGGCCGGGAACGAGCACGTGGTCCGTGAACGGCACGGCGGCGTAGGTGAAGCCATGCGCGAGGGTCACCGCCTGTCCCGGCGCCACCGTCACCGTGACGTGCGCGGGACCGGCCGCCGACGCCGGCGTCGTGGCCACGAGCTGCGTCGCCGAACGGCTGAGGATCGTGGCCGGTTTCCCGCCGATCATGAGCGTGGCGTCGGGCGTGAAATGGGTGCCCGTCACGACCACCCGCGTCCCGCCCGACAGCGGGCCCTGCGCGGGCGAGATCGACGTCACCCGCAGCTTGATCATGCGGAAGTCGATGTTCGCGGTGGTGTTGGCCGCGGTCACGTCCACGGCCGTTCCGCCCTCCCGGTCGCAGACGTAGAAGTCGGGACAGTGGGCACCACCGAAAACCGACGTGTAATACGGCTTGGCACCCTCGGCGTAGAGGCGGTACGCGCCGGGAGCGAGTCGAGTGATCGAGTAGTAGCCCTGCGCGTCGGTGCGCGCGCCGTCGCTGTCGTCAGCCGAGCGGGCGTATATGTAGACATTCGCCATCGCCGCACCGGTCGCGTCATCGACGACCCGTCCGCGGATCCCGCCGGTGAGCGGTGTCACGGCGAAGTCGATTCCGGTCACGTCCGTGCCGTAGGAAGCCGTCACGGGCGTGCCGGTGGATGGGTCGCACTCCCCGGCGCAGGTCTTGCCCGGGTAAACCTGCCCCTGGTGCGGCGTCAGGGAGTAGGGTGCCGGCACGACGTAGATGGAGTACGAACCGGCCGCACGGTGCCACTTGTATACGCCGGAGGAGTCGGTGAGCGCGCTGCCCTCCGATCCGTCCGCGGCGCGGAACCGGACTCTCGCGCTCGGGACGGGGTCGCCGGTGAGGGCGTCGGTGACCCTGCCGCTGATCGAGCCGAAGGGTGGCAGAGCGAAGTCGATCCCCTCGTGCCTTCCAGCGCCGAGCCGCGTGGCGCCGGCCGGGATCGCGCAGTGGGTTTCACAATCGCTCGTGACGTTCCGCCAGACCTGCCGGTGGAACCCTCCCGCCTCGGCGCTCACGTAGAACTCGGTCGCGCGCGTGAGGCGGGTGAACGCATAACGTCCCTCTGAATTGACCTCGCCTACGTACTGGACCAGGGCGCCGTTCGCGTCGAGTAGCCTGACGTGCGGCCAGCGGTCGAGCGGAACCGCCTGGCCGGTCATCCCGGACAGCACCCGCCCCGACACCTCGAGGAGGCGCGATGTCAACCGCATGTCGACGATCTTCGAGTCCCCCGCCGCCAGGGTGACGGGCGTCGCGCCCGCGACGCTGCACGGGCTCGAGGAGCAGACGCGATTCGGGTGGACTTCGTCCTCCGCCCTCACGTAGTACGTGGCAGCCGGCAGGTTCGGCAGCAGGTACCGCCCCTGGTTGTCCGTTTCGACCTCGCGCCCGGCAACGCGGCCTTCCTGGTCGAGAGCCGCGACCGAAATGTTCGCGAGCGGCAGCCCGGCCGAGTCGCGCACGATCCCGCTCAGGCGTGCCAGGTAGTGCGGCAACGCGAAGTCGATGCCCGTCACGCTTCCGTCCGGGCCGACCGTCACCGCGGTGGAGCCGGTGAGGTCGCATGGGTCGGTCGTACAGAGCTTGTCCGGATAGGCCACCCTATGGTGATCTGCGGCCTGGGCCACGAGGTGGTACGTGCCGGGACGCAGCAGCGGCGACTGATACGCGCCGGTGGAAGGGTCGATGGAGAACGACGCCGACTCCGTGCGCGCGCCCGGGAGCCAGACTGCGACCTGCCCCAGCTTCACGGGAATGGTGGGATTCGACCGGTCGCGCACCGTGCCGGAGATCGTGGCGTAGGAGCGCACCTCGAGGTTGATGTTCGGCAGGTCCTGTCCAGCCGTCACGTCCAGCGGCGTCCCGCCGGAGCAGGCGGCGTTGAGACAAGGCTCACCGCCGTAAATCTGGTCGATGAAGGGTGCCCCCAGAAAGCCTTCGGTCCGCGACACCGTCTCCACGGTGTAGGTCCCGGTCGGCAGCCCCGTGACCTGGTATTCGCCGGTCGCCGCTGAGGAAAACGTCGTGAACGAGCCCCAGGCTGACGAGCGCACGCGCACCTCGGTATAGATTCCCTCCCCATTCGAGCCGCGGGTGACCCTGCCGGAGATGGAGCCCCCGCGCGCGAGCGAGAAGTCGACGCCGGCCGTCTCGTAGCCCGCGCTCACGGTGACGGGCGTCGGCGTCGGGTTCGGGCAGGGACAGGTCTGCCCCTCGTACCACTGCGGCAGATGGACCGCGCTTCGGCCGACGAGCGTGTACGTGTCCGGGGTGACACCGAGGAAACGGAACGTGCCGTCGGCGGTGGTGCGCGCGGTGTCGCGGCATAGCCGCGAGGTGTTGCAGAGCGAGACCCAGCCGTTCACCGGCTGGCCGGTCACGGCATCCGTAATGGTGCCGGTGATACTCCCTGCCGCCTCCTCGGGGGCGATGTTCGCGATGCGCATCGTCCCCGCGGACGTCCCGTCCGTGACCCACAGCTCGCGGCCGGCGAAGTCGCTCGCCGGAAAGACCACCCGGGTCCCAATCGACACACCCTCGCCCGGGTTCGACGAGCTGGTGCCGGTGGATCCGGCGCGGGGGTCGAGGTCCCGGACCAGCTCGGATGTGGCGCTGGTGGCATCGAGCGACCAGAGCTCCCTCCCCACTCCGGGCCCGATCTCGTCGCCGGCGAGGAACAGCCGCGAGCCCGCCACGCCCACGTTCGCCGCGAAAGGGAACGGCAGCGTCAGGAGCATTCCCGTGCCCGCGGCGGTCCCGTCGCTCCGCCAGACTTCGGTCGACGCGTCGTCGTGAAAGTAGAGCAGCCGCCCGTCGTCCAGCAGCGAGGCGTTGCGTCCGCCGTACGGCCCGAGGTCACGGGTCCCGGCGGCAGTGCCGTCGGTCCGCCAGAGGCGGTCGCCAGCGTTGAGGTACGCGACGTTGTTCCCAGAGGCGAGCAGGCGCGGCTCCGTTGCCGAAGCCAGCCGCACGGTGCCGGCCGCGGTCCCGTCGGTCTTCCAGATTCCGTCGTCGGCGGTGAAGAAGATCCCCGCACCGATGCTGAAGAACCGGCGCGGCATGGGGCCGCAAACCTCACGTCCCGGGCACTCGGTCCCGCGGAAGACCATGTGCGTCCCCACGGCCGTGCCGTCGCTGACCATGAACTGCGTCCCCAGAACCTGATCGTAGCCGGCGAAGTAGAGTTTCCCGTTCTTCCCGAACGCCTCCGGCTGGGAAACGATGACCCAGGGGCCGAGCTCGCGCAGGCTGCCGGCCGTGCCGTCGGAGACCAGCACGCTCCGGGGGCCGTCGTAGGACATCTGGACCGACACGAACACGCGCGTATCGGCGGTGATCACGTCGATGCCATAGCCGTCGAACGTTCCGCTCGAGGGCGCGGGAATGGTGCCGACGCGCCAGGTGCCGGCGGTGGTGCCGTCGCTGCGCCAGAGCTCCCGCACGCGTTCGCCGTTGGGCGAGGCGGTGAAGATCACGGCGTTGCCCATCGTCCCCTCGATCCAGGGGCCGAAGGTGGACGTCCCAAGCGTCACGTCCCTGACCATGTGCGTCCCGGCGGCGGTGCCGTCGGTGCGCCACACCTCGGCTCCATGCGTGCCGTCGTTGGCGATGAAGAACGCCTGCGACCCGGCGCGCACGAAGCTGGAGGGGTTGGACCCCTGCGCCGTGACGAGCGTGGCGTCGCTGATCGGAACGAGGCGCGGGGCTGCACCGGCGAACGACACCGCGAGCAGGCAGGCGAGGAGCAGGAGACGATGAGTTTTTTCCATGCGGATCGGACGGCAGAACTGGAAAGGGGCAACACCGCAAAAATATTCGCGGCCGGGTCCCCTGGAGCGCCGGGCTCTCCAGCCCGGCGCCGCCGGAAGAAAACCGCCGGGCTGAGAGCCCGGCGCTCCAGAGAGCACGACGCCGGCGGCTCAATTGCGGGGCGCCTTCCTCGCCCGCCGCCCCTTCCGGCGCGGCCGGCGGCGCTCGCGCCGCAACTGCGCGACCGTGTCCGTCATCGTCCCGCTGGTGTCGTCGCGCGCCAGCGCCTTGGTGACGGCGTACGCCGTCTGCATGCGCGAGATCAACTGCGCTTCCTTCAGCTTCAGGGTGAAGGCGAGGGCGACGTAGGTCGTGTGCAGGTGCGACCGGAGCGTCTCGAACGCCTCGACGTACTGCGCCAGGTCGACGGAGGTGCCGGCGTCCATCTCCCGCAGCATCTCCATCTCCTTCGCGTTCATGAGCGCGATGAGCGTGCGCCGGACGAAGCGTCGCGGCACGCCGGCCTTCCGGCGCACGAACCTGCGCGAGTCGGGACCGGGGTAGGTCAGGTCGGGAATGGCGGCGGTGAGCCGGTCCACCATTGCGAGCAGCTCCTGCACGAGGAGCATGTACCGGGTCATCTCGTAGCGCCGCTCGTCGCGCTTCACGACCTGCAGGGAAACCTTGTCGTCCGTGTCAGCCATCACGTTCTCCTTCCTCGTTTTCATTGAGACGGATGACGCCGCGAAAAAGTTACGCGGGGGCCGCGAACGCAAAGCCCTTTTGTCCGCGCGCAACGGCGGTTTGCGCGCGCGCAACGCCTTTCTGCGCGGGCGCAAACGCTCTTTGTGCTGGCGCAACAAGGACTTGCGCGTGCGCAACCACCTGTTTCCCGTGCGCAAACCTGTTTTGCGCATGCGCAAACGTCCGTTGCGCACGCGCATCAGGGCGTTGCGCGCGCACAAACCTCGCGTGCTAACGTCTCCCGCCGTGCGCACGATCGCTACCACCGTCGTCCTGCTCGCGCTCTCGAATGTCTTCATGACGTTCGCCTGGTACGCGCACCTGAAGAACCTCGCCGCGAAGCCGTGGTACGTCGCCGCGCTGGTGAGCTGGGGTGTCGCGCTGCTGGAGTACCTGATCCAGGTGCCGGCGAACCGGATCGGCTTCACGGTCCTCTCGCTCCCGCAGTTGAAGATCGTGCAGGAAGTGGTGACGCTCTGCGTCTTCATCCCGTTCGCGGTGCTCTACATGCGGCAGCCGCTCGGGTGGAACTATCTCTGGGCGGGGCTGTGCATGGTCGGCGCGGTCTACTTCATGTTCCGGTGACGTACACTGCGGGATACGGAATGACGGAACCGTCGCTGTTCCACCTCGTCCGCCCCGGCGAGGCGCGCGATCCGGCGCGCGACGAAGAGCTGTCGCGTCTCCGCGCCGAGCTCGAGTCCCGCAACCGGCAGGAGATCGCCATCGCGGAGCTGGGACAGGCCGCGCTCACCGGCGTCGACCCGCTGATCCTCGTCGGGCAGGCGTGCGCGCTCGTGGAGCTGACGCTGCAGGTCTCGCACTGCCGCGCGCTCGAGCTGACCGGCGGGCGCATGGTCGTCCGCGCCGCCCTCGGCGGCAACGAGACGTTCGCCCACTGCGACGGCGACGCCGAGGAGGACGAGTCGCTGGGGATGATGACCCTCCTCGCCGACGCCCCCGTCACCTTCTCCAACCTCGCCGAGGAGACGCGGTTCCCCGCCACCCACCTGCGCGACCGCCACCGCATCCGCTGCGGCGCCGCGGTCGCCATCCGCACGCAGTACGGCCCCTTCGGCATCATCGCCGCCTACTCCGACTGCGACCGCACCTTCGCCGACTACGAGCTGGCCTTCCTCCGCTCCACCGCCAACATCGTCGGCGAGGCGATCGCCCGCGCGCACACCGAACAGGCGCTGCGGCGGTCGGAGGCGCGCCTGCGCCAGCTCATCGCCACGACGCTCGACGCCGTCATCACCGTCGACCGGAACCTGAACGTCACCGAGTGGAACCGGGAAGCGGAGGCGGTGTTCGGCATCCCCGCCCGCGCCGCCATCGGTCATCCGCTCCGCGAGTCGCTCCTCCCCGAGGGGAGCCTCCGCGCGTTCCGCCGCGCCATCGAGCGCCACGACGCCAACCGCCCGTCGCCCCTCCTGCGCCGGCGGTTCGAGACCTTCGCCCGCCGGGCAACCGGCGAGGAGCTCCCGGTCGAGATCACGTTCGCCCCGGCCGGCAGCGGCAACGACGCCACCTTCACCGCGTTCATCCGCGACATCTCCGAGCGCAAGCGCGCGGAGCGGGAGCTGGAGCGGCGCGAGCAGCGCTTCCGCACGATCGTCGAGAAGAGCTGGAGCGGCGTGGTGCTGCTCGACGGCGACATCCGCTTCTCCTTCGCCGGCTCCTCCACGCAATACATCATCGGCTACGACGAGCAGGAGCTCCTCGGGCGCGAGATGCTGGAGTTCGTCCATCCGCGCGAGGCGCCCGCCGCGCGCGGCATCTTCGACGAGGTGCTCGCCCGCCCGAACCACGAGGCGCACGGCGAGCTGCGCTTCCGCCACAAGAACGGGCGGTGGGTGTGGCTGGAAGGCTTCTGCCAGAACCTGCTGCACGAGCCGAGCGTCGGCGCGATCGTCCTCAACTACCGCGACGTCACGCAGCGCAAGGAGACGGAGAAACAGCTCGAATACCGCGCGCACTACGACTCGCTGACCGGACTGCCGAACCGCCTGCTCTTCCGCGACCGCCTCGTGAACAGCATCTCCACGGCCAGGCGCAACCGCGTCGGCGTGGCGGTGATGTACCTCGACGTCGATCACTTCAAGCTCGTCAACGACGGCCTGGGGCACTCCTTCGGTGACCGCCTGCTGGCCGACGTCGCGCTGCGGCTGAACGGCGCGCTGCGCGCCTCCGACACCATCTCGCGCATCGGCGGCGACGAGTTCAGCATCCTCCTCCCCGAGGTCACGAACACCGAGGCGGTAGCGGGCGTGGCGAGGAAGGTGCTGGACTGCCTCGCCCAGCCGTTCAACGTCGACGGCCACGATCTCTTCGTCACCGCCAGCATCGGCATCAGTTGCTATCCCGCCGACGGCGACGACGCGGAGACGCTGCTCAAGTGCGCCGACGCGGCGATGTACCGCGCGAAGGAGCTGGGGCGGAATCAGGCACAGCTCTTCACCGCCAGCATGAACGAGCGCTACGTGCGGCGCCTCGCGCTCGAACAGCACCTGCACCACGCCATCGAGCGCCAGCAGCTCGAGCTGCACTACCAGCCGATCTTCGACCGCGCGCGGCGGACGATCGTCTCGCTGGAGGCCCTGCTGCGCTGGCGCGATCCGGTGCGCGGCCTCGTCCCGCCGGCGGAGTTCATCCAGCTCGCCGAGGAGACCGGGATGATCATCCCGATCGGCGAATGGGTGCTGCGCAATGCGTGCAGGCAGCTCCGCGAGTGGCACGACCAGGGGCTGCCGGACCTGCGCGTGGCGGTGAACATCTCCGCGGTGCAACTGCAGCAGCGGGGACTCGCCGACACCGTGCGCGCGGCGCTCGCCGACAGCGGCATCCCGCCGCACACGCTGCAGCTCGAGATCACCGAGAGCGCCGCGATGCAGAGCTTCGACACGACCATGAAGGTGCTGCGCGAGATCCGCGAGCTCGGCGTGGGCATGGCCGTCGACGACTTCGGCACCGGCCAGTCCTCACTCATCTATCTCAAGCACTTCCCGATCGACACGGTGAAGATCGACAAGGAGTTCCTCCGCGACGTCACGACCGACGAGACGGCGGCGGCGATCGTGTCGTACGTGATCAACCTCGCCCACACGCTGCAGCTCAAGGTGGTGGCGGAGGGGGTGGAGACGGAGGAGCAGTACACGTTCCTCCGCCACTACGCGTGCGACCTGCTGCAGGGGTATCTCTTCAGCCGCCCGATTCCCGCGGGCGACGTGCTCCCGTTCCTGCGGCGCGCGTAGAATCGTCGCGTGCGCACCGCCGTCCGGTCCACCACCTTCTTCTGCCTCTCCGCCCTCACCGTCATCGCCGCCTGCGCGTTCGTCGTCCGCTCGCATCTCTTCGCGGCCAATCCCGACGTGGCGGCGTTCGGCGTCACGTTCGACCTCACCATCACGATCCCGCTGCTGTACTGGTTCTTCGTGGTGCGCGGCGGGAAGGCGTCGCCGCTGACGGTCGTGCCGCTGTTCGTCGGGGGGACGTTCCTCGCCGCGCTGCTCGTCCCGCGGGCGTACCAGCAGTTCCTGCGGCAGCTTCAATGGATCGCCGTCCCGGCGGCGGAGGTGCTGCTGCTCGTCGCGGTGGTGCGCTCCAAGACGCTGCGCGGCCGGATCTTCGAAGTCGTGCACTCCGAGGCGGCGATGTTCCGCTACGCCTTCCTCGGCTGGCGGGAAAAGCCGGCCGAGGTGGAAGGGCACGCGTTCACCGTCCACGAGCGCAGCGGCTGGGCGACGGTGCTGGCGTGCATCCTCGTGCTGATCGTGGCGGAGGCGATCGGCATGCATCTCCTGCTCGCGGCCTGGAAGCCGCTCGCAGCCTGGATCTGGACGGCGATGGACGTCTGGGCGGTGATCTGGCTCCTGGGCGACTACCAGGCGCTGCGGCTGAAGCGCTCGTCGATCGACGGCGAGGCGCTGCACCTCCGCTACGGCATGCGCTGGAGCGTCTCCGTCCCGCTCGCGAACATCGTCTCAGTCGAGGAAGTGCGCGAGGAGCGGGAGTGGAAGCGCAAGGACGTGCTGAAGGTGGCGATGCTCGAGGAGCCGCGCTGGCTGATCGCGTTCGACGAGCCGGTGGTGGCGCAGGGGCTCGCGGGGCTGCGCAAGACGATCCGCGCGATCGCGCTTTTGCCGGACGACGAGGAGACGATCAGCGTCTTACGGCGCGCGACCGGCCGCCGGGGCTGAAGACGCGCAGGGCGCCGGTCAACGTGGCGGTGTCGTTGCCGTTCGTGACGACGACCACCGCGGACGAGGTCTTCGCGGAGGGGTCGACGACGTAGGTCGCGTGCACGCAGTTGCTCATCCAGCCGTAGTCGGAGACGCGGCGGAAGGCGGGGTTCGTGACCTCGAACTTGGTCATGCCGCTCGTGAAGCCGTCGCCGGCGACCGAGATCTGGATCGTCTGTCCGGGACGCACGGTCGCCGAGGAGGTGGCGAGACCCATGTCGTGCGCGTTCGGCTCGGAGACGCCGATCCAGCGGGGGTTGAGCTGCACCGGGCCGGCGGTGTTGAGCATGAGGTTGCCGTAGACCTCGCCGTTCTCGACCTCGACGGTCATGCCGAAGAAGCGGGTCGGGAAGGGGGTCGAGGACTGGCGCCAGGTTCCCTGCAGGGCGAGCGTGTCGACCGGGCCGTCGAGCGGCTCGGCGTAGAGGCGGTAGCGTCCCGCCGGGATGCCGGAGAGGGTGAACTCGCCGGAGGCGTTGGTGAGCGTGGTGCCGACCGGCTGCCCTTCCTCGTTGAGGGCCACGACCTGCGCGGCGAAGATGCCGCCCTGGTCGCCCATGACGCGGCCGGCGAGGGTGGCGCCGTTGAGGGTCTGGTCGCCTTTCGGGTAGATGCCCGCGATGCCGATGCGGTCGTCCTGCTCGAACGTGGTCGGGTCGCTGTTGTCGGCGACGTAGGGATACATGATCGAGGAGAGGACGGCGGAGTGGTCGAGGCCGAGGACGTGGCCGATCTCGTGCTGCAGGGCGAACTGGGCGTTGACGTTGCCGTCGAAGAGCGCCTTGTCGATGGTGATGTCGGCGTCGAGCATCCGGCCGGTCTTGGTGTCGTAGGTGTAGGAGGTCACGGCCGCCGCGCCCTGGCCGGAGAGGAGGTCGTCGGCCATGCTGATGGAGACGCGGTTCGGCGTCTGCGGCGCGACGGTCCGGACGACGCCGCCCGCCTGGAACTGCACGTCGGCCTCGGCGATCGACTCCCAGGCGCTGAACGCGCGCTCGATGAAGGTGGTGGCGTTCGGATTCGACTCCGCGACCCGCGTCTCGATCTCGTACCGGAGCGGGAACGCCGCCTTCTCCCATTCGATCGGAGTGGGCGTCCCGTTGATGTAGTACGTCATGCGCGTCGCCGCGGTGAGAGGCGTAACGCTCAGAAGTACGAGGAAGATCACGGGCAGTCGGCGGGTCATGGTGTGAGGGCGAAGCTGCAACGCGAGTGCCACATAATAACTTAGTTTCGCGTCTTCGCGCGAGGAACCGTGCGCGCTGCACGGCGCGGCGCACACTCCCCCACTTTCCGCCTCGTTCCGGGTCTTTCCTCCGGTGGAGGGGCGTTGATGCGATCGATTGCTGGGTTCGTTCTGGGGGTGGTCCTGGGCTGGCCGCAGATTGCCGCGGCGGCGTGCGGGCTCGACCGCTGGCCGGTCAAAACTGCCTCGGACGTCGATGCCGCACTGATCCACGTCACGGCGCTTCCCGCCGCGATCCAGACCCTGCAGGCGATTCCGCCGCCCCGGCCGCTGCCGCAGGACCGGCGGGTGGCCCCGGTGGAGACGACGGTCTACTCCGTCATAGCCACGATGGTGGCGTACAGGATCACGCCGGAGTCGACGATCGAGCTCGTGCTCTCCGACGAGGCGGGACGGACGATGCTGGCGCAGATCCCCGATCCGGCATGCGCGGCGGGGAGCCGGTTCCTGGAAGAGATCTCCGACACGCGGCGGCGCTTCCTCACGCGCTACACGCCGGCGGAATCGTTTGCCTACGCCGCGGTGCCGGTGGACGTCCGCGGCGTCGGCTTCTTCGACTTTCTGCAGGGGCAGCGGGGAGGGGCGCCGAACGGGATCGCGCTCTCCCCGGTGATCGACATCGACTACACGCCGACACCGCGCCCGAAGCCGCCTCCCGGGTCGACGTCATCGAAACGTCGTGCGGTCAGGAAGCCAGCCGGATGCAGCCTCCCCACCGTGACGCTGACGTCGGGTGCGGCAAGCGTCTGCACCGGCGAGAGCACGACCATCTCCTGGCAAGCGTCCGATCCGGCGGCAACCGTCTCGATCGACGGCATCGGCGCCGCGCTCCCCGCCTCCGGAAGCCGCTCGGCGGCCGTTGCCGTGAGCACGGTCTACTCCGGCCGGGCGGCCAATGCTTGCGGAGTTGGGCCGGAGGCGGTGGCCGTGGTGACGATGAAGGCGGAGGCGACGGCGGCGCTCACCGGTCCCGGGACGCTCCGGGAAGACTCGAGCGCGTCGCTGCACGTCACCATCACCGGCGCCACGTCGTGGACGCTCACCTCCTCGCTCGGCAACCCGATCGAGCCATCGTCCGGCACGCACTCCGGCACCGCGCGGTACACCGGCACCCGCACCGGTACCGACGTCGTGACGCTCGTGACCGCCGGCGGCGGCTGTGGTTCGGTCCGCCGCACCATCACAATCATTGTGACGCCCGACATACCGACGGGAGGGCTCCTCTGCTGCGACGGCACGCGCTCGCCCACCTGCTTCAGCTGTACGGCGGACAAACGCGGCTGCTGTTCCGGCCACGGCGGCATTTGCGGATGCCCGTCCGCGACCTCGGATTCGTCGCCGCCGTAGGCGTCTTCGCGCGAGGAACCGTGCGCGCTGCACGGCGCGCACGGGGGAGCCACGCGCCTGCAGGGCGCGCGGGGGAACCGCGGCGCCGCAAGCGTCGCGGGGGTGTCTGGGGTCGTGCGGCGTGGCGGAGCGATTCAGGCGAGAGCGACCTCATCGCGACGCGTCCGCTCTCGCGACAAGTGAGGCCCACGCGAAACTCCCCAGACGCCCCCGCGTGCCTTGCGGGCACGCGGTTCCCCCGTGCGCGCCGTGCAGCGCGCACGGTTCCGCGCGCGCAGACGCGCTAGCCCGCTCCCCCGCTCTTCATCGGCAGCTTGAAGCCGATGTACGTGCCGGACGACACGCCCATCAGGGCGAGCATCGTCGCGCTGAAGTCGGGCATGGTCAGTTCCCAGATCACGGAGTTGAGGAACACGCCACCTAACACCACCGTCCAGACGACGATCTGGAAGCGGTCGAGGGCGATGGCGCCGCGGTCGTCGCTGACGAGGTCGCGCCACCAGCCGCTGGAGGTGCTGACCGGCTTCACGTTCGCCCGCCGGATGACGAGCTGCTCCCGCTCCTTCGCCAGCTCTGCCGCGCGCAGGTCGAGCGCCGGCAGGACTTCGGCCGTGGCGGTCTTGCGCTGCTCGCCCAGGTCGGCCAGCGCCTCGTCGATGCTGGCGATCCCCTCGTCGAGCGGTTTCCGCTGCGCCGCCTGCCGCGCGCCCGACGGCGACATCGCCACCGCGGCGAGCGCGGTCACGGCGCTGATCCCCATCAGCCCCAGGAGCGACGGGGCGATCGAATCGCGGTCGCCGGTGACGAGCCAGATGAAGACGTACGCGAGCAGCGTCAGCAGGAACCACCAGGCCATCTGCGTCCGCGCCAGGCTGTACGGCTGGCGCATGTCGCCGACCGACGGCCCCTCGCGCAGCATGTCGCTCTGCCGCGCGTACAGCACCAGGAGCACCGCCACCGCCGCCAGCAGGCCGAACCAGAGATAGGTCCAGCCGTCGACGTAGATCTTGTCGAGCACCACCGTCATGTTCGCGCCCTCGACGCGTGACAGCGGCCGCTCCCCCTTGAACCCGACGCTCACCCGCATCGCCGACTGGTGGTCGAAGATCGGGTTGTAGAGGAACTGGCTCCAGAGCTCTTTGTTGTCGTTGTTGCGCGCGAGGACGAAGGTGAGCGTGCCGGTCTCCCGGTTGAGACCGACCGGCGGGTTGCCGGTATCCAGCCCCTCGATGTAGAGGCTGATCCGCTGCTGCCGCTTCGCCGACTCCTGCAGGAGCGTGTCGAGCTGGCAGACGGAGACGACCACCCAGTCGCCGAGGTAGACGAGACGGGGGTCGCTGTTCACGCCCGCGACACCCGACACCGCCACCTCCGCGCCGCAGGGCGCGCTGCGCAACTGACTGCGCGCGCGGCCGATGACGTCGGACTCGCGCATGCAGCCCGAGAGGACGACGAGGGCGAGGCAGGCGATCGAAAGCCGACGCATCGGCCTCAAGTGTAGCGCGTCAGGCGAGGGCGATTAAATCAATCTCGACGGCGCCACCCTTCGGCAGCGCGCTCGCCTCGATCGTCGTCCGGGCCGGCTTGTGCTCGCCGAAGTACTCCGCGTAGATGGTGTTGAGGGTCTGGAAGTTCCCCATGTCCGTGAGGTAGACCGTAGCGCGGAGGACGCGGTCGAAGCCGCTCCCCGCCTCTTTCAGCACCGCCTCGAGGTTCCTGAAGACGCGATGGACCTGGTCGGCGAAGCTTCCTTCGACGACGTTGCCGGTGGCGGGATCGAGCGCGATCTGTCCGGAGGTGAAGACGAGGCCGTTCGCCTTCACGGCCTGGGAGTAGGGTCCGATCGCCTGCGGCGCGTCCGGAGTTGCGACGTAGTCCATCTGCGAGAATCCTTTCGCGGGCCACTATAATCGCGCGACCACCGGGAGATCCTGAGAAAGATGAACTACCCAGGCAACACGTCGCTGTCGTCCGCGGTGAAAGACCGAGTGATCTCGACGTTCCGGCAGACGCTCGCGCTCTACCACCTCGGCCGCACGGACGAGGTCGCGGCCGGCTGCACGCTGATCCTGCAGATGGATCCGACGTTCGACCCGGCCAAGAAGCTCCTCGACAAGACCCGCAACCCGGGGCTGCCGATCGACGTCGACAACCTGCTTCCCGCCGACGGCCGCTCGCCGATGCAGCAGGCGCGAGAGGCGATGGCGGAGCGCGACTTCCAGCGCGTCATTCACCTGACCACCGAGGTCCTCACCGACGATCTCCTCAACGACGAGGCGCGCATCCTCGGCGACGACGCGCGCGAGAAGCTCGAGGCCGGCCCGTTCGTCGAGCAGTTCACCCGCCGCTGCGACGCCAGCCTCGAGGCCGGCAACGTCGCCGCCGCGAAGATGGAGTTGGAGAAGGCGCGCGCCCTCGACCCGACGCATCCCGACGTCGTGCGCATCGCCAGGGCGATCGCCACCCGCGACGCCACGCCCGCCCCCGCACCGGCCGCCCCCTCGTTCGTGGTGGAGGCGCCGCAGGCGCCGAGCGGCCGTGGGACGGCGCAGGCGGCCGACTTCGGCTTCGCGTTCGAAGAGGACAAGGCGACCGAGGTGTCGTTCGCGAACTTCTCGTTCGACAGCGAGCCGAGCGCGTCCGACGCGCCGTTCGCCGGCGGGTTCTCGTTCGACACGCCCGCCGCCACGCCGGCGCCGCAGCCGGTGCTCTCCTCCCCTGGCGACTTCGACTTCACGACCGCCGCGGTCGAGACGAGCGACGACGACCAGAAGAAGATCGCGCAGTACCTCTCCGACGGCGACCGCGCCTTCGGCACCGGCGACTACCAGCAGGCGATCGACCTCTGGTCGCGCATCTTTCTCATCGACGTCACGAACGACGAGGCCTCCGACCGCATCGAGCGGGCGAAGGCGAAGCGCCGCGAGGTGGAGCAGAAGATCGAGCCGCTGCTGGCGTCCGGCATCGCCGCGTTCGAGCGGGGGGACACCGCCACCGCGCACCGGGATCTCAATGAAGTGCTGCGGCTCGACCCGCAGAACGCGAGCGCGGGCGACTACCTGAACCGCCTCGACGAGACGGTCGCCGCCGCGCCTTCGAACGCTTACGTCCCGCCGCCGAGCTACGACGAGGGCGACCAGCTCGACATGACGATGTTCGACGAGCCGCTCGAGCCGGGCGTCGAGGCGCCGCTCGTCCCGCCCGATCCGGGCAGCGCGAGCCCGCCGCCGGCCGCGGCGAAGAAGTCGGGCAAGCAGGCGGCCGCCCCCGCGGCGAAGCCGTCCGCGCCGGCGCGCAAGCTGCCGGTCGGCGCGCTCGCGGCCGTGCTGGCAGTGCTGGTCCTCGGCGGCGGCGGCTGGTTCGTCTGGAACCGGTTCATGAACAAGCCGGAGACGGAGCAGGGCGGCGGCAAGACCATCATGGCCCGCGCCTCCGCGCTGGCGAAGAAGGGGCAGTACGACCAGGCCATCGCGCTGCTGCAGAACATCGAGCCGAGCGATCCGCAGCACGATGACGCGCTGGTGATGATCGCCGACCTGCGCGCGAAGAAGAACACCTCGGCGCAGCTCATCGAGGGCATCCCCGCGGCGCAGTACTACGATCAACGCATCGAGGCCGCGAAGGCGGCGATGGCGGCACACGACTACGCCGCCGCGAAGCTGGCCTTCGACCAGGCCATGCGCGCGAAGCCGCTGACGCCCGAGCTGAAGATGCAGTACGACACCGCGGCGCAGCAGGTGGCGAAGCTCGACGCCGCGAAAGCGCTGTTCGCCGAGCGCAAGTACACCGAGGCGATCGCGAACCTGCAGCCGCTCCTCGCGCAGGACCCGCAGAACCAGAACATCCAGCGAATGCTCGTCAACGCGCACTTCAATCTCGGCGCCGCGGCGCTGCAGGAAGAGCGCACCGCCGACGCCGTGCAGGCCTTCGACGCGGTGCTGAAGGTGAACCCCGCCGACGAGTACGCGAAGCGCAGCCGGGAGCTCGCTCAGCGGTACGAGGGCGAGCCGAAAGACCTTCTGTATCGGATTTACGTAAAATATCTGCCGTTGCGCGCGGCGACCTGACGCCGGGCGCGTGCTGGGAGGGTGTGACGATGCGGTTCGACGAGATGGAGCTCGAAGCGGTCCCGCTTGGGGGAATCGAGGACGCCGCACCGCCCCCTCCCCTCTCCGACCATGCGCCGCGAGGCAAGCGGCTGCTGGCGCTGCTGACCGACCTGTCGCTCTTCGCGGCGCTGGTGCTGGCGCTCTCGCCGCTCCTGCCGCAGCCGTACGACTGGACGCACGTCGCCGCGCTGGCGGGCTTCACGGTGCTGGTGTCGTACTACTACTTCGTCTGCACCTGGATGCTCTGGGGGAAGACGATCGGCGGCGCGATCTTCGACGTGCGGGTGGTGCCGTGCGGCGACAAGGCGATGTCGCTGCGCGACGCCTCGACGCGCTGGGCGGCGCTTTACCTGTCGCTGGCCACCGGCGGCCTGGCCCTGGCGCTGGCAGCGCTGCCTTCACGGCAGTCGCTGCCAGACCGGATGTCGAATACGCGCTGCGTCACGCCTTGAGCTGAAGAATGGCGGCGGCGATGCGCTCGTCCGGCGCGACGCGGGGGGTCTGTTCCGCGCGCGCGGAGACGAACTCCGCGAACTCCGCCACCGACTCGAACTGCTTGGCGATGGGCATCTTCGCCTCCGGCGGACGCGGATCGGTGTAGTTGCAGCAGATCTCGTTCACCGCGTGCCGTCCGAGCGCGCGGTAGCTCTCGAACTGCGACTCGCTGAAGAACTGGTCGCTGGTCGGCTCGTGCGGGAAGTCGGCGCACGCCTGGGCGTAGTTGTAGACATCGCGCGGGAAGTAGCGGTTCTTGTCGTAGACGCCGGGCTTGATGTAGATCAGCTTCCCGTTCTTCGCCTGATCGCCGTCGACGGCGGCGTAGCGGATGGTGGCGGTGGCGACGTAGCGGCCCTCGTTGTCCTGCCCGTCCGCCGAGCGGGGGAACATGAACATGTGCTCGATGTCGATCGGCACGCCGAGGTCGGTGCGGATCTTCCGGATGGCGTTGCCGAGGTCCTCGAACTCGAACTCGGGATCCGCGCCGGCGTCGCTGAGCACGATGTAGTGGTTGCGGCGCAGGACCATCTCGTAGAGGCCGAGGTTCTCGAAATGCCCGCCGTCGGAGAGATAGACCCAGTCGTAGCTGTCGTTCGTCCGCCCGGTCGCCTCGGCGATCATCGGGGCGAGGTTCGAGTTGGGATGTGCTTTGCGGTACACCTTCTGGCCGACCGGGCCGGGGTTGCCGAGCCACCACCCCAGTCGAATGTTGAAGAGCGTGAGCAGGAACGCCAGCGCCGGTGACGAGTGATAACCCATGTTCGGGCTCGCGGCGGCGCCGGAAATCGTGACCGCGGTGCCGAGGGAGATGCCGTCCTGCGCGCCGTATTCGTGGGACGGCCGGTAGCCGAGGTACATGCTGCCCGACTGGTACGCGGAGCAGGTGAACGACTCGGCCTTCCGCTGCTGCCAGGCGAGCTTTTCGCCGCTGATGAGATTCAAGGCGATGTTCACGACGTGAAGCGGCGGCCGGCGCGCGCTGGTCAGCGCATCCTCCCGCTTTGCCTCCTCGGCCGGCAGCGGCATCGGGGTGATGATGCCCTGGAAGCAGTAGTCGAGGACGGCGCGGTTGCGCATCACGACCGGGTACTTCACGAGCGGCAGCGGCTTCCCGTCCTCATCCTTCCGGGGTGTGGCCCAGAAGTTCTCCGGAAGCTTGAGGTTCGGCACGTCCTCGAAGCGCGTCGACTCGCTGGCGATCAGCACGTTGAGGTTCTGCACCACGGCGTCGATCATGCCGGCGGTGACACGGTCGCCGATCTGCATGCGTGTCTTGCTGTAGAAACGCGCCCAGATGTGTCCGGCCAGGATGCGCCGCTGCAGGAGCAGGCCCTGCAGGTCGCCGACGCCGTTCGTGGAGGCCTCGCGCAGCGCGTCAATGAGCTGTTTCGGGTCGATGACGCTGGACGGCCAGAGCAGTTCCGGCCGGAGCTGGTGCATGGCCAGGTTGTCCTTCTCGTCGAACCCGGTGAAGGGATGCGGATTGCGCGTGTAACGCGCGGCGCCCAGGTAGGCGCGGATCAGGCGGTTCCGATACAAGGCGTGCATCGAGAACTTGTTGACGCCGACGAACGTGGAGAGCGCCCACGCCAGCGCCGCGATCATCCCGAGCGCGCAGAGCTCCCATACCTGCGTGTTCCGGACGGTACGCAGGTGCTCGAGCGACTGGATGAGCGGCAGCGAGACGCGCGCCTCAACCGGGGAACGGTCGACGATCTCGGTGGTAACGGTCGGCTCGAGCCCGGCTGCCTGTCTGGCACGGCGAAGGGCGGGGGTCTCGTCGGACAGCTTCTCAGGCAGTACCGTCTTCACCTCGAGCTGCGACGAGCGGTGCGCCTGCTGCGCGTACTTGGACCATTCGATCTTCGGCTCGCCGGTGACCATCGGCCGCACCTGGTACGTCAGCCACGTCGTGCCGAGGGAGATGGCGGAGAGGAGCAGGACCACGAAGAGGGGGACCGCGAACGTCAGCCCCAGGTTGCCGACCTTCCCGGCGACGCCGGTGGCCTGTTCCTTCTCACGCTTGTTCGCCGGCGTTTTCGCGCTGAACCCGAGCACTGCCGCGGCGACGCCGGCGATGCCGCCGATCGACGAGAGGAGGATCGGGGCGTGGTAAATGGCCACCGGTCCGAACAGGGCGATGCCGCAGAGAACCACCCACGCCGCGGCGATGACCAACCCCCACGCGCCGGCGCGGCCCCACCATTCGCGGTCGTAGTCTTCGTTGCGGTGGCTGGAGATGCCGACGAAGATGGTCGCCTGAATGAAGAAGATCAGCATGACCGCCGGGACGGCGAAGCAGATGTAGAGCGCCGAAAGCGGGACCATCGACAGCGAGCGCAGCGCGGGCGGCTGGTGCGCCTGCGCCATGAGCGGCCAGAGCGACTGCATCGGATGCGGGAAGATCTTCAGCGCCAGCAGGACGAACAGCAACACCGCGGTGGCAAGACCGGCGACGGTGCCGACCATCTCCTGGAGGCCCTTGATGGCCAGGTGCATGAACTGCGAGCTGAAGCTGGCGTGCTCGGTACGCGACGACTTCAGGAACGCGCGCGCCGCACGAATGTAGTAGATGACGAACGGCACGACCGTCATCGCCAGCAGCGCGCAGATGCCGGCGGCGACGACCGCCTTCTGGTCGAGCTTCTCACGCCCCGCGTTCACGTCTGCCCAGAAGAGGGAGATGCACACGCTCGCGAGCGTGAGCGGCAGCGCGCAGCCGACGAGATACGACGCGTCGGCGCCGAGGTTGGTCAGTTTCTTCGACGGTAACGCGCCGTCGACGGGACGCTTGAAGCCGACGTACCCGAAGGCCCACGTCAGGCAGGCCACCGTCGCCCACGCGTAGCCGACGTCCAGCACGCCGGCGGTCTCGGCGGCGAGGTAGGCGAACAGGCGCGGCAGCGCGAGCACGGCCGCGAGGATCGGCACCAGCACGAGCAGATTGAGGAGGACGTTGCGGACGTAGAGCGCGCCCATGGTCCAGGTGTCGCCGGAAAGCAGGCCCAGACGGGGGCTGAGGTAGTTGCTGTACTCGCGGAGGTGGCGAACCGGCTTCGGCTCGGGGTCGATCTTTCCCGGGAGCTCCTCGAGGCGTGTGGCGACGTTGGTCTCGTCGGCGGCGGGACGGGTGCCGCCGACGCCGGTGTCGGTGCGCGCCAGCTCGCGTTGCACGCCGCTCATCCCCTGCCCGTTCCGCCGCGCCCAAGACGAGAGCCAGCTCCCGATGTAGCCGCCGCCGGAGACGGTGGAGATGTAGTCGAACTTGTCGAGGATCTTCGCGCTGGCCAACCCCTGCACGACGCCGAGCGCGAAGGTCGCGCTGCGGATGCCGCCGCCGGAGATGCAGAGCGCGGTGCGGGGGCGCGGATCGTCTTCGCGGTTCGCGGCGAGATGCAGCGCGTCGTACACGTTCTTCAGGCGGACGTCTCGCAGCGGCTTGACGGCACCGCTGAACGCATCGTCGACGATCCTCCGGTTCAGCGCCTCCAGCTCCCCCTCCTCCGTGATGGCGTCATTCATCAGGTTGTACTGCTCGAGGAGTGCGCGGCCGGAGCTGGTGATCGCCGGCGACTGCAGGAGCTCGATCGGCGGACGCGTCTTGACGTACGAGTTCAGCTTGTCGAGGAGGACGTCGTCCTCGAGCTCGTCGTAGGCGAGGTCACAGGTGCGGAGGATCGACCGCGCCCAGCGCGCGTCGGCGATCTGGTCCTTCCGGTAGCGGGCCTCGATGGCCGGCAGCGGACCGTACATCGACACGTACTCCTGCTCGAGCACCTCATGCACTTCGCGCGGTAAAGACATGGAGCTTCTCCGGTTGGCCGGGTTAGGACGGCGATTTGTGAAGGATGTACGGCCAGTTTACGCGCGCTGGCCGTGGAGCGCAATGTGAGCATCGCTCGCGCTCGCCTTGCCGGCTTCGACCCAGGCGATGCGGGTGAGGAGGGAGCCGAGGAGCGTCGCCGCGGCGGCGGTCTTGCGCTTGCCGAAGAGGCGGAGGAAGAAGGGGACGGGGCCGGAGAGGGCGCCGGCGATCTTCATCAGCGGCGGTTTCTGCTCGAGCGCAATGTCGGCCGCCGATTCGAACGTGGCGGCGGCGATGCCGAGGGAGCGGAGGGCGCCGTTGCGGTGTCCGCGCAGTTCCATGAGCGAGACGGCGGAGCCGAGCGCGGAGGCGCCGAAGTGGACCGGCAGAAAGTGCGCGTGCTCTTTCCAGAGCGGGATCGCGGTGACGCCGAGGAGGACGCCGGTGTAGGTGGCCATGACCAGGCCGGTGGCGGCGGCGCCGAGGGCGGAGACGTTGCGGACCGGCTTCCACGGCAGGAGCGCGGCGCCGGCGCTCGCGCCGCCGAAGAGGGCCAGCGTCCAGACGCCGACCGACATCGGCGACTGCGGCTTGAAGACGCGCAGCATGTTCAGAAACCGCTCCGGCCGCCCGAGGTCGGAGATGAGCAAGGGGGCGCTGGCGGTCGCGCCGATGAGCGCGATCCAGCGGGCGTCGTTCACGAGCTTTTCGTCGTTCCCGGTGAGCTGCGCGGCCGCGCCGAGGACCGACGCGGCACCGGCGGCGCCGCCGATGAAAAAGTAGACCGGGACCTCCCAGGTCCAGACGGGGGGCTTGAGGAGGGGGAGGTCGTAGTAGGTCGTCATTGCGAGAGCGTTGAATGAAGAATTTCGAATGAAGAATGAAGAAGGGGGAACGAGCTCATTCTCAACTCTTCATTCTTCATTCTTCATTCTTCATTCTTCATTCGAAATTCTTCGTTCATCTCTTGCTCATCCCAAACGCAAGCAACGCTCCCCCGAAGATCACGCCCGCCGCCGCTGCCGCGGCGGTCCACGCCGGCTTCAGCGCCGTGGTCGGCACCTCCGGCTTCGCCGGGAGGTTGTACTGCGCGGGGTCGCCGCGCACGAGGAAGAAGGCGTGGGTGCCGCCGACGCTGGTCTCTTTCGGGTTCCAGAGGGTCGCGTCGGTCATGCCGGCGGCGTGGAGTTTGGCGATGCGGTCGTCGGCGACGCGCTCGAGCTGTTCGAGGTCGCCGAAGAGAATGGAGCCGGTGGGACAGGCTTTCGCGCAGGCGGGCGTGTCGCCTTCCTTCTGCCGGTCGTAGCAGAAGGTGCATTTGAAGGCACGGCCGTCGGTCGGGCGGCGGTCGATGACGCCGAAGGGGCAGCTCACGACGCAGTAGCCGCAGCCGTTGCAGATGTCGGGCTGGACGTAGACGCCGCCGAACTCGGTGCGCACGATCGAGCCGGTGGGGCACGACTCGAGGCAGCCGGCGTTGTGGCAGTGCTTGCAGACGTCGGAGGAGAAGGCCCACGACATCAGCTCCGGCATCATCCCGCCGGCGCCGATCGACGTCTCCCCTTCCACGAACTTGACGTGCCGCCAGGTGGAGTGGCCGAGGGCGTTGGTGTTGTCGTAAGAGTTCCCGGAGAGCGCGAATCCGTCCGCCGGGACGTCGTTCCACTCCTTGCACGCCACCTCGCACGCCTTGCAGCCGATGCAGAGGGTGGAGTCGGTGAAGAAGCCGGTCGTGACAGTCATTTGCGTAGTCTCAGAGTCGCAGAGTCTCAGAGTCTCAGAGAGTCTTACAGTCTCACAGTCTTACAGGGGTGTCCGCTGCGTCTTTGAGACTTTGAGACTCTGCGACTTTGCGACTCTGCCCCTCCTCCCGCTGCAGGTTGCACGTCAGGCCCTTCGATTCGAAGATCTTCACGTTCGGCTCCTCGGAGATGGCGAGGAGGTCGTTGACGACGTCGCCGGTGACGAGGCCGCGGTCGCCCCAGTGGTACGGGAGGCCGACCTGGTGGACGCGGCGGCCGTCGATGTCGAGCGAGGGCATGCGGGTGGTGACGAGCGCCCGCGCGCGGATCGAGCCGCGGGCGGTGGTGATGCGCACGAACTCGCCGTTCGCGACGCCCGCCTCCCGCGCCAGCTCGGGGGAGATCTCGGTGAAGAGCTCCGGCTGCAGCTCGGCGAGGTGCGAGAGCGTGCGCGACATGCCGCCGGCGGTGTGGTGCTCCGTTAATCGATACGTCGTGAGCACGTATGGGAAGCGGGCGTCCGGAGACGTCGCGTAGGGGTTGTCGGGACGCTCCATCCGGTTCGCGGCGGGGTTGGCCTGCTGCTCGTACAGCGGGTTGCGCACGTTCGACTCGAGCGGCTCGTAGTGTGTCGGCAGCGGACCGTCTTTCAGGCCCGACGGCACCCACAGCCAGCCGAGACCGTCGGGATGCATGATGAACGGCGCGTTGCCGGGGATGGCCTCGTCGCCGCCGGAGTCCTGTTGCGGGACGTAATCCGGCGCCTTGCCGCGCGTGAAGTCGGCGACGTCGTGGCCGATCCAGGCCTTGCTGGCCTCGTCCCACCACACCAGCGCCTTGCGCTCGCTCCAGGGCTTGCCGTCCGGCCGCGCCGACGCGCGGTTGTACAGGATGCGGCGGTCGAGCGGCCAGGTGTAGCCCCAGCCGTGCCCGTAGCGCCCCTCCGGCTCGCGCGCGTTGGCCTTGTTCTTCCCGTCGAAGACGCCGGAGTAGATCCAGCAGCCGCAGTAGGTGCTGCCGTCGTTCTTCAGCTCTCCGAAGTGCTTCACGTCGGGACCGCCGTGGATCTCGCGCAGCACTTCCTCCGCGTCTTCATCGGCATAGTCCCAGGTGAGCGCGCGCAGCGCGGCGTCGCGGGCCGCATCGGTGGCCATCGCCTTGAGGCGCCGGCCGAGGGCGACCATGAACTGCAGCTCGCTGCGGGCGTCGCCGGGCGGCTCGACCGCCTTCTCGCGCCACTGCAGGAGGCGCTGGGTGTTGGTGAAGGTCCCATCCTTCTCCACGTGCGACGCCGCGGGGAAGAAGAACACCTCGGTCTCGATGTCGTCGGGCGCCTCTTCCCAGAACATCGCCGTCTCGGTCTCGACGAGCTCGCGCACGACCAGCCACTTCAGCTTCCCGAGCGCGGCGCGTTCGAGCTTCGCGTTGGGCGAGCCGACGGCGGGGTTCTGCCCCATCACCACCAGCCCTTCCAGCTTGCCGTCGGCCATGTCCAGCCAGTAGCCGAAGTAGGAGTGGTCGCCGGTGAGGCGCGGGAGGAAGCCGAAGCCGAAGCCGTTCTCGCTCGTGGCGGCGTCGCCGTAGTAGGCCTTCAGCAGTGAGACGATGTACTTGTCGAGGTTGTACCACCAGCCCTTCGCGGCGCGGTTCGTCTCGATGTACGTCGCGAGGTCGCGCTCGTGCGCGTTCGGCATCGGCAGGTATCCCGGCAGGACGTCGTAGAGCGTGGGGATGTCGGTCGAGCCCTGGATCGACGCGTGTCCGCGCAGCGCCATGATCCCGCCGCCCGGGCGGCCGATGTTGCCGAGGAGGAGCTGGAGCATGGCGGCGGCGCGGATGGTCTGCACGCCGGTGGAGTGCTGCGTCCAGCCGACGGCGTAGCAGATCGCGGCGGTCTTCTCGGGGCCTGAGGCGCTGGTGAAGACGTCGGCGATCTCGAGGAACTTCGCGCGGGGGATGCCGCACGACTGCTCGACCAGCTCCGGCGTGTAGCGGGCGAAGTGGCGGCGCATGACCTGGAAGACGCAGCGGGGATGCTGGAGCGTGTCGTCGCGTTGCGGGTAGGCGGTGACGCGCGCGGTGCCCTGCCCTTCGCCGCGATGGCCGCTGTCGAATGCCCCCTGCTCGCCGTCGCCCGCGTACTTCCACGTCTCCGCCGGCGAGAAGATCCCGCCGAGGTCCTCGGTGTCGACGAAGTCGTCGCGCAGGATGACGGACGCGTTCGTGTAGGGGACGACGTAATCGCGGAAGTAGCGCTCCTCCTCGAGCACGTAGCGGATCATCGCGCCGAGGAAAATGAGGTCGCTGCCGGCGCGGAGCGGCAGCCAGTAGTCGGCCATGGCCGAGGTGCGGGTGAAGCGGGGGTCGACGTGGATGATCTTCGCGCCGTTCTTCTCGCGCGCCTCGATGACCCACTGGAAGCCGACCGGATGGTTCTCGGCCATGGAGGAGCCCATGATCAGGATCGCGTCAGCGTTGGCGAGGTCCTGCTGCGCGGTGGTGGCGCCGCCGCGGCCGAGCGAGGTGCCCAGACCGGGCACCGTGGAGCTGTGTCATATGCGCGCCTGATTGCTCAGGCAGACCATCCCCAGTCCGGCGGTGAAGAGTTTCTTGATGAGGTAGTTCTCTTCGATGTCGAGCGTCGCGCCGCCGAGATGGGCGATGCCGGTGGTGTGGTTGTGCTCTTCGTCGAAGGTCCGGTTGCGGGAGTCCCAGATGCGCTCCGCGACCATGTCCACCGCGCGCTCGAGGTCGAGCTCCACCCACGTCCGCGAGCGGGGCGCGCGGTACTTCACCTTGGTGGCGCGGCCAGGATGGGTGACCAGCTCGTGGCTGGCCGCCCCCTTCGGGCAGAGGTGACCGCGCGAGATCGGCGACTCGGGATCACCCTCGATGCTGACGACTTTGTCGTCGCGGTGATAGACGAGCTGCCCGCATCCGACGCCGCAGTAAGGGCAGATCGAGCGCGCGACCTTCGCGCCGTCGTTCTTCTTGCGCAGCTCGATCGTGCGCCCGCTCATCGCGTCGGGACCGGTGCCGTCGCTGCCGTAGCGGAGCTGGCGGATGAGCGGCCACTTCAGCAGGAGCTCGGCGAGCATGGGGGGAGTCTATCAATCACGGGAAGGAATGCGCGCTTGACGTCCCTCTTAGAATGAAAGACCTACCGGAGACAACATGCGGAACCTTGCAGCAGCAGTGCTTGCCGTGCTGTTGGCCGTCTCGCTTCGCGCCGCCGAAAGCGTCGAGACGCGCTGTCTGAAGATCGACGACCAGATCGAAATGACCGAGGTGGCGGAGGCGCGCGAGGCACATTCGACGCTTGCGCGCGAGGCGCCGAAGACGCCGTGCGTCATGGAGCTGTCGACGAAGCTCACCGCAATCCGCGCCTCGGCGGTCGAGCGGTACAACAGCGGCGCCGCCCTCGAGAAGGCGGGCAACGTGAAGGTCGCCCGCAGCCGCTACATCGAGGCGCTCAAGCGCGACCCGTCCTATACACCGGCAGCGACGGGGCTGGTGCGGCTCTCCACCACGACCGAACAGGCGGAGCCGTTCGCGCAGGCCATCCGGTTGTCGGACCTCGGCCTGCACACCGACGCGCTCGCGGCCTTGAAGGAGGCGCTGAAGACGACCGAGCAGCCGGTGCCGAAAGAACTGCAGTACCTCTCCGGCGGCGACTTTCAGTGGTGGCGGGAGAAGGTCGCGCGCCGCATGGACCGGTGGGCGCGTCCGGCGGGCGAGATGTTCGCCGTTGTCGCGCTGCTGCTGGTGTTGCTCTCCATCGCCTGGGCGCGCTTCCGGCTGCCGAGGGTGGAGGTGACGGAGCTCGATGACGCGAACACCGGCATGACGGTCGGCAAGAGCATGACCGCGCTGCTGCGCGATCGCACCGAGCATCTCTCGGCGAATCTGCTCCCGCGCGTCGGCTTCGTGCAGGGATCGGCGCAGGCCATCACTCTGCCGGCCACGATCGTCTCCGCCGTCCCGTCTTCGCTCTCGTGGGTCAGCGGAATCCCGGCGCTCTTCGGCAACCTCCATCCCCGCCGCGTGATCACCGTCAGCGGCACGCTGCATCCGGCTGGAGAGAAAGGGGCCGGCGTGACGATCTCGCTGCGGGAGAGCAACCGCGTGCTCTTCACGTCCACCCTCTGGCAACTCGACTTCGATCCCGGGATGCCGCCGCCGAAGGAGAAGGACCCCAGCGGCTATCACGACCTGGCCGAGCCGGCCGCGATCTGGCTCCTGTTCCGCCTTTCGGAGATCTGACATGAACGACAAGGGACTGACCGTTCTCGGTACCAACTACTGGCGCAGCTACGCGCTGTTCAACGCGGGTGTGCGGCGCGAACAGGAAGGCGACCTCGAGTCGGCGGAGAAGCTGTACGTGGAAGCGCTGAAGCGCGATCCGCGCAACCGCGGCGCGAGGCTGAACCTCGGCGCGCTGCTGCTCGCCGGCAACGAGCACGATCGCCAGCGCGGCATCGAGCAGGTCAAGCGCGCACGGGAGGAATCGAGCCGGGGACCGACCGTGGAGGCGGACCCGATCTACTACGCCTCCAGCGTCCGGCTGGCGGCCACGCTGTACAACGAGAAGAGGGCCGAGGAGGCGCTGAAGGTCGCGACCGACCTCCTGGAGCGCATCGACGAGAAACTCGAGATCATGGATCGTCTTCCGCAACTCGGCAGGAAGATGGGGAAGCTCTTCAACGCGTTACGCGGAATCGGCCTGCTGCAGATCACGCTGACCGCAAGCGTCGCGAACAGCCTCACCCAGCGATACCTCGCCTATCTGCACAAGCAGATGCGCAATGCCAGCCTGGAGAAGACGCTGAAGACGATGCGGCCGTCGCTGGTGATCATGGTGGCGGGGCTGCGCGCGGTGAATGGGGATCAGCGCGCCATCGCGGAGATGGAGGCGGATCCGACGCTGGACTGCACGGTCCCGTCGCCGGCGCAACAGTACAACCTCGCCTGCACGTATTCGATCGCCGCGGAGGTGAGCCACGACGAGAAGTACCTCGATTGCTCCCTGTCGCATTTCGCGTTTGCGCAGCGTCTCCAGCCGCGGCATCGGACGGTGGTCGAAGCGGACGAATCGCTTCATCACGTGAGGAACGAGCGGAGCAAGCGCTTCAGCGAGATTCTCGAGCAGTACAAGCCGAAGCCGCGCACCGTGAAGTGCGCCGAGCCGGCGCCGATGGCGCAGCCCAGCCCCGGCGTTGTACTGGGGACCGGCGGTACGGCCACGGTCACCGTCTGAAGTGCATCAGTGGCGGCCGGCAATGTGCCCGGCCGCCGCGACGCGCTACCAGATCTTCGGATACTTCCGCGGGTTCGCCTCGCGCAGCAGCTCGTACACGCCGGCGAAGATCGACTCCCGGTTCGGCTTCGACCAGTAGTCGCCGTCGGAGCCGTAGCTGGGGCGGTGGTCTTTCGCGGCGATGACGCGCGGCTCGGAGTCGAGCCAGTCGTAGCCGTGGTCGCGTTCGAGCACCTGCTGCAGCATGAACGCGGTCGCGCCGCCGGGCACGTCCTCGTCGATGAAGGCGATGCGGCTGGTCTTCTTCAGCGACTCGACGATCACACCGCGCGTGTCGAACGGGAGGAGCGTCTGCACGTCGATGACCTCGGCGTCGATGCCGTTCTGCGCGAGCAGCTCCGCGGTCTCCATCACGATGCGCAGCGTGGCGCCGTAGGAGACGAGCGTGACGTCCCTCCCCTCGCGGATGACCTCCGGCACGCCGAGCGGCAGCGTGAACTCGCTGATGTTCGACGGCAGCTTCTCTTTGCTGCGATAGCCGTTCAGCACCTCGACCACGATCGCCGGGTCGTCGGAGCGGAGCAGTGTGTTGTAGAAGCCGGCGGCCTGGGTCATGTTGCGCGGGACGCAGACGTACATGCCGCGCACGAGGCTGATGATCCCGGCCATCGGCGAGCCGGAGTGCCAGATGCCTTCGAGGCGATGGCCGCGGGTGCGGATGATGACGGGCGCCTTCTGCCCGCCGGCCGAGCGCCAGCGCAGCGTGGCGAGATCGTCGGACATGATCTGCAGCCCGTACAGGATGTAGTCGAGGTACTGGATCTCGGCGATCGGACGGAAGCCGCGCATCGCGGCGCCGATGGCCTGGCCGACGATGGTGCATTCGCGGATGCCGGTGTCCATGACCCGCCAGGCGCCGTACTTTTCCTGGAGGCCCATGCAGCCCTGGTTCACGTCGCCGAGGCGGCCGACGTCCTCGCCGAAGATGATGACGCGGGGGTCACGCCCGAGGGCGTGATCGAAGCAGTGGTTGATGATCTCGAAGCCGTTCAGCGTCTGCGCGTCGGGGGCGTACTCCGGCTTCACCTCCTCCACGCGCAGCGCGGCCTGCCCGCTCTCGCTGTAGAGGTGGGAGTCGTAGCGGGTGTCGCCTTCCTGCTGCTTCCTGGCGAGCCATTCGGCCGCCGAGGCGACGGGCTGAGAGCCCGTCGCTCCAGAGAACACGACGGCGGAGGCGACGGCGCGGACGGCGTCGCGGCGGTAGGGCGCCTGGTTGCGCTGCAGCTCCTGCCGCAGGTCGTTCGCGCCGAGACGGTCGAGGATCGCGATCGCCTCCTTCACCTCGGCGTCGATCGGCTTGCGGTACGCCTCCCACGCCTTGCGCTGCGCGTCGCGCACCGCCTGGACGTCTTCCTTCTCCAGCTCGTCGAGCTCCTGCACGGTGGCGATGCCCTGCGCGATCATCCACTCGCGCATCTTCCGGATGCCGTCGAACTCGACTTCCCAGTCGAGACGCTCCTTCGTCTTGTAGCGCTCGTGCGATCCCGACGTGGAGTGCCCCTGCGGCTGCGTCACCTCGGTCACATGGATGATGGCCGGGACGTGCTCGTGGCGGACGATCGTGGCGGCGGCGAGGTAGGTCTCGCACAGCGCCGGGTAATCCCACGCCTTGACGGTGTAGATGTCGAAGCCGGACTTCGAGCGCGGCTCGCGCTGGAAGCCTTTCAGCAGCTCCGAGATGTTGCCCTTCGTGATCTGGAACTCGTTCGGGACGGAGATGCCGTAGCCGTCGTCCCAGATGTTGACGATCATCGGGATGCCGATGACGCCCGCGGCGTTGAGCGACTCCCAGAACATGCCTTCGGCGCAGCTGGCGTTGCCGATCGTGCCCCAGGCGATCTCGTCGCCGCCGCGCGAGAACTGCTCGGCGCCGGGGATGCCGAGCTCGCGATAGAGGCGCGAGGCCCACGCGAGGCCGACGAGGCGCGGCATCTGCGAGCCTGTCGGGGACATGTCGGCGGAGACGTTGTACGCGTCGACGTGCGAGGTCCAGTCGCCGTTCGCATCGAGGTAGCGGGAGGAGAAGTGGGCGTTCATCGAGCGGCCGGCTGACCAGGGGTCGTGCTCGACGTCGGCGTGCGCGTAGAGCTGCGCGAAGAACTCCTCGAGCGTGGCCGCGCCGACGGCGAGCATGAACGTCTGGTCGCGGTAGTAGCCGGAGCGCCAGTCGCCCTTGCGGAAGGCGCGCGCCCACGCGAGCTGGGCGACCTCTTTGCCGTCGCCGAAGATGCCGAACTTCGCCTTGCCGGTGAGGACTTCCTTGCGGCCGATCAGGCTGGCGTGACGGCTGCGCACCGCCACGCGGTAGTCGTCGATGATGCTCTCGCGCGTGAACTGCGTGCGCGTCTGGGTCTCAGGTGTCGACACGTGTTGCTTCTCCGCTGGATTCGATGGGATGCGGAGTCGACGCCCGTGGGGGGAGGTGGGTCGCCGCTCAGGGGTTGAATCCTAGCATGCGGCGACCCTCGCTCAAGCGCGTCTCAATACCTGATGCACCTGCAATTCGCGCTGTAGCTGCAGCAGGCGTAGTAGCCCGGGCCGCAGCTCACGCTGCACGAGCCGCCGCTGCTCCACACCTGCGCCTCGATGCTGCAGGAGGTCGCGCCGGGACCGCCGCTGTCGCAACGTCCGCCGCCGCCACCGCCGCCGACGGACCAGTCGGAGTAACAGGGCTCGCTGCTGCCGTCGCCGTCGCACCCGACCTGCGCGGTCGGCTCGCCGCTGCCGACACGCAGGAGCGACACTTCGTCGCCCCAATGGCGCGCAATGCCGGCGCCGTCGCTGAACGTCAGAGCACCTTCCGCACGATTCCGGATTTCCTCGCCCGCCAGCGCGAAAATCACTTTGCGCTCGCCCGCCATGATGACGAGCTGACGGCCGCCGATGTCTTCGACGTGCGCACGTTCGGCGTGAAACTGAACGTCGGCGGCCGGCGTCGCGGTGTAGAAGACATACGCCGTATCAGCCACGCCATCACGTGCATTGCCGCGAACCGTGTCGATCGCAATGATCAGCGAATCGGTGGACGCGGCGTTGCGACGGATCTCGACTGCTCCGGTGTAGGTTTTATTGACCCAGGGGCGGGGCTCCGCAACGGCACTACACGCAACGGCGATGACGGCGAGGAAGGTGCCTATAAGTGCCTTCATGATTTATGTCCGCACCGTAGCACGAACATCGTCACACGAACAGTGGAAATCCCGTCTTTAGTCAAGGGGTGTCACGTGCACTGACGTGGTGTGCATGCACGGCGTTATGGATGCATCGCGGCGGCGCTGAGCGTCGCCCGCGGAAACTCTCGTCGCGGTGAGCCGTAGATCGTCTTCATACGGAGGGTCTCGTGAAAAACATCGTCGTCGCGCTCGTCGTCGCTAGTAGGCCGCTCTCCGCCTTCGCGCAGGCGGGAGCGGAAAATCCCCGGTGGCTGACGGCGCTCATCACCTGGGCGCCGTTTCTCGTCCTCATCGGACTCTGGGTCGTTTTCCTGCGCAGGACGCCGTTGCTCGGCAAAGGCGGGTACCAGAGCTACATGAGCGTTTCGCAGGAGAAGCTGATCCTCATCGAGGGACACCTCGCGGACATCGCGGCATCGCTCCGCAAGATCGCGGACAAGGACCGGCACGAGTAGCGGCGGCGACGGAGCGCCGGTGGCCGGCCGTCAGCGCCATCGCAAGGCACTCGTCCCGAGTCCATCGCCACCCGCCACGGGCGCGTGCGCCTCCTCTGCGTTGAGCCGGAGTCGTTCGCCCGCTCCCGTCGGACGCCGGCACTCCACGCGCGACGCCGACCTATCCGAGGACTTCCAGTTGAGGAGAAGCACAACAGGCAAGCCGAACAGGTCTGCGCCTTCGGCCTCTATCCCGGCGGCGCGCAGGCCTGATCCCCCACGAACTGGAGCGCGGCAGACGCGAATCGTGCACGGCGACGCTCTTAGAAGGTAGCGGATCAGCTCCGGCGGCGGATATCCGGCACGGCGGCGGCGTGGTGCGGTGCGAGCGTGCGTTCGAGAACATCGCGCGCCTGCATCGTCGCTTCGCCGGGAACTCGCCCGCCGCGTCCCTCAAGAATAATGCACACCATCAGCAGGGAGGGCGGCATGTTTCGATGGATCGTCGCTTTAGCGCTCGTGGGGCTCGCGTCGCGCTGCGCACAACCGCATTGCACCGATCGGAAGCCGCAGGTCGAGCCGACGGTCCAGGAAGCGGCGTTCCCGCCGCCGATGACGATGCGCGGCGCGACGCGCGAGTTCCTCGTTTTTCGGCGTGGCTCCGGCCCCCCCGTCGTCGTGTTTCACGAGATCCCCGGCCTCAGCCCGGCGACATTGCGGCTCGCCCACCGCATCAGCGAAGCCGGCTTCAGCGTCTACGTGCCGCTGCTCTTCGGCCAGCCGGGCGATTTCGCGCCGACCCGGAACTTCCTGAAGCTCTGCGTCGGCGGCGGCGAGATCGACTGCTTCAACCCGGAGAGCAGCGGCCGGATCGCCGCCGAACTGAAGCCGCTGCTGCTGCAGATCGATGCCGACTCCGGCGGAAAAGGGTTGGGCGCGATCGGGCTGTGCCTCACCGGGACGCTGCCTCTGGAGCTCATCGGGATGGACGTGCCGATCAACGCTGCTGTCGTCGCGCAACCGGCGCTTCCGTTCTACCGACCGGCCACGCTTCCCCTGCCGGAGGGGACACTCGACCGGATCCGGGAGCGCGGAACGCCGATCCTCGCCACGCGTTTCTCCGAGGACCGCAGATCGCCGCGCGCGCGGCTCGACGCGCTGAAAGCGGCGCTGCCCCGTCAGGTGGAAGCGGTCGAGATCGACTCCGGGCCGAATAACCCGTTCGGTTTCACACGACGCTCGCATGCGGTCCTGACGAGCTGGTACTGCGACAACCCCGGCCACCCCACCCGCGACGTTCTCGAACGCGCGATCACGATGTTCCGCAACACGAGCCGATGAAAGGAATGACCATGCTCAGACTCGTCTCCAGTGCCGCTCTTCTGTTCCTGTTCGTCTCCTGTACCACGATTCCCGCGCGTACGGTTCCATGCGACGCGTCGGACGAGGCCAACAACTGCCAGCAATTCGCGACCAAGATCGACTCGTCCGTGGAAAGGCTCGCGAAGGAGCCGGAACACCGCGCCGAAGTCGAGAAGGCGACGTTCGAACACCACACGAAGGACGGCTTCATGGTCGGGTTCGTGGAGTTCGACGACCAGGGGTGGATCTTCAACCACGAGCAGCTCGAAGCCGTGCAGCGGCACATCGAGGCGGCGGTGAAGGTGAACAACCCTCCCGCGCGCCCGGCGATCATCGTCAGCTTTACACACGGCTGGCGTCACACGGCGGCGGCATGCGATCGCGACGCGGTCTGCTTCCGCGAGGTCCTGCGCGGCCTGGCCGTCTATGAGACGGAGCGCGCGCGGCTCTGCACTGAGAACGCGGCACAAAGGGGGCGCACAGACGACCCGCTCTGTCTCCGGCGAGACGTCATCGGTGTGATGACCGGCTGGCGGGGCGCGCCGATCAGCCAGCGCGCCCGCCAACTCGAAAACCTCAACGTCGCGTCGTTCTACTCGAGCAAGCGCAGAGCCCACCTGATCGGCCAGTCGGGCTACATCAGCACTCTCATCGGCTGGCTGAATCAGCTCGACGATCGGCTCCCGGAAAACTCGCGGCTGATCCTGGCCGGCCACAGCTTCGGCGGGGCGATGCTGTTCTCCTCCGTCGCCGGAGTGCTCAACCAGCAGGTCGCCGAAGAGCGTTACAGGCCCGGACGGGACCTGATGGACTGCAACACGTTCAAGCCGGCCGGCGTCGGCGATCTGATCGTGCTGCTCAACCCCGCGTTCGAGGCGTTGCGCTATTCGAGCATCGACGACCGGACGAACGACCTGAAGGGCTGCCGGTCGCAGCGAACGGTCATGCTGACCCTCGCCTCCGAGACCGATCGCTATAACGGCTTCTGGTTCAGCGCCGGCCGCCGCCTGGCGACGATGTTCCACCGCTTTCCTTCGCCGAAGCAGCGCACCCAAGCCGTCCGGGCCGTAGGACATTTCGACGCCTTCAGGACGCACACGCTGAACGAGAACCAGAGCGCGAACGAGAAAGCGAGCGTCTACAAGGCCAGCGAGCCGGGGCCGTGCAACTGCAAATATCAGGTGGACGAGGCGGCGATGAAACAGCTCGCCGCCGATGTCGCGAGGGATCCGCTCGCCGGCTACGGCGTGGCCGCTCAGGCCGGCGGCTGCACGGCGCCGAGCTGCCTCGAAGAGGTCGAGGGGAAAGAGAGGCACAACCCGTTCAAGGTCGTCGAGGTCGATGAGTCGATCATCAATGGCCACAGCGACATCTACAACTCCCGCATACTCGACTTCCTCGTCCGCGCCGTCTCCTCGGCCGCCGACCCGCGCGTGTCCACGGACGACAGGCCGGCCCCACCTCCCGCTCCTTGATTGGGACAGGAGCGGCGGGACGTCCCGCCGCTCCTCCGCGCCTCACCCGGCGTCCAGCTCCTCCACCGCCCGGTCGAGCATGCGCTGCACCTGGCCGGCGTCGGGGCTCTCGCAGTAGATGCGGATGATCGGCTCGGTGCCGGACTTGCGGAAGAGGATCCATGAGCCGTCGCCGAAGTTCATCTTCACGCCGTCCTTTTCTTCGCGCGTGCTGAACGGGAGGCCGAAGGCGGAGTCGAGCTCGCCGGCGCGGACGCGCTCGATGAGGCGGGCGCATTGCGGCATCGGGCGGTGCAGGTCGCGCCGGTCGTAATTGAGCGCGCCGAACTCCTCCTCCATCCGCCGGATGATGTCGGAGAGCGGGAGGCCGTAATACGCCACCGCCTCCGCCACGATGAGGCCGGAGAGGACGCCGTCGCGCTCGGGCATGAAGGCGCCGAAGCCGATGCCGCCGCTCTCCTCCCCTCCCACCAGCACGTCGCGGGCGAGCATCAGGTCGGCGACGTACTTGAAGCCGATCGGCGTCTCGTGCAGCGTCGCGCCGAGGTTCGCGGCGACTTTCTCGATGAGCCGGGTGGTCGAGAAGGTCTTCACGATCTCGCCGGCGCGCTTCTTCTCCCGCACGAGGTAGAGCGCCAGGAGAGAGATGATCTTGTGTGGCGAGACGAAGCGCCCCCGCTCGTCGAGGATGCCGAGGCGGTCGGCGTCGCCGTCGTTGCAGATGGCGAGGTCGTAGTCGCCCGACATCATCACGTTCTGCGAGGCGTTGAGGTTCTCCGGGATCGGCTCCGGGTTGACGCCGCCGAACGCGGGATTCACGTCGCCGCGGATCCCGTCGACGATGGTGCTCTCGAACGGCTCGGTGTCGCGGCTGATGATGCGATGCGCGCCGGTGTAGTCGAGGCCGAGAACCTTCGAGGGGAGCGTCGCGCCGGCGCCGTGGATCGGGTCGTGGAGGATGGCCAGCTTCGCCGCCTTGAGCATGCGCAGGTCGAGCTGCCCGCGGATCCCGTCGATGTAGTCGTCGAGGATGTTCTCCTCGCCGATGGTGCCTCCCTCGCGCGCGTCCCGTTTTCCCAGGCTGCCGGCGATGGTGTTGTACGTCTCCGGAAGGGCCGAGCCGCCGTACCACGCCTTGAACTTCAGGCCGTTGTACTTCGCCGGGTTGTGGCTGGCCGTGACCATCACCCCACCCAGGAGGTGGCGGTGGAGGGCGGTGAAGGAGATGGTCTGCGAGGGAGTGGGGCGGTCGGAGAGGATCACCCGGTAGCCGGCGCTCCGCAGCGACTCCGCCACGACGCCGGCGAACTCGCGGGAGAGGAAGCGGCGGTCGAAGCCGACCAGGAGCGCGTTCGGGTCGACGTCGGGCGGCGGGGCGAGCGTGCGGGCGGCCACGGCGATGGCGTCGGAGACCCGCCGGACGCTGTCGAACGTGAACTGGTCGCCGATGACGGCGCGCCAGCCGTCTGTGCCGAAAGTGATCGCGTCAGGCATGGGGCGCCATTGTAGAGAAGCAGGTGGCGTTGTTGACGGGCTTGTTCAGCGGCCGAAGCCGCCCGCCAGCACCGGCTTGCGGCGTTCGCGCTGCACGACGGTGACGCCCTCCGCGCCGCCGACGATGGCCACGCGGGTCTGTCCCGCGGCCACCGAGGCCTCGGCGCGCGGGGCGGCCACGGGCGGCGGAACCAGCGTCGCGCTCTGCGCAGCCTGCGGATCGCCGTAGAGCCACTGCTCGCGCGTCATCGGCTCGAGGAGCGTCGGGTCGGCGTGGGTCTGGTCGGGTACCGGCGCGGGCGCCTCGCGCACCACCTCGACCGGCTTCCGCTCCAGCGGGACGTCGATCTGGCGCTGGAAGAGGCGGCCGTAGTCCGCCCCCGTGCCGCGCAGCTCCGAGCGAATGGAGATGCCGGCGAAGAGGACCACGAACGCGAGCGACGCCCAGCCGAAGTTCTTCAGCGTCAGGTAGCGCTTTCGCTGCCTGCGGTCCCTGATCGGAACGATAAGATCGCGTTTGCGGGGCATGGCGAGATGTTATTAGTGCGAACGACCTGCCAAAAGGAGTGTGCATGGCGAGAATCGGCATAGTCGGGACCGGCTGGGGGGCGCGGGTGCAGGTGCCGACGTTCCGGGAGGCGGGGCTGGAGGTCACGGGCATCGCCGGACAGCGGCCGGAGCGGACGCGAGCGGTCGCGGACGACCTCGGCGTCCGGCCGTATGACGACTGGCGCGAGCTGATCGCCGCTCCGGACGTCGAGCTCGTCTCCATCGTCACCCCTCCCTCGGAGCATCGGGAGATGGCGCTCGCCGCGCTTGACGCCGGCAAGCACGTCCTGCTCGAGAAGCCGACCGCCCTGCACGCCGGCGAGGCGGAGGAGCTGGTCGAGGCAGCGAAGCGCCACCCCGGAAGGATCGCGCTGATCGACCACGAGCTGCGCTTCCTCCCCTCCTGGCGCGAGGCCCGTACGCGCCTCGCGGAGCTCGGCCCGATCCGTTACGCCGAGGTGCGGTACTCGAGCCCCGCGCGCGGCGACCGGAAACGGGAGTGGAACTGGTGGAGCGACGCCAGCCGCGGCGGCGGGATCTGGGGCGCCGTCGGCTCGCACTTCGTCGACGCGCTGCGCTTCTTCGGCGTGGAGTTCGAGGAGGTGCAGGCGCTGATGCGCACGACGATCGAGCGGAGGCCGGTTCCTCGGGGTTCCTCGGGTTCCTCGGGTTCCTCGGGGGGCGCGGCGTCTGAATCCGTCACTCCGAGGAACTCCGAGGAACCCCGAGGAACCCCGTGGAACTCCGACACCGACACCCGCGAGGTGACGTCCGACGACTTCGCCTCGGTCGACCTGCGCTGCCGCGGCGGCGCGGTGGCGGTGATGACGTTCAGCGCCGTGTCGACCGGGCCGGACGAGACGTCGGTCCTGACCATCTACGCCGAGGAGGGGGCGATCCGCTTCATCGGCGAGGAGGTGCTGCTGTCGACCGGCCGCGCACCGTTCGCGCGTATGGCGGGCGCCGCGAACGAGGAGCGACCCGGCAACTCGCACGGCGGTGCGTTCGGGAGCGGGACGCTGTACCTGGCGCGCGCGCTGCGCGAGGCGCTCGACTCCGGCAACCGCGACGCATTGGCGCCGGGTGCGACGTTCGAGGACGGCTTGATGCAGCAACGGGTGCTGGATGCAGCCCGCGCGAGCGCGTCACGGGGTGGCTGGGTCAGGGTCTGAGCGTCGCAGCAGTAGCCAGATCGCCGCGACGAACAACGCCACGAACGCCGGACCGATGAACTTCGCGTCGTTCGGATAGACCGGCAGGTGGGTCAGCATCTCGATTGGCTCCTCGGCGATGGCCGTCAGCGCGAGCAGCGCGACGGCGGCCGTGACGCGGTGGCGCATGAGCGCGAGCGCGATCACCAGCACCAGCACCATGTAGTGCAGCCAGACCACGGTCGCGGACAGCAGGTAGATCATGATGGCGAGGCCGATCACCAGCACGTCGTCGCGCCGTTTCGCGCGCCAGATGGCGATGACGGTGACGGCGGTCAGCAGCGCGGCGAGCGCGTAGCTCGGCCAGGCGCCGTATTCGTGAAAGAGCGCGAGCGCGGGGGTGACGTTGCGCTCCGTGCGCGTCGGGAGGCGGTGGTAGAACTCGTTCGCGCGCGCGAGCCACTGCAGCCAGATCTTCAATGTGCCGTAGTTGATCGCCGCCGCCACGAGCGCGATGGCGGCGCCGATCGCGCCGCCGAGGACCTCGCGTTTCAGGCGCGGCCAGTCGCGGGTGGCGGCGCGCGAGACGGCGAGCAGGACCGGGACGAGGATCAGGTTCGGCTTGAAGAGGATCAGCATCCCGCAGATCGCGCCGGCGACGAGCGGCGGCGAGACCAGCGCGCCGCTGAGGGCGAGAAGCTGGAGCGAGTTGACGTTGCCGACGCGCAGGTCGGCCTCGAAGCCGCGGTACCAGAGCAGCAGCGCCGCGAGCAGGAACAGCGACGAGGGCCAGGAGAGCCCGACGCGGCGCGCCAGCAGGAGGAAGCCGACGACGAACGCGGTGAGGAGCAGGACATGGTCCTGCAGCAGCGCGAATTCGTAGTCGCGGCTCACCCAGGCCAGCGTCGTGTAGAGGAAGGGGCTGGAGACGCTGTCGACGAAGCGGCGCCGCTGCGCGTCGTACTTGCGGAGCTCGGAGGTGCCGCGCTGCGCGCGCTCGTAATACTCCTCACCGATGCGCGACTGCACGCCGGCGTCGTAGATGTTCTCGACGTCGGCACGGCCGGGGAGCTGCGAGTTGACGAAGTAGATGTAGAAGTCGAGTCCCGCCGCGCGCTCGTTCTGCCGCCAGGTGACGACGAGGGCGTAGACCAAGGCCGCGGCCCCGAGTGCCGTGAGGATCGCGCGCGCCATGCGCGGCGAATCATACGTTGCGCGTTGCGTGTGGCGCGTTGCCCGGGGTGTCTGGCTTCGCGGACCAACAAAAAGGCGACCCGTGAGGGTCGCCTTTTCATCGGACGTTTGTTAGATCGAGGGATCGCCGCCGCCGCCCTCGTTGGAGCCGCCGCCGGCGTTGCCGCCGCCGTGACCACCCTCGGGGCGCGGGGGACGCGGACCGCGATCGCGATCGCCGCCACCGCCGCCGCGCGGGCCGCGGTCGTCGCGGCGCGGGCCACGGTCGCGGTCTCCGCCGCCGCCGCGATGGCCACCGTGGCCACCACCGTCGCGACGCGGGCCGCGGTCGCGGTCACCACCACCGAAGCCACCGCGGTCACGGCCACCGCCGCCGCCGAAGCCGCCGCGATCGCCGCCGCCACCTTCACGCGGGCCGCGCGGACCACGCGACTCGCGCTGCTGCGCGGCCGCCAGCTCTTCCTCGGTCGGAGGCGGGAGGAGCGGCTTGCGCGACAGGCGGATCTTGCCGGTGTCGGGCTCGATGCCGACGACCTGCACCTCGAGCTCGTCGCCCATCTGCATGACGTCGGTCACCTGGCCGACGCGCGAATGAGCCATCTCGGAGATGTGCAGCAGCCCGTCCTGACCCGGGAGGATCTCGACGAAGGCTCCGTACGGCTCGATGCGCTTGACCGTGCCTTTGTAGTTCTTGCCCACTTCCGCCGAGGCGGTGAGGCCCTTGATGATGTCGATGGCGCGCTCGGCCGACTTCGCGTCGGTCGAGGCGATCGTGACCTTGCCGTCGTCGGCGACGTCGATCTTGGTTCCGGTCTCCTCGACGATCCAGCGGATGGTCTTGCCGCCCGAGCCGATGACGTCGCGGATGCGGTCCTTCGGCACCATCACGGTGTAGAGGCGCGGCGCGTACTCGGAGAGCTCGGCCTTGGGGGTCGAGATCGCCGCGTCCATCTTGTCGAGGATGTGCATGCGTCCGGCGTTCGCCTGCGCGAGCGCCTTGGCCATCACCTCGCGCGACAGACCCGACACCTTGATGTCCATCTGCAGCGCCGTGATGCCCTTGCGGGTACCGGCGACCTTGAAGTCCATGTCGCCTTCGTGGTCTTCCATGCCGGCGATGTCGCTGAGGACGGCGTGACGGGTGTTGTCCTCGCTGGAGACGAGACCCATGGCCACGCCGGCCACGTTCGCCTTGAGCGGAACGCCGCCGGCCATCATGGCCAGCGAGCCGCCGCAGACGGAGGCCATCGACGACGAGCCGTTCGACTCGAGGATGTCGGAGACGATGCGGATCGTGTACGCGAACTCGTCCTCGGTCGGCAGGAGCGGCGCGAGGGCGCGGCGGGCGAGATTGCCGTGGCCGATCTCGCGGCGCGCGGGACCGCGCAGGAACTTCACTTCACCGACCGAGAACGGCGGGAAGTTGTAGTGGAGCATGAAGCGCTGGAAGGTCTCGCCTTCGAAGTCTTCGATCTTCTGCGCTTCCTGCGGCGTGCCGAGGGTCATGGTGACCAGGGCCTGCGTCTCGCCGCGCGTGAAGATCGAGGAGCCGTGCGTACGCGGGAGGACGTTCAGCTCGATCGAGATCGGCCGGATCTCGTCGAACCGGCGGCCGTCGACGCGCATGTTCTCCTGCAGCATGAGATTGCGGAAGATCTGCACTTCCATCTCGCCGAAGGCGGCGGTGACGGCCGTGAGGCGCTCGGTGTCCTCGGGGGCGACGCTGCCGGTGATCTGCGTCTTGACCGCCTTGATGGCGTCGTAGCGGGCGTGCTTGCCGGTGGTGAGCATCGCCTGGCGCAGCGGCTGGGAGTACTGGGCCATCAGCTCGTCCAGGATCTCCTGGGTGAACTTCGGCTTGTAGTCGACCTTGAGCTTCTCTTTGTTGACGTCGCGGCGGAGCTGGTTCTGCACTTCGCAGATGCGGCGGATCTCGGCGTGGGCGGCGTCGAAGGCGTCGAGAACCACGTTCTCGTCCACCTCACGGGCGCCCGCCTCGACCATCACGATCGCGCTCTCGGTGCCGGCCACGATCAGGTCGAGGTCGGAGAGGTCGCGCTGCGCGTTGGTCGGGTTGATGACGATCTGTCCGTCGACGTAGCCGACGCGCACGGCGCCGATCGCGTTGTGGAACGGGATCTCGGAGATCACCAGCGCGGCCGAGGCGCCGTTGATCGCCAGGATGTCGGGGTCGTTCTCGCCGTCGGCCGACAGCACGAGGGCGATGATCTGCGTCTCCTGCCGGTAGCCCTTCTCGAACGAGGGGCGGAGCGGGCGGTCGATGAGGCGGGAGGTGAGGATCTCCTTCTCGGTCGGGCGTCCTTCGCGCTTGAAGAAGCCGCCCGGGATGCGGCCGCCGGCGTAGGTGTACTCCTTGTAGTCGACCGTGAGCGGCATGAAGTCGCCGATCACGTTGCCTTCCTTGTAGCAGGCGGTGGCGAGGACCACCGTGTCACCGTAGCGGACGACCACGGAGCCATGCGCCTGCTTGGCGATCGCACCTGTCTCCAGCGACAGGGTTTTCCCGCCGATCTCTAGTTCTCTTTTGAAAGCCATTGATTCCCTTCAGATGGTGCGCGAGACCACTCATCACCTCGCGCTGTTGGTAGTCGCTTGGGCCGAATGATGGGATCCGGCCGGAGGGAGTTTTTCGTGCAGGCTTCGGGCCTGAATGCACGAAGGGCGGGCCGAAGCGGCCCGCCCTGGGGGGTTCGCGTTACTTACGGATGCCGAGCTTGTCGATGATCGTCCGGTACCGCTCCACATCGGTCTTCTTGAGGTAGTCAAGAAGCCGGCGGCGGCGCCCGACGAGCTTCAGCAGACCGCGGCGCGAGTGATGGTCCTTCGCGTGGGTCTTGAAGTGCTCGGTGAGGTAGGTAATGCGGTTCGAGAGGAGTGCAATCTGCACTTCTGGCGACCCGGTATCGGTGTCATGGACCCGATACGTGTTGACGAGATCCGTCTTCTCCTGCTTCGTGGTGGACAAAATCCTGTTCTCCTGAAAGGTAAAAACGATTGCCTGGATACACGTGGAGCTTTTAAACCGCGCACGATAACAGCGGCACCGGTCGAAATCAATCCCGCCTATACTCCGCCGCGTGTTCCGGTGGGTGCGAATCGGCCTCGTCCTTGCCGTGGGGATGTTCTTCTTCCTCTGGCACTCCCCTCTCCTCTCGGAAACGGGCCGCGTCCGCGGCTTCAACAGCGACGCCGCCATCATCGCGCTCATGGGCAAGAAGATGCTCGAGGGGCGCGGCTTCGACATCTTCTTCTGGGGGCAGAACTACATCGGCCCGCTGACCTCCATGTTCATCGCCGCGACGGGGCTGTTCCTTGGCGCCGTCAGCCCGCTGGCGCTCCGCGTTGGGACGATGACCGAGGTGCTCCTCGGGATCGGCTTCATCGGGATGGCCGTCGCGCGGGTCGACCGGCGGGCGGCGGTGGTGACCATGGTGGCGCTCGCCATCACCCCTCCCGTCATCCTGCGGATGATGATCACCCCCCTCGGCGCGGAGATGGCTTTCGTCCTCGCCTCGGCGCTCCTCGCGCTTTTCCTCTGGTTCCCCCGCCCGCTGCTCCTCGGCCTCGTGGCGGGATTCGGCTGGTGGATGAATCAGCAGGTGGTCTTCACGCTGCTCGCGATCGTGCTGGTGCTCGGCTGGCGCTCGCCGGCCGTCCGCACGTTCCTCCCCCGCCCGCTCGACCTCTGGCGGCTGCAAGGGCTGTCGGGGATCCCGCAGGCGTTCGCCTGGGTCCTCACCCGGCTCGGCGCGCTGCTGCTCGCGCTCTTCATCGTCTTCGACCTGCTGCACTTCGACTTTCTGCCGTTCGTCCTCGGACGAGCGACCGACGCGCTGCTCCTGCTGCTCGTCCCGCTGCTCATCCTCTATCTGCATGACTGGCGGAGCTGGCGCCTCCCGCCGCTGGCGCCGCTCGCCCGCTTCGCCGCCGGGTTCGCGCTCGGCTACGCACCGGTGTGGCTGGGGCGGATCTTCGGCTGGTACGACCGCACGTACGTGTTCGGCTTCCGCCTGAACTATCCCTCGGAGGTGGTGGAGCAGGTGCGGACGTTCGGCGCGGTCGCCGCGCACTGGATCGGCGCGCCGCCGAACGTCCTCGGCGTGCTCTACGCGCTCGTCTTCTGCGGCTTCGTGGCCGTCGGCGTGTGGAGCGGGCGGACGGAGGCCCGCGTGCTGCTGGCGCTGATCCCGCTCGCCAACGTTGCTTTCTATTTCGCGACCGCCGGCGGCAAGCCGCACTACCTCATCGCGTCGGTGGGGCCGCTGTTCGGCGTGGCCGCGCTCGGCGCGGTGGAGCTCTGGAGCCGCTACCGCGTGCCGGTGCTCGCCGGCGCCGCGATTGCGGTGCTGTCGCTCGGGATGTCGGCGAAGCTGATGCACCGCGAGGTGCTCGCGGAGCCCGACCCGCTGCCGCTCCTCGCCCAGGTGCGCGCGGCAAACTGCGCCGTCACCTACGCCGACTTCTGGGTCGCCTACCGCTACCGCTTCCTCGACGGCGAGCGGGGCGCCTGGATCCCGTATCTGAGCCAGAACCGCACGCGCGCCGAGTCGTTCGCCGCGCAACGGCTTCCGGGGCAGCGCTGTCTCGTCGAAAAGGATGGGACGGTGAGGCAGATCGCGCACGACCTGCCGATCGTGCATCCGGCGCGCAGGTAGCCGGTGCTCTCTGGAAGGCCGGGCTCTCCAGCCCGGCACCGCCGACGGGCTGAGAGCCCGTCGCTCCAGAGGGAGACCCTACCCGGCGAGGACGACCTTCGGCCGGACCTCGACCGGGCCGCCTTCGCGGAGCACGTTCACCACCTCGGCGATGGCGACGAGCTGGTCGTGCGGGTTGCCGAGCGCGAGTAGATCGCCCTTCTGCACCGGAACGCGTGGAACCATGATCACGCCCTGGCCCTGCATCAGCTTCGCCTGCTGCGGCCAGTCGATGCGGAGCTTCTCCAGCGGCAGCTCGATCTCCGAGAGCGACTGGAAGTGCGGGCGCGTGAGGATCGCCTCCGGCGCCGACTCCGACATCCGGTCGAAGTCGATGGCCTGGTCGACGTGGAACGTGCCGATGGCGGTGCGGCGGAGATCCTTGAGGTGCGCCGGAATGCCGATGGCCTCCCCGAGATCGTGCGCGAGGGAGCGCATGTACGTGCCGGCGGAGGAGCGGACGCGGAACTTCGCGGTCGAGCCGGTGACGGAGAGGATCGTGAACTCGTAGACGGTCACGTTCTTGACCTTGAGCTTCACCTCTTCGCCCTTGCGCGCGAGCTCGTAGGCGCGGACGCCGTCGATCTTCTTCGCCGAGAACGCCGGCGGCATCTGCTCGATGGGACCGCGGAAGCGCTCGAGGTGCGGCTCGAAGTCGACGTGCTCGACGCTGGCCTCGTTCGCCTCGCCGGCCGGCTCGCCGGTGGCGTCGTACGAGTCGGTGGCCCAGCCGAACTGGATCGTCCCCTCGTACGTTTTCTCCATCCCCATGAGGTACGCCTGCAGGCGGGTGGCCTTGCCGACGCAGAGGACGAGCAGTCCGGTGGCGAGCGGATCGAGCGTGCCGGTGTGGCCCGCCTTCTTCACCTTCGCGCGGCGGCGGAAGCGCTCCACGACGTCGTGGGAGGTGATGCCGCCCTTCTTGTCGACGAGCAACACGCCGTCGACACTCTTCTTCGGTTCCATCGCGGCGGAGGATACTTCAGTCGTCCTCGAATGCGCGCAGCACTTTCAGCGCGCGTTTGCGCAGCGGTCCCATGAACGGCAGCGACGACACTTTGAGCAGTTGCACCACGAGGTCGAGCGTTGCGTCGGTGATGCGCCCGGTGCGCCGCTGGCCCGGCGACGTGTCGACGATCCAGTGGTAGATCAGCCCCATGTGGTACATCCAGAGGAGGCGCGGGAGATGCGGCGCGAGGTCCTTCGGGACACTGACGTCGGAGCCTTCCAGCGCGCGGGCGTACCAGGCGATGCTGTCCTCGCGCACCTGCCGCGTCTCCTCGCCGAACGGCGAGAGCGGATCGCGCGGATCGACGCCAGTCTTGAGGAGCGCCGTCAGAAGGCCGCGATGTTCCGCGAACTGCTCGAACTTCGCGTCGATGATCCCCCGCAGCCGCTTTTTGAGGTCCTTCGTCGAGCGGATGGCCTCCGTGAACGCCTCGCGCGCCTGCTCGTCGGTGCGCAGGTAGAAGGCCATGACCAAGTCCTGCTTCGAGCGGTAGTAGTAGTAGGCCGCTCCCGTCGCGACGCCTGCCTCGGCGGCGACGTCGCGCATCGTCGTCTCCTCGAACCCCCGCTCCCGGAAGAGACGCAGAGCGCCGTCGAGGATCCGGTTGCGCGTCTCTTCCGCCTTTGCGGTCTGTCCTCGCTCGCTCGTCCCGGTCAAACGCTCTTCCCTCCGCGCCGGCGCAGCGTCTCGCCGCGAAGGTGCTCGAGGACCAGCAGGTGGATCTTCGAGGCTCCCCAGTCGCACCAGATGCGCCAGTAGGCGGAAGGATACAGGTCGTGCTCGTACCAGGTGCGGCGCGTGACGCGCGTCCGCCCCTCTTCCGCGGGCTCCAGCGCGAACTCGCCGCGCACATTGCGGTAGGTGCCGTGGAGATGCGGCGGGTCGACGTCGGCGTGGAAGGGGTTGAGCTCCCGCATCGGCGGCGGCGTCGACAGCGCGCGCCAGCCGAGACGGCGACCCGGCTCCCACGCGTCGATGCGCTCCACGAGCGTGCCGGTGGACATCGTGCAGACGCGGAGGCCACCGACGGCGCACGTCTCGATGCGCGTCTTCTGCGGGGTGGCGATGCCGGCGCGGAAGACGAGGTCGTCGGGCGTGGGGACGTCGTCCAGCTCGACGATCGCCTGCCACACCTCGTCGGGCGTCCCGTCGATCGTCAACGAATCAGAGGCGACGTAGACGGGCGGCGCGTCGCCGGCGAGTTGCGGCTCGACGGCGGTCGCCGCGAGCAGCGCCGCGAAGAGCGCGACGGTGGTGGCGCCGGCGCGCGGGAGGCGGTGGTGGTGGAAGAGCGCCCAGGCGATCCAGGTGCCGATGGCGATGACCGGCACCGCGAGCGGGACGTACATCAGGAGACAGATGAACCCCTCGAGGCCGAAGACGATGAAGCCGGTCGACAGGAGCGTGGCCGCGAGCGTGGACCAGCCGAGGCAGGCGAGGAACGGGCGCGGGCGGTTCGCGATGAGGGCGGTGGTGGCGAAGCCGATGAAGACCGGCACGCCGATGAAAAGCGCGAGACCGTAGAGCTGCACGCCGTACACCGCCAGTAGCGCCGCGACCGCCGCGGCGAGCGTCACCAGTACCGCGACGGCTGGGCCTCGCACGACCGGCCTCCTTCCCGCTTGCGTCCCGCGAGCTCCCGCGCGGCGTCGCGCCAGTGCTCGTACTCGAACCGGAAGCCGCTTTCGAGGAGCCGCGCCGGGACGACCTTCCGGCTCTTGAGCACGAGCTCCGGCTCGGTGCGCATCAGCCACGCGCCGATCTCCAGCATCGGCCGGTACGTCGGGACCGTGGGCCGGCCGCCCCACGCCTCGCGCAGCTCTTCCATGAACTCGGCGTTCGGCAGCGGGTTCGGTGCGGCGAGGTTCACCGGCCCCTCGAACTTCTTCTCGATGAGCCAGTCGACGGCGCGGAGGAAGTCCACCTCGTGGATCCAGGACATGTACTGCCGGCCGTCGCCGAACCGGCCGAAGCCGAGACGGATGTGGCGGAGGAGCGCGTCGAAGGCGCCGCCGCGATCGGCGCTCATGATCACCGCGCTGCGCATCTTCACCTTGCGCGTCCAGGGCGTCTTCGCCTCGTCGATCGTCTTCTCCCACGCCTGCGCCACCTCGATGCTGAAGTGCCACGCCTCCGGCACATCGGGCTCGCTGCCGCCGATGACGCCGGTGTGCTCGTCGTGCGCGTGGTCGTAGGTGTGCGCATAGATGGTGGCCGTGCTGGCCTGCAGCCAGAAGCGCGGCGGCCGCTCGGCTTTCGCGATCGCCTCCCCCACCACCCGCGTCGAGTCGATGCGCGACTGGAGGATCTCCGCCTTCTTCGCGGCCGAGTAGCGGGTGTGCACGCTGCGGCCGGCGAGGTTGATGACCGCGTCGGCGCCGTCGAGCTCCTGCGCCCAGTCGCCGAGCGTCCTGCCGTCCCAGAGCACCGCCTGCGCCTCGACGTTGCGGCTGAGCACGACCACCTGGTGTCCTGCCTGACGGAAGTGGCGGGTGAGGAGAGTGCCGGCATGGCCGGTGCCGCCGGGAATCACGATCTTCATTGCGTCCTCCTTCGTATTTGAACGCGTTCAATTCAAAGGTAGGTCGCGATCGCGCGCGCGTCAAGGAGATTTTTGAACGTGTTCGAAATTACGCCGGCTGCAGCACGAACAACTGGTTGGCGCCGAGGAGGAAGCGCTTGCGGCGGATCATCCGCCAGCCGGTGCGGCGGGCGATCTCCTCGATCTCCCCGAAGCTCCAGAGCTTCTCGTGCTCCTCGTCGGCGTGGCGGGAGAGGAGGCCGAGCCTCGAGCCGAGCTCGAGGACCTGGTGCGCGGCGGGCGCGGGCGTCGTGGCGATGAAGCGGCCGCCGGGCTTGATCCACCGGCGCGCCTTCTCCAGCAGCGCGGCGGGATCGTGGAGGTGCTCCCAGACGGCGAGGAGGAAAATCGCGTCGACCTGCGCGTCGAGGACGAAGGCGGTCTCCTCGATGTCGCCGCGGTGGAACCGGTAGGGGGGGAAGAGCGTGCAGGCGCGGTCGTACATCCACTGGTCGCGCTCGACGCCGGTGTATTCGATCTCGTCCGGCAGAACCGCGATCAGCTCGCAGAGGCCGCAGCCGAGGTCGAGCACCGAGCGGGCCTCCCCCAGCTCGGCGACGGCGGCGCGGATGCGGAAGCCCTTCACGAACCCGGAGAGGCTGCCGCTGAGGCCCTTCGGCTGCGTGAACAGGTCGGACGACATCGGGGGCGAGGATAGTCGCAGAGTCGCAGAGTCTCAAAGTCTCAGAGAGGCTCGGCATCACCGCATTGCTCTGCGACTCTGCGACTCTGAGACTCTGCGACTAGAATCCCGCACCATGGCCGCCGCGAAGAAGAGCAAGAAGCACCTCGTCTGGATCGACTGCGAGATGACGGGGCTCGACCCGGAGACGAACGTGCTGATCGAGATCGCCACGATCATCACCAACTACGACCTCGAGATCGTCGCGCGCGGGCCCGTCTTCGCGATCCGCCAGCCGCAGGCGAAGCTCGACGCCATGGATGCCTGGAACCGACGCACGCACAAGAAGAGCGGCCTGCTCGACCGCATCCGGGACGAAGGGGTGCCGCTGGCCGAGGCGGAGGCGGAGACGCTGAAATTCGTGAAGCGCTGGTGCTACGCCCAGAGCGCTCCCCTCTGCGGCAACTCCATCGGCCAGGACAAGCGGTTCCTGGTGAAGTACATGCCGAAGCTGCACGACTTCCTGCACTACAAGGTCGTCGACGTCAGCTCGATCAAGCTGCTGGTGACGGAGTGGTACGGCGGCAAGTACAAGTCGCCGGACAAGAAGGAGCTCCACCGCGCGCTCGACGACATCGAGGAGTCGATCGCGGAGCTGCAGTACTACCGCGAGACGGTCTTCATTCGTCCTTAGACTCGTCGTCGCCCGTCTCGCCCTCGGCCGCCTCTCTCTTCTCCTCCGGCGGCAACACCTCGCGCAGGATCGTCTCGACCCGCAGCGCGCGCATGGCCGTCTCGTCGTAGCGGAAGTCGAGCTCCGGCGTGTAGCGGAGCTTGATGCGTTTCGCGAGGTGGTGGCGCGCCTGACCGGCGAGGCGGCGCAGTTCCTCGACCGTCTCTTTCGTGTCGTCTTCCTTCAGCCCGGTGATGTAGACCTTGGCGTAGTGAAGGTCGGGGCTCACCTCCACCTCGCTGATCGACGACCAGCCGAGGTCGAAGTCGCGGAGGTCGCTGCGGAGCACCTGCACGAGCGCGTCGCGCACGTTCTCCCCGACCCGGGACGTCCTGCGTGTTTTCTTCATGTCAGCGACGCATCCTCATCGAAGTCGAGTTTCTCGCTCGTCCAGCCTGCCAGCACCGCGTTTCCGTGCGACTCGACGTAGTTCTGGACCTTGTCCAGCAATGAGTCTGCCGAGTCGTGGCGGTCGGCGATGAACGAGATCGCCAGCCGGGCGCGCTGATGCACGTCGTGCAGCGCGACCTCGTTGGCGGAGATGTGGAAGGTGTTGCGAAGGCGGTCGCGAAGGGACTTCACGACCGCCCTCTTGTCTTTCAGCGACTGGGCGTACTCGATGTGGATCTCGAAGAGCGCAACGGCGACGACCATCGCTTACGCGAGCGCCGCCTCCATCTTCTCGGTCTTGTAGGCCTCGATGATGTCGCCGACCTTCATGTCCTGGAACTTCTCGATGCCGATGCCGCACTCGAAGCCCTGGCGGACCTCGGCGACGTCGTTCTTGAAGTGGCGGAGCGAGCCGATCTTGCCCTCGTAGATCACCCGGTTGTCGCGCAGCAGGCGGACGCTCGCGGCGCGCGGGATGACGCCGTCGGTGACCATGCAGCCGGCGATGACGCCGATCTTCGGCACCTTGAACGTCTCGCGCACCTCGGCCCGTCCCTGGTGGACTTCCTGGAACTTCGGATCGAGGAGGCCGGTCATGGCCGCCTTGATCTCGTCGACCAGGGTGTAGATGACGGTGTACATCCGGATGTCGACGCCTTCCTTCTCCGCCAGCTCCTGCGCGTTGCGCTCGGGGCGGACGTTGAAGCCGATGACGATCGCGTCGGAGGCTGTGGCGAGCATGACGTCGTTCGTCGAGACGGCGCCGACCGAGGTGTGGATCACGTTGACCTTGACCTCGGCGGTGGAGAGCTTCGCCAGCGTGTCGCGGAGCACCTCGACCGAGCCCTGCACGTCGGCCTTGACGATCAGGTTCAGCTCCTTGATGCCGCCGGTCTGCATGCGCTGGAAGAGCTGGTCGAGCGAGATCCGCCCGCCCTTCTGATGCTGCGCCTCGCGCGCCTTCTCCTGGCGGAGCTGGCCGATCATGCGCGCCTGCGTGTCGTCGTCGACGACCGCGAGCGAGTCGCCGGCGTTCGGGACGTCCTCGAAGCCGGTGAGCTGCACCGGCGTCGCGGGACCCGCTTCCTTGATGCGCTGACCGCGCTCGTCCGACATGGCGCGCACGCGGCCCCAGGTGGTGCCCGAGAAGAACGGATCGCCGATCTTCAGCGTGCCGTCGTGAATCAGGACCGTGCCGACGATGCCGCGGCCGACTTCCTTCTTCGCCTCGAGCACGACGCCCTTGGCCGGCATGTCGGGGTTGGCCTTCAGCTCGAGCATGTCTGCCGTGAGGAGAATCATGTCCAGCAGGCTGTCGATGCCCTGCTTCTTCACGGCCGAGACCTCGACCGAGACGACGTCGCCGCCCCACTGCTCGACGAGGACGTTGTTGTCCGCGAGCTCGCGGCGCACCCGCTCGACGTTCGCGTTCGGCTTGTCGACCTTGTTGATGGCGACGATCATCGGCACCTTCGCGGCGCGTGCGTGATCGATCGCTTCCTTCGTCTGCGGCATGACGCCGTCGTCGGCCGCGACCACGAGGATGACGATGTCCGTCACCTTCGCGCCGCGCGCACGCATCATCGTGAAGGCCTCATGGCCCGGCGTGTCGAGGAAGACGATCTTCCGGCCGCGCTTCTCGACGTGGTACGCGCCGATGTGCTGGGTGATGCCGCCCGCCTCGCCGGCCGCGACGTTGGTCTCGCGGATGGCGTCGAGCAGCGAGGTCTTGCCGTGATCGACGTGGCCCATGACCGTGATGACCGGTCCGCGCGGGACGGTGCCGGTAGTCTCGGTACGCTCCATCGCCTCGAGCTCGACCGCCTCCTCGAAGGAGACGATCTCGGCGTCGATCTTCAGCTCGTGCGCGACTTCGAGCGCGAGCTCGGCGCCGAGCGGCTGGTTGATCGCCACCATCAGGCCCTTCTTCATGAAGAGGTGCTTCATGAGATCGCTCGCCTTGACGTCGAGCTTCTCGGCCAGCTCCTTGACGGTGACGCCCTCGGTAAGCGCGACCCTGCCGGTCGGCTTCTTGAAGTCGAGCACCTTCGCGTGCGGGTTCGACTGGCGGCGCGCGTCGCGGCGCGCCGAGGCACGCTTCGGCGCGTCCTCGTCGATGTCCGGCAGGACGATGTCCGGCCCGATGTCGTCGTTGATGACCTGGGTGCCGGAGAACGGCCCCTTGGTCAGCAGCTCCTGATCGAACTCCGCGCTGCGGTTCGTCTTCGCGCCACGCTTCGGCGTTTTCTTCTTGTCATGCTCCTCGCGGCGGTCGTCTTCCTTCTTGCCGCGGATGATGTTCGCGCCGGGCATCGTCGGCGGGAGCTGTTGCAGCGGCGGACGCGCCGGACCCTGGCCGGGGCGGAAACCACCCGGGCCGCCGGGGCCGCGCATGCCGGGACCGGACGGGCGTGCGCCCATCGGACCGCCGGGACGCTGGCCCATCGGGCCGCCCGGACGAGGACCGCCGGGACCGCTGCCCATCGGGGGACGCTGTCCCATCGGAGCGCCCTGACCGCCGGGACCAGCCGGACGTGCACCCATCGGTGCGCCACCCGGACGGGGGCCGCCGCCCATCGGCGCGCCGGGACCGGACGGACGGGGAGCACCCGTGCCGGTCGGACGTCCCGTCGGGACCGTCTGCTGGCCCGCGTAGTTCGGACGGGGACCCTGCGGCGCACGCGCACGCGGACCGGTCGGGCCCGTCGGGCGCCGGTCGGCAGGAGCATGCGACGGCGGGGTATGCGGCGCGGTCGCGGGACGCGGCGGGCGCGGTGCCGCGGGAGCGGCAGCGGCCGGCTGTTCCGCCGCCGGAGCGGCAGGAGCCTCCGCGGCCGGAGCCTCGGCCTGTGCCGGCTCGGCGGCGACCGGAGCGGGGGCCGGGGCCTCGACGGGCTTCGGCCGCTCGACCGGGGCCGGAGCTTCCTTCGCGGCGCGCTCCTCGGCCTCGACGGCCTCCACGAACTCGGGGATGATCACGGCAGGCGGCGCAGCGGCGGCCGGCTCCTCCTTCGGAGCCTCGGCTCTCTTGCGCACGGGCGGCTGCACGATCGGACGCGGCGGACGGACCGCCTCCTTCTTCTTCTCCGTGACCGGCTTGTCTTCGCGCATGATCACGCTGCGGGTGCGCGCGACCAGCTTCTTGCCGGTGATGAGCGCCTGGATCACCTCAGGCTCGAGCACCTGACTGGGATCGTTGACCTCGGCGCCGAGCGACTGCAGACGGAAGATCATGTCCTTATCGGTCATGTTCATCTTCTTCGCGATGTCGCTCACCTTGATTTTTGCTGCCGCCATTCAATCTCCTTGGGACTGTTCCTGCCGTGACGCCTGAGCCGTGGGCTTACATTGATTCTACGAGGCTTCCGTGCGCTGTTCGCCGGAAGTCTCGTCTCCGGAAGCGTCGTCGTCGCCCTCTTCGGCGCTCGCCTCGACGTCCTGATCTTCGTCTTCGTCTTCTTCTTCGTCTTCGTCGTTCTGCTCGACCTCATCGACCTGCTCGTGCTTGCGCGCGAGCTCGATCATCTGGGCCGCGGTGTCCTCGTCGACACCCTCGATCGCGGTGAGGTCCTCGATGGTCGCGTTGATCACCGAGTCGAGGTCGTCGTAGCCGGCGTCCTCGAGCAACTGCGCCCATTCGTCGGGCATGTTCTCGATCTCGCGCACGCCGGTCTGGGCGCGGGACTCCGCCATCGCCTCCTGCAGCATGGCCGAGAGGGCGTCGGCGACCTCCCCCTTCACCTCTTCCTCCGACTTGATGTCGATCTTCGCGCTGATCAGCTCCGCCGCGAGCCGGACGTTCAGGCCGCGCTTGCCGATGGCGAGGGAGAGCTGGTCGTTGTCGACGATGACGTCGAGGTGCGGGCGGTGGGTCGGCTCGTCGCTGGTCACCGAGACGCGCGTGATCTTCGCCGGGGCGAGCGCGTTCTGCGCGTAGTTCACGATGTCCTCGTGCCAGGGAATGATGTCGATCTTCTCGCCGCGCAGCTCGCGGATGATGGACTGCACGCGCGAGCCCTTCATGCCGACGCAGGCGCCGACCGGATCGACGTCGCGCTCGCGCGACATGACCGCGATTTTCGCGCGCTCGCCCGGCTCGCGCACGGCGCCCTTGATCACCACCGTGCCGTCGTAGATCTCCGGCACTTCCATCTCGAAGAGCTTGATGAGGAGGCGCGGGTCGGTGCGCGAGAGCACGACCTGCGGCCCCTTCGGCTGCGTATGCACGTCGACGATGACGGCCTTGATGCGGTCGCCCTGCGAGTAGCGCTCGGCGCGCGACTGGTGGAAACGGGGGATGATCCCCTCGGTCTTGCCGTTGAGATCGATGATCATGTCGCCGCGCTCGAAACGCTTCACGTAGCCGTTCTCGAGCTCGCCCATCTTGTCCTTGAACTCGTTGAAGACCTTCTCGCGCTCCGCCTCGCGGACCTTCTGGTAGAGGACCTGCTTGGCCGACTGCGCGGCGATGCGTCCGAGCTCGTCGGGCGGACGGGTGAGCGGGATCTTGACCTCGTCTCCCTGCTCGACGTCCGGATCGATCTTCTGGGCCTCGTAGGTGCGGATCTGGGTGTTCTGATCCTTGACCACGTCGACCACTTCCTTGCTGATGTAGCTGAGGCGGATCGTGCCGCCGGTCTGGGCGCCCGGCTCCACCTGGCGGGCCTGCTCGAGCGTCCACTGCGCCTGCGGGTCCTCGATCTGGTCCTCGTTCTCCACGATTTCCTTGACCGCGAAGATCTGCACCGCGCCGGCGGTGCGGTCGAGCACCGCCTCGAGCGGCTCGCGCGTCCGGTAGTACTTGCGCGCCGCCGTCGAGAGGGCGTCTTCGAGCGCCTGGTACACACGGTCGACCTCGATCGACTTCTCGTACGCCAGCGCTTTAATGTCTTTGTCGTTGAACATCATCGTCTGATTCTTTGCTTCGCTCTCAGACTTGGCGGTACGGGTTGCCATCTAGCTCAGATCTCCACTTCCAAACGCGTTTCCTTGATGTCGGCGAGAGGGATCGCGTAGTCCGCGTCCTTCTTCATCACCGGGTCGGTCACGACCACCGTCGTGCCGTCGAACTCCTTGAGGCGTCCGACGATCACGTGCAGACCGCGGATGGCCTTGCCCGTCTTGACGCGAACGAGCCGGCCGAGGAACTTCTCGTAATCGGAATTCCGGTAAAACCTGCGATCGAGCCCCGGCGACGAAACCTGCAGCTCGTACTCCGCCGGGATCGGGTCCTCGACATCCAGCCAGGTCGAGATCTGCTGTGAGATCAACTGGCAGTCGTCGATGTTGACCCCACCTTCCTTGTCGATGTCCACCCGCAGCAGGAACGAACGCCCCTGGCGGCGGTAATCGATGTGGACGAGCTCCAACCCCTCGGATTCGACAATCCGCTGGATCTGAGTTTCGACCTGTTCAGGAAGCCCAATGCTCATTTTCTCTCTAGAACAAAAAAAGCGGCCGATCGGCCGCTTTCGAAAGGGTGCTGCTCGAAAGCCGACGAATATTAACACATCACATCGGGGCGTTACAACGCGGTGACGCTCTGCGCCGATTCCGCTTTCACGGGATCGGAACGGAGAGCACCTGCGCCTCCAACTGCCGCGCGGGGTCCTTCTCTTCCCACTGGCCGTTCGCGTTGAAGAAAAAGCGGTTACGGGCCACGACGCCCAGCGTCGGATCGGTCATCCGGGGGTCGTTCGCGAGCAGCGTTTCGACCGACTCCACCGCCAGCCCGCCGCGCGCCAGCCGGATCGCCAGAACCCGGTTCGGGCTCGTCCCGTTCTGCGTCGCGACGAGCGTTCGCGGCCCGGCCGCATAAAGGCCATCGACCCCCAGAAGAGAGACGTTTGACGGGACTTTGATGGCGACGAGGTCGCGGGTGCGGCGGTCGATCGCGAAGAGGCCGTGCGAGTAGTCGGCGACGTACAGCTTCTCCCCCATCGGCGCGACGCCCTGCAGCGAGCGGAACGGTCCAGTCAGGAACGGCACCAGCGCGCCCCCTTCGACGTGGTAGAGCTGCGTTCCCTTGCTGTCGCTGACGAAGACGTGGCCGTCCGGCGCGATGGCGACGTCGCCGAACTGATGGTCGCCCGGCGCCGTCAGCGTCCGCAGCAGGCGCCCGCTCCGCGCGTCGAGCTCGTACACCGCCGTCTCGCCCGCCACCCAGAGAGTTTTCCCGAACGCCATGCCGTAGACCGGCGTCGGCAATTCGGCGAACGGCCGGCCGTCCGCGAAGATCGTCTTGAGGCGCACGCTGCTCACGTAGAACCGCCGGCCGTCGTACGCCAGCCCCTCGGGGATCATCCCCCTGCGCGGCACCGTCAGCTCGGACGTCGCTGAGCCGATCGGCCGCGCGTTGGCCGCGAACTTCTCCGCCACCCGCGCTCGGACCGGGTCGAGCTCCGGCTCCTTCAGCGAGTAGACGAAGCCCATCGAGGCGACGCGCTCGAGCACCGCCACCGCCTCGTCGTGCTGCCCGTTCGCCGCGAGGGCGACGGCCAGCTTCACCAGCAGCGTCGGATGCTGCGGGCGGGCGTCGGAGGCGGCGCGAGCGGTGGCGACGTCGTCGCCAAGGGCGGTGAGGGCGAAGAGGAGGACCGCGAGGTACTTCACGCCGGCGATGCTACCGGCGTCATCCGCTCACGGGTCAAAACGTCCTGCGACAGTTCCCTCGCCTTCCACGATGCTCATCTGCGCGAAGAGCTGGATCAGCCTCCGCCCCTCGGGATCGGAGCGCCGGTAGGCGTCGCACAGCAGCTCGGCCTGGGTGTGGTCTTCGTCCGCCGAGATCGTGAATCCGATCGCCGGCTGCCCCGGATCGTGCGTCCGCTTGCGCCGCCACTGGTTGTTGTCGAGCGCGTAGCAGACGTAGCCGGTCTCCTTCGCCACCCGTGACGTCGGCAGGAGCGGCGCGCCGAGCTCCTTGTCCTTCGCGTTCGCGGTGAGCTGCCCGCCGAAGCGGAAGATCGGCATCTTCGCCGCGTCGTGCTGCGGCAGGACCCCGCGCGCGTTCAGCTTCTGCTCCTCGAGCGCGCGGGAGATGAAGCCGCCGATCATCTCCTTGAGTCGCGCCCTCGCGTCGGGGGCGACGTTCTCGAACTCGAGGCCGGAGTGGTAGACCGTCAGCCCGTCGGCGCCGACCGAGAAGCGCTCCAGGCGCGAGCGGACGATCCGGCAGTCGAGGACGAGAGGACGCCCGTCCCAGTCGAAGGTGAGGCGGGTGAAGGCGCCGGCGGCGAGCGGGACGTGATGCTCGACGCGCGCGCCGAGGATGCTGACGTCGACGAGGACGACGCCGGTCGAGCCGAGGCGCGCCACGAGCGGCTGCCCCAGGTGAACGCGCTGGACGCGGCGGGTACGAGGCGTCTCCATCTCCATCCGGAGCCTGAGCGTACCTTCCCAAACGTGAAAGCCGCGCCTTGCGGCGCGGCTTTCAAGCGTCAAAAAGCGATTTGGGACTAGCGGCTGCGGACCGAGCGGCGCACGCTGCGCTTGCCGGACTGGAGCGGGAAGATCTCGTCGATCGCATCCGAGTCGAGCTCGCGGAGGTACTGCGCCTCGAGGGTGGTCGCGTCGCCGGAGACGTTGTCCAGCACCGAGCCGTAGGTGATGAAGGCCGGGCAACCGTCTTCGCAGCCCGCGGGCGGCGTGCCGAACGGCGTGGTCTCCGTCTGGGAGACGATCACGAAGTAGTTGCTGCCCTGCGCGACGCCGGGGAACCAGCCGTCGAGACCGCCGGAGACGTTGCCGAGCGGGGACAGGCGGATGCGCGCCTCCTGGACGAACGTGTCGAGCGTCTCCTTGTACAGACGGGCCACGATCGTGGTCGAGGAGTACTGGGAGGCGTTCACGAAGCCGAGGTTGGTGCGGTAGGTGCCGAGCTGTCCCGGGCCGCCGGTGAAGGTGATGCCGGTGATGAAGACCTCGTCGAGGTCGACGTTCGACTGGCGCTGGCTGACGAAGCTGTACCAGGGGTAGCCGCTCAGGAGCTGGCCGGTGGTCTCACCCGGGCGGCTCGGCAGCACCTGGTAGGTGCGCGTCTCGACGCTGATCGGACGGAAGTGCGGGCTGACGCCGTTGATGTCCTGCGTCTCGGGGCCGCAGTTCTGGTTCTGGCGGCAGCCGTTGAAGATGAGCTGGCCGACGACCGCGGTGTTGATGTTGAGCGCGGAGACGAAGAAGTCGAGGTACTGCTTGCGCTCGAACGGACGGAGCGTGATCGCGTTCGCGAACTCACGGCCGACGGTGCCATCCGGCGGAAGGTCCGGGCGGCGCTCCTGGAAGATGACCGAGACGCTGACGGGGTCGCTCGAAAGATTCGAGATGTAGACGTCCGTCACGAACGTACCGGTGGCACCCTGAACGTGACCGGCGATCGGAACGTACACCTGATCTGCGCCGCGGAAATTGCTCGCCGACGCGGTGGCCGCAATCAGCACCATGGCCGCCGCGACTGTGAGTTTTTTCATGAACATATTCTCCCCTTTAACACCGACGTGATTTGGTCCAACTACTTATCTGGATATGCTGCCTGCGCATTCTAAACCGAACCCTGCCCCGTGCGCGACAACCTTTGTCACCGAACACATACGATTCGTACCGCCGAACCGTCGCTTCCCCTCCTTCATATACTTTCTCTCGTGAGCCAGACCTTCGAGGCCGAGATCACCGGAGAGCAGGACGGCCAGCGCCTCGACCGTGCCCTCAGCGACCTCCTCTCTACTCAATCGCGCAGTTCCGTCGCAAAACTCATCATCGATGGCCGCGTCCGCATCGACGGCCGTCCGGCCACCAAGGCGTCGCAGCGCGTGGGGGCGGGGCAGCGCGTTGCGATTGACGTACCCGATCCTGCGGCCTCGACGGTCGAATCGCAAGAGATTCCGCTCCGCATTCTCCACGAGGACGCCGACGTCGTCGCGATCGACAAGCCCCCCGGCCTGGTCGTCCACCCTGCCGCCGGTCACCCCGACCACACCCTCGTCAACGCGCTGCTCTTTCACGTGAAGGACCTCAGCGGCGTCGGAGGCGAGCTCCGTCCCGGCATCGTCCACCGCCTCGACAAGGACACGAGCGGCGTGATGCTGATCGCCAAGCACGACGAGGCGCATCGGAAGCTGACCGCGAACTGGAACACCGACCTCGTGCGGAAGGAGTACCTCGCGCTCGTCTACGGCACCCCCTCCACCGACCGCGGCACCGTCGACGCCCCGATCGGACGGGATCCCCGCGACCGCAAGCGCATGGCCGTCGTCCAGGACGGCCGCCGCGCCGTCACCGACTACGAGATCGCCGAGCGCCTCCGCTACGCGTCTGTCGTCCGCTGCCGCCTCCGCACCGGCCGCACCCATCAGATCCGCGTGCACATGAAGCACCTCGGCCACCCGATCGTCGGCGACCCCGTCTACTCCGGCCCGCAGTGGCGCGGCATCCCTGACCGCAAGCTGCAGCGGATCATCGAGGCGTTCACCCGGCAGGCGCTGCACGCGGCGCGGCTGACGTTCGTGCATCCACGGACGGGAGAGACCCTGGTGGTGGAGGCGCCGCTGCCGGAAGACCTGCGCGAGCTCGTCGCGGCGCTCCGGTAACTGACTGTTGCTGGTTCCTGGTTGCTTGTTCCTGGTGAGGCACTGCCTGACCAGTCGCGCGACACGTCACGAGCAACCAGCAACCAGCAACCAGTAACGCCTCTTACAACAGGAATCCCGCGATCGTCGCCGTCAGGAAGTTCGCCAGCGTCCCCGCGAGCATCGCCCGCATCCCCAGCCGCGCCAGGTCGCCGCGCCGCGTCGGTGCGAGCGAGCCGATGCCGCCGATCTGAATGGCGATCGACGAGAAGTTCGCGAAGCCGCACAGCGCGTACGTCGTGATGACGAAGCTGCGCGGGTCGAGCGAGCTGCCGACGCCCGGCTCGCCGAGCTTCGCGAAGGCGACGAACTCGTTCAGCACCATGCGCGTGCCGAGGAGGTTGCCGACCGTGACGGTGTCCTTCCACGAGACGCCCATGGCCCACGCGATCGGCGCGAAGATCCAGCCGAGGAGCGCGTCGAGACTCGCCGGGAACCAGGCCACCTGCCCGTGCGTCCAGCCGAAGATGCCGTTCACCAGCGCCACCAGCGCGATGAACGCGATGAGCATGCCGGCCACGTTCAGCGAGAGATGCAGCCCTTCGATCGCCCCGCGGCCGGCGGCGTCGATCACGTTCACGTCCTGCTGCGGCACGACCACTTCCACGTCGCCGCCGGTCTTCGGCACTTCCGTCTCCGGCACGACGATCTTGGCCATCATGATGGCGCCCGGCGCGGTCATGATCACGGCGGTGAGGAGGTGGATGACGTCCACCTTCGCCACGAGGACGTACGCCGCCATGATCCCGCCCGAAATATGGGCCATGCCGGCCGTCATGATGGTCATGAGCTCCGAGCGGGTCATCTCCGGCAGGAACGGGCGGATGGTCAGCGGCGCCTCGGTCTGACCCATGAAGATCGACGCGGCGACCGACGTCGACTCCGCGCCCGAGGCCCCCATGAAGCGCGACATCAGCTTGGCGAAGAACTTCACCACGAGCTGCATCACGCCGAGGTAATAGAGGATGGCGAAGATCGAGGCGATGAAGATGATGGTCGGCAGGACCTGCGTCGCGAACACGAACCCGAGCTTGCTGTTCTGCGCGCCGAGGTCGCCGAAGACGAACTTCGAGCCCTCCTGCGTGTAGCCGATCAGACTGTTCACGACGTGCTTCATCGTCTCGAACAGGTACGCCAGCAGGTTGAAGGCGAGGAAGAGGTAGAGCGTGAAGACGCCGAACGCGATCCAGAGTCCGCGCCGCGCGCCGGGCGGGAGGCGCTTCGCGATCTGGCTGACCACGATCGCGACGAGGATGAAGACGAGCGCCGCGCCCCACCGCTCCAGCGGCAGCGCGATGCCGGCCAGCGCGTCGGCGATCTGGGTGCCCTTGAGCACGAAGATCGCCACGATGATCTGCAGAATCAGCCCCCACACCACCGGGCGCCACTTGATCGCCTTGCGATCCGTCGACAGCAGATATGCGATCGCCAGGATCCCGAAAAACCCGATCAGCGCAGTGAAACGCTCCATCTGTGACTCCGTCCGCTCTTGATGTGGTGAACCGCGCCCGATGGTCGTTGATGCGAGTTCTGCTGTCAACGAATCGTTCACTCGTTTATCCTCTGCCGCCATGATCGAGGCCATCAACGAAGCCGTCGCATACATCCGCAGCAAGTCGAGCCTTCAGCCGCACGTGGGGGTGATCCTCGGCTCCGGACTCGGCAACGTCGTCGACGCAATCGACGTCGAGGCCTCGATCCCCTACGGCGAGATTCCCGGCGCCAAGGCGTCGACCGTGGCCGGGCACCAGGGGCGCCTGATCCTCGGCCACACGAAGCAGACCCCGGTCGCCGTCATGCAGGGGCGAGTGCACTTCTACGAGGGCTACGAGATGCCGGACGTGATGTTCCTCGCGCGCGTCCTCGGCCGCCTCGGGATCAGAAAGCTGATCGTCACGAACGCCGCCGGCGGCATCAATACCTCGTTCGTCCCGGGCGACCTGATGCTCATCTCCGATCACATCAACCTGATGGGGGTGAACCCGCTCCGGGGCCCGAACTTCGACGACCTCGGCGTCCGCTTCCCCGACATGAGCGACGCCTACGCCGAGGAGCTGCGCGCGATCGCGAAGGAAGTGGCGAAAGAGCAGGGGCTGGATGTGAAAGAAGGCGTCTACCTCGCCCTCTCCGGCCCCACGTACGAGACGCCCGCCGAGATCCGCGCCTTCCGCATCCTCGGCGCAGACGCGGTCGGCATGTCCACCGCCCCGGAGGTCATCGCCGCCTCCCACATGCAGATCCCCGTCCTCGGCATCTCCTGCATCACCAACATGGCCGCCGGCATCCTCAAACAGAAGCTCACGCACCAGGAAGTGATGGACACGACCGCGCGCGTGCAGCAGCAGTTCACCGGCCTCGTGCTCGCGCTGCTGGAGCGTCTGGCGCGGTAAAATGAACGCATGACGGACGACGAGCTGAAAGCGCTGCTCGAGACGCACACGGTGGAGATTCGCCGTCACTTGGACGAGCGCATCACTGACGCCACGGCGGAAAGCAAGCGCCACTTCGATGGCGCCATTGCAGAGAACAGGCGCGATTTCGCCGACGCCACGGCGGAAAGCAAGCGCCACTTCGATACGACCGCTGAAAGCCTGCGCCACGACCTCCAAATCGTTGCGGAAGGGCTAGCGGATACCCGCGAACTACTCGCACGTGAAGCTGGCGATATCCGTGAAGAAGTGCGCCGTACCGCCGCCGAGACCCAGGCGATGATCAAGTTCTCCCACGCGGAGCTCGACCGCCGCGTACGCACGCTCGAAGAGACGCAGAGCAAGCACGAGGACGCGATCGCCGAACTCCAGTCGCGCGTCCAGCGGCTCGAAGGCTCAACCCACTGAATCAACACCGCTCTTTGACGATCGCCGCGGCGCGCTGTTCGAGGGCGTCGCAGCAGGTCACCCAGCGCGTGTCGAACCAGCCGTTCTCGCGGCCGTGGATCGTCACGGCCACGACGGTCTGGTCGTGCTCGGTACAGCGGAGGGCGGCAGCCTCGTCGAGGCGGTCGCGGAGGCGTTGGCGGAGCGTGTCGCGTCCGCGGTCTTCGATGGTGATCTGCATTCGGTCCTGTCCCCACCATACCCGCTCCGCCCCGGGACGTACATGTAAATAATCCCCCGCCTCCCCGGGTTACACTGGACAGACTTCGACTCCGCGCTTGCGATCCGTTTCGTGACTCGCCCGGTCGACATGACTGGAGAAGCGCATGAGCACTGAAGTCCCCGCCCCCCGCAGCAGGCCCAGCGGAAGCATCGACTACTTCGTGATGTCTTTCCTCATCCTGACGCCGATCGTCGGGATCGCCGGCACCGCGGTCTACACCTACTTCACCGGGCTCGAGCTCTGGATGCCGCTGCTCGCCCTGGGGATGTACCTCGCCGTCGGGATGTCGATCTGCGCCGGCTATCACCGCTTCTTCTCCCACAAGAGCTACGAGGCCTCGCGTCCGGTGCAGCTCTTCTACGCGATCTTCGGCGCCATGGCCGCGCAGAACTCGATTCTCTGGTGGTCGTCCAGCCACCGCGTCCATCACCAGTACGTCGACCGCGACTGGGATCCGTACAACATCAACCGCGGCTTCTGGTGGGCGCACATCCTCTGGGTCTTCCATCATCACGACGCGCCCGACGCGAAGGCGAACGCCCCCGACCTCCTCAGGAACCCCATCGTCCGGTGGCAGAACCGCTGGTACAAGATCATTCTCGTCGTCGGCGGCTTCGGCCTGCCGGCGCTGATCGGCGCGATGTTCGGCGACGCGATCGCCGGACTGCTCTGGGGCGGCTTCCTCCGCCTCGCCGTCATCCACCACACCACGTTCTTCGTGAACTCGCTCGCGCACTACGTCGGCAAGCCCGCGTACAACGCCGAGGTCTCCGCCCGCGACAACTGGGGGGTGGCGCTGCTGACCCTCGGCGAGGGCTACCACAGCTTCCATCACCGCTTCCCGGCCGACTTCCGCAACGGCATCCGCTGGTATCACTGGGATCCGGCGAAGTGGTTCATCGCCACGCTCCGGTTCACCGGCCTCGCCGCCGATCTCCGCTCGGCCACGCCGCCGCAGATCGAACAGGCGCGCATGGACGCGGAGCTGCGCAACCTCGAGCCGCGCATCGCCGTCGCGCCCGCGCATCTCACCGAGAAGATCACCACGCTCGTCACCGACGCCCGCGCGCATCTCGACGCCGCGGCGACGCTCTGGCGGCAGCACCTCGAGGACTACTCGCGCACCGCGCGCCGCAAGGCACGCGCTCACATCCGTGAGGCGCGCCGCGGCTGGAATCACGCCCGCAGCCTGGCGATGGCGAGGGCCGTCTGATGGAACTCCTCTGGTTCGTCGTGACGGGCGCGGTCGCCGGCTGGCTCGCCGGCCGGTTCATGCGCGGGAACGGCTTCGGGCTCCTCGGCGACATCGTCGTCGGTGTGCTCGGCGCCTTCCTCGGCGGCTATCTCTTCCGCGCCGTCGGCGTGGAGCTGCGCGCCGGCGTGCTCGGCAGCATCCTCGTCGCCTTCGCCGGCGCGATCCTGCTGCTCTTCGTGGTGCGCCTCTTCACCGGCCGCCGCGCCGGAAGGAGACTGTGGTCCTGACGTGACGGCGTAATCCGTGCATTACGCCGGAGTTAACCCCTACAGACAAACCTCGACTGCGCGCCTTGCGATCGCGTCCCGTTGAACAACCAGGAGGCGATCATGTCCGAACCGCTCGGATTTCCCACCCACACCTCTACCACCGCGCCGGAACCCGCCGCGGGCGACGTATTCGACGCGATCCGCGAGCCGCTGCTCGTGCTCGACTCGAGCCTGCGCGTCCAGCTCGCCAATCGCGCGTATTACGAGACCTTCAGCGTCTCGCGTGACGAGACCGAGACCCGCCCCGTCGCGGACCTCGGGAACGGCCAGTGGGGCATGCCCTCGCTCGGTACCCTGCTCGAGGGCGTCCTGCAAAGCGACGCGGTGTTCGAGGACTTCGTCGTCGAGCACGACTTTCCCCGCATCGGCCCGCGCGTGATGCTGCTCAACGGCCGGAAGCTTCGCTCCGAGCTGGTCCTCCTCGGCATCGACGACGTCACCGAGCGCCGCCGCTCGCGCAACCTCCTCGAGCAGATCGAGTCTTTCGCGCAGGACGTCGTCGACACCGTCCGCGAGCCGCTCCTGATCCTCGACCGCACCCTGCGCGTCCACTCCGCCAACCGCGCCTTCTACGAGACGTTCCACGTCTCGCCCGAGGAGACCGAGACCCAGCTCATCTACGAGCTGGGCAACGGCCAGTGGGACATCCCCGATCTCCGCACGCTGCTCGACGACATCGTCCCGATGAGCTCCGTCTTCAACGACTTCGAGCTCGAGCACGACTTCCCCGTCATCGGCCGCCGCGTGATGCTGCTGAACGCACGCAAGCTGCGCCAGGGCACCCACGTCGAGCTGCTCGTGCTGGCGATGGAAGACATCACCGAGCGCCGCCGCGCCGAGGGCGAAGTTGCGAAGGCGAAGGAAGCGGCGGAGACGGCGAACCGCACCAAGAGCCTCTTCCTCGCCAACATGAGCCACGAGCTGCGCACGCCGCTCAACGCCATCCTCGGCTTCTCCGAGATGCTGCAGGAGGACGCGGCGGAGCGGAACCTCCTCGACTTCAGCGCCGACCTCCAGAAGATCTCCCTCTCCGGCCGCCACCTGCTCGGCCTGATCAACGACATCCTCGACCTCTCGAAGATCGAGGCCGGGAAGATGGACCTGCAGCTGGAGATCTTCGACATCTCCTCGCTGATCTCCGAGGTCGCCGAGACGATCGAGATGCAGGTCGAGAAGAACGGCAACACGCTCCAGATCACCTGCCCGCAGGACATCGGCGTCATGTGGGGAGACCTGAGCAAGGTCCGCCAGGGGCTGTACAACCTCCTCTCGAACGCCGCCAAGTTCACGCACCACGGGAAGATCAGCGTCGTCGCCGAGCGCCAGCTCATGGACGGCAGCGACTGGATCACTTTCGAGGTCTCCGACACCGGCATCGGCCTGAGCTCCGAGCAGATCGTGAGGCTGTTCCAGCCGTTCACGCAGGCCGACGCCTCCACCACCCGCAAGTTCGGCGGCACCGGCCTCGGCCTCGCGCTCACGCGCCGCTTCTGCCAGATGATGAACGGCGACGTCACGGTGCACAGCGTGCCCGGCGAGGGCAGCGTCTTCACCCTCAAGCTGCCGGCCACCATGGCCACGGCGGAGGCGGCTCCGGCGGCGGCCGGCGTCCTCGACTTCATGCAGACCGACTCGGGCGACGAGGGGCCAACCCCGGCGCTGCGTACCTGCGTGCTCGTCATCGACGACGACCCGCTGCAGCGCGATCTCATGGAGCGCTACCTCCGCAAAGAGGGTTACACCGTGCGCACCGCCGCCGGCGGCGCGGAAGGGCTCCGGCTCGCCCGCAAGCTGCTCCCGGCAGCGATCACGCTCGACGTGATGATGCCGGACATGGACGGCTGGAGTGTCCTCTCGACGCTCAAGAACGACGTCGCCCTCCGCGACATCCCGGTGATCATGCTCACCATGGTCGACGACCCGGTGCGCGGCTTCACGCTCGGCGCGTCGGACTACGCCACGAAGCCGGTCAACCGCCGCAAGCTCTCCCAGATCCTCAAGAAGTACACCTGCCTCCAGCCGCCCTGCCCCGTCCTCGTCATCGACGACGATCCGTCGGCCCGCTCGCTCACGCGCGCCATGCTGGAGAAGGAAGGCTGGGCGGTCACCGAGGCGGAGAACGGCATCGATGCGCTCCGGATCATGGAGTCCGAACGCCCCAGCCTCATCTTCCTCGACCTGATGATGCCGGAGATGGACGGCTTCGCCTTTGCCGCCGAGGTGGGACGACACCGTGAGTGGCGCTCCATCCCGATCGTGGTCGTGACCGCGCAGGACCTCACCAATGACGACCGCCGCCGCCTCAACGGTCACGTCGAGACGATCCTGCGGAAGCATGGTGACTCGCGCGAGTCGCTCCTCGGGCAGGTGCGCGACCTCCTCGCCGGCAGCGGCGCGCGACTGGCCGTGAATCCCCCGAAGGCGGGGACGCCATGAGCACCATCCTCATCGTCGAAGACAACGAGATGAACCGCGACATGCTCTCGCGCCGCCTCGAGCGCCGCGGCTATGGCGTGCTGCTCGCCACCGACGGCCAGATGGGCCTGGAAGTGGCGCGCGCGAACAGGCCCGACCTCGTTCTGATGGACATGAGCCTTCCCGTCGTCGACGGTTGGGAAGCCACCCGCCAGATGAAGGCCGACCCGTTCCTCAAGCACATCCCTGTCATCGCCCTGACGGCGCACGCCATGGCGCAGGACCGCGACAAGGCGCTCGAAGCGGGATGCGACGACTACGACACGAAGCCGATCGAGTTGCCGCGACTCCTCGCGAAGATCGAGGCGCTGCTGCTCCTCCCGGCGAAGGAAACCGCATGAGCGCCCCCACCAGCCTCTCGCCGCAGCTCCTCCACGACCTGCGCAGCCCGCTCAACCAGATCATCGGCTACTCCGAGATCCTCACCGAGGAGGTGGACGGGCCGGGCCGCGACCGGTTCGTGTCGGACCTCGAGAAAGTTCGCGCCGCCGGTCACCGGATGCTGGCGTTGATCGAGGAGAACTTCACCACCGCCGAAGGGCAGATGCACTTCGACGTCGACGACGTGGACGAGCTGCCGCCGTTGCCCGCACTCCCGGCACGTCCGCCGGTCGCGGCCGGTCTGCTGCTGGTCGTCGACGACGACGCGAACAACCGCGAGGTCCTCTCGCGCCGTCTCCGGCGTCAGGGTCACACCGTGACGACCACCGCCAGCGGCAGCGAGGCGCTCGCCGCGATGCGCGCGACCGCGTTCGACCTCGTGCTCCTCGACATCATGATGCCCGACATGGACGGCTACGAGGTCCTCGGCCGCATCAAGAGCGACGCGAGCCTGCAGCACATCCCCGTCATCATGATCTCCGCCATCGGCGAGATCCAGTCGGTGGTGCGCTGCATCGAGGCGGGGGCGGAAGACTACCTCGCCAAGCCGTTCAACCCCACCCTGCTCAAGGCGCGCATCGGCGTCAGCCTCGAGAAGAAGCGGGGTCGCGACCGGGAGACGGCGCTCTTCGAGCAACTGCAGGAGAACTACAAAAAGCTGCAGGAGGTCGAGAAGCTGCGCGACGACATGCGCAACATGATCGTCCACGACCTGCGCACGCCGCTCACCGCCGTCATCGTCGGCGTGGAGATGCTCGGCAACTACGGCGAGCTCACCGACACCCAGCGCGAGATGATGAGCATCGCCATCACCGGCGGAAAGACGCTCCTCGGCATGATCAACGACCTCCTCGACGTCGAGAAGATGGAGTCCGGCACCACGGAGCTGCAATACGACCTCGTGTCGCCGGCCGACCTCATCGCCGGCGCGGTCGAGCAGGTCTCGTCGCTGGCGCGCATGGAGCAGACCGCGATCGTCACCGACCTCCACGCCACCCTCCCTGCGTTCCCGGGGGACGAGAAGAAGCTGACCCGCACCCTCGTCAACCTCATCGCCAACGCCATCAAGTTCACCCGCGCCGGCACCGTCACCATCACCGCCGCGCGCGACGGCGAAGAGCGCATCCGCTTCGCCGTCCAGGACACCGGCACCGGCATTCCGACCGAGGCCTTCGAACGCATCTTCGAGAAATTCGGACAGCTCGACGCCCGCAAGGTCGGCACCGGCCTCGGACTCGCCTTCTGCAAGCTCGCCGTCGAGGCGCACGGCGGCAGCATCGGAGTCGAGAGCGCCCCCGGCACCGGCAGCACCTTCTCCTTCACCATCCCGCTCGCCCGCTGACGGAGGAGTAGACTTGCCGCCGTGATGATCGAGCGCAGCCTGCAGATCTACGGAATCGCGCTGTTTGGGGTCGTCCTGACGCTCTTCATGGCGCTCATCCCGCCGCAACCGATCGCCTGCGGCTTCGTTCCTCGCGTCAGCCTCCCCTGGGCGACCACCGCGACCCGCGTTCACGGCGCCGAGACGGATCTCGAGATCACGATCCGGAAGACCGGTGAGATCTTCGTCGGGCAGAACCGCGTCCCGGCCGCACAGCTCGCCGCTGAGCTCCGGACGCTCGCCGACCGCGGCACCGACCGGCAGTTGCTGGTGAGCGCGGACGGCACCGTCTCCTACGGGGACGTCGAACAGGTGCTCGCCGCGGCACGCGACGCCGGCTTCCGCCGGCTGGCGCTGATGACGTTCCGCGGAACGGCCGTCGAGGCCTGGGAACGGGGCGGCACCGTCTGACATCGCCGGAAGCAAACCCGGCCCTTGCATTGCACCAGACGCAAACCGGATGTCTCTGGTCAAAGCCTTTCTCGGCCGCCGGTTAGCCTCGTCCGAGGCGGAGGACGTGAAGATCGGCGCCGCGCGCGGCGTGCCGGTCCTCGGCCTCGACGCGCTGGCCTCCGCTTCCTACGGCCCCGAGGCGGCGCTGGCGATCCTGATTCCCCTCGGTGCGGCCGGTCTCGTCTACATGCGGCCGCTGACGGTGGTCATCCTCCTGCTGCTGGCCATCCTCTATCTCTCCTACCGCCAGACCATCGCCGCCTATCCGAACGGCGGCGGCTCGTACGTCGTGGCAAAGGAGAACCTCGGGACGCTCCCCGGCCTCTGCGCCGCGGCGGCGCTCGTCCTCGATTACGTCCTCAACGCCGCGGTCGGGATCTCCGCCGGCGTCGGCGCGCTCGTCTCCGCCTTCCCCACCCTGCACGACTACATCCTCCCCCTCTGCCTCGGCATCCTCGTCGTGGTAGCACTCGTGAACCTGCGCGGCGTGCGGGAGTCGGGGCTCGCCTTCGGCATTCCCACGTACGCCTTCGTCATCCTGTTCGCCGTCATCCTCATCGTCGGCGTCGTCAAGACCGTCGCCGCGGGTGGCCATCCCACACCGGTCGTTCCCCCGCCGCCGCTCGCCGCCGCCGGCACCGCCGCCGGTCTCTGGCTGCTGCTGCGGGCGTTCGCGAGCGGCTGTACGGCCATGACGGGCGTGGAGGCGGTCAGCAACGGCGTCCCGCTCTTCAAGGAGCCGGCCGTCAAGTACGCGAAGCGGACGCTGGCCGCGATCTGCGCCATCCTCGCCTTCCTCCTCGGCGGCATCGCCTATCTCACCCACGCCTACCGCGTCGGCGCTATGAAACAGGAGCTGGCCGGTTACCAGAGCGTCCTCTCGTCGCTCATCGCGGCGGTGGTGGGACGCGGCGCGCTGTATTACCTGACCATCGGCAGCCTCCTGTGCGTGCTCTGCCTCTCCGCGAACACCAGCTTCGCCGGCTTCCCCCGCATCTGCCGCCTCATCGCCGAGGATGACTACCTGCCGCACGCGTTCGCGAACGTCGGGCGCCGGCTGGTCTACTCGATCGGGATCGTCGTGCTGACGACGCTCGCCGGCGGGCTGCTGATCGCGTTCGGCGGCATCACCGAGCACCTCATCCCGCTCTTCGCCGTCGGCGCCTTCGGCGCGTTCACGCTGTCGCAGGCGGGGATGGTCGTGCACTGGCGGCGCCGTGGCGCGCGCGAGCACTGGCTGCCGCTGGCGATCAACGCGGTCGGCGCGGTGTCGACCGGCGTGGCGCTGCTCGTCATCGTCGTGGCGAAGTTCCACGACGGCGCCTGGATCACGGTCGTGCTGATCCCGGCGCTGCTGCTGCTCTTCTACTCCGTCCGCCGCCACTACTCGAAGGTCGAGGGGCAGACCGCGCGCGACACCGAGATCGAGCTCGACGGAGACCCCGCGCCGGTGGCGGTGGTCATCCCGGTGAAGTCGTGGGACAACCTGACCGAGAAGGCGCTGCGCTTCGGCCTCACCCTCTCCGCCGACGTCACTGCGGTGCACATCTACTCGGACGACGCCGCCTGCGCCGAAATGCGCGCGGCCTGGAAGCGCTACGTCGAGGAGCCGATGTCCCGCGCGAAACTCAACCCCACGCCGCTGGTCTGCATCCCCTCGCCGTACCGCCGTCTCTTCACGCCTCTCCTCGAGTTCCTCGACCAGTTCCGCAAGGAGCGCAACGGCATGATCGCCGTGATCCTCCCCGACCTCGTCGAGGCGCGCTGGTGGGAGTACCTGCTCCACACCCAGCGCGCTAACGTCCTCCGCTCCCTGCTGCTGCTGAAAGGCAACCAGCGCGTCGCGGTCGTGAGCGTCCCCTGGTACCTCGATCGGCGCCGGCGGGGGCGGGAGACGGTATCCGCGTAGCGCGCACGGCGTTCCGCCGTGCGCGGTTGTCGGTTGTCAGGAACCGCGCGCCGCAAGCGCGCGGGGTTGTCTGCGGTGTTACGGCTGACGGCGCGCGAACCGCGAGAGCGGCCGTTTCGTGAGAGCCTTCTCGGCGTGAACTGCCGCCCAGCGCACGGCGTTTCGCCGTGCGGTTGTCGGTTGTCGGGAACCGCGCGCCGCAAGCGCCGCGGGGTTGTCCGCGGTGTTATGGCTGACGGCGCGCGGACCGCGAGAGCGGCATTCGCGCGAGAGCAGCCCTATCGCGAGAGCGGCCCTATCGCGAGAGCGACTAACCCGTCTCGACGTGAACTGCGGCCCAGGCGAGAACCCCCAGACAACCCCGTGCGCGCGCCGCAGCGCGCACGGTTCCTGACAACCGACAACAAAACGTCACGGCACGAACTTGTACCCCACCCGATGCACCGTCAAGAGATGCCGCGGCTCCGCCGGCACCGACTCCACCTTCTGCCGCAGCCGGGCCATGTGCGTGTCGACCGTGCGCGTGAACGCGCTGCTGTCGTAGCCCCAGACGTGATTGAGCAGCGCCTCGCGGCTGACCACCTCGCCGCTGTGGTCGATGAAGTAGCGGAGGATGTTGAACTCGCGCGGGGTCAGCTCGAGCGGCAGGCCGCCCTTGGTAGCCTGGTAGGTGCGGAAGTCGAGCGTGACGTCGCCGAAGGCGAACTCCTCCCCCGCCGCGGCCTTGCTCGAGCGGCGCAGCACCGCCTCGACGCGCGCCAGCAGTTCCATGAAGCTGAACGGCTTGGTCACGTAGTCGTCGGCGCCGAGCTTGAGGCCGACGATCTTGTCGATCTCCTGCCCCCGCGCGGTGAGCATGATGATCGGCGTGGCGCTGCCGTTCCGCCGCAGCTCCTTGCACACGTCGAGACCGCTCTTCTTCGGCAGCATGACGTCGAGGATCATCAGGTCGTGCGCGCCGCGGTTCGCCATGCGCAGCCCCTCCTCGCCGTCCCCGGCCATCTCCACCGCGTATTTCTCGAACTCGAAGCCGTCGCGCAGCGCGACCGACATCGCGGGGTCATCTTCGACGATCAGGATCTTGTTTGCGTTCATGCGTACTCCGTCTCCGTCACTCGCACTTCGTCCGGCTGGGCCACCGGCAGCACGATCGTGAACGTGCTCCCCTGGCCCGGCACGCTCACCAGCTCCACCCGGCCGCCGTGCGCCTGCACGACGTGCTGCACGATGGAGAGCCCGAGGCCGCTGCCTTTCACGTCGTGCACGAGCGTGCTGCCGACGCGGTAGAACTTCTCGTAGATCTTCTTCTGCTCCGCCGCCGGGATGCCGATGCCGTGGTCCTCGACCGCGATGCGCACCTCGCCGCGCGGCGCCGTCACCCGCACCTCGACCTCCTTCCGCCCATCCGAGTACTTCACGGCGTTGTCGAGGAGGTTCATCAGCACCTGCGCGATCGCGTCCTTGTCGAGCAGCAGCCGCGGCGCCGCCTCGGCGGTGAAGGAGATCGAGACCCCCTTGTCCCGCAGCGGCACCTCGAACGCGTCGACCGTCTGCTCGACCAGCTCCACCACGTCGGTCTCGCAGAAGCGGTACTTCTTCTCCGCCGACTCGATCTTCGAGAAGTCGAGGATGTTGTTGATGAGCTGCGTGAGGCGCCGGCTCTCCGCCTCGATGTACTCGCCGTACTGGCGGACCTTCTCCGGCTTCTCGACCCGCCCCAGGCGCATGTACTCGCCGAAGACGCGGATCGACGACAGCGGCGTGCGCAGCTCGTGCGACACGTTGGAGACGAAGTCGCTCTTCATCTGCGAGAGCCGCATCTGCCGCGCCACCGCCCCCACCGACAGCCCGACCGATCCGAGCAGGATCACGAACGCGCCGCCGGTCCACATCAGGTTGTTGCGGAAGTTCGTGGCCGCCATCTCCTCCGGCGACGCGCAGTAGTCCTTCACCCCCGCGCGCCAGTCGGTGAAGACGAAGCTGAGCGGCTGCGTGATGAAGTCGCGCCCCCCGACCGACCTGGGAAACTTCTCGGCGATGCGCACCACCATCGTCTTGTGATGCTTCCGCTCCCGCAGCACGCTTTTACCGATGGAGGTCATGGCCGCCGACGACAGCTTCTCGTCGAGGATCACCCCCGTCACCCCGACCACGTGCCAGGAGCCGTCCAGCACCGGCCGCAGGATGACCCGGTTGCGGCGATCGCGCTCGTCGACGTGCAGCGCCGGGCTGGCGACGCGCTGCCGCGCGTGCGCGAGATGCCACGACACGGTGGCCATCTTCACCGCCTCCGACTCCGCCTCCGACGGCCGCTTCGCCGTGCCCCAGGCGTTGAAGAACCAGGTCTTCGCCGCCTCGTCGTGGAACCGCATCGCGAAGAAGGTCCGCGCCCCCGGCACCGGATGCGCCGCGAAGTGCTTCCCTACCGCGCGCCCGTCGGGCAGCATCGCCTCGGTGACGTCGAGCGACTTCGCCGCCGTTTTCCGATACCGCGCCGCCACCTCCTCGGTGACCAGCTCGAGGGAGTTGCGTTGCCAGTTCTTCTCCGCCGAGACGGTCTTCTGCTCCAGCGCGCGCAGGAAGCGCACCTGCAGCACCAGCAGCACCGCCAGCGGCACGAGCACGGCCGGCAGCAGCCAGAAAATGGAACGGCGGAAGATGCGACGCATGTCCTCTGAACCTGAAGGACGTAATGGTCGCATGCCGGGTTTCGCGTCGAGCAGATCTGTCACAATTTTTCACAAGTGCGAGGCCGGCACGTCACCTCTGGAACGCATACGCCACCTTCGCGAACACGTTGCGCGTGCCGGTGGCGCTCTCGTCGCCGTAGCCGAGGAAGAAGACGGTCTGGAAGTTCAGCCGGTAGCCGTAGAGCGCGGCGAGTGACGCCGACGTCGCCTGGACGCCGCCCGCCCTCACGAACGAGTTGCGCTGCCCGGTCAGCCGCACGAGCTGCCGCGCGGAGAAGGTATAGGTCGCCTTCAGCCAGTCGACCTGCGCGTCGAAGAGGCGTCCCGACGCGAGGTCGAGCCATTCGCGCGAGGCCATCGCCTCGAGCTGGAGGTGATCGGTCGGCCTCACGGTCGCGCTCAGCGACAGCTTCGCGCCGTCCCCCTTCAGCCCCTCCACGTAGTCGACCTTCTCGCCGAACGACCCCTCCAGCCGCACCGCCGGCAGCCAGCGCCGCGGCGCCGCGCGCAGCGAGAAGTCGACGAACGAGTAGTCGAGGAGCCTCCCCTTGACCCGCTCGCGGTCGGCGAAGCGGTAGGTGATCCAGCCGTCGCTCCCCCACTTCCCCTGGAAGTAGACGCCGGGGTGGAGCTGCCGCCACATCATCTCGTGGCCGTCGTACTCCCGCGCGTACGCCAGCGCCGCGTACGGGCGGATGTAGGTGAAGCCCCGCTTCGGATAGAAGTGGCCGCCCACGTCGAGGAAGACGTCGTCGGCACCGACCATCGGCATGAAGCCGTTGTCCGCCCGGAACTCCGGCGAGAAGCTGCGCACGGCGGCATACGCGTCCCACCGCTTCGCGTCGCGCGTGTAGAAGAAGCGTCCCGCCGTACCGCGCGCGCCGCCGGTGTCGCTCACCAGAAACTGCCCCACGAACCGGTCCTCCGCCGTCGGCTTCCACTGAAAGTCGGGACCGAGCAGGCGATTGCTGCCGCCGCCCTCGTACTCCCGCGCGCTGGCGAGGACGCCTGCGAACGAGTCGCCGAAGCTGCGGCGCAGCCGGCCGATCAGCACGCGCGACCGCTCGTCGTTCGGCACCAGCCGCGATTCGTACGGCCCCGGGAGGAGCGTCATGCCGCCGCCCCGATCCTCGGCGACCAGCAGCGTGTACGCGCTCCCGCCGGCCTGCCCCGTCGCCCGCATCCCCCACGCCGGCGAATGAATCGTCCGCGAGTAGACCGCGCGCAACGGCGTGGAGAGGAGGTCGACGCTCTCGAGAAAGAACGTCCGCTTCTCCGGATAGGCGAGCGCGAAGCGGTTGTTGACCGCGAGCTGCGGCACGTCCGCCTCGATCTGCGAAAAGTCGGGATTGAGCGTCCCGTCGATGGTGAGGCGGGTGGAGGGGTTCCACTTCAGGTCGAGCCCCGCGTCGGAGTCGTGCTCACTGGACCGACGGCCTCTCAGGCCGTCGCCGGCGGGCTGAGAGCCCGCCGCTCCAGAGAGATACGGAACGACGGTGTAATGGCTCCCCGTCGGCAGCCCCTCCAGCCCCGTCACCTCCGCCGCGTGGCAGAGAAAGCAGTTCGAGTCCTTCGGAATCGGCGTGTTGCTCATGATGTAGCGGAAGTCGCGCGGGTAGTTGCGCATCATGATCACGCCCCAGGTCTGCGGGTCGGTGGCCGGATAGCGGAGCGACGAGAGCGGGATGCGCATCTCCGCCGCCCACCCGTCCTCGGTCCGCCGCGCCACCGCCTCGTAGAAAAAGTCGGGCGAGAAGTCCTCCTCGCCGTTCGAGTCGTTGACGATGCTGTCGGTCTGCACGCCGCGCGGGTTGACGCGGAAGGCGACGCCGGAGCGGCGGTCGTTCAGCGTGTCGATGAGGATGGCCACATAGTCCTGGTCGCCGAGGACCTTGTCGCGGTCGACGAGCGGCGCGCGGATGTCCCGCGGGCTCGGGTCCCGCGCCAGGAACGCCACGTACACCGCCTCGGCGTCGTACGCCAGCATTCCAACGGTCGTAGCCGGCGGCGCGGTGTTGTCGCCACGGAAGTACTCCACGAAGCCGTCGATGCGCCGCGCGTTCGCCCACTCCGAGTCGAGGACGTTGCCGTCGACCGTGATCTTGTCGCTGACCCGGGCGATGCTCAGCCGGGTCGGGATCGCTTGCAGAGGTGCGGCTACGAGCAGTAGAAAAACGAGTGTGCGTCGCATGCCGCACACGATGCCGCCGCCTCGTAAGGGAGTCTCCCCACCTCGCGTAACACGTTGTGGCAGAAGGTTACGTTGATGAACGTACGGTCAACGGCCTGACATTCGTCAACTGACAAAGGCGTGACGCCACGCGATAATGATTGCGGTCCCGATCATGGTCGATAAAGCAACGTTGGATGGTCTGCGCATCGAGCGCCCGCAGGAAGAAACGCGGCGCCGCTCCCCCCTCGCCGTCGCGATTCCGCTGGCACTGCTCGTCGCGGTGCTGATCGGGTTCGCGGTCGCGCGCAACGGGGCCGCCGAGGTGAAGGTCGCGCCCGCGAAGGCGATCGCGTCCGGCGGCGCCGGAGGGGCGGTCCTCAACGCCAGCGGCTACGTCACCGCCCGCCGCCGCGCCACCGTCTCCTCGAAGGTCACCGGCAAGGTGACGGAGGTGTACGTCGAGGAGGGGATGCAGGTGAAGGCGGGGCAGGTGCTGGCGCGGCTCGACGAGGCGTACGCCGGCCGCGCGCTGGCGCTCACGCAGGCCGAGGCCACCGCGGCGGCGTCGGCGCTGGAAGAAACGCGCGTGCGGATTCGTGAGGCGCAGCTCGACTACGACCGCGCCGAGCGCCTGGCCGCCGGACAGATCTCCAGCCGCGCCGATCTCGACCGCGCCCGCGCGCAGCTCGACGCGGCACGGGCCCGCCTCGCGGCGCAGAGCGATCAGCTCGCGACCGCGCGCCGGCAGGTCGACCTGCAGCGGCAGAACGTCGAGGACACCGTCATCCGCGCGCCGTTCGACGGCGTCGTCATCACCAAGGACGCGCAGCCGGGCGAAATGATCTCCCCTGTCTCCGCCGGCGGCGGCTTCACCCGCACCGGCATCTGCACCATCGTCGACATGAACTCGCTGGAGATCGAGGTCGACGTCAACGAGGCCTACATCAACCGCGTCCGCGCGAACCAGCGCGTCGAGGCGGTGCTCGACGCCTATCCCGACTGGAAGATCCCGGCGCACGTCATCACGGCCGTCCCGACCGCCGACCGCCAGAAGGCGACGGTGAAGGTGCGCATCGCCTTCGACCAGAAGGACGCGCGCGTGCTGCCGGACATGGGAGTGAAGGTCTCGTTCATCACAGACGAGCAGCCCTCCGCCGCGCCGGCCACGCTCGTCGAGGTGCCGAAGAAAGCCGTCCGCCGCGACGGCGAGCAGGACGTCGTCTACGTCGCCAAGGACGGCCGCGCCGAACGCCGCGCCGTGAAAGTCGCCTCCGCCGAGAACGACGTCGCCCGCCTCGCCTCCGGCGTCACCGGCGGGGAGAGCGTCATTACCGATGGCCCTCCGGAGCTGAAGGATGGGGATCGGATCGAAGTGAACCAATAGTTGCTGGTTGCTGGTTGCTGGTTCCTGGTGAGCCATGCACACGCGGCCAAGAGTCACGAGCAACCAGCAACAAGCAACGAGAAACTCAGAAGGAGTCACCATGCCCACCCAACTCGTCCGCCTCTCCAACGTCGAAAAAGTCTTCCGCCGCGGCTCCGAGGACATTCGGGTGCTGAGCAATCTCAGTCTGCAGATCGACGAGGGGGAGTTCCTCGCGCTCATGGGGCCGTCCGGCTCCGGCAAGTCGACGCTCCTCAACCTGCTCGCCGGTCTCGACCGCCCCACCTCCGGTGTCCTGGAAGTCGCCGGGCAGCGCATCGACAGCCTCTCCCGCCGCGACCTCGCCCGCTGGCGCGCGCGCCACGTCGGCTTCGTCTTCCAGTTCTACAACCTCCTGCCGGTGCTCTCCGCGGAGCGCAACGTCGAGCTGCCGCTGCTGCTGACGAACCTCTCCAGCGCGCAGCGCAAGAAGCACGTGGCCACGGCGCTGGAGATCGTCGGGCTGTCGCATCGCGCGAAGCACACTCCGCGCACGCTCTCCGGCGGCGAGCAGCAGCGCGTCGGCATCGCCCGCGCCATCGTCACCGACCCGACGCTCATCCTCGCCGACGAGCCGACCGGTGACCTCGACCGCAAGACCGGCAACGGCATCCTCGATCTCCTCCAGGCGCTCAACCGCGAGCACAAGAAGACCGTGATCATGGTCACGCACGATCCGCACGCCGCCGAGCGGGCATCGCGCCAGCTGCACATGGTCGACGGGCAGCTCTCCAGCGAGATGGCGGCATGAAGTACCTCGCGCTCGTCCTCGCCAACTTCAAGCGCCACAAGCTGCGCACGCTGCTGACCATCCTCTCGATCGTCGTCGCGTTCATCCTCTTCGCCTTACTCGCCGCGATCCGGACGGCGTTCAACGCCGGCGTGAGCGTGGCCGGTGCGAACCGCCTCATCGTCCGTCACAAGATCTCGCTCATTCAGCCGCTCCCGCAGAGCTACGAGACGCAGATCGAGTCGATCGACGGCGTGGCCGACGCGACGCAGGCGTCCTGGTTCGGCGGCATCTACCGCGAGAAGCCGAACGCGTTCGCGCAGATCGCCGTCGAGCCGGAGGAGTTCCTCGCCGCCTACACGGAGTTCATCCTGCCGCCCGAGCAGAAGGAGGCGTGGATCAGGACGCGCACCGGCGCCATCGCCGGGAGGACCATCGCGGAGCGCTACGGCTGGAAAATCGGCGACCGCATCCCCATCGAGGCGACGTATAACCGGCCGAAGACCGGCGGCAACACCTGGACCTTCGACCTCGTCGGCATCTACGACGGGAAGACGCAGGAGACCGACACCACCGGCTTCTTCTTCCAGCACCTCTACCTCGAGGAGAACCGGTTCTGGGGCCGCGGCAACACCGGCTGGTACTACATCCGGATCGACGACCCGGCGCGCGCGGAGCAGATCGTGGCCGCCATCGACCAGCGCTTCGCGAACTCGCCCAACGAGACGAAGACCGAGACCGAGAAGGCGTTCGTGAAGGGGTTCGCGGAGCAGATGGGGAACATCGCCGCGATCACCATCGCCATCCTCGCCGTCGTCTTCTTCACCATCCTCCTCGTGGCCGGCAACACGATGGCCCAGGCGGTGCGCGAGCGCACCAGCGAGCTGGGCGTGTTGAAGGCGATCGGCTTCACCGACGGGCGGATCATCGGGTTCGTCATGCTCGAGTCGCTGCTCATCGCCGGCATCGGCGGCGCTCTCGGGCTCTGGCTCGGGTGGCTGTTCGTCTCCTTCGGCGACCCGACCAAGGGGGCGCTGCCGGTCTTCATCTTCCCGACGCCGGATCTCGTCGTCGGCATCGTGATGGTGGTGCTGCTCGGACTCGTTACCGCCGCCATCCCCGCCTACCAGGCCATGAAGCTCAACCCTGTCGACGCCCTCCGGAGGGAGTAATGAGATTTCTTGCACAGCTCGCGGCGCTGATCGCGTTCAACGTCCGCACGCTCCCCGCCCGCCTCGGCTCGGCCGCGGCGGCCATCTTCGGCATCGCCGGCGTCGTCGCCGTGCTGGTCGGGATCCTCTCCATCAGCGAGGGCTTCTCGAAGGTCATGACGGCGAACGGCTCGCCCGACACGGCGCTCGTCCTCCGCGGCGGCGCCGACAGCGAGATGACCAGCGTCCTCCTGGGCGAGGACGTCAACGTCATCTCCAGCGCCGCCGGGATCGCCCGCGCCGGCGACAAGCCGCTCGTCTCGCCCGAGCTCTTCGTGATCGTCGACCTGCCGAAACGCTCTACGGGAACGCCGGCGAACGTGCCGTTCCGCGGCGTGCGCGCCGAGGCGTTCGCGATCCGGCCGGAGGTGAAGATCGTCGAGGGGCGGCAGTTCGCCTGGGGACGCAACGAGGTCATCGTCGGCCGCGGCGCACAGCGCGCCTTCGGCACGACGGAGGTCGGCACGGAGCTGAAGTTCGGCCAGAACCGCTGGACCGTCGTCGGGATCTTCGAGGCCGCCGGCGGCATCTCGGAGTCGGAGCTCTGGACCGACGCCGCCGTGCTCGCGCCGGCCTACCGCCGCGGCAACTCGTACCAGACCGCCGTCGTGAAGCTCGCCTCCGCCGGCAACTTTCAGCAGTTCAAGGACGCGCTGACGACCGACCCCCGCGTGAACGTGCGGGTGATGCGGGAGGTCGAGTACTACTCCGCCCAGTCGGCGGTGCTGCGCAACCTGGTGACGTTCGTCGCCATCATCATCTGCGGCCTCATGGGCCTCGGCGCAATCTTCGGTGCGCTCAACACCATGTACACCGCCGTCTCCGCGCGATCGCGCGAGATCGCCACACTCGAAGCCCTCGGCTTCGGAGGCGGCGCCGTGATGTTCTCGGTGATCGTCGAAGCCCTGCTGCTCGCGCTCATCGGGGGCGCTTTGGGATCGATCGGCGCCTACCTCGCCTTCGACGGCTACCGCGCCGCCACGATGAACTTCGCGACGTTCAGCCAGGTCGCCTTCGCCTTCGACGTCACCCCGAGACTCATGATCGCCGCCGCTCTCTACGCCGCCGTGATCGGCCTCATCGGCGGCTTCTTCCCCGCCATCCGCGCGGCCAGAACGCCCGTCGCCATGGCGCTCCGCGACCGTTGACCGGTTCCCTCTGGAGGGCCGGGCTCTCAGCCCGGCCGGTCATCGAAGGCGACACGAAGCGACGGGCTGAGAGCCCGTCGCTCCAGAAGGGACGTCACAGCCGCGGACGTTTTGCCGCGGCTCGTGCTGACTCAACGCTGCGTCAGTCCCAGCAGTTCACGGAGCAATTCGCGTCCGTCTTCAAAGTTGCCGCCGCGGATGTCCTCCAGCGCGACGATCAGTTCTTCTTCATCTTCAACGGTGAGCTGAAATGGCGTGCCTTCCTCCAGATCGGTGTCGAGCTCGATCTTCCCGCCGACGACGCGTCCGGCGATCACCTTCATGACCACAGTTTACGACGCGCGTCCACGATGTGAACGGCGCCGCCTATCTCGCGATGGACATGCCCCTATGTCCCTCACACGTGCCTGTTCGATTCATCGGCCTCCGCCCAGGTCGATCGCCGCTCCATCCACGATCCGCGCACCGTGGCCGCGACTCACGATGGACATGGGGATGTCCATCGCAACGACCGTGGACGATGGGAACGTCATCGGGTCTACGCACGAGGGACATAGGGCCATGTCCCTCGCCGCTGCGGTGACGATTGGAGCATCGGGGACGAACCTCGCGATGGACATGGCGCCACCTCCATCGCGACTACGTGCCGACGTACGATAGACATGGGGTGATGTCCATCGCGGCTGCGGTGACGATGTGCGCGTCGCGGGCGACGGGCTGAGAGCCCGTCCCTCCAGAGCGAACGAGCAGGAATTGCGTCATCTCCCGTATTATGACGGCGGGAAGATCATGATCCACTTCTACCACGTCACCAAGCGCTTCGACCGTTACTCCACCGCGCTGCACGACGTGACGTTCCACATCGAAAAGGGAGAGTTCGTCTTCCTCACCGGGCCGAGCGGCGCCGGCAAGTCGACGCTCCTGAAACTGATCCTCCGGCAGATCGCCGCCAGCGACGGGCAGATCGTGGTGAACGGGCGGAACCTCAACGCGATGAAGAAGTCGCAGCTCCCCTACTTCCGCCGCGAGATCGGGATGGTCTTCCAGGACTTCAAGCTCATCGACCGCATGACGGTCTTCGAGAACCTCTCCTTCATCCTCACCGTCCTCAACGTTCCGCCGCGCGAGCACAAGAAGAAGGCCTACCAGGCGCTGCGCGCGGTGAACCTGCACCACAAGCTGAACGCCTATCCGCGGCAGCTCTCCGGCGGCGAGCAGCAGCGCGTGGCCATCGCCCGCGCGCTGATCAACGACCCGCTGGTGCTGATCGCCGACGAGCCGACCGGCAACCTCGATCCCGACCTCTCGAACGAGATCATCCAGATCTTCGCCGAGGCGAACCTGCGCGGCTCGACGGTGCTGCTGGCGACGCACGACCGCGACCTGATCCGCAGCAGCGGCCGCCGCTGCATCACGCTCGAGCAGGGCCGCATCGGCGACGAGCGCGCGCGCGTCATCGAGCGCCCGCACGTGCGCGAAGGACTCTTCGGCCTGGGCGGCTGATGGCTCGCCGCGACCCGAACGCCGGCCGGCGGGAGCCGGAAGTCCCGTCGAACACCTTCTCCTACTTCCTGCGCGAGGCGATCCGCCGGCTGTGGGTGTCGAAGCGCACCAGCTTCGTCGCCGTGGCGATGATCGCCATCTCGCTCTTCATCGTGGGGCTCTTCCTCCTCGTCGCCGAGAACCTCGGCCGCGCCGCCGAGGAGTGGCAGGGGAAGTCGCGCGTCATCGTCTACCTCGAGCCCGACGCCACGCCGGCCCAGATCGGCGCCATCGACCGCTTCCTCGCCGGCAACCGCGAGCTCGCCTCGCGGCGCCTCGTGACGCGCGAAGAGGCGCTGGCGCGCTTCAAGTCGTACTTTTCGAACCTCACCGAGGTCGTGGGGCAGCTCGACGAGAACCCCTTCCCCGCCTCGTTCGAAGTGGACGTCGAGCCGCGCCTCGCGCAGTCGCAGCCGTTTCACCGCCACATCGGCACGCTGCGCACGATGAGCGGCGTCGACCAGGTGCAGTACGACTGGGAGTGGATCGCCCGCCTGCGCCGCGTGGTGAACGTGATCAACATCGCGGGCCTCGTCGCCGGCGGCGTGCTCGCCGTCGCGGCGGCGTTCACGATCGCGAACGTCATCCGCCTGACGATGATGCTCTATCGCGAGGAGATCGAGATCATGCGCCTCGTCGGCGCCACCGAGCGCATCATCCGCGGCCCCTTCCTCCTGGAAGGCTTCCTCCAGGGCACCCTCGGCGGCCTCGCCTCCATCGCCCTCCTCTTCGTCGCCTACGAGGCGGCGCGCCGCTCCCTCGCCCCGTCGGCCTCGATCCTCTGGGGCTTCCTCTTCACCGGCTTCCTCCCCTGGCAGAAGATCGCCGCGCTCGTCGCGGGCGGGATGGTGGCGGGGTGGTTCGGGTCGTGGCTGTCGGTGAGGGAGAGGGCCGACGAGTAGTTGTCGGTTGTCTGTTGTCGGTTGTCCGTGGTGTTTCGCTCGACCGGCCAGCCGCAGACAACCGACAACAGACAACCGACAACCGAACGATGCGATAGCATCGCTCGCCCATGCAGATCGTCGAATGCGTACCCAACATCTCCGAGGGGCGGAAGCCTGAGATTTACCACGCGGTGGCCGATGCGGCGGCCTCGGTCAACGGCGTCACGCTGCTGAACGTCGACCCCGGCGCGGACACGAACCGCACCGTCATCACGTTCGTCGGCGCGCCCGACGCGGTCCTCGAGGCGGCCTTCCGGCTCGTGAAGAAGGGCATCGAGCTGATCGACATGACCACGCATCGCGGCGCGCATCCGCGCATCGGCGCCGTCGACGTCGTCCCCTTCATCCCCGTCGCGAACGTGACCATGGACGAATGCGCGGAGCTGGCGCGCAGGCTCGGCAAGCGGGTCGGGGAGGAGCTCGGCGTGCCGGTGTACCTCTACGAGCACGCCGCCAGCGCGCCGCATCGCCGCAATCTCGCGGAGATCCGCGAAGGGGAGTACGAGGGCTGCGCGCGCAAGCTGCTCGATCCGCTCTGGCAGCCCGACCACGGCCCGTGCGAGTTCGTCCCCCGCTCCGGCGCGGTGGTCATCGGCGCGCGCAAGTTCCTCGTGGCCTACAACGTCAACCTCAACACGCTCGACAAGCGCCTCGCCAACCGCGTCGCCTTCGACGTGCGCGAGCGCGGCCGCATGCGCCGCGACGAGAACGACAACCCGATCCTCGACGAGAAGGGGGAGCCGGTCTGGGAGCCGGGCCTCCTCAAGTCGGTGAAGGCGGTCGGCTGGGTGATCCCGGAGTTCGGCTGCGCGCAGATCTCCATCAACCTGACCGACCTCGACGTCGCGCCGCTGCACGCCGTCTTCGACGCCTGCGAGGAGCGGGCGCGCGAGCGGGGGCTGCGCATCACCGGCTCGGAGATCGTCGGCCTCGTGCCGCGGCAGGTGCTGCTCGACGCCGGCCGCCACTACCTCGCCCGCATGGGCCGTCCCGCCGGCGTCTCCGAAGCCCGCCTCGTGCACACCGCCATCCGCACCCTCGGCCTGAACGAAGTGAAGCCCTTCGATCCGAAGGAGAGGGTGATCGAGTACCGCCTCTCCCCCATTCCGCCGCGGCTCGCCTCCATGTCGCTGCGGGACTTCCTCGACGAGCTGGCCGACGAGTCGCCGGCGCCGGGAGGCGGCTCCGTCTCCGCGCTCGCCGCGTCGGCGGCGGCGGGGCTCGCGGCGATGGTCGCGTTGCTCTCGCACACGAAGAAGGGCTTCGAGCCGAAGCACCAGGACCTCGACCGCATCGCCGTCCGCGCGCAGGAGCTGAAGGACCAGATGCTCGCCGCGGTCGACGCCGACACGACCGCGTTCGACGTGCTGCTCGAGGCGATGCGCATGCCGAAGTCGACCCCCGAGGAGGAGGCGTTCCGCGAGCGCGCGCTCGCCGACGCCACCGTCGGCGCGGCGGAGGTGCCGCTGCGCGTGCTCGAAGCCTCTCCGGAAATCATCGAGCTCAATCGCGAGATCGCCCGCATCGGCATGCAGGCCTCGCTCTCCGACGCCGGCGTCGGCGCCCAGGCGGCGCGCGCCGCGGCGGCAGGCGCGTACCAGAACGTCTGCATCAACGTCGCCGGCCTCGCTAACGACCCACGCAAGGCGGAGCTGCTCGCGCGCGCCGACCGCGCCTGGGCAAAGGCGAAGGAGCTGCACGCGGCGGCGGAGCAGGAGATCCTGGTGAAGCTGCGCGAGCAGGCATGACCATCCGCCGCCACCGCGATCCCGCCGATCCGCGCGATCCTCGCGCGTCGACGCTGCTCGTCCCCGCCACCTCCTTCGACGCGGGCGACTTCGTCCTGGTCGGGCTGCCGTTCGACAGCTCCATCCCCACCCGTCCCGGCGCGAAGCACGGCCCCGAGGCGTTCCGGGAGGCGCTCCCGTCGCTCACGACGTTCGGCCACGGCGTCGAGCTCTCCGGCCGCCGCTGCCTCGATCTCGGCGATCTCGACCTGCCGCCCGGCTCCATCCAGGCGGCGCACGAGCGGGTGCAGGAGAAGTCGCGCGAGGTCTTCGCCGGCGGCGCGATGCCCTTCTTCATCGGCGGCGACAACGGCCTCACCGGCGCGCTCATCCGCGGGCTCGCGGAGGCGTGTCCGGAACTGAAGCTCGGGCTCGTGGTCGTCGACTCGCACTACGACGTGCGCGAGTACGACGACGAGGACTCCCTCTCCAGCGGCACGCCCTACCGCAGGGCGCTGGAGACGCCGGTCTGCGACGGCGCGCGCACGTTCATCCTCGGCACGCGCGCGTTCGCGAACTCGTCGTACTACGACCGTTTCCTGCGCGAGCGGGGCGTCACCGCGATCGCCGTCGACCACTTCGACCGCACTCCCGCGCACGACGTCGCGGAACAGGTGCGGGGGCTGCTGGAGGAGTCGAGCGACGCGATCTTCCTCTCCATCGACATCGACGCGGTCGAGCTGCCCGGATCGTCCGCCGCGGCTCCGGGGACGCTCACCTCGCGCGAGATGATCGCCATCGTGCGCGGCATCGCGAAGTCGAAGAAGCTGATCGGCTGCGACCTCAGCGAGCTCTCACCGCCGTACGACGTGAGCGGGATGACGGCGAAGCTGGCCGCGCGGCTCTTCCTAGAGGTGCTCGCCGCCCGGTGACTCCGGCGGCGGAGGTGGAGGCGACGCGGCCGGAGGCGTCGTCGCCTTGTCGCGCGCGGCGCGGAACGCCGTCTCGATCTCCTTCCACGCCCGCTCGAAGCCCGACTTCAGCTCCGCGGCGGCGGGAGCGCCGGTGTTCTGCAGGCCGAGCACCACGTCCTTCGCCGAGACGAGCGCGTGGCGGAGCGTGCCGGTGATCTCGGAGAGGTCGCCCTTCGCCGTCTCCAGCGACTCCTTCGCCCGCTCGCGGAACTTGTCGACGTCGATGCCCCAGTCGTTGAGCGAATCCTTCTTCGTCTCGTCGGCCATAGTGGAGATAGCGTACCGCACCTCTTCGAGGACCGAGTCCCAGTCGCCGGGGCGCGGCTGCCGGAAGAGGCGCATCGACGGATACCAGGGCGAGTCGGTGCGGCCGTCCATCCAGCGCCAGTCGTGCTCGTACGGGAGCAGCGTGAAGACGGGGACGCCGAGGGCGCCGGCGAGATGCGCCGTCATCGTGTCGACCGTGACGACGAGGTCGAGCGCGCGCATCACGCGCGCCGTGGAGAGCGGGTCGCCGGCCGGCAGCGCGCTCTCGCCGAGCTGCAGCGAGTGGAAGGTGTACGGGAGATCGAAGAGACGCTCCATCGTCTCGCGCGGCATGGAGCGTTGCGGCCCCCAGTCGCCGGCGCGCCAGACGACGCCGATGTTGCGACGGGCTGAGAGCCCGTCGCTCCAGGGAGTCACGAACAGGTACGGGGCGGGGGGGATGGTGTCGACGGTGGTGCGGAAGACGTGGGTCAGCTCCATCGACTCCACGTCGACGTCGTACTCGACGTCAGGGGTTCCGTCATGCAGCGGCAGCAGCCGGCCGATGCCCGGCATCGTCTGCAGCAGCGGGATGAGCGAGGGTTGGACCCAGACCGTGCTCTCCTTCGCCACGGCGTTGACGATGGGGAAGAAGCGGGCGAACTGGATCGTGTCGCCGAGGCCGTGATAGCAGCGGATGAGCACCCGCCGGCCGGCCAGCGGCGTGCCGTCCCAGATCCACTGATACTCCCGTTCGAGGTGCCACGGCGAAACACCGGCGCGGGAGGCGAGCACCGCGTCGCTGATCGCCCAGGCCGCGGCGAAGTCGCCGCGGCGCATGTGGGTGAACCAATCCGTCATCGGCTTCGCGTCCCCGACGCCGGGCTGAGAGCCCGGCGCTCCAGGGGGTTACGGTCCAGGGCTACGTTCTCTCTGGAGGGACGGGCTCTCAGCCCGTCCCCGGCGGGCCGCTCGTCGTGGTGGTCGTATCGGTCGGCGGCGGAGGATCTTCCTCCGGCTCCTCCTCCGGCGGCGGCGGCTCCGTCGTGGTCGGAGGCGGCTGCAGCGGCGGCAACCGCTGCGGTGGCTGCTGCTGGACCGGAGGCGGCGGCGCGGTGTTGGTCTGGTCGCGGAAGAACCCGCCCGTCAGCGTCGAGTCGGGCGGTACGTCCGTTCCGGTGGTGTCGGTGTTCGTGACGATCGGGTTGCCGAACTCGTCAAACATCGGCACGACCGGCGCCGCAACCGGAGCCGAGTGCGCCTTGCAGGGCTCCATCGGCTCGGTGCCCTGCTTGAACGCCTCGCGCACCACCATGTTGCGCGGGCAGTTCGGCAGCGCGCGACCGCCGCTCGACTTGTCGACGTCGGCGAAGACGATGTTGTTCGGGATCGGGAAGCCCCGGCTCGGCTCGTTCGCCGTCGCCACGAGCATGTAGCGCGTCCACATCGGCACGGCGGAGTCGCTGCCGGAGAGGCCGGTCGGGTCGTTGTCGTCGAAGCCGATCCAGGTCAGCGCGAGCGTCTGCGGCGTGAAGCCGATGAACCAGGAGTCGCGCTTGTCGTTCGTCGTCCCGGTCTTGCCGGCGGCGACCTTGCGGAAGCCCATCGCGCGCGAGCCGGCCGCGGTACCGCGGTTCACGACCCCCTCCATGATGTGCGTGAGGAGGTAGACGTCGCGCTGCGGGAAGACCTGCACCGCCTTCGGCTCGCCCTTCCCTTCGAGGCGGCGGCCGCGGTCGTCCATGACGAAGCGGATGGCGTGCGGCGCGAGGCGCGCGCCCTGCCGGGCGATCGTGGAGTAGGCCTCCGCCATCTCGATCGGCGGAATGCCGGCGGCGCCGAGGAGGATGGCGGGATTGTCGGCGTCGAGCTCCGTCTCCACGCCGAGCGTGCGCGCGGTCTTGAGGATCGGCTCGATGCCGGTGGCGAGGCCGATGCGCACCGAGGCGGTGTTCAGCGACTGCTCGAGCGCCATGCGCACCGTCACGTTGCCGCGGTAGGTGCCGTCGTAGTTGCGCGGCGACCAGTCCTCCGACCAGCGGCGCTTGAGCACGAAGCGGGCGTCGTTGACGAGCGTGGCGGGGGTGATGTTCTGGTTCGAGAGGCTCGGCTCGAACGCGGTCAGGTAGACGAACGGCTTGAAGAGCGAGCCGACCAGCCGCTTCGCGTTGAGCGCGCGGTTGAATTGGCTGCGGTCGTAGTTGCGGCCCCCCACCAGCGCGCGGATCTCGCCGGTCGGGACGTCGATGTGGATGAGCGCCCCCTCGAGCTTCGGGTCGTGGTTGCGCAGGCGGCGGTTCGCCTTCTCCAGACCGGCCAGGCTGTTCTGGACGGCGCGCGTGGCGGCGTCCTGCGCGTCGAGGTCGATGGCGGTGTAGATGCGCAGGCCGCGCCCCTTGACGTCGTCGATGCCGTAGTCGGTCTCCAGCTCCTTGATCACCCGGTCGACGTAGAAGGGCATCGAGCTGAGGCTCGTGCGGCGGCGGTTCGGGCGGCGCGGCAGTTGTGCGGAGCGCGCCTCCTCGTACTGCGCCTGCGTGATCTTCTTCTCCTTCAGCATGAGCTGGAGCACGGTGTTGCGGCGCTTCATCGCCAGCTCGGGGTTGTTGAAGGGGGAGATGTTGTTCGGGCTGCGGATCATCCCGGCGATGGTCGCCGCCTCGGCGATGGAGATCTCGGTGACCGGCTTGCTGAAGTAGAAGCGCGACGCCTCGCCGACGCCGAGGACGGAGATGGAGCGGTTGCGCCCGAGGTAGATGTCGTTGAGGTAGGCCTCGAGGATCTCCTTCTTCGAATAGCGCGCGTCGAGGATGACGGCCATGAAGGCCTCGATGACCTTGCGCTTGTACGTCCGCTCGCTGGTGAGGAAGTAGTTCTTCACGAGCTGCTGCGTGAGCGTCGACGCCCCCTCGGACACGCCGCCCGCGGCGACGTTGCGGAAGATCGCGCGGAAGATGCCGAGCGGATCGACGCCGGGATGGCGCCAGAAGCGGACGTCCTCGGTGACGACGACCGCGTCCTGCAGATGCTGCGGCACCTGCTGCAGCGTGACGGGGCTGCGGTTCTCGAGCTCCTCGCTGAGCACGGACGTGAGCAGCTCCGGCTCGAGCGCCGCCTGTTCGATCGGGCGCGCCTCGCGCAGCCCGACCACCGCCTCGATCTTCGGCCCGTTGAACGTCACGCGCAGCGGCTGCGCCTTGAAGTCGCCGGTCGGGTGGTTGAAGGCGCGCGTATAGATGTCGAAGCCGTCCTCGGTGCGGAGGTAGTCCCCCGCCCGCTCCAGCCGCTTGGCCTCGCGGTAGCCGAGGCGGTCGAGCTTCTCGACGAGATCGTCGCCGCGCATGGCGGTGCCGGGGGCGAGCGGCGTGAAGTCGGCGTAGATGCGCGTCGGCAGGCGCAGCCGGCGCACCTGGAAGCGGCCCACCGACTCGCGGTAGACCCAGATGCCGGCGATGACGATCAGCGCGAGCAGCCCGCCGACGGTCCAGGAAATGATGCGGAAGACGGTGCGGCGCTTCGGGAGGCGGCTCTGGCGCGGCCGCACGGCTGGCGGCTCGTCGGATGGTGGTGACGGTGGAACGATCGGCGGCTCGGTCATGATTTACGGCACGTTCTACTGCGCTGCGATGGTGAGGTTGCGGCCGCGCCCGTTCTTGTCGCGGCGGTACGAGTGGAAGATCGAACCGTCGCAGCGGGTGCAGAGCCCGGAGTCGTCGATGCGGGTGAAGCCGCGGTCGCGGAGGATCGCGGTGGTGAACGCCGCCAGGTCGACGTGCGGCTTCGCGTGCGTGCGGTCGACGTAACGCTCGTCGAACTGCGACGCCACTTCCTCGCCGACCTCGAAACAGCAGACGCGGATCGAGGGGCCGAGGTAGGCGTGGGAGGTGGCCGCGTCGAACGCGGTCTCGCGGGCGATGGTGTCGATCGTCGCGGCGGTGATCCCCTGCACGGCTCCGCGCCAGCCGGAGTGCACGTTCGCTATGACGGAGTGGGAAGGATCGACCATCGCAACGGGGAGGCAGTCTGCAACCTTAATGCCGAGAGCGACTTGCGTCTCGTCGCTCCAGAGCGCGTCGCACGAGTCGCACTCGCGCCATTGTTTTCCTGCATTTGCACGCGTCACCGTCGCGCTGTGGACCTGCGTACAGGTGGTCAGCGTCGCCTCCACCCCGAACCGCGCCCGCACCGTCTGCGCGATCGTCGCCGCGGCGCTCGGATCGAGCCGTCCGTCGAAGTCGCGGGACGTGCAGAAGACGGCGAAGCCGGATGGGATGGTGGTGGGGACCGCGATGCGGCCGAGGGTTTCGGTGGTCTCGATTTGCCAGGGCATGGGGTCTCGCAGTCTTACAGTCTTACAGGGTCGGAGTCTCAGAGTCTCAGAGTCTCAAAGTCGCAAAGTGGAGACGGTCCTCCTGTACGACTGTACGACTGTAAGACTGTAAGACTGTCTTTGCGACTCTGAGACTCTGAGACTCTGAGACTCTGAGACTCTGAGACTCTGAGACTCCGCGCCCTCCCCTCCTATACTCGCCGAATGCGCAACCTCCTGCTGGCGTCGGTCGTGCTGACCGCGTGCACCACCACCCACGACGTCGTCATTCGCAACGGGACGATCTACGACGGGAGCGGCGCGGCGCCGCGTACCGGGGACGTGGCCATCGACGGCGATCGCATCACCGCGGTCGGGACCGTTCCGGGGCGCGGCAGGAGCGAGGTCGACGCGCGGGGGCTCGCCGTCGCGCCGGGGTTCATCAACATGCTGAGCTGGGCGACCGAGTCGCTCATCATCGACGGGCGGGGCATGGCGGACGTGAAGCAGGGCGTCACGCTCGAAGTCTTCGGCGAAGGCGTCTCCATGGGCCCGCTGAACGAGGCGATGAAGCAGGAGATCCGCGACCGGCAGACCGACGTGAAGTTCGACGTCGACTGGACGACCCTTCGCGAATACCTCGACTCGCTCGTGCGACGCGGGATCTCGGTGAACGTCGCCTCGTTCGTCGGGGCCACCACCGTGCGCACGTACGTCCTCGGCGAGGAGGATCGCGCGCCGAATGCCGAGGAGCTGGAGCGCATGCGGGCGCTCGTGCGGCAGGCGATGCAGGAGGGGGCGCTCGGCGTCGGCTCCTCCCTCATCTACGCGCCCGCTTTCTACGCGAAGACGGACGAGCTGATCGAGCTTTGCCGCGCCGCGGCGCCGTTCGGCGGCATGTACATCTCGCACATGCGCAGCGAAGGGAACCGGCTCAGTGAGGCGGTCGACGAGCTGCTGACGATCGCGCGGGAGGCGAAGGTGCCGGCGGAGATCTATCACCTCAAGGCGGCCGGCGAGGCGAACTGGCCGAAGATGGACGAGGTCATCGCGAAGGTGAACGCCGCGCGCGCCGCGGGGCTGCGCATCACCGCCGACATGTACACCTACCCCGCCGGCGCGACGGGGCTCGACGCGGCGATGCCGCCGTGGGTCCAGGAAGGCGGCCATGCGAAGTGGGTGGAGCGGCTGCGCGATCCGGACACGCGCGAGCGTGTCGTGCGCGAGATGCGCACGCCGACCGACGCGTGGGAGAACCTGATGCTGCTGGCCGGCTCGCCGGAGCGGGTGCTGCTGATCGGGTTCCGCAGCGAGGCGCTGAAGCCGCTCACCGGGAAGACGCTCGCGGAAGTGGCGCGCATGCGCGGCGTGTCGCCCGAGGAGGCGGCCATCGATCTCGTGATCGAGGACGACAGCCGCGTCGGGACGGTCTACTTCCTGATGTCGGAGGAGAACCTGCGCAAGCAGATCGCCCTGCCGTGGGTGAGCTTCGGCTCGGACGCCGGCGCGTCGGCACCCGAGGGAGTGTTCCTCCGGAGCAGCACGCATCCGCGCGAGTACGGGAACTTCGCGAACCTCCTCGGCAAGTACGTCCGTGACGAGAAGGTGATCCCGCTCGAGGAGGCGGTCCGACGCCTCACCTCGCTCCCCGCCACCAACCTCGGCATCGACCGCCGCGGCGCGCTGCGCGCGGGATACTTTGCCGACGTGGTGGTGTTCGACCCCGCCACCATCTCCGCGCCGGCGACCTTCGCGAACCCGCGGCAGTACGCGACCGGAGTGCAGCACGTTTTCGTCAACGGGACGCAGATCCTGCGCGACGGCGAGCACACCGGCGCGAAGCCGGGGCGGGTGGTGGTGCGGGGTGCCCTATGATCGTGCGGCATGCGTGACCTCGACCTCGGCAACGGCATCGTCGTCCCGGCCGACTCCCTCCGCGCCGTGACCTCGCGCAGCGGCGGTCCGGGCGGGCAGAACGTCAACAAGGTCGAGACGCGCGTGACGATCGAAGTGCCGGTCGACGTGCTCCCGCTGCCCGACGAACAGAAGGCGCGCGTCCGGGAGCGGCTCGCGTCGCGCATCAACCGGGAAGGGGTGCTGCGCGTCACCTCGCAGGTCGCGCGCACGCAGGCCGACAACCGCGACCGCGCCCTCGCCCGCATCGAAGAGCTGCTCGTGGAGTCGCTGCAGGAAGAGAAGCCGCGCAAGAAGACGCGCGTGCCGCGCGCGGCGAAGCAGAAACGGCTCGAGGAGAAGAAGCGCGCCTCGGAGAAGAAGCGGCTGCGACGCGACTTCTAGCTCGCCAGCGCCCGCACCTGGGCGATGCGGGAGCGCAACTGCTCCGTCACCACGACGCCCCGCAGCAGCGAGGCGGTCTTCTCGAACTCCAGCACCATCGTGTCGACGGCCTGGTTGCCGTTGCCGTTCATGATGCCGTCGAGCGCGTGCAGGAAGTGCTTCTCGATGGTCTTGTGCGCGCTGTCGCCGATGAACTCCTCGGCCACGGCGCGGATGCGCGCCGCGAGGTCGACTAGCTCGCCATTGTGCTGATCGGGGTCTCGATCAACTTTTTTTTTTAACTGCACGAGCTCACCGGTGATCATCCCGTAGAGGATCTTGGCCACGTCGAAGGACGACATGTTCAGCGAGCGGCCGATCTCGGTGATGGAACGGTCGCCGTTGATGCGGGTGATCAGCATCCACTCGTGCGGGTTGAGCGTGACCTGCTCGTGGCGGTTCTCGCGGGCGAGCAGCTCCGGCACGTGGTCGACCGACGGGATCTTCTTCGAGAGCACGCGCCACTCGTCGAGACGGCGGGCAGCCTCCATCAGCAGGTTCGTGTTCGACTTGGTGATGGTCTGGCGGTCGGGCTCTTCGCCGGGGTTGAACTGAAACTCCCCCTGGTTCCAGATGGCGAGCGAGTAGATCGCCTCCTCACCGACCAGGTCGGCGACGGTCGCGTGCACCATCTGTCCGTTTTTCAGATAGATGAAGCCGCGATCGCCCTCGCGGGTCAGGGTGAACTTGCCGGTCTTCCCCGACACACTCACCAGTTGGATGATGTCGGGGAGCGGCAGTTCTTTGAGTGAGCCCTGGAATGCCATGAGGGGTGCCTCGAAGACTAACCCAGCGGTACCAGCAGGTCAAGAAGTGGTAAACAAAGCGTCATCGCGACGCTCGACCGCGCTCAAAATCCACAATCCAAAGGCCAAACCGGCGATGACTCCCGTCGCGATCCGGAGCGGATTCGTGCTCTCCCGAAGCCCGGCCAGTTGGGTGAGTCCGTCGAGGGCGAGCGGCGCGAGCGCGGCGAACGCGACCGCGCGCATGACCCGCTCCCGCAGCCAGGGCATGATCCGGAAGAGCGCGAGCCCCGCCAGGATGCCGGCGTAGATGGCCGTGCAGCGGGCGCAGATCGGCATCGACGCGCCGAAGAGCTCGAGGCTGCGCTCGGGACGGCCGTGGCAGATCGTCCGGAAGAGCAGGCGCCAGCGCTCCGTGGCGCCGTTGCCGACCGCCCACGAGCAGAGCGCCGCCGCCGAGAGGATCAGCGCCGGGATCGCGGCCACGACCGCGAGCACGATCTTCGTGTCTCGCTTCATTTGATCGAGCTGAGCCGGTAGACCTGCGCGAACGCGTGCGCGCTGATGAGCAGCGACCAGAAGCCGGTGAAGATGACGCCGATACAGAGGAGCCCGGTCCCCGCCCCGGCAATGAAGCGGGCGATGATCATCACCACCAGCGCCAGGAGGTAGTTCCCGACGTTCGCGCGGATGAAGCGCCAGATCCGGCCGAACTCGAACGCGGCGCCGAAGCGCTGCTCGACGACCGTGAAGAGCAGCGAGGCCGGCAGGAAGAGGAACCAGAGCAGGCCGATCGGGATCATGAGGCAGGCGAGGCAGCCGGCGAAGAGGCCGAACATCGACTCGACCGTCTCGCCCGCGTTGACCGAGTCCATGACGATGGCGGGGAAGACCAGCATCAGGACGAGGATGACGAACGGCACGCCGTAGCAGAGCGCCACGCCGACGAGCCGGATCCCTTCGTTGAAGAAGCTGCCGATGTCCTCCCACTCCGGAAGAGGCGTGGGATGGTCGGCGAGAAGGTTGCGCGTCGTGCGGGCGACGTAGCCGAAGACGAAGAACCAGCCGATGATGAAGAAGCCGGCCAGATAGAAGAGGCCGCCGATCAGGATCTTCTGCAGCCAGCGGGGGTCGTCGAAGACGTAGGAGAACGGCCGCGCGAAGTCGAATTGCGGCGGCGCCGGGGGCGGCGGCGGCGGCACGACCGGCGGCAGCGGGGGCGGCGGTGTGTACTGCACGTCGCTCATGGGAAAGGAGTGTACCCCCGGAACTTGGAAGAAACCTCGCGCGTACTACCTTCTGGAGACAGCTTGGAAGAACAGATCGATCTAGTCGTCGTCACCGAGGAGAAGAAGAAGACTGGCGGCCTGAGCGTGGCCGGCGTCGTCTCCCTGGTGCTCCATGCCTCGATGCTGATCTGGTTCCTCACCCGCCCGGTGGCGATCGCGCCGGCGTCGGCGAGCGGCCCGATGCTCCGCTACGTCGAGCTCCTCCGCCAGAACCCGCAGGACAACGACTTCGTCGAGGCGCCCGGCCCCGAGGCCGCCACCGCCCCGCTGCGCGCGCCGCTCTCCGACAAGAACCGCAAGGCCAGCATGCCGGAGCCGACCGGCGACAAGCCGACCCTCCGTCCGGGCGACGGACGCGGCCTCTACACGCCGGCCATGGGCGGCAGCCCGCAGCGCGCCGCGCAGCAGCAGCAGGCGCAGCAGGCGGCGGTGCAGCCGTCGCAGAACGGGCTGCCGACGGTTCCTGCTGCCGATCCGGCGCGGGCGCAGGCGGCGACGAGCGAGACGTTCGTCTACCGCGAGCCGACCAAGGCCGCGGCTGCCGCCGGTGCGGCGATCGACTGGCGCTCGGCCATCCGCTCCGTGCGCGGACCGCTCGGCAGCGGCGAAGGGATCGACGTCGGCGATGCGACCGGCGGCGAGCGGGGGACGGCCGAGCAGGGGCCGCTCTCCTTCGAGACCTCCTGGTACGACTGGGGAAACTACGCGCAGTCGATGGTCAGCCGCATCCGGGTGAACTGGTACGGCAACATGCCGCAGCTCATCCGCAGCGGCATCGGCGGCGTCGTGACCATCCGCTTCACCATCCAGCGCGACGGCCGGATCACCGACGTGACCATCCTCAAGACGTCCGGCCATCCGCCGTACGACTTCGCCGCGCGGAAGGCCATCGAGCTGTCCTCGCCGCTCAATCCGCTGCCGAAGGACTTCCCGAATCCCAACGAACGGGTGACGGCGATGTTCTACTACAACATGGAGATCCCGTAGACTCGGGCGCGTGCCCCGCGAAGTGATCATCAAACGGCCCGTCACGATCCTGCTGCTGATCGTGGTGACGCTGTCGATCATCGCCGTCACCGTCTGGATGGCCGGCAAGAGCTACGAGAACTTCGACCCCATCCCCTTCGACGAGCTCCGCTACCTCGCCCGCCGCCTCGCCGACCGCCCCATCTCGACGCACATCCTGGCGGTCCTGGTCGTCCCGATGATCGCCAACGTGCTGCTCTTCGTCCCCTGGGGCATGCTGACGTTCATCGCCCTCTACACCGTCGACCGCCCCACCCTGCAGACCTACGTCCTGACCATCCTCCTCGGCCTGTCGTTCTCGCTCGGCATCGAAGGCTGGCAGTACTTTCTCCCCTCCCGCGTCGCCGACGTGAACGACGTGATCTGGAACACGACGGGAGTGGTGCTGGGGGCGTTCCTGGGGCACATGAGGTTGCGGGTGCGGTTCGAGTTCCAATGAGCGTTGCGTGTTGCGAGTGGCGAGTTGCCCGGGCTGTTACGCGCAACGCGCTGACGTAAAATGTCCCCATCCATGCTCCCCGAGCTGAAGTCGATCGAGCCCTCGCTCAAGCAGATCCTTTACGGCTGCGTCGAGCATGTCCAGGCCACGAAGGCGGCGCTCTACCTTTCCTCCTCGCACGATCTCAACGACAAAAGGTACGAGATCGTCACGAGCTACCAGTACAACCCCGCCGACCGGAAGACGGTCACGGCGAACGACGATCTCGTCGACCGCCTCGCGGTCAAGCGCGCGCCGTTCTACGTCAACGGCCTCGGGGCCGATCAGCGCTTCTCCGAGATGCTGTTCCGGCAGGGGAACGACCGGCTGCTCGTCACGCCGCTCTTCTCGCGCGGGCGCCTCGTCGGCTTCATCGACATGCGCGACAAGGCCGGGAAGAAGCCGTTCGACACGCCCGATCTCGGCGCGGCGAAAGAGATCGCCGATCAGATGCTGCACGTGCTGGCGTCGAACAAGCTGTTCGGCCTCGCGCCGATCGCGCTCGCCGAGGCGCCGGAGGCGAAACGGACGCCCTTCCAATCGGCGCCGAACATCGTCCTGCCGTCGGCCACCCCCACGCCCGCCCCGCCGCCGCTGCGTCCGGGCGAGTTCTTCTCGCCGGCGGCGATGCGCGCCATCGAGACGGCGCGGCAGCAGATGTCGAAGCGCCAGCTCGACGCCTCCACGCAGAAGCGCATCCTCGGCAGCGAAGACCTCGAGGTCGTGCGCCTGCTCCTCCCCGCGGCGCTGGCGATCCCCGGCGCGGTGCTGGCCTGCTTCAGCGCCATCGGCCACATCGCCAACCCGCAGGCCATCGTCGCCATCGCCACCGTCACCGAGGACGCTCTGGAGCTACTCCAGCAACACCTCCAGGAGTGGCTGAGGCGCGCGAACCAGCCGCACATGGTCTCGATGAAACCGCAGCTCGTCTACCCGTTCGGCGCGCAGGTCGTGCCGGTCACCGCGTCGGGGATCAGCACCATCCTCAGCGCGCCGGTGAACCAGGACTCCGTGGAAGGGCTCGTACTCACGGTCGCGTTCGAGCGTACGCCGGAGGCGCAGGCGCAGCGCGCGCTGCAGATCTTCCTGCGGCAGATCGAGCAGTCGGTGGAGTCGGCGATCGCGGCGACGTCGGGGCGCAACGACCGCCAGGTCATCGCGGAGAAGCTCCTCGAGCCCGACTTCCAGAAGTTTCCCGAGCTCGCGGAGCACAGCCGCGAGGTCGCCAGCGTCGCCCACCGGTTCGCGAAGGCGCTCGAGCTGCCGCCGTCGCAGCAGGAGACGGTCCGCCTCGCCGCGCTCGTGCACGACGTCGGGCTGCGGCTCCTCGACTACGAGCGCATCTACAAGCGCCTCAACCTGACGGCCGAGGAGATGCGGGGGCTGGCCGAGCACCCGGTGGTCGGCGCCGCACTCGTGGAGCCGCTCCTCGGCGCCGACGTCGCGCAGGCCGTGCTCCGCCACCACGAGCGCGTCGACGGCAAGGGCTATCCCAGCCGCATGCCGGGCGCGCAGATCCCGCTCGCCGCCCGCATCATCCAGATCGCCGACGCCTGGGTAGCCATGACGGCGCGGCAGTCGTACCAGCCGGCGGTCAACCGCCAGCAGGCGATGAACCGGCTGCGCGAGGGGGCCGGCT
>DASWNW010000035.1:0-22919 GCA_036399015.1 Thermoanaerobaculia bacterium | reverse complement strand
CCGTGCAGGACGCCATGGACCAGATCGACACCCTGCTGCGCCAGCGCCACCGCATCGGCCCCGGCAACGACGCCGACTTCATGCTCCGTTCGCAGGAGGAGATCGCGCAGGCGAACCAGCAGCAGGTCTCGATGATGCGCTACCTGCTCCTCGGCATCGCCATCGTGTCGCTCGTCGTCGGCGGCATCGGCATCATGAACATCATGCTGGTGAGCGTCACCGAGCGCACGCGCGAGATCGGCATCCGCATGGCCATCGGCGCGCGCGGACGGCACGTGCTGCTGCAGTTCCTCTTCGAGGCGGTGACGCTCTCGGTCCTCGGCGGCCTGATCGGCGTGCTGTTCGGCGTCGGCGTGGCGAAGGCGTTCGCCCGCTTCGCGCAGTGGCCGATGGTCATCAGCCCCACCGCGATCGTGGTGGCGTTCGCCGTCTCGGTGACGATCGGCGTCTTCTTCGGCTTCTATCCGGCGCGCAAGGCGTCGCGGCTCGATCCGATCGATGCTCTGCGCTATGAGTAGCGCGGCCCTACGCTATGAATAGCATCGAGATCCCCAGCAGCAGGATCAGCCCGGACACAACCCGCTTGAACGCCGCGTCCGGAATACGGCCGAGGATCACGCGGCCGATGAGCGTCCCGAGCAGCACCGCCACCGTCGCCACCGCGATGATCGGCCACACCGTCTGCAGCCGCTCCCCCTCGGTGTAGAGGTAGACCGGCACCCGCGCGCCGTCGATCAGCAACGCGACGGCGGTGGCGGTGGCGACGAACGCCTCCTTCGGCACGTCGAAGCCGAGCATGGCGCCGGCGCGGATGCCACCCTGATTCCCGACCAGCCCACCCAGCAGGCCGGAGAGAGCGCCGGCTACCCAGGCGCCGCCGCGTCCGAACTTCAGCGTGATCCCGAGGAGCCCGGTGACTCCGGCGAAGATCAGCAGCGCGGCGAGGATATACGCGAGCACCTTTCCGCCGATCCAGGAATGGAGGATCGCTCCCGTCAGCCCGCCGAGGGCGCTGGTGACGCCGAACGTCAGCAGCACGCTCCGGTCGAGCGCGCGGCGGAGGAACCAGAAGCGGAGCGCCGTCCCCGCCACGTGCGGGATCGCCACCATCGCCACGGCGAGCTTCATCCCGTACTTCGCGGCGAGCAGCGGCGTGATCAGGCTGCCGATGCCGAAGCCGGCCAGCGACGCGACCACCCCTCCGGCCAGCGCCGCCAGGGCCACGAGCGTCTCGAACATCAGGTGGTCAACTGCGGGCGGGGCGCGTGCTCGAGCTCCGGCGGCAGCTTCACCGCGCAGCAGGCTTGTTCGAGCGCCGCCTCGTCACTCCGCATCTCCTTCTCCTTCGCGGCGGCGTCGAGCGTCGCCTCGAGCACCGCGCCCGTCTGCGGATCGGCCGGGCGCGCCAGGCTGTAGTGGATCCACTTGCCGTCGCGGCGCGTCCGGACGAGCCCCGCCCGCCGCAGGTAGGCGAGGTGCCGCGAGATCTTCGGCTGCGTCTCGCCGAGGATCTCCACGAAGTAGCAGACGCACACCTCCCGCCGCCGCATCAGGTTGAGGATGCGCAGCCGGGTCCGGTCGGCGAGGGCGGAGAAAAGGGTCACCAGGTCCACGCGCCGATTATAGATGCGGTGAGACACATGCGTCCGGAATACCCCCTCATCGCATAACCTTAATCCCGTCATGCGTGGAACCCACGGCTGGGCGGAAGTGTCGCGCGAGCGGAAGCGGGAGATCATCGACGCCATCGCGGCCAACCGCCCGACGCGCGGCCCCGTGCACGTCGAGCTCGACCTCACCGACCGCTGCAACGTCGCCTGCTACTTCTGCAACCAGCAGGACCTCCGCACCAAGGAGTCCATCCCTCTTCCCAAGCTCACCGACCTGATCGACGAGCTGGTGGACGGAGGGTTGAAGTCGGTCCGCCTCTCCGGCGGCGGCGATCCGCTCTTCCACCGCGACGTGCTGAACGTCATGGACCACCTCGCGTCGCGCAACGTGGTGGTCGACAACCTCACCACCAACGGCGTCGCGCTCACCGCCGAGGTCGCGAAGCGGCTGGTGGAAGGCAAGGCGCGCGAGGTCATCTTCTCCCTCAACGCCGCCGACGCCGCCGACTACGCCCGGATGATGAAGGTGAAGCCGGCGCTGTTCGACAAGGTGCTGGAGAACATCCGTAACCTCATCGCCGTCCGCGGCGAGTCGATCTATCCCTCGGTCGTCGTGCAGTTCCTGATCGACAAGAAGAACCTCGGCCGCCTCGTCGACATGTACGAGCTCGGCCGCTCCCTCGCCCCCGATCGCATCGCCATCAACGCGGTGCTCGAAGTGCCGCTGGAGCGCATCGACCGCGAGACGCTGCTCCGGAAGGAAGACCGCGACGTCGCCATGCCGCTCGTCGAGGAGATCCTCCGCCGCGACCACGGCGTCGGCCTCATCCAGATCGACTTCGGCGTCGAAGGGTGGAACGAGATGATGGCCGTCGTGCGCGACCGCGTGCAGACGCCGGCGTACAACCTCTACCCGACCGCTCCCTCGTTCAAGCAGGAGAACGGCGGCTGCTTCTTCGCCTGGTACACCGCCGCGATCACCGGCAACGGCGACATCCGCCCCTGCTGCCTGCTCCTCAACCCGACCGTGAAGCCGCTCGGGAACATCCACGACGGCCAGACCTTCGCCGAGCACTGGAACGGCCCCGCGTTCGCCCGGATGCGCGACGAGATGCGGAACGTCCTGCTGATGAAGAGCAAGGCGCCCTACACGCCGAAGCGCTACCAGGTGCTCAAGGAGCCGTGCGTCACCGACGGCCTCTGCTGGCTCAAGAACATGTACTTCCGCGGCGACGCCGAGTTCTACGCGGAGCTCGACGAGAAGCTGACGGAGATGCGCAAGAACGAGGTCGGCCTGCTGCGCGGCAAGGAAGGACGCCGCCGCGCCGTGACCGTCTTCGTGCACGAGCGGCCGAAGCTGAAGGCGGCCTGGGACTGGATCCGCGAGACCTCCCGCCCCATGCGGAAGGTGATCAAGGCCCGCCTCGGCCTCAACGTCACCGACGCGGTTTGACGCTCCCTCTGGAGCGACGGGCTCTCAGCCCGTCGAACGTCTCGATTAACAGCCGGCGGGCTGAAGCCCGCCGCTCCACAAGCTCCTACCGTTTCGTGATCACGATCCGATCCCACTGCAGATTCCGGAAGCGATACCAGATCGCATCCCGCTGCCGCGACCGCGCGCTCGGATAGGGGCGGTTCCAGAACGCCTCGTGCTTCTCCGCCCCCGGAAAGAGGCGCACGATCTCCCCGACGCTGCCGAAGATGTGCACGACGTCGTAGTCGCGTTTCCCGAAGAGGTGCTTCGCCACCAGCCGCTGCGCGAAGTCGGGCAACAGCAGCAGTCCGGGGATGCCGTAGTGCGGGTCGCGCCCGAAGAGAAAGCGCAGCCGCGCCGGCGTCGTGACCATGCACTCCCCGCCCTGCTTCAGCACGCGCATGATCTCCCGCCCCATCTCCGCCGGCCGCTCGACGTGCTCGAGCGTCTCCAGGCAGAGCACCACGTCGAACGTCTGATCCGCGAACGGCAGCCGCTCCCCCACCCCCACGCACGGTCGCATCGGGACGCCGCTTCTCCTCCGCAGCGCGAGCAGGTGCGGATTGGCCACGATGTCGAGCGAGTGCACCTCGGCCTCCTCGAAGTTCGCGGCGCCGAGGGAGACGCCGCCGTTGCCGGCGCCGATGTCGAGGATGCGCAGCGGCCGCCGCCCCGGATGACGCGCGAGCAGCCACGACGCGACGCGCCGCCCCTCGTCGAGCCGCCCCTCCGCAAACGGCTCGCCGGCCACGACCTCCGTGAAGAGGCGCGCGAGCTCGTCCCACTCCCGCCGGATCTAGACCTCCTCGGCGTGCTTCTTCGTCGCGTCGAACCAGAGGTAGAGACACAAGGCGACGAACAGCACGATCGAGACGACCTGCGACCCGAGCTCGCTGTCGTAGAACGGCGTCTTGATCAGGTCCTCGCGGTACCAGGGGAAGAGCCGCAGCGCCGCGCCGAATACGCCGCCGAGCGCACCTCCCGCCATGAGCCCCGAGGCGATGATCACGCCCCGCTCGCGCATGGTGCGGCCCGCGCCGCCGCCGGCGCGTTCGGAGCGCTTCCCGATCATGTGCGACAGCCAGCCGCCGACGAGCGCCGGCGTGTTGAGCTCGAGCGGCAGGTACATGCCGAGCGCGAAGATGAGCGCGGGAACGCCGAGCATCTCCATCGCCACGGCGATGAACGCGCCGGCCACGAAGAGGATGTAGGCGATCGGCTGCCGGTTCATGAAGCCTTCGACCAGCGCCTGCATGATCGACGCTTGCGGCGCCGCGAGCACGGCACGCGTGTCGCCCGGAGCGGCCTCGCCGAACTGGAAGACGCGCGCGAGCATGACGATCGTGAGGCCGACCGCGATCGCCGCGCCGATGACGCCGAGGAACTTCACCTTCTCCTGCGCCGCCGGCGTGGAGCCGAGCCAGTAGCCGGTCTTGAGGTCGGTGATGGTCTGGCCGGAGACCGACAGCGCGGTGCAGACCATGCCGGCGATGGCCATGACGAAGAACATGCCGGTGGTGCCGGAGAGGCCGAACTGCAGCAGCACCGCCGACGAGATGATGATCGTCAGCATGGTCATGCCGGAGACGGGGTTGCGGGCGGTGGTGGCGATCGCGTTCGCGGCCACGGAGGTGAAGAAGAAGGAGAAGAGGAGCGTGATCAGCACACCGAGGATCAGCACCGGGATCGACGGGCGCAGCGTGCCGAAGAAGATCGCCACGCCGATCGCACCGATGACGACGCCGCCGAGGATGGAGACGATCGACATGTCGCGGTCGGTGCGCTCCCCCTGCGCCTCGCCGCCCGCCCGGAACGCGCGCGCGGCGACGCCGAACGAGCCGGCGATCACCCGCAGCGACTTGATGATGCCGAAGATGCCGGCGGTGGCGATCGCGCCGACGCCGATGTAGCGCACGTATCCGCGGAAGATCTGCGACGCGTCCATCTGCCCGATCGGCACCGTCGCCGGATAGACCGCCTCGGGGAAGCGGCTGCCGACCATGAAGATCAGCGGCACGAGCACGAAGTTGGAGACGATGCCGCCCGCGACGAGGATCATCGACGAGCGGAGCCCCATGACGTAGCCGAGGCCGAGGATGAACGCGACGGCGTCGAAGCGGACCACGATCTTCGCGCGGTCGGCGAGGTCGCGCATCACCGGGATGAAGCGGAAGTCGAGGAACTCGCGCCACACCTGGAACGTGGTCACGAAGAAGTCGTAGACCGCGGCGATGCCGGTAGCCTGCAGCAGCAGCTTCGCCTGCGAGCCTCCTTTCTCCCCCGTCACCAGCACCTCGGTGATGGCCGTCGCTTCCGGATAGGGAAGCAGGCCGTGCGTCTCACGAACGAAGTAGCGGCGCAGCGGAATGAGGAAGAGGACGCCGAGGATGCCGCCGGCGAGGCAGATGAAGATCGTCTGCACCGGATGCGGGTTGAGCTTGAGCGTGTAGAGCGCCGGCAGCGTGAAGATCGCGCCGGCGACGACGGAGCCGGAGACGCCGCCGATGCTGGTGATGATCACGTTCTCGAGCACCGTCGAGCGGCGGCGGTAGACGCGCGCGAGCCCGATGGCGAGGATCGAGATCGGAATGGCCGCCTCCATCACCTGCCCGACCTTCAGCCCGGAGTAGGCCGAGGCGACGGTGAAGATGATGCAGAGGAAGAGCCCCCACGCGATCGCGCGCGGCGTCGACTCCGGCGGCGCCTGCGACGCCGGCACCATCGGTTCGTAAACCACGCCCGCCGGGAGCGGGACGTATGCGTTCTCGGGAAGCGACTTCGTCTCGGTTGTTTCCATGCGCGGGTAATAGTAGTCGGAGGGGCTTGGAGTCTCAGAGTCTCAGAGTCTCAGAGTCTCAGAGTCTCAAAGTCGTCGCAAAGTACCTCTCTGAGACTCTGCGACTCTGAGACTCTGCGACTCTCACCCCAAAATCCCGTCGATCGTCCGATACGACACCGCGTGATACATCGGCCGCGCCTTCGCGTAGATCGCCTTCGCGCGGTCGCGCCCCTCGGGCGTTTCGGCCAGTTTCTGGTACAGCGGCTTCAGGAACTTGCGGCGGCCCTGGCGCAGCAGGAAGGCCTCCAGCGCGGGATACGCCGGCTCGTACTTGTGCTCGATCGCGTTCATCAGCCACTCGTGCAGGATCTCGGAGTTGCCGCTCTCGCTGAACTTGAATGCGGCATCGAGGTCGACCAGCTTCCCGTAGTCGAGCGTCTTCGGCAGGTGCCGCAGGAAGTGAATCCACTCGTGCGTCGACCAGTTCTCCGTGGTGAGCTGCGCCGCCGGCGTCCCGCCCGCAAACGCGCTCACCTGCGCCTCCACCTTCCGGAAGGCGTCCGACTGCACCTGTGGCGCGTTCTCCGGGATGCCGGGCGCGTTCACCCACTGCTCGACGCCGATGCGGTCCTCGGCACCCTCGTGCTTCGAGAGCAGCTTCTCGCGCAGCACGTCGAGGAATTGCGCCGTGGTCATCGACTGGAACGCGTAGGCCGAAAAGTACTCGCGCAGGAACGCGTCGAACGCCTCGCGGCCGACCGTCTCCTCGATCAGGCGCAGGAGGAAGTAGCCCTTCTCGTACGCGAGCTTCGTCGCCGCCTCGTCGGGATCGCGGTCGGTGAGGTCGAGGAAGAGATGCGTGTCGCGCGGCGGGAGCTCCGCGACCGTCGCCTCCAGATCCTGGTAGCCGAGCAGCGCGAGCATCTCGGAGTACTCACGTCCGGAGACCGCCTCCATGATCCTGCGCTCGAAGTAGACGGTGAAGCCCTCGTTGAGCCAGAAGTCGTTCCAGGTTGCGTTCGTGACCAGATTGCCCGACCAGGAGTGCGCCAGCTCGTGCGCCACCAGGTTCACGAGCGAGCGGTCGCCCGCAAGGATCGTCGGCGTGGCGAACGTCAGCCGCGGGTTCTCCATCCCGCCGAACGGGAAGCTCGGCGGCAGCACGAGCACGTCGTACTGCCCCCACCGGTACGTGCCGTACAACTGCTCGGCCGCCTCGATCATCCGCGGCGTGTCGGTCAGCTCGTCATGCGCCGCGTCGATCATCGGCTTCTCCGCCCACACGCCGCTGTTGTCGCTGAGGGGGCGGAACTCGAGGTCGCCGACCGCGAGCGCGAGGAGGTAGGACGGGATCGGCTGCGGCATGTTGAACCGGTAGACGCCGTCGGCGCTCGGCTCGGTCGCGTTCTCCGCGCTCATGATCGCCATCAGCCCCCGCGGGACGCGGATCGTCGCCGCGTACGTCATCCGCACGCCGGGCGAGTCCTGGCAGGGCACCCAGGTGCGCGCCAGGATGGCCTGCGACTGCGTGAAGAGGAACGGGTGCTTGCCGCCGGCGGTCTGCTCCGGCGAGAGCCACTGCACGGCGGCGGCGTCGGGAGAGGTCGAGTAGTCGATCCTGACCTTCGTCGTGCCCGGAAGGAGCGTGATGGTGAGGGCGCGGCCGAGGAAGGGCTTCGGGTCGCCGAGGGTGTAGGTGGCGGGGGTGTTGTCGTCGAGGGAGACGACCGCGATGTCGAGGCCGTTCGTGTCGAGCACGAGCTCGCGCGCCCCCTCCTGCGCTTCAACGGTCAGGGTGGCCGAGCCGGTGAGCTGTTTCCGGTCGAAGTCGACGGTGAGGTCGAGCTCGAGATGGCGCACGACGGCCTCTTCCGGCCGCGCAAAAGAATGGATGTCTCTCATGGGAGCGGTAGCATACCCGCAGCATGCCCTGCGATCACAAAGGCGGACCGGAGCTGATCGAGATGGCCGAAGAGCACCTGCGCGCGCGCGGCGTCGAGCCGTCGCTGTGGCCGGGATTGCGCTTCCGCTGGTCGGAAAATCTGACCGATGCGATGTGGGCGTCGGTGGTGGTGGAGATCGAGCGGAGGGGCGAACAGTGGGTCGTGACGCGGCTCGATCGGAGCGCGCAAACGCTGGAAAATACTGGCTTTTCAGCGCTTTGAATGGCTCGTAATTTGTAAGTGTAGCCCTAGCTCAATGCCGAACCCGCCCACCCGCCGCCGGACGGACGCTGACCAGCCGCCGGAACATCCCTCCGCCCGCGTGCTCCTCGTGGACGATGACGACAACTTCCGCTCCTGGATGTCGCTGCTCATGCGGCGCCTCGGGTTCGCGGTCGAAACGGCGATCGACGGCATTCACGCGCTGGAGCGGCTTCACGAAGCGCCTTACGATCTCCTGATCTCCGATCTGGAGATGCCGCGCATGAACGGCATGGAGCTGATCCAGGAGATCCGCTCGACGCCGCTGCTCGCGCAGCAGTACGCGGTCATGCTCACCTCCCACGAGGGGCTGGACGCGAAGGTGGCGGCGCTCACGACCGGTTACGACGACTTCCTCACCAAGAGCTGCACGGAGGTGGAGGTGGTGGCGAAGGTCGTCGCGGCGCAGCGGATGCTGGCGCGCCACCGGACGCTCTCCGCCGCCGTCACCGAATGGCAGGCGCTGGCCACCCGCGACGAGCTGACCGGCGTCGCGACGCGCCGCACGCTCATGGACGAGGCCGGGCGCTGCCTCGCCGACAGCCGGCAGATCGGGCTGGTGATCCTCGACCTCGACGACTTCAAGCCGATCAACGACAACTTCGGCCACCTCACCGGCGACCGCATCCTGCGCGACGTCGGCGCGCTGTTCCTGAGCCGCACCCGCTCGAACGACATGATCGCGCGCTGGGGCGGCGACGAGTTCGTGCTGCTGGTGCGCGACCGCTCGATCGACGACGTGACCGGCGCGGCCGAGCGGCTCGTGGCGGAGGTGCAGCGGATGCAGTGGACGAGCGGCGACGTCGTCTTCTCCGTCCTCGTCACCGCCGGCATCGCCCACTCGTCTCTCCTGGAGTACCCGACCCTCGAACAGCTCCTCGAAGCCGCCGACCGCGACCTCTACGCGAAGAAGTGGGTGAAGAAGCGCCCCGGCGAGCCGCAGGAGCTCTACGAATACTCCGGCCGCAGCCCCGCCGCGGTCGTGCAGTTACCCCGGGCGCCGGAGCCGCCCGAGCGGCGCGTCGCCGAGGACGAGCGGTAGGACGTCCGTCCGCGGAGCGGTTTCAGCGGCCGGCGCTCACCAGCGGGAGCTTGGTCGTGTTCACGTCGACGCGCGGCCCGAGCTCGTACACGTTTCGGTACCCGTAGGTGTGCAGCGCGACCCAGGTCGAGAGGTTGAGCGAGGCCCGGAACGATTTTTCCGCGAACGCCTGCTCGTCGTTCATGAAGTTGTTGTTGCAGTAGATGAGGACGCGCGTCTCCTTCGTCGGGATAACGCGGGCGAGGGCAGCGGCCGTGAAGTCGGTGAAGCTGAGGTTCACCGCGCCCCGGATGTGACGCTCCCTGAACTTGTCCGCGCTGCGCGCGTCGAGGACGATCGTTCCCGGCTCCCGGCTCCACGCCAGAAACTCCTCCTCCGTCACACGCCGCCCCTCGCGGCTTTCGGCCGCCTCTCCGGCGTCCTCGAGGAAGCCGGCCATGTCGATCGCCGGATTCTCGATCGTGGCGTTCTCGTTCGCGAAGAGACTGACGGTCAGGAGCAGCGCGGCCAGGACTCTCATGATTCCAATGTGGGCCCGGCCGCGCGCACCGGCGTCACGGTTCAGCTACATCGCGGGTTCGAGTTCACTGGTAACCAGTTCGAGTTCACTGGTAACCAGTTCGAGTTCACTGGTAACCAGTTCGACTTCACTGGTAACCAGTTCGACTTCACTGGTAACCAGTTCGACTTCACTGGAAACCAGTTCGACTTCACTGGAAACCAGTTCGACTTCACTGGCAACCAGTTCGACTTCACTGGCAACCAGTTCGACTTCACTGGTAACCTGTTCGACTTCACTGGCAACCTGTTCGACTTCACTGGCAACCTGTTCGATTTCACAGGCAACCTGTTCGATTTCACAGAGAAGCTGTTCGAATTCTCAGAGAAGCTGTTCGAATTCTCAGAGAATCTCTTCGAATTCTCAGAGCAGCCGTTCGATTTCCCAGAGAATCTCTTCGATTCTCGACAGGATCTCTTCGCGCGCCTCAGGCTTCCACGGGCGCGCCGCCGGCTTCCTGCGGTGCCCAGTTGGTGTGCGGCTTCCGGTTCAGGATCAGGTAGCGCCACACCAGCTCGCCGTATCCCCGCGCCACCATCCCCCGCTTCTCGTAGAACGGCAGGAGGAGCTTCTGCAGGCGCGGCAGGTTGTAGAACGGCACGCCGGGGAAGTAGTGGTGCTCGAGGTGGTAGTTCGAGTAGAGGAACACCTTGTCCCAGAACCACGACGGCTTCATCAGCGTCGACCACTTCGCCGGATCGCTCGGGTCGATGTCGTAGTGCTGCCCGAGGCGGTTCAGGGCGAACGCCACCGGGAAGATGAAGAAGACCGGCACGATGTAGAGCTTCCAGGCCACGCCCCAGCCGCCGAGCCACGCCGCGAGGGTGAGGAGCGAGAGGTGGAACGCCACGGTGGCCAGGCGCTCCCGCTTGATGCGGCGGCGCAGCTCCGGCTCGTACGAGGCCGTCTCCTTCGCCGCGGCGCGGAAGTAGATCGCGAAGAGCGCCGGCGTGAAGTAGAGGAACTTGAACCAGCGCGCGTTGATCTTCGGAGAGAGGTAGTGGCGCTTCGGGTCGTCGTCGTCCGACCCGAGGTTGGAGTGGTGGTCGAGATGCCAGCGGGTGAACTGGGAGGAGGAGATGCCGCTCGGGATCGCGTAGAGGAACCCGAGGAAGCGGTAGCCCGGCTCGCTCGCCTCGCGGAGGATGGCGCGGTGCACCACCTCGTGCAGCAGCACCGTGAAGTCGAACACCGCGAACCCCGCCACGACCGCGAACGGGAGCCAGAGATACCAGCGGTCGAGCTGGACGATCGCGATCGCGGAGAGGACGAGCGCGGCCACGTTCGCGAAGGCGATCGCCGCGTGCACGAGCGGCCTCTTCTGGTGCAGCTCCCGCAGCGCCTCCACCGGAATCTCGCGGGCGAGATCGCGTTTGAGCTGCTGAGCGTGGTCTGCGTAGTAGGACGCCATCCGTGCCTATGTTGAAGCGAATCTACACGATCGGCCATTCCACCCGCACGCTGGAGGAATTTGTCTCCCTCCTGCGGGAGCACGGCGTCACCCGCCTCGCCGACATCCGCCGCTACCCCGGCTCCCGCCGCTACCCCCATTTCTCCGGCGAGTCGCTGCAGCGGACGCTGCCGGACCTCGGCGTCGCCTACCACCACTTCGAGCCCCTCGGCGGGCGGCGACGTCCGGCCCGCGACTCCCGCAACGCCGCCTGGGCCAACGAGCAGTTCCGCGGCTACGCCGACCACATGGCCACCGCGGAGTTCCAGCAGGCCGTCGACCGCCTCCTCGCCACCGAGGCCGACACCGCCTACATGTGCGCCGAGGCCGTCCCCTGGCGCTGCCACCGCAACCTCCTCTCGGACGAGCTCGTCCGACGCGGCCTCGAGGTCGTGCACATCGTCTCCCCCGGCAAGTCCCAGCCGCACGCGCTGAACAAGATGGCCCGGATCGAGGGGGAGCGGGTCATCTACCCGGCGCCGCAGCGCGAGATGTTCTGAGGGAGTCGCAGAGTCGCAGAGTCTCAGAGTCTCAGAGAGCTCCGCCGAACGGACCTGCGCGTGCCATCGCATCTTTGAGACTCTGAGACTTTGAGACTCTGAGACTTTGCGACTCCCCGGGGGGCGTATAATCCCTCCCTCAGCAAACGTCAGGGCCACCCAAACATGTCGATCGCTGCCGCAGAACCGTCGGTGTCGGAGCGGGACGTCGTCCTTGCGGTCGACGACAACGAACAGAACCTGCAACTGCTCGAGGAGTATCTCTGGAGCTGGGGCTATGACGTCGTCCTCGCCCGCGACGGCGCCGAGGCGGTCGAGCTCTACCCCCGCTGCAACCCCTCCATCATCGTCCTCGACGTCATGATGCCGAACATGGACGGCTACGAGGCGGCACAGCTCATCAAGAGCTCCCCCGCCGGCCGCACCATCCCCATCCTGATGCTCACCGCGCTCACCGGCACGGAAGACAAGATCAAGGCCCTCGAGGCCGGCGCGGACGACTTCCTCAACAAGCCGATCAATCGCGAGGAGCTGCGCACGCGCATCCGCTCCCTGATCCGCATCCGCAACCTCCGCAAGGAGCTCGACTCCAGCAGCAACATCATCATGACGCTCACCACCGCGCTGGAGAGCAAGGACCCGCACACGAGCGGCCACGTGCACCGCGTGGCCTCGTACGCGGCCCGTCTCTGCGACAAGCTCGGTCTCACCGCCGAGGAGAAGGAGACGGTCATCAAGGGCGCGATGCTCCACGACCTCGGCATGATCGGCGTCCCCGATCATCTGCTCACCGCCCTCCCCGAGACGGACGAGGAGCGCGGCCGCGTCGCCGACCATACCCGGATGGGCGCCTCGATCCTCGAGCCGATGATGACGTTCCGGCAGTTCGTGCCGATCGTCCGCTGGCACCACGAGCGCTGGGACGGGACCGGCTACCCCGACGGCCTCGCCGGCGACGCGATCCCGCTCGAGGCGCAGATCGTCGCCATCGCCAACCGCTTCGACGAGATCCATCACGAGCGGCCGATCACCGAGACCGAGGCGATGCAGCAACTGCTCGCCGAGGCGGACGGCGGCGCGTTCAACCGCGAGCTGGTGCGCTTCTTCGCCGCGTCGCTCGACGAGGAGACGCCGACGGCCGCGACGACGAAGCACATGACGCCGCGGGGGCGCCGCCGCGCGCGCGTGCTGTGCGTCGACGAGAACCGGATGAACCGCGACCTCGTCGCGAACACGCTCGCCGGCGAGGAACTGGAGCTGCGCGTCGCCGAGAGCGGTGCGGAGGCGCTGGAACTGCTCGAGCGCGAGAGGATCGACGTCGTGCTGCTCGACGCTGCCGCGCTGCAGGACGGTGCCTCGACGCTCGCCGCCATGCGCGCCGACTCGCGCTGGGAGACGCTGCCGATCGTCGTGCTGACGTCGCACCGCCACAGCGGCATGCGCCAGGAGGCGATCGTCACCGGCGCCGACGACTTCATCCACTACCCGCTGAACCGGCTGGAGCTGGTGACGCGCATCCAGTCGCTGCTGCGCATCCGCGAGTACCACGCCGATCTCGAGCAGACGCAGAACGTGATCTGCGCGCTGGCGCTGGCGCTGGAGGCGAAGGACCGCTACACGCGCGGCCACTCGCAACGCGTCGGCGACCTCGCGCGCACGTTCGCGCTGCACGTCGGCCTGACGCACGCGCAGGCGGAGACGATCCGCGTCGCCGGGCTGCTGCACGACATCGGCAAGATCGCCGTGCCGGAGAAGCTGCTGAACAAAAACGGCCCCCTCACGCGCGACGAGTTCCTGCGCGTCATCGACCACCCGGTGATCGGCGAGGAGATGGTGCGCCCGCTGACGACGCTCACCAACGTCCTGAAGCTGATCCGCCATCACCACGAGCGCTACGACGGCCGCGGCTACCCCGACAGCCTCAGTGGAGACGCGATCCCGTACGAGGTGCGCCTGCTGTCGATCGTCGACGCGTACGACGCGCTGACCTCCCACCGCGCCTACCGTCCCGCGCCGCTGTCGCACGAGGCGGCCATCGCCACCCTCCGCCGCGAAGCGAGCGGCGGCAAGTGGGACCCGCGGATGGTCGAGCAGTTCGCGTCGATGCTCGGCGCCGGCGCGCCGAGCTGGGATGCGATCTCGGTCCCGGCGCCGGTGCTGCGGCTGGCGTAGAAGCGCGCTATTTCAGCATCGGCAGCACCCGATCCAACGGCAACGCCTCCACATCCCCCACCCCCGTCGCCCGGAACAGCGAGTTGTAAATCGCCTCCTCCGTCGCCTCGATCGTCGCCAGGAAGAGCGGCGACGTGTCGTCGTTTTTCACGGCCCCTTCCCTGCTGGTGGAGAAGGCGATCGCGTAGTCGCCGCTGCCGTTCGTCCCCGCGGCGCCCGTGCGCGCCAGCCCCCACATCGCCCGCGAGGCCATGCGCCGCAGGTTGCGCGCGTCGAGCGGCGCGTCGGTGGCGATGACGATCATGATCGAGCCGTCGGCGTTCTCCAGCTCGTTCTTCAGGTAGTACTGCCCGAGCCGCTTCCCGACCGGCACGCCGTTGATCGTCAGCACGCCTCCGTAGTTCGTCTGCACCAGCACCCCCACCGTCCAGCCGCCCAGCTTCGCCGGCAGCTTGCGCGACGAGGTACCGATGCCCCCCTTCCAGCCGAAGGCCACCGTGCCGACGCCTGCGCCGACACTCCCCTCGTCCACCGGTCCCCCCTTCGCGTTCTTCAGAGCGGCGAAGACCTCGTCGCGACCGACGTGGCGTCCCCGGATGTCGTTCAGGCGTCCGTCGTTCGTCTCCCCGACCGCGACGTTGATCGAGCGCACGTCCTCGTTTCCCGGTAGCGCGAGCATGTGATCGAGCAGCGCGTCGGCCACGCGCGGGACGTTGAGCGTCGAGGTCAGCGCGATCGGCGACTCCAGTTCCCCCAGCTCCTCGATCTGCGTCGATCCCATCAGCTTTCCGAAGCCGTTCCCGACGAACACCGCCGCCGGCACTTTCTCCCGGAAGAGGTTCCCGCCGTGCGGCAGGATCACCGTCACCCCGGTGCGGACGTTCTCGCCGCGGATCACCGACGTGTGTCCCACCCGCACGCCGGCGACGTCGGTGATGGCGTTGAGCGGTCCCGGCGGGAGGATCCCGACCGCGATGCCCGCCTCGCGGATGCGCGGGCGTTCGGCGGCGGCAAGAGCGGTGGCGAGGAGGAGCACGGCTGCAAAGGTCGCTCGGCGCATGTCAGTTATCATGCCCTACCCCCATGTCCCGGCTGCGTGCTCTCGCTCTCTCCCTGTCCGTCGTCTGCTCCGCGCACGCGCTTGCGCAGGAATGCAACCGTATTTTCGAGCGCGAGCTCACGTACCGCTTCGACGGCACCGTGTTCCGCGTCGTGACCGCCGACTTTGACGGCGACGGGCGTCCCGACGTGGCCGCGGCGGTCGCGCCGGCGCTGCAGATCCTCCTGAACCGCGACGGTCTGCTCGTGCGAGGCACGCCCGCCACCGCGGCGCCCGCCACGAACGTGTTCACCGTGAACGCCGACGGCGATGGCCGGACGGACCTCATCGCGTACGGCAACAACTTCATCTTCACCCTCTACTCGAACGGCGACGGCACCTTCCGCACCGTGACCACGCCGGTGACGGGCAAGAGCCTCGCCTTGCAGGGCGACCTCGAGGACGTGAACGGTGACGGACGCCCCGACCTCGTCGTCGTGGCGCAGACCGGCAACGCACGCGCGATCCGGACGTTCGCCGGCAGCGCCGGCGGCACGTTCGCGCCCCTCGGCGAGACGCCGCTCGCACCGCCGCCGGTCTCCTCGGCCACGCCCCGCGCGATCGCGGCCGGTGACTGGAACCGCGACGGCAAGACGGACGTGGTGGTCACCGACACCCGCACGGCCTCCCTGTACGCCGGAAAGGGCGACGGGACGTTCGCCGAGGCGCAGCCGGTGCTCCACGAGATCCTGAACGGCGCGCGGACGCTCGCCAGCGGCGACTTCGACGGCGACGGCCAGGAGGACCTGGCCATCGGTGCCACGTCATACGGTGCAATGTTTCTGAGCACGCGGGGCGCGGAGCCGTTTCAGGCACAGGCGTTCAGCAATCTGGCGCTGCGGGCACACGACGTCGACCGCGACGGGAAGCTCGACCTCGTGCAGGCGAACACCTTCACCCTCGGCAATGGCGACGGGACGTTCCGGCGGCTGGTCGAGAACGGCTGGTACGGCCCGGCGCACGGCGGCGGCCGGGACATGGCGTTCGCTGACGTGGACGGCGACGGCGACCTCGACTTCATCTCCGCCGGTCTGGATACAGTCTCCGTGCGCTATAACCGCGGCAACCTGCGGCTCCAGAACATGGAGTTGCTCCTGATGGGGGCGGAGAGCGTCGTCGCCGCCGACGTGAACGAGGACGGGCGCGACGACCTGGTCAGCTTCTTCGCCGTCGCGATGGCCTTTCTCTCCGGCCCTGACGGCAGGCTGTCCGAGCCGGCCTTCGTGGGAGGAGGCAGCAGCCGCGCCGGGGTCGTCGCCGACTTCAACGGCGACGCGCACCTCGACGTGCTCTCCGGAGACGACTGGATCGCCTTTGGCGACGGCACGGGCGCGTTCAGCGCGCAGCGCGAGGCCGTCACGGGCACGCAGTCGACCGGTGTCTACGACATCACCGCGCTCGATCTCGACGGCGATGGCGACACCGACGCCGCCTTCACGCTTAGTGCATCGGGCGGGGGCCTGCGCTTCCTGATCAACGACGGCACTGGCGTCTTCGCCCCGGTCGACCAGACCTTCACCCTCGCCGATATCGCCGCCGGCGATTTCGACGGCGACGGCAAAGATGACCTTGTCGGCGTCACCAGGTCAGGCGCGCTGCTGCTGTTGCCCGGCGGCGGCACGCCGGTTCCGCTCCTGGACGGCGTTCGCCGCGGCTACTGGCCCGGCTCGGCTCTCGAAGCGGTCGACATGAACGGCGACGAGCACCTGGACGTCGTGGCGCTCGGATCGGCCGGTACGGAGATCCTGATCCTCGAGGGGAACGGCAACGGCACGTTTCGCTCGCCGCGCCGCGTACCGCTCAGCGGCACCGGGAGCGTGCGCGACGGATTCGACGAGGCCGCGTTCACCGCCGCCGACTTCACCGGCGACGGCCGGGTCGACCTGGTGGCGGCGCCGTTCGAGCGGGAGTCGCAGCTCCTCGAACAGCAGGCCGATGGCTCGTTCGTCGAGGTGGCGCGAATGGACACCGGGTGGAATTTCGCCGTCGGGTCGGGAGACTTCGACGGCGACGGCCATCCCGATCTTCTGGCGCACGCCGGCCTCGACTTCGTGATGATCTACCGCAACCGCTGCCGCGAGGAGCTGCGGGCGGTGCCGCCGGTGGTGGGGATTACCGCCAGAGCGTCCTCGCGCACCACCGTCACCCTCAGCGCTTCCCTCCCGGCCGCGGCCGCGGGAACCGTCGAGTTCTTCCGGCGTCTGAAGAGCACCGACTGGTGGGAGCTGGAGTCGATCGGCAGGGCGCCTGTCGTCGCCGGCTCCGCCGTGCTGACGGCGGAGGTGCCGATGGGGACGCACGAGATCTACGCCGTTTTCTCGGGAGATGGTCCGTACGCCCGCTCGTACTCGCCTACGGTCGAGTTCCGCGTGAGCGACCAGGAAGGTCCCACGCGGCGGCGGTCGATCCGGCACTGACGGGCCGCTTTGCTACACTCCGCCGCCGTACGATGCTGGTCTTCTCGGATCCTCTCCGTCAGACCGATCTGCCGCGCGGCTGCGTGGCCACGATCGGGAACTTCGACGGCATGCACGTCGGGCATCAGCAGATCGTCCGCGGCGTGGTGGAGCGCGCCCGGGAGCTCGGCCGGCCGTCGGCGGTGATCACGTTCCACCCCCACCCGCTGTCGGTCGTCGCGCCGGACCGGGTGCCGAAGCAGATCCTGACGCTCGCCCAGAAGGAAGAACTGCTGCGCGAGATGGGCGTCGACGCGATGCTGGTCGTCCCCTTCTCGCACGAGTTCTCGAGCTGGACCGCCGACCGCTTCATCGAGGAGTTCCTCGTCACCGCGCTCAATGTCACCGAGGTGCACATCGGCCGCGATTTCTGCTTCGGCGCCGGCCGCGAGGGAAACCTCCGCAAGCTGGAGGCGGCAGGAAAGAATTTCGGCGTGGTCGTCCGCGGCGTCGACGACGTGAAGGTCCGCGGGATCCGCGTCTCCAGCTCGCTCGTCCGCGACGCGATCTCCCGCGGTGCGCTGCGCATCGTCACCCTCGCCCTCGGCCGCACCTACTTCGTCGACGGCCGCGTCGCCACCGGCCGCCGCCTCGGACGGAAAATGGGCTTCCCCACCGTCAACGTCGATCCCGCCAACGACCTCTTCCCCGCCGGCGGCGTCTTCGTCACCACCTGCCGCTTCGAAAGCTTCTCCCGCAGCTTCGAAGGCGTCACGAACATCGGCGTCCGCCCCACCCTCTACGAAAATTACGCGACCACCATTGAGAGCCACATCCTCGACTTCGATTCGAACGTCTACGGCGACACCGTCCGCCTCTACTTCCACGCCCTCCTCCGCCGCGAACAACAATTCCGCTCCGCCCTGGAACTGACGAACCAGATCCGCCACGACATCCTCCGCTCGCGTCAGTACTTTTTGCGCCACCCGCCCGCGGTGGCGGTGAGCGCGGCCGAGGAAGACGAATTGTGGTGAACGCCGCCTGAACTTCCGCGACGTGCGGCCGCCGCGACCGGTTCGCGAGCAGGCTCCGCGCCTCATCTTCGGCAGAACGCTTCATCACGCTGAAGCAAGCCCTCGGGTGCCGGGGCCGAGCGATAGGGTGTTCCAACTGGAACGCCGCCGCTCAAGTCCGGTCGAAGAGTTCGCCAGTCCTCCATCTCATCGCGAAGAGAACGTAAGCATCCTCGGGCCCGCGAACGTTGCCGCACAGCTTCCGCGCGCCTAGACGCGTTGGTCGTCAGGAATGCAGCAGCTCCACCGATCTCGTGATGCGCTGGCGGAAGCACCGTGTGCGTGTCGAACGAGACGCCTGAACGTGGCCGCGAAGGCGTCGTTGACGCTTGCAGACCGCGGCTCGATTCCTCGAACGTCATTCCCAACAACCGCCGCACCGCTCCGGCTCCGGCGCGTGGCCCTGGCCGCACAGCTAGCTGTCGCGTCTCATGACGTTGTGCAGGTTTAGCCGAGAGATCGGCGGCTGATCAGCGCGTGCGAGTGCATGCGGTGGTGATTCTAAAGTGCAGATAGGGATCGAGTAGCTGCTGGCGCTCGGCGGAACTGCGGAAGGGGTAACGGTAGGCCCACTCACGGAGCAGCGTTTGGATCAGTCGCTCTGCCTTGCCATTCATTTTGGGCGGCGTGTACAGCTTGGTGCGGAGATGCCGGACGGACTGAGCGCGGCAGGGCGAACAGGTGGGAGCGATAGCACGTCCTGTTGTCGGTCAGCACGCTCGGTGCGAGCGAGGTTCTTGGTGTCGATTGCAGCAGGCCGTCAGCGTGGCCGTATTCGTATCGGACGACCGGAGGCGGTGGAAGGTCCAGCGAGTGGAGACGCGCCAGGCCAGCAGCTTTGACGATGCGCTCAACCGTCGACCGGCTGCGACGCACGAGTGTCGCAATCTTGCGGCATGTCATCCGTGCTCGACGGAGCCGCACCATCCGCCGCCGCGCGCTGGCGCCGGTCGCGCGGGACCGGCGTGGCCGAGACGAACGTCGACCTGACGACGGAACCGCAAAGCTGCACGGGAACGGAACAAAATCATCTCGCTTTTGGACCCGCAAGGTGCACAGATGTTCAGTGAGATTTGGCCCATCATCACGCTACTCCGAGGAGAGGAGTGCGGAATACTCGCTCAGTAACGCATCTACGCCTCCGTGTTGGAGAGTTCGCCGGTTTCGGCATTTCTGCGCAGGACTTAAAGAAACATCGTGGTGTTGACGGCCTGCCGTTTTAAATTTAATTTCCCTGCCACATTAGAGTCGATCCTGCATTCGCCTGGTTCAATCTCGGTCGTGACCACAACCCGTCACCGAACCAACAATAAGGGCGCTCCGGTTTTTCTCGCCGGATGCACCTCCCGCCCGTCATAAGAGTTCAAGCGACCGCTTTCCGGCATCGAGCGGTCAAGCGTTGATCGATCAAGCGTCGAGCGGGCTCAGTACGCGGAGCTTCGTGGAAAGCGTGGCGCCGCGTGAAGCGCGATTTGTGCGCCTAACGGATCTCACGCTGATATGGAGTGACCTGTCAATTCCGCACTGCTGTCGAACGAGTCTGATGGCAGTCAAACGGCAGACCGAGACGGCGGCGGCGACGATGATCACATTCTGATACGCGCGGGTTGGGTACCGCATGATGATGATGCGTCGGGAGCTGCCTCTGTCTAAGCGCGTGGATCGCGAGCCGGAACGGCCCGCGCCAGAATAGCGTGATCGAGGGTTCTCCTTGCGAAGCCGGGACCCTCGGTCCGCCGCCTGGCTGCCATCGGTCCTCAAACGTTCTTCTCCTCTTGCTGATGCTTTTGACTCACCGCTCCTGTCCCAGAGCCCAGATGAAGCCGGCCAGCTCGCGAGCCACAGCCGTCACAGCCACAGTCGACCGTCTGCCGCGACCGACCAGTCTTTGGTACTTTCGATGCAGCCGCTCGTCAGCGCGGCGAGCTACGCGACGACACGCTCGGGTTGACCGGCGCGGCGCTTCCGCACCGAAGATCCGGCACGTGGCGCACGCTGGTAGTGCCAGCCAGCCTGGACGAGCACGTGTCGCACGTGGGAATTGCCGGTCTTGGTGATGCCGAACCGGCGCGTCTTGTCGCCGGTGCTGTACTCGCTCGGCACCAGCCCGACCGCTGCCATGAGCTGCGGCGCCGACGCGAACCGGCGCAGATCTCCGAGTTCCGAGAGGATGATCATCGCCGACAGCACGTCGATGCCGCGGAGGACGCAAAGCTGCGCCACCATCGGCGCGTAGTCGGTTTCTCTCGCCGCCTCCTGGACGTGAGCGTCGAGAGTTTTGAGTTGTTCCTGCAGCGCCTCGAGCGCCTCGATGTAATGGTTGAGGACGATCCGATCGTGGGGCTCGCTCATCGTCTGCGACCGGATCCACTGCCAGTGGGCCGCTTTCCACGTCGAGCCGTCACGATAGCGGCGGCCTTGCCGCAGAAGGAACTTGCTGAGGCGGTGTCGCGCACTGAGAACGTTCTTGCGCACGTCGCCGCGTGCTCGCAGGAGATCCCGAATGGATTCCTGGCGCCGGTCCGGCACAGCGATCATCGTCAGCATGCCAGCACGATGTAACTCGGCCAGCTTACGGGCATCGCGGCGGTTGGTCTTGATCCGCTCTCCGGGTTTGCGCGGCGTGAGCGACGGCGCGGCCACGACACAGTCGATCTTCTTGCTCACGAGCAGCCGGTAGAGCTCGTAGCCGCACGGACCGGCTTCGTAGACACAATGCACCGGGCCGTCGAGCTCTTTGATCCACCGCACCAGCTGCCGCAATCCTGCTTCGGTCGGCGCGACCTCCCATACCTTCGCCGGCTGTCTTTGACTTCCCACGTAAAGCGCGATGGTGAGCTTGTCGGCGTGGTCGTCGATCCCGATCCAGTTGGTAAGATGTGGCATGACCCGTTCCTCCTGTATGTAGCTCTGCACGTGCACCTTGCCGCGTAACCTACGGAAAAGTACACGACGGAGCGGGTCACTCCATCTTGTCTAAGCTGTGCGGCCAGGGCCTGCGTGCCGAAGCCGGAGCGGCGCGGCGGTTGCCGCCAGTGACGTTCGCAGAACCGATTCGCGAACTGCAACCGGCGTGACGCCATCACGCTTGCGACGATGCAGGCAGCTCGGCTGCCGGGCCGAAGCCGGGCCGCATCAGCTTCAGCGTGAAGTTAGGCCGCGACCCAGCTGCGCCGGGATACAACTGGCAAGAAACTGAGCGTTATTTTGATGATCAAAGGCAGCGTCTGACACGGTCGCGCCCGTCACTTTCCTAAAATCGCGCTCACGTATTTTCAACAACTTACGGAGCAGTTTCTTAGAAGGCCGTCCGGCGTCACAACCAAAACCTGGCCCGTTTGAACTGTCTGTATGGCTTGACGAATGTCTGGAACCAATGCTCTGAGGTGAACAAACCGCGTGTCTGGCACCTCAACGACGACAAGACCAATGGCGAACTGCGTTATGTTCTGCTGGTACCGCATTCGCCGGTCGATTGTCACCAAAACATCGAAGGATTCAGCCGCTCGTGTGAGCAACGCTCCATTCGTAAACGCAGACCAGCCTTCCTCTTGTGCCGTGCGTATGCGGAACTCAGGCAGGTCTCGCCGGAGCTTGCGCGGCATGTTCTCGTCAAACAGTACTTGCTTCACGCGATCTGGGCCAATGCTGCCTTGCCCGCTTCTTCGAGAAAGCCAACCGCTTGTTCGCGCGACACGCTGGGGTAGTTCTCGAGGAACTCCTCGAGCGGATCTCCGCCCTCTAGGTAGTCGAGAAGAATGCGGACGGGCACGCGCGTACCTACGAACACGGGGGTGCCGCCGAGAATCTCGGGGTCGGAATGAACGATGTCTTTCAGCGTCATGTGGCTCCCGCGCATGTCGTGTGGCGTGTGTAGGATAGGACACGAGCTAGGCAGGTCGCAACGGGCACGCGAACGTTACACTGAACGACATTGTGGGTCTAATCGCGAGCCCCGTCACCAGCGGTGTTCACATCTGGAGTCAATTGGTGAGCGGGTCCTCCGGCTCACCGATGACTTCGGCATCGCCGTCTCCGGGCACTCGAAGGAGGTTTGGCGCTGGGGCCGCAGACGGCGCGCAGCCGCGGCCGTCTGAGATGCGGGAGTTGATCCCCGAACGTTCTGCGCACCATCGGACCCAGCGGCGCCCATCCGCCCATCGCCGATCACGAGGAAACGCGCAAACACGCGGAGCCTCATAGAAACGTGCGGAAGCGGCACGTTTGGTCGATCGGCCTAACGGATCTCTCACTCAGCCGCGGCGAGGCCCCGTGCGCCAGCGGCAGAGTGGCGCGCCGCTTGCCGCAACTAACGTCAAGACGGCGGGCAGCGTCTGCAAGCGGCGTGACGCCGTGTGTCTCGGAAGAAAGAGGGGCTTCAGCCCCGAGCCAACGAACGGCCCGCCGTCGGCTGCAGTGAGAAGTTAGGCCGCCACCCAGCTGCGCCGGGCTACAACAAGCAAGAAACTGAACATTAAGTTGTAGCGTGCGCGCGGGAGCTGGATGTCAAGATCGCGCGGCCACTGGTGCTTTCCATGCCCGCAAGTTAGGATGGTCCCGA
>DASWNW010000034.1:0-69610 GCA_036399015.1 Thermoanaerobaculia bacterium | reverse complement strand
CCCACTTGTATGCGCACGAGCGCGCAACCCCGTGCCTGTCGGCCGCCTCGCTGACCCTCATCCCGTCGTTCACATCGAAGATCAACGCTTCCTTGGCACTCATCGGACTCCTCCACGCCATCCCCACACCCTCCCGGGCATAGGTTGCATCAGGTGTCCTCGATGTCCCCGGTTTGTGTCCTCGATGTCTCCGGTCAGTACCGGGAGAAGGTGCCCGAAGGGCGGATGAGGGGTCGCTCCTGCGAGGCACGCCCCTCACCCGGCGCTTCGCGCCACCCTCTCCCCGCCAGCGGGGCGAGGGGCAACGTTAGATCGTCTCCGCGCGCTCCACGCGTACATCTGCAAACGACGCCGCCGCGGCATCACGCCCGGCGGCGTCTTCGTATGCGGCGAAGAGGGTCGAGCCGGAGCCGGTCATCGCCGCGAACGCCGCGCCGGTGGCCCGGAGGCGCTCCTTCAGCTCCCGCAGGCGCGGGAGCATCGCGAAGACCGGCTCCTCGAAGTCGTTCGTGAAGGCGTCGTAGCCGCGCGTGTACGCGTCGATCCCGAGCGGCGGCGAGTAACGCGCGATGCGCGCGAAGGCGTCCTTCGTCAACACCCGCTCCTCCGGCAGCACGAGCAGCAGCGGGACGCCGCTCCTCGGCGGCAGCGGCGTGAGCACCTCGCCGCGTCCGGTGGCGTAGGCGGTGCCGCCGACGAGGAAGAAGGGGACGTCCGAGCCGAGGGCGAGCGCGAGCTCCGGCAACCGCTCGCCGCCGAACGCGCGGAGTGTGGTGGCCGCGTTCGACGAGCCGCCGCCGAGGCCTCCGCCGGCGGGGATGCGCTTGCGCAGGTGAATGGCGTGCGGCGGCGCACCGACCGCGCGCGCGGCGCGGAGCACGAGGTTCGTGTCATCGAGCGGAATGGAGGGGTCGTCGCAGGTGAGCGAGAACGCCTCGGCGCGCGTGAACGTCAGCTCGTCGTGCAGGGAGATGGTCTGAAAGACGGTCTCCAGGTCGTGAAAGCCGTCGGGCCGTTTGCCGGTGATGCGGAGGGACCAGTTGATCTTCGCGTACGACTTCAACGCACGACTTCCAGATGCTCGAGCTCGACCCGGTCGTTCCCCCGCGTCACGACCACCCGCTGCGCGGGAAAGGCCGGCGGCTCGAACGTCACCGTCAGCTCGCCGACGGTCGCGTTGGCGATCCCGCCGGCGGCGTACTGCACGTCGATGCCGTCGCGCGGCGGGAGGCCGAGGAGCAGCATCGCCGTCTCGGCAGGCGTGAGGCCGGCGGCGCGGAGGAAGTGGAACGACTCGGGCGCGACCTCGGGGGTGCTGGTCACGGCGTTGCCGTTGGCCTTCAAAGTGAGCGCGGTCGTGCCGACGGGCGTGTAGGCGACGAGCTCCATCCGCTGCGCGTCGTGCACGGCGAGCTGCGCGCGGAACGACTGCGTGTTCCCGTTCGTGGTGGCGCGCACGCGCATGAGGCTGCGGGCGCCGGAGAAGCTGGCCCGCCGCTCGCGCAGTAGCTGCTCCGCCTCGGCCGCCGTGGCCGACGTGAGCGGCGCGACCGGCGCGCCGGCGGGACGTCCCGTGCGGCATCCGGCGAGGACGGCGAGCAGGACGAGAACCGCGGCGCGCTTCATCGCTGCGTCGACGAGGCGGGGCCTCTGCGCTCGATCTCCGCGATCTTGTGGCGGATCTTGTCGATGTCCTTCGACTCGGGGTCGAGCTCGACCGCGGTGCGGTACGACTTCAGCGCGCGCTGCATGTCGCCGCGCTTGGCGAGGACGTCGCCGAGATGCTCGTGGATCGTGGCGTCGCGCGGGAGGAGACGCGTGGCGTCGGTGAGGTACTTCTCCGCCAGCTCGAGGTTGCCGAGACGGAAGTAGACCCAGCCGAGGGAGTCGACGTAGGCGCCGTTCTCCGGCTCCTGGCCGACGGCGCGGGTGAGCATCTCCTCGGCGCGCTGGAGGTTCGTGCCGCTCTCGGCCCACATGTAACCGAGGTAGTTGAGCGACGGGGCGTGGTCGGGGTTCTGCTCGAGGATCTTGAGGAACACCGCCTCCGAGGCCTTCCGGTCGTCGGCCCGCTCGAGCACGGAGCCGAGCTGGAACTGCAGGTCGAGGTCGTCGGGGCGCGCGGCGATGGACGAGCGGATCAGCGCGATCGCGGCGGGGGTGTCTTCCGCCTGCATGTACGCCTCGGCGATGGCGATGGCGTTGCGGGTGCCGCGCTTCGCCTGCGTGTTCGCATGCTCGCGCGCCCGGGCGGCGTCGCCGGCGCGGACGAGCGACTCGACGAACCGCGCGTTGAGGAACGGATCGTCGGGGAACTTCTGCACCAGCGGCTCGAGGAGCGTCACGGTGTCGGCGTGCTTTTTCTCTTTCTTCAGCGCCTCGAGGGCGATGTTGATCGCCTGCGGGTTCGGCTTGTCGCGGAAGGTGAAGACGTTGCGCGCGGTCTCGACCGCGGCGGCGTAGTTGCCCTTCTGCACGTCGATATAGGCGAGCTGCGTGCGGGCCAGCGCGGCGAGGTTGTCCGGCAGCCCCGACAGGCCGAGGAGCTGGGTGAAGGCGCGCGTGGCCTCGTCCCACTTCTTCTGCCCGGAGAGGCTGAGGGCGAAGCTGGCGATGAGGTCGGCGTCGCCCGGATCGGTCGCCAGGAGCTGGCGGAAGATCTTCTCCGCCTCGGTGTACTCCTCGAGGTCGTTCAGCGCCTCGGCGAGGTAGAAGAGCGAGCGGGCGTCCTTGGGATCGGCGGCGACGAGCGTGCGGAAGCGGTCGCGGGCGGCGCGGGCGTCGCCGGCGCGCAGGTAGAAGTAGGCCTGCTGGCGGCGCATCTCGACGCTCGTGGGGTCGTCGGCGACGATCGGCTCGAGCACCTCGGCGGCGCGGCGCCACTCGTTCTGCTGCTGGTAGATGTCGAGGAGCTGCATCACCGCGGGGCCGAACGTCGGGTCGATGGCCACGGTGCGCTCGAGGTACTTGCGCGACTCGTCGCCGCGGCCGAGGGTGGTCAGGACCTGCGCGTAGTTGAAGTTGAGGGCGCGCTGGTCGGGGGCGCGCTCGACCATGAGGGCGAGGATGCGCTCGGCCTCGGCGTTGCGGCCGAGGGAGCGGAGGATCTGCGTCACGGTCAGGCCGCTGGAGAAGTCGTCCGGGTTGGCCTTGTAGGCGGCCTGCAGGTAGCGCATCGCCTCTTCGATGAGGGAGCGGTTGGAGCCGGCCTGGTCGAGGAGCAGGCGGCCGAGCACGCGGTTGGCGTCGTAGAAGGCGGGGTCGGCGGCGAGCACCTCGCGCAGCTCACTCTCCGCGCGCTCGATCCGGCCGGCGTCGATGAGCATCATCGCGCGCTCGTAGAGGAGGACCGGGTTGCCGGGATTGCGGCTGATGACGCGGTCGATGTGCGAGATCGCCTCGTCGTAGCGCCCTTCCTCCGAGGCGAGCTTGGCGAGGAGGAACTCGTGAGGATCGGTCGCGGCCTCCTGGGCGCCGGCGGCGGGAACGAAGGAAAGGACCGCCAGCAGCACGAGAAGCGACTTCGTGGTTTTTTTCATGGTTGTACTCGGATCATTGCCAACTCATGGCTGCACAAAGGCATTTCAGGTGCCAGCGAAGCCGGTCAGGACAGTTGGTCACGAATGTGCTAAAAGCGTCAATCGAGGATAAAAATTACGTGAGTCTGGAGAGGATCGAGATCACGCCGTTTGCCGTGATCGCGGGTGAGATCCTGCAGCATCGGAAGACCGGCTATCTGACGCTGTTCAAGCCGCCGCTCCGTAAAGTCCTCTACTGGTCGCAGGGTGAGCTGATCATGGCCGCCTCCACCGACCCCGCCGACTCGCTCGGCGATTTCCTCGTCCGCAAGGGTGTCGTGGCGGCCGACCGGGCGGCGCAACTGTTCGGTGACGATGCGAACGACGTCGTGGCGCGCGTGCACGAATCGGGGCTCACCGACCTCTCCACCCGCCAGACGCTGCTGCGCGAATGGCTGACCGCGCAGTTCCTCCCCCTCTTCGCGCTCGACGAGGGGACGGCCGCCTTCACGGAGGACGAGCCGCTGCCGCCGGAGAAGCGCATCTTCCTGCAATCGACGGCGGCGCTGGTGATCGAGGGGATCCGCTCGATCACCAACGGCCTGGTCCTCCGCCGCTCGCTCGGCGACCTGAAACGGGAGATCCGGCAGGCGCGCAACAGCCGCTTCAGCGTGGAGTCGCTGCCGCTGACGGAGCAGGAGCGGGGCATCGCCGCGTCGCTCACCGAGCCGGTGGCGATCGAGGTGTTCCTCAAGGGCTTCTCGTCGCAGTCGGTCGCTGTGGCGAAGGTGGTGATCGCGATGCTGGCCCTCGGCGTCTACGAGATCCACGAGGAGCGCGTCGCGGCGCCGCAGTCCGACTACGGCGACATGCAGCGGGACCTCGAGCTGCTGGCGGCGATCGGCTCCAGCGATCCCCGCTCGCTTCGCGCGGTGGCGCTCTCGCGGCAGCTCCCCTCCATGGATCACTACCAGGTGCTCGACATCCCCCGCGCCGCGACGCGCGCGCAGATCGTGACGGCGCACGAGGAGATGAAGAAGCGTTTCGACGCGGCGACGTTCCCACCGGTGGTCCGCGACGCGATCGGGACGATCAACCGGCGCATGGACGAGGCGGCGGACGTGCTCAAGGACGCGGTGCGCCGCGGGGCGTACGACAAGCTGGTGCACTCGCGCGCGACCGGTGAGGGGGCGGCGTCGCTCCAGCAGCGGCTGACGCAGCGGACGATCGCCGAGCAGAACTTCGCCCGGGCGAAGGAGCTGACGATCCAGGGGGACTACTACGGCGCGATCGTGCTGCTGAAGCAGACGGTGAACTACGTCCCCGACCACGCCGAGGCGTGGCAGCTCCTCGGCGCCTGCCAGGAGCGCAACCCGAAGTGGCGCCGCGAAGCCGCGGAGAGCTTCCAGATGGCGCTCTCGATCGACCCCAACAACATCGAGGCGATGATCTCCCTCGGCGATCTGTACAAGAGCGAGGGGATGATCAGCCGCGCGCAGACCTGCTACGAGGACGTGCTGAAGATCTCGGCGGAGAACCAGCAGGCGAAGTCGCGGTTGCAGGGGCTGAGGAAGCGCTGACGCGCTTCGCTGGTTGCTGGTTGCTGGTTGCTGGTTGCCTGTTGCCGGTTGCCTGTTGCCTGTTTCCTGTTGCCGGTGTGCGACGGGCTTCGGGCGCATGGCGGTGGGGTTTGGGCGCACGCGCCCAGGGTTTGGGCGCACGGCGGCAGGGTTTGGGCGCACGCGCCCAGGGTTTCGGCATCGGTGCCGTGGCGGAAGGCATCGGTCCCGTTTTTAGGGCATTGATCCCGTCGGGGAAGGCATCGTTCCCGTCCCGGATGGCATTGATCCCGTCACCGGAGGCATCGATCCCGTCGCGGAAGGCATTGATTCCATCGCGGAAGGCATCGATCCCGTCGCGGAAGGCATTGATTCCATTGCGGAAGGCATCGATTCCGTCGCGGAAGGCATTGATCCCGTCGCGGAAGGCATCGATCCCGTCGGGGAAGGGACGGGTCCGTCGAGGAAGGCATCGATCCCGTCGGGGAAGGGACCGATCCCGTCGCGGAAGGCGTCGGTCCCTCTGGAGGGCCGGGCTCTCCAGCCCGGCCCTGTTTCGACGGGCTGAGAGCCCGTCGTTCCAGGGAGAACGCGCGACCTACATCAGGTCGCGCATGATCTTGTCGAGCTTCTCGCGGGGCGGGCGTACCCGCTCCAGGGGGAGGGTGCCGAGCGGCTCGTCCACCACGTTCAGGAGGTTGAGGAAGCTCTTCTTCTCGGGGCGGAGGTGCACGATGCCGGTGAGCATCTGGCCGGCGTCGGCGGCGCGGTGGAGGCGCTGGAGCGCCTCGATCGGCACGCTCGGGTCGTAGTCCTCTTCCAGCTTCCGCAGGACGATCCGCGAGCCGTCGTGCATCGTCACCTCCCGCACCGTGCCCGGCTCGTAGTCGACGGTGATCTCCTCGTACTCGGGGACGAAGCCGATCTGATGCAGCAGCTCCTGGTGCTCCTTCGAGTACGTGTAGCCCTTGGTCGAGCCCTCGTGGTTGTTGAAGGTCACGCAGGGGGAGATCACGTCGATGACCGACATGCCGTCGTGGGCGATGGCGGCCTTGAGGATGTTCACCATCTGCTTCGGATCGCCGGCGAACCCGCGGGCCACGAAGCCGCAGCCGAGCTGCACGGCGAGCGCGCAGAGGTCCATCGGCGGCATGTCGTTGACCACGCCGGTCTTGAGCTTCGAGCCCTCGTCGGCGGTGGCGGAGAACTGCCCCTTGGTCAGGCCGTACACGCCGTTGTTCTCGATGATGTAGATGATCGGCACGTTGCGCCGGACCATGTGCATGAACTGGCCGAGGCCGATCGAGGCGGTGTCGCCGTCGCCGGAGACGCCGATCGCCTTGAGGTGGTGATTGGCCAGGATCGCGCCGGTCGCCACGGCCGGCATGCGCCCGTGCACGGAATTGAAGCCGTGTGAGCGTTGGAGGAAGTAGGCCGGCGTCTTCGACGAGCAGCCGATGCCGGAGAACTTGGCCACCTTCTCCGCCTTCACGCTCATCTCGAAGAAGGCGCGGACGATCTGGTTGGAGACGGCGTCGTGGCCGCAGGCGGCGCAGAGCGTCGACTTGCCGCCCTGGTAATCGACGGCCTTGAGGCCGAGGCGGTTTTCCTTGATCGCTTCGCCGGTGCCGATCTTCAGTGTGCTTTCAGCCATGGATTAGTCCTCCACCCGGACTTCGGTGCGCGGTGCAGCGACGGGAACGATCGGGGTGCCGGCGCCGGTCAGCCTCGCCTCGGCGCGCACGAGCAGGAGCGGCTCGGGCAGCCCCGCGGTCGACTCCATCGTCAGCACGGCGTCGGTGATGGTGCGGGCGTCGCACGGGAGGCCGGTGTAGTGCAGGATCTTGCGCACCTTGCGCTGGTCCTCGCCGAGCTCGAGCCGCATCATGTCGGCCATCTGGCCGTCGCGGTTCTGCTCGACGACGTACACCCGCTCGTGCGCGGCGACGAACTGCCGCAGCTCCTCGGTGAACGGCAGCGCGCGCAGCCGGAAGTAGCTCGTCTCGACGCCCCGCTCGGTGCGCAACTGGTGGCGCGACTCCTCGAGCGCCCAGGTGGTCGTGCCGTAGGCGATGAAGCCGATCTTGGCGCCTTCGCGCGTGTCGACGACCGGCTTCGGCACGAACTGCTTCGCCGTCTCGTATTTCTTGGCGAGACGGTCGACCGTGTCTTTGTAGTCCTGCGGCCGCTCGGAGTAGCGGGCGTGCGTGTCGTGGCCGGAGCCGCGCGTAAAGTACGAGGCGAACGGATGGTCGGTGCCGGGCAGCGTGCGCCAGGGGATGCCGTCCCCGTCGACGTCTTCGTACCGCCCCCACTTGCCCTGCAGCTCGGTGAGCTTCTCGGCGGAAAGGACCTTGCCGCGCTGGATCGGCTTGGTGGGGTATTCAAATGGATCGGACATCCAGTTGTTCATGCCGAGGTCGAGATCGCTCAGCACGAAGACCGGCGTCTGGAACTGCTCGGCGAGGTCGAGCGCCTCACCGGCGAAGTCGAAGCACTCGGCTACGCTCGACGGGATCAGCACGATGTGCTGCGTGTCGCCGTGCGAGAGGTAGGCGACCTGGTTCACGTCTCCCTGCGCGGTGCGCGTGGGAAGGCCGGTCGAGGGGCCGACGCGCTGGATGTCCCAGATCACACCGGGGATCTCGGCGAAGTAGCCGAGGCCGATGAACTCGGACATCAGCGAGATGCCGGGGCCGGCGGTGGACGTCATGGAGCGGGCACCGGCCCAGCCGGCGCCGAGGACCATGCCGACGGCGGCCAGCTCGTCCTCCGCCTGCACGACCGCGAAGGTCGCCCTGCCGTCTTCCTCGATGCGGGTCTGCTTCGCGTAGTCGATGATCGACTCGCACAGCGACGACGACGGCGTGATCGGGTACCAGGTCACGACGGTGACGCCGGCGAAGATCGAGCCGATGGCCGCCGCGGCGTTCCCGTCGATGATGATCTTGCCGGCGGTGGCGTTCATCCGCTCGATGCGCCAGCGGTTCTGGCGCGGCAGGTTGGCCTGCGCGTAGGCGATGCCTTTGTCGACGGCGGCGACGTTGGCGTCGATCGCCTTTCTCTTCCCTTTGAACTGCTTCTCGAGGGCGACCAGGATCTCGGCGCGGTCGATGCCGAGGAGCTCGGCCACGATGCCGACGTAGACCATGTTCGTCAGCAGCTTGCGGAGCTTGGAGTCCTCGGACAGGTCGGCGGCGAGCTTCGCGAACGGCACCTCGAAGTAGACGATGTCGTCGCGGATGGCTTTGCAGTTGAGCGGCGCGTCGTAGATACAGACGGAGCCGGGGGTGAGGCCTTCGACGTCTTCACGCGCGGTCTGCGCGTTCATGCAGATCATGACGTCGACTTCCTTCTTGCGGCCGATCCAGCCGTCCTTGTTCGCCCGGATCGTGAACCAGGTCGGGAGGCCTGCAATGTTGGAGGGGAACATGTTCTTGCCGCTGACCGGGACTCCCATCTGGAAGATGGAGCGCATCAGGACGTTGTTCGAAGATTGCGAGCCGGAGCCGTTGACCGTCGCCACGTGGATGGTGAGGTCGTTGACGATCGGTTCCTGCTCCCGGTCCATTACTGCTTCTGCGGCATCCGCCGCAATCAGGCTCTCGGACACTCGGGTCTCCTTCTGTTGTACTGCGTGCGACGAACCGCCGGAGGGGGATATTCCATTTTTTGTGAGGCCGCGATTGTAGCTCATCCCATCCAGAGCAACATGGCCGCGTAGGCGCGAAACGGGCGCCACGCCTCGGCCCGTCTGGTGAGCTCCCGCTCGGTCAGATTGCCGGCGTTGCGGCGCAGGATCAGGTCGCCCGCGGGGAAGGCGTCGGGGTCGCCGAGACGCATGCGGATGTAGCTCGCGGTCCAGGGTCCGATGCCGGGGATCGACTCCAGGTCGACGTCTTTTCCTTGCACCACCTCACGCGCCAGGAGGCGGATCGTCTCGGCCCGTTTCCGCGGCATGCCGTCGAGCGTCACCTCGGCCAGCACGTGGGGATCGAGGCCGTGCGTGGCGGCGATGCGGCCGAGGATGGTGCGCGCGCCGGCGACGCTGATCTGCTGCCCGACGACCGCCCGCACCATCAGCTCGAACGGGTCCCACGCGCCGGGGACGCGCACGCCCGGCCGCTTGCGCAGGAGCGGCGCGAGCATCGCGTCGCGGGCGAAGAGCGCGTGCATGAGGGCGGGGTCGAAGGCGACGTCGAAGAGGCGCCGGACGCGGGCCGCCTCACGGTTGGTGTGCACGGCGCCGTCGTACGTCACCCGCACGTTCCCGCGCCTGTACGCCCCCCCTTCCACCCGCTCGATGCCTGGGATGGCACGCGCGCCGAGCCATGCGAGAATCGCCTCCCAGTCGTACGGCTCACGGACGAGCATCGGAGGCATGATGCAGGAGACACTCGAAAAGCTGCGCGCGTTTCCGGCGCGCCTCGCCGCCGCGGCGGCCGGCCTCTCGGACGCCGACGCCTCACGCCTGGAACGCGAGGGCGGCTGGTCAGTCGCCGACGTCGTCGCGCACCTCGGCGATCTGGAGCTGGTCTACGCGGTGCGCATCCGCACCATCGTCGCCGGCGCCGGCGAGGGCCCGCTGACGCCGCTGGCGCAGAACGCCTGGGTCGAGCGGGTGCATCGCCGCGAGCCGCTGACGGAGCTGCTGGAGTCGTTCCGCTTCCACCGCGCCTACAACCTCGCCTTCCTGGAGCGGCTGTCGGAGGAAGAGCTCGGACGCAGCGGGATTCACCCCGAGTACGGCCCCATCACGCCCCGCATGGCGGCCGAGCGGCTGGTGAATCACGACGCGAAGCACCTCGCGCAACTGGAGCGGATCAAGGGGACGTTGTAGTCTCAGAGTCGCAGAGTCGCAAAGTCTCAGAGAGGTTCCCGCAGCGCCGGCTTTCTCGCATACTTTGAGACTCTGAGACTCTGCGACTCTGAGACTCTGAGACTCTGAGACTCTGACACCTTACCAATGCTCCACACCCTCTGGGTCGCCGTCGCTGCCGTCCTCGTGACGATCCCCCTGGCGATGGCCACGATCGTCGTGGCGATGGTGCGCTCGACCTCGCCGCTCATCGACCGGATCGTGCGGCTGTGGGGGCGGCTGATCGTCGCCGCCGCCGGCATCGACCTCCGCACCGAGAACCTCGGCCACCTCGATCCCGCGAAGCGCTACATCCTGGTCGCCAACCACTACAGCTACCTCGACATCCCCTGCATCGTGGCGGCGGTGGGGCAGCCGGTGCGCTTCATGGCCAAGGCCAGCCTGTTCAAGGTCCCGATCTTCGGCTGGGCCATCGGCCGCGCCGGCTTCATTCCCATCGACCGGAAGAACCGCCGCACCGCCGTGAAGTCGTTCGACCTGGCCGCCGATCGCATCCGGAAGGGGAACACCATTGTCGTGTTCCCCGAGGAGGGGCGCTCGCGCGAGCGGGCCATGCGTCCGTTCCAGCGGGGGGCGTTCCTCCTCGCGATCAAGTCGGAGAAGACGATCGTGCCGATCGCCATCGACAGCACGTTCGACGTTTTTCCCGTCGGCGCGCGTCGCGTGAAGCCGGGCGTCGTCACGATCCGCATCGGCACGCCGATCGAGACGGCGAACCTCAAGCTGAAGGCGAAGGAGACGCTCGCCACCGAGGCCCGCGCGCAGATCGAGACGATGCTCTTCGGCGCGCCTACGGCTCCTGCCGCGGCAGCTGAATGAACGCGCCGCTCTGGAAGATGAGGTCGAAGGCGTCGCCGTCCATCTCACGCGGCTCCGTGTCTTTGAGGTCGAGCTGGCGCGTCGCCGATTCGAATCGCCGGTCGGCGCCGGCACTGGCAAAGCGGTAGTTGCTGCCGTCGGAGACGTAGAACAGCGGTGTCCCCCAGGCGTCGACGAGCGGCAGCTCGCGGATGTACGTCGGCTCGAGCAACTGGCGCAGCTCCTCGAGCGTGGAGACGCGCGGGTAGAAGTTGTGGTCGACCGCGTACGACTCGGCGGCGACCGCGACCGACCGCAGAACGTTCATGGTGATGGTGCCGGGATCGGTTTTCTCCCGCTCGATGTGCTCCGCGTACCTGCGCGCCTCCTCGCCGCTCAGCACGAGCTGTTCGACGATCGCGGGGGAGCCGAACGCGGTGAGCAGGCGCGCACTCTTCCGCCCCGCCTCGGTGCGGTAGAACGCGACCATCGCCTGCAGCTCGTCCACGGTGCAGTCGTGCGTGAAGAGCGGCGCGTAGAGCTCCAGGAGCCGCTGGCGGGTGAGCTCGTTGCGCATCCGCGACAGCAGCTCGCGCCGCTCGTCCGGCGCATCGGGGTGCGGCAGGAGCGCGACCTCGGTGAGCATCCCGACGTCGAGCAGCTCGAGCAGCTCCGCCGCGAGCTTCTCCTTGCTTTCCTGCTGGGCGTACAGCGGCATGGCGAAGGTGAGAGCGAGGACGGCCAGCGCGTGTCTCATGTTCCGTTGGACGCCGCGCGCGGCGGTTTGGAAACCGGGGCGAAGCCGATCCGCGTGGTAGGCTCCTGACCCCGCCATGCACCCCCTGATCTTCGATCGTTTGCTCGCGCGATTGTGGGAACGGTGGGCCGAGCGGGGAACGTCGCGGTTTGCGGCGGATGCGTCCAACGCGCAGCCGGTGCATCGCTACAACGGCCGTTATCGCTGGACCCTCGCCGCTGGGTTCATCCTGCTCGTCTCACTGTGCGTGTATGCGTGGACGACACCGGAGGCGTTCCAGGATCGCGCGGCGTGGGTTCTCTGGTTCGTACGAGCGGCGCTGACCGTCACGGTCGTCATCGGCGCCGCCGAGCTCGCGCACGCGTTCCGTTTCGCTGCCTACAGTACGACCGAGGGCCTCGTCGTCCGGAGAGCATTCGGGAAACGTCAGCTCGTCCGCTGGTCGAACATCGACCGCATCGTCGACGATCCCGAGAAGCGTGAGCTGCGCATCATCCACGCGGACGGTGAGAGCCGAATCAGCTACCAGGTGCACGGAGTGGCGCAGCTTCGGGAACGATTCACGATCGAGCTCAGCGGGTCGCGACGACGCTGAGCACGAACACCAGCGCACCGAGCGACGCGAGCTGCAGGGAGAGGGTCGCGAGACGGCTCGGGGGGCGATAGGCCACGAGCCGGCGGACGCGGGTCTCGACGTTGCCCGAGGTGACGAGACAGGCGTGGCTCGGCTGCGTTGCGCCGCGACTGGGAACCGCCGCGGTCGCGAAGGACAGCAGCGCCGAGGCGACGAGGAGCGGGTCGCCGGTCGCGCGGACGGTCTCGTCGTCGCAGGCGACTTCGCGCCCGAGGGCGAAGCGGGCTCCGATGGAGCGGACGAGCAGGAAGGCGATGGGCGGCAGCGTCGTCAGGAGCGGCAGCGCGGCGTCGAAGTCGAAGCGGAAGTAGCGGTGTCCGAACGACGTCTGCAGCGCGACCGCGCCTGCCGTCAACGCCACCGCGGCGGCCGTCAGCGGGCCGACGAAGGCGGCGCGCACGTTGTCGCCGCGTCGGTAATGCGCGAGCTCGTGCAGCAGCGCGACCCGCAGCTCGTCGGCCGGCGCCGTGCGCGCCACGCGCGCGTCGATCACGATGAACGGGCGCCAGACGCCGGCGATGAACAGCGGCGCCATCGCCTCGCGCGACACGAGCAATTGCGGCAGCCGGCGCACGCCCAGCTCCGCCGCCGCGCGCCGGTAGATGGCGAAGAGGCGGCTCGACCGCGCCACCGGCCGCGCGCCGCGCCGCATCGCGCGCAGCACGAACGCGGCGGCGAGCGCCCGCAGCGCGGCCAGCGCGAGCGCGACGATCGCTCCGGCCTGCAGCAGCTCGACCCCCGAACAGTTCGCCGGATTCTGCGCGAGGAGATCGAGTCCCGCCGCCCATTCGCGGACCGCGCGCCAGGGCGTCATTTCTTCTTCCTCCGCGCGTCGTCGACGAGCTTCTTCAACTCGTCGATGCGGTCGCCGCTGCCGGTCTTCAGCGTCTCGACGAACTCGCTCATCGTCGGTTGCGCGAAGTCGCTGAGGAGCCCGGCCAGCACGTCGCGCACGCTGCTGCGCAGCAGCTCGTCGGCGCTCAGCGGCGCCTCGTAGACGAACGCCGCGCCGTCGCGCCGCTTCTCCAGCAGCCCTTTGTTGGCGAGGCGCGTCATCACCGTCATGACGGTCGTGTAGGCGAGCCCGCGGTCGGCGGCGAGGTCCTCGTGCACCTCGCGCACGGTGGCCCGGCCGCGCCGCCAGACGGCTTCCATGACGGGCAGCTCCAGCTCGCCGAGGATCTTGCGCAGACCTCGGCCGGCAGGATGGAAAGTGAGTCCGAGACGTTTGGCGGGCATTGGGACGGTCGCCATGATACGGCCTCCGCACGCCGCTGTCGCGCGCATTCACCGTAATGTGACGACTCGTAGTACTACAGCGTGTCGTAGACTGCGGCTCTCATGAAACTCGATCTCGACAGCCGCTCGCTCGCAGTGCTCTTCGTGCGCGTCTCACTCGCGCTCTACCTCGGCGCGGCGGGCCTCGCGCTCCTCACCGGCAATACCGGCACGGAGCCGGTGTGGCTTCCGCTCGACACCTTCTCCCCCATCGCATCCGTCCTCGGCGTCTTCTGCGTCGCCGCGGCCGCGCTGCTGCTCGTCGGCCGGACGACGACCGCGGCCGCGATCGCCACGGCGGCCATGCTGACCGCGGTGCTGGTGGCGTGGCTGCTGGTGAACCCGCTGCACAACACGATGAATCACCTCATGCCCTTCATGGCGGCGACGCTGGTGACGCTCGCGTTCACCCCCGGCGGCCGGCGCCTCGACGAGACGACGCGTGCGTCGCTGGTGCTCCTCTTCGCACGCCTCTTTGTCGGCAGCATCTTCGTCGCACAGGGAACGCGCTCGGTCGTGAAGGCGGGCCTCGTCGGCTTCGCACGCAAGCTCTACGTCGCGCCGCTCGCCGACTCGTGGGTTCCGGAGCCGCTGCTCTGGGTTGCCGGCGTGACGAATCCGGTCATCCAGATCGGGACCGGCATCCTGCTCATCCTCGGCCTCCGCACCCGTTTCGCGGCGGCCCTGATGGCCGCGTTCCTGGTCAGCATCTTCTTCGGCCACCTGCTGATGGATCCGTTCGACCGTGGTGATTCGGTGCACGCGTACGCGATGGCGAACTTCCTGATCGCGATCGTGGTGCTGTGGCTGCACCCGCGCGGCGACCGGTTCAGCGTCGACGCCCTGCTCGCGCGCCGTGGCCGGGGTGCCGTCGCAACCGCCGCCGCCACGCTTCTGCTCCTCGGCGGCTGCGCGTCGGCACAGGGCGACGTCAACGCGCTGGTGGCCGAGGCGGAGCGACACATGGGGTCGCAACGCTTCGAGAGCGTTCCCCGGGCGGTTGCGGAACAGCGGACGCGCGCCGCGCTCGCGCGCGCGCTCAAGGCCGATGCAACGGCGCCGGGCGCGCTGCGGATGCAGGCGCTCGTGCAGCTTCACTTCGACCTCGACCGCGAGGCGGCGCTGCGATCGTTCGAGCGGGCAGTCGCGGCGGCGCCGAACGACGCGCAGATCCGCTTCGAGTACGCGCAGCTTCTCGGGGCGCTCGGCCGGTTCGACGAGGCGCTGGCCGAAAGCGCGCGCGCCGAGGAGCTCGAGCCGCAACTACGCCTGCAGAGCGGGAGGCTCCTCTACATGGCCGGGCGTTACGAAGAGATCCTGTCGCGGTTCGCGACGCCGCCGGCGGAGCGGCGGGCGAGCGCCATCACGCACTTTTACCGCGGCCTGGCGCTCGAACAGCTCGGCCGTGCGAACGAGGCGGTCCGGGAGCACGAGCTCGCGGTGGAGCTGCTCGACCAGGATCCCGGCGCGCTCGGCGCTCTCGCGCGCACGTACGCGCTCACCGGACGCCGCGACGACGCAACCCGGATTCTGGACGCGCTCGCCGCGCGCCGCACCGCACGGCTGCACGTCGTCGCCTACCAGATCGCCGCGGCGTACGAGGCGGCGGGCGATCACGCCCGCGCCGACGAGGCGCTCCGCCAGGCGTACGAGGACCGCGACCGCTGGCTGATGTGGATCGACGTCGATCCCCGCTGGGCCCGCCTCCGCGGCGCCGCGGGCGCAAAGTTCACCGGAACGCGACAGACGCGTTCCATCTCCGGGAAACCTTCGACCGGCGTTCTCCCGTATAAGGAAATCTCGTGAACACGCCCCGGCTCCCGGACCTCGAGATTCGTCCGACACCGTTCCACCTGCGGGCGGTTGCAGCCGCTTTGGTGCTGGTCGCGGCGACTTTCGCCGCTTCCGCGGAGGTCGTTTCCACGCCGCACGTCAAGGCGGAACTGCTGCTCGAAAAGCCGTCTATCGCTCCGGGCGAATCGTTCGACGTCGCCCTCCGGCTCGAGATGAAGGAAGGGTGGCACACGTACTGGAAACATCCGGGCGACTCGGGAGAGCCGACCGACCTCACCTGGAGCCTTCCACCCGGCTTCACCGCCGGCGCCATCCAGTGGCCGTATCCACAGAAGATCAGCCTCGCTCCGCTCACCACGTACGGCTACGAGGGTGAGGTGATGCTGCTCGTCCCGTTCAAGGCGGCGAGTGATGCGAAGCCGGGAACGACCGCGCGCGTCACCGCGGACGCCTACTGGATGGTCTGCGAGAAGGTCTGCATCCCGGAGGAGGCCAAGCTCGCTCTCGACGTGCCGATCGGCGCAGCCCCCGCGGCTCCCACGGGTCCCGCCGCGGCCGCATTCGCGAGCACGCGGGCGAAGCTCCCGGCGGCGACGACCGGCTGGAACGTCGCCGCGAGTCAGGATGCGAAGCATCTCGTGCTCCGCATCGACCCGCCGCAGGGCGTCACGCTCGGCGGCGACGTGCAGTTCTTCGCCGCCACCGGGCCGCTGATCGAATACAGCGCGCCGCAGACGGCGAGCGTCGAGGGCGACGTCGTGACGCTGCGGCTCGTGCGCTCCCCCTACCTCACCGGCACGCCGGAGAGGATCAAGGGCGTGCTGCTCGCCGCGAATGGCGCCGCCGGAGGCGCACCGGCCGCATTCGAGCTCGACGTTCCCTTCTCCGCGGCGGCGGCTGCCGCCCCGGGAGTCACGGCCGCTGCGGAACCGGCAGCGGTGCCGCCGACGCTGCTCGTCGCGCTCGCGCTGGCGTTCGCCGGCGGCGTCATCCTGAATCTGATGCCGTGCGTCTTCCCGGTCGTGTCGCTCAAGATCCTCGCGTTCGTGCAGTCGTCCGGCGACGATCCGCGCCGCGTGCGCGCCCACGGCCTCACCTTCGCGGCCGGGGTGCTGGTGGCCTGCTGGATCCTCGCCGCGCTGCTGCTCGCGCTGCGGGCGGCGGGCGAAGAGATCGGCTGGGGCTTCCAACTGCAGTCGCCGGGGTTCGTCGCGGCGATGGCGTTCCTGCTCTTCGGGCTCGGGTTGAGCCTCGCGGGCGTCGTCGAGATCGGCACGTCGCTCACGCGCCTCGGCGGAGGCAGCAGCAGCGGGTACCGCTCGAGCTTCATGAACGGCGCGCTGGCGACGGTCGTCGCGACCCCCTGCACGGCGCCGTTCATGGGAGCCGCGCTCGGTTACGCGATGACGCAGAGCGCGGCCACGTCGATGCTGATCTTCACCGCGCTCGGCGCCGGCATGGCCGCGCCGTACGTCGCGCTTTCCGCCTGGCCGGCGCTGCTCCGTTTCCTGCCGCGGCCCGGCGTCTGGATGGTCCGCTTCCGCCAGTTGACGGCGTTCCCGCTCTTCGCCACGGTCGCCTGGCTCGCGTGGGTGTTCGGTCATCAGACCGGCATCGACGGCGTGCTGCGTCTGCTCCTCGGACTGACCCTGCTCGCGCTCGGGCTCTGGATCTGGGGGCAGTGGGTGACGCTGTCGGCCGCGGAGCGCACGAAGTGGGTCGCGCGCACGGCCGGCATCGGCTTCATCGCCGCCGGGCTGGTGCTCGCCGCGACGAGCGCTCCGACGGCCACCGCCGCCCCGACGGCGACCGCGGACGAGGGGATCGCCTGGGAGGTTTACTCGGAAGCGAAAGTCGCCGAACAGAGGGCAGCGGGGCGTCCCGTCTTCATCGACTTCACGGCGGCGTGGTGCCTCACCTGCAAAGTCAACGAGCGGATCGCATTCACCTCGGACGAGGTTCAGCAGCTCGTCAAGACGCGGAACATCGCGATGTTGAAAGCCGACTGGACGACCAAAGATCCGGCGATCACCCGCGCGCTGGCCGGCTTCGGGCGCTCCGGCGTTCCTCTCTACGTCCTGTACGAAGCCGATCCCGCGGCGCAGCCCCGCCTGCTGCCGGAGATCCTGAGTCCCGGAATTCTCATGAACGCATTCTCAGAAGTGAAGTGATCACGCCGCTCGCGGCGAAACCAGGAGGAATCAATGAAACGGATGATGAGAGTCACATCGTTGCTCACGCTCGCGCTGTTCGTGGGTGCAGGGTGCACCGCTGACGCCGCCCCGCCGGCCTCGCCGTACCCCGCGCCCGCGATCGGCAAGGCGGCGCCGGAGTTCAAGGCGGTCGACACGAACGGGAAGGCGCACTCGCTGAGCCAGTACCGCGGCAAGTGGGTGGTGCTCGAGTGGTTGAACTACGACTGCCCGTACGTGAAGAAGCACTACAACAGCAGCACGATGCAGGCGCTGCAGAAGAAGTACGTCGACAAGGGCGTGGTCTGGCTCGCGATCGTTTCGTCGGCGAAAGGCAAGCAGGGGAACTACCCGCCTGACGAGATGAACGCGCTGACGAAGGAGAAGGGTGCGTCTCCGACTGCAGTCCTCCTCGACGAGGCGGGCACGGTCGGCGGCATGTACGACGCCCGGACGACTCCGCACATGTTCGTCATCAATCCGCAGGGAACGCTCATGTACATGGGCGGCATCGACGACAAGCCGACCGCCCGCGCGGCCGACCTCCAGGGTGCGCGGCCTCACGTCGACATCGCGCTGCAGGAAGCGATGGCCGGCAAGCCGGTGAGCGTGCCGACCAGCCAGCCGTACGGCTGCAACGTCAAGTACTGATCCGCGTCACGAGCGTGGCCGCTCCTCACGGGGGAGCGGCCACCGCGGTCATCCCTGCGCGCGCAGCGCTTTCGAGACGGCGGTGAGGTCGGCCTCGAGGAGCGTCCGGACATCCAGCGTGAAACGGTCGTTCTGGATGCGGCCGACGATCGGCGGATCGTGGCGCAGGAAGCGGGCGTGCAATGCGTTCGCGTCGCCCTGCACCTCGATGGCCACGGAGGCGATGGTCTCGGTCGGCGTGGTGCCTCCGCCGAGGGCGCAGCGGCTGTCGACGATCCGGGCGGAGGTGCCGCGGATCATCTGCTCGGCGCGCGCGCGCAGGAGGTCGAGCGGCGCGGCAAGCATGCGGTAGATGGGGATGCGCTCCTCGTGCTTGCCGGTGGCGAAGGCGCGCAGCGTCGCGGCGACGAGGGCGTAGGTCTCCTTCCCCACCCGCAGCGCGCGCATGAGGGGATGGCGGCGGCACTTCGCCACCAGCTCCTCCCGGCCGAGGATCAGCCCTCCCTGCGTGGCGCCGAGGAGCTTGTCGGTCGAGCAGGTGACGACGTCGACGCCCTGCGCGATCAGCTCGGCGACGGTGGCGCCGGGGGCGAAGCCGTAGCGGGCGAGATCGACGGCGCGGCCGCTCCCCTCGTCGTACAGCAGCGGGACCTTCTTCGCGCGCGAGACCTCGAGCAGGTCGGCGATCGAGGGGGTCTCGGTGAAGCCGATGATGTCGAAGTTGGAGCGGTGCACGCGCAGCAGGGCGCCGGTGCGGCGGGAGATGGCGTCGGCGTAGTCGCGGGCGCGGGTGCGGTTGGTCGTCCCCACCTCGCGGAGGGTGGCGCCCCCCTGCTGGATGACGTCGGGGACGCGGAAGGCGCCGCCGATCTCCACCAGCTCGCCGCGGGAGACGATCACCTCCCGCTTCGCCGCAACCGATGCGAGCAGGAGCATCGTCGCCGCGGCGTTGTTGTTCGTGAGGATGGCCGACTCGCAGCCGAAGAGGGCGCGGCAGAGGTTCGTGAGGTGCTCGTCGCGCGCCCCCCGCTCGCCGCTGTCGAGGTCGAGCTCGACGTTCGAGTAGCCGGTGACGATCTCCGCCGCCTCGGCCCAGATCGACGCGTCGATCGGTGCGCGGCCGAGGTTCGTGTGGATGATCACGCCGCTGCCGTTGATCGTGCGGCGGAGGGTGGAGGTCGTGGCGGCGGAGAGCGTGTCGTGCGCCGCGTCGAGCGCCCCCGCCTCGTCGTACGGCGCCCGCTGCGCGCGGAGGGTGGCGAGATGCTCGACGACCGCCTCTTTCACCCGCTCGCGGCCGAACTCGCCGACGAGCGGCGCGAACGATGCAGCGGACAGGATGCGCTCCACCGCCGGGATCGTCCGGAGAGCGGAATCTCTGGCGGCGGAGGGCGCTTTTGCCATCGTCTGAGTTAGTTTATTCCGAGCCAGTGTGATCAAACAGGACGAAGAGCTCGATAAGCTCGAAGAAGACATCCGCCGCCTGAAGAACCGGTACGATCAGTTCTTCTCCGGGATCTCCAAGGTGCCGCCGTCGTTCGAGCGCCACCAGGTGGAGGCCTACATCCACGAGCTCAGCAAGCAGAAGATGCGCGACAACACGCGCCGCTTCCGCTTCAACACCATCCTCTCCCGCTACAACCAGTACCGCGAGATGTGGGGCCGGAAGATGCGCGAGCGGGAAGAAGGCCCCCTCGACTTCCGGCGCCGTCAGGCGGCGATGACGGCCGTCGCCCCACCCCCTCCTCCCCCATCTTCTTCGGAGCCCCGCGGAACGTCCGGGGGGTCTGATCCGTATGTACGTATGGCGCCGGGTTCGAACGGCGAGGAGGTTCGCAGGCTGTACGAGGAGATCGAGCGCGAGCACGTGAAGATGGGGAAGCACGCCACCGTCACGATGGACCAGCTCGCGGCGATGATCCAGAAGCAGAGCGAGATGGTTCGCGAGAAGTACCACGTCAAGACCGTTGCCTTCCGCGTCGAGACCGTCGACGGGAAGGTCAAATTGAAAGCCAAACCACTTCAGGACTGATCGATGAAACGAATGCTGCTGATTGTCGTCGCCGCCGCCGTCGCGGCGAGTTGTTCCGCCGTCAAGGACCTCCGCAAGGAGGACAAGCCGTACGAGAACCCGTTCTACGCGAAGTACCTCAACACCGGCAGCCAGCTCGACGCGAACATCACCCGCACGCTGGAGACGCTGCGCGCGACCCCCGGCAACGCCGAGGCGCACAACACGCTCGGCGCGCTGCTGGTGGAGAAGGGCTTCCCGAAGGACGCCGAGCGGGAGTTCGAGCGCGCCGTCAACGCCGACGATGACTACTTCCCCGCCTGGTACAACCTCGGCCTGGTGCGCGCCGCCCGCGGCGACGAGACCGGCGCGCGCCGCGCGTTCAACCAGACCGTGGACCTCAAGCCGGGCCACGCCGCCGCGCTCTTCCAGCTCGGGCTGGTCGAGGAGAAGCGCCAGCACCGCGACCGCGCGGTCGAGCTCTTCGCGAAGGCGTACACCATCAACCCGGCGCTCATGGACGTGCGGGTGAACCCGCGCATCCTCGACAGCGACCTCACCCACCTCGCGCTGCTGCGCATGTACCCGGCGGAGCACAACCGCCGCAGCATGCAGTTCCAGGGTACCGGCGGCGCGCTGTCGACCGCCCGCGCGCCGCAGGTGCAGGAAGCGCCGTCGCCGCAGCAGCCGCCGCAGAAGATCGTGACGCCGTCGGCCCCCGTCACCGACCCGGCCATGCAGCCGGCAGCGGCGCAGCCGAACCAGCAGCCGGCCACGCCGGCGCAGCGCCCCAGCAGCCCGGAGCGCCGCCGCGGCCGCCCCGGCCCGCCGCGCCCACCGCGCGATCAGCCGGCGACGCCGCCGGCGGCCACGACGACGCAGCCGCCGGCGACGAACACATAAGAAGTTGTCGGTTGTCGGTTCTCAGTTGTCTGTGGCGCAAAACCGCAGATGACCGACAACTGACAACCGACAACCTTTGTGTATCATCCGCCCGCCTTGAACGTCGCCGACCGCGCCTCTCTCCTCGGGTTCTCCGACATCGTCAAGATCCGCAACCGCGTGATGGAGATGCGCTCGCGCGGGCAGCGGGTGCTGCAGCTCGAGGGTGGGGAGCCGTTCATCAACACTCCCGACTTCGTCAAAGAGGCGATGAAGCGGGCGCTGGACGAGAACCAGACGCGTTACGCGCCGTCGTCCGGCATCCCGCAACTGCTCGAGGCGCTGCGGGCGAAGCTGGCGCGCAAGAACGGGCTCGAGGTCTCGACCGGCGACATCATCGTGACCGCGGGCGGCGCGCACGGGCTCTTCTGCGCGTTCTCGGCGAGCGTCAACCCGGGCGACGAGGTGATGTTCTTCGCCCCCTACTGGACGCCGATCAAAGACCAGGTCAGCTACGCCGGCGGCGTTGCGGTGCGCGTGCCGTGGGACGAGGTCCGCGGCCGCGGCGACATCCGCGAGCTGCTGGAGTCGCGCTTCACGCCGCGCGTGCGCGTCATCTACGTGAACACGCCCGCGAACCCGTCGGGTGACGTGCTGACGCGCGAGCAGCTCACCGCGGTCGCCGACTTCGCGAAGGCGCACGACCTCACCGTCATCGCCGACGAGGCCTACGAGGACCTGCTGTACGACGGCGAGCACGTCTCCATCGCCTCGCTGCCGCGGATGCTGGAGCGGACCATCACCGTCTACACGTTCTCCAAAAGCTTCTCGATGACCGGCTGGCGCATCGGCTACGTGGTGGCGCCGCCGCAGTTCATGGAGTTCCTGCGCAAGCTCGTGCTCAACAGCGTGAACGGCGTCTCGACGCCGACGCAGCACGCCGCGCTCGCCGCCGTCACCCACGACCCCCGCTTCTTCGACGCGATCCGCGAGGACTACCGCCGCCGCCGCGACCTGCTCGTCGGCGGCTTCAACGCCGCCGGCTTCCGCTGCCTCACCCCGCCCGGCGCCTTCTACGCCTTCCCCGACGTCCGCGCCCGCCTCGGCGACGATTCCTGGAAGGCGATGGAGACGCTGCTCGACCGCACCTCCATCGCCTCCGTCCCCGGCGCCGTCTTCGGCCCCGAGGGAGAAGGGCACCTCCGGATGTCGTTCTCGCTGGCGATGGATGTGCTGGAGGAGGCGGTGGAGGCGTTGGGAAGGCTGTAGAGTTGGTGTCAGGTATCAGGTGTCGGGTGTCCGGGGCATGTCGCCCGGGCGGAAGACCGCAGACACCTGACACCCGATACCCGACACCATGCCCCTAGAGACCCGCATCGCCCGCCGTTACCTCTGGGCCGCCCGCAAGCGGGCGCACACGGCGTTCCTTTCGTTCATCAGCATGCTGGGGCTGGCGGTGGGGGTGGCGACGCTGCTGATCTCGATCGCGCTGCTCTCGGGGCTGCAGGGGCAGATCAAGTCGCGGCTCATCGAGTCGAGCCCGCAGGTGCTGGTGGAGCCGGCGGGGCAGAACATGATCGACGGCTCGGACGGCGTCATCGCCGCGGCGCGGAAGCTGGGCGTCGGCGACATCCGGCCGTTCGTCAGCGGCATCGCCTACGGCGCGAACGAGGAGCAGAACGCCGGGCGTCCGATGCGCGTGCGCTCCGATCCCCGCCTCGAGCCGGGCGAGGACGCACAGATCTTCCTCACCCGCTCCTTCGCCGCCTCGGTCTCCCTCGATGCCGGCGACAACGTGACCGTGATCGCGCCGCGCATGCGCCTCACGCCGTTCGGGCAGGTGCCGGTGATGCGGCGCTACCGGATCGCGCGCATCGTGCAGCCGGGGAGCGAGGACCAGCCGGTCGACGCCTGGCTGCCGCACGACGACGCCTCGTCCCTCTTCGGCACCGACGGCCGCCCGACCGCCATCGAGATGTACGGCGACCCGGCGCGCGCCGACGCGGTGCAGTCGTCCCTCGCCGAGCAGTTCCCCCGCCTCCAGTTCAAGACCTGGAAGGAGATCAACCGTCCGCTCTTCCTGGCGCTGCGGCTGGAGAAGATCGTGATGTTCGCGACCATCTCGCTGATCATCTTCGTGGCCGCGCTGAACCTCGTCTCCTCCCTCTCCATGCTCATCCTGGAGAAGCGCCCCTCGGTCGGCGTGCTGCGGACCCTCGGCGCGACCGAGAAGAACATCCGCTCGCTCTTCATGCAGCTCGGCCTGCTCATCGGCCTCACCGGCACGCTCCTCGGCAACATCTTCGGCATCGGCCTCTCCTGGGCGGCGAACCGGTGGCACCTCGTGCCGCTGCCGTCGGACATCTACTTCACCACGTACCTGCCGTTCGCTCTCGACGTCGAAGACGTCGTGGGGGTGAACATCGTCGCCGTGATCCTCTCGATCGTGGCGACGTGGTATCCCGCCCGCATCGCCTCGCGGCTCGACCCGATCGCCGCGATCAAGGAGGACTGATGTCGAAGCGCATCACTCTGGTGGTGGCATTGCTCTTGACGGCGGCCTGCGAGCCGCGCGTCCCGTCGGACGAGCTGACGATCGAGCTGTCGCGCGACGACGACGACGCGGTGGTCACGGCGCAGGCGTCGCTCGAGTCGACGGCCGAGCGCAACGCGGCGCTCAGCGGGACCGACCCCTGGGCGGTGCGGTTCGCGCGCCTCAACGCGCAGGAAGAGCGGACCACGTTCGACAAGTCGCGCGGGACGGTGCAGCGCGTCACCCACTCGATGCGCATCCACCGCTCCGACCTGCAGCAGGTGTTCGCCGACACGAACGTCACCGTCGCGCTGCACGAGGTGGAGGGGGTGACGGAACTGCGCTTCTATCCCGGCACCAGCACGCGCGCGTCGCGCCGTCAGCAGGAGCACTTCGAGGCGTCGCTCGAATGGTGGAGCGCGGCCGCGGCGCGCTACCTCGACGCGCTGCACCGGCTCTACTCATACATGGATGCGAACCCCGACCGGGTCGAGCCGCTCTGGGCGGCCGTCCTCGGGCAGCGCGATCCGGCAGCCCCGGTGCTGTTCGAGGAGGAGCAGCCGTACGTCGACCAGCTCGTCCGCTCCATGGACGAGATGCTGGCGCACATGGATCAGGACGAGGCGCAGGCGGTCACGCTCGCCGAGGAGGCCGACCTGATCTTCAACCCCTTCCCGGCGCGGATCACCGTGAAGGTGCCGAACGACGAGAAGCTGGTGATCGAGCCGGTGCACCTGCTCGACGCCGTCAAGTCGCTCGAGGGCCACTGGGCCACGCCCGATCCGCTGGCGATGCTGGTGCGGGAGGAAGAGCTGACGCCCGAGGGGCTGGCGGTGATGCGGAGAGACTCGACGCTCGGCGTGCGGGCGAACGACATCGCAGAGGAGCTGCGGAAGAGGCTGAGGGAACCGCGGAACGACGCCATCCGCTGGCGCGACTAGAGCTCGCGGACCATTACTACCGCCGACTCGCCGTCGGGGTAGTAGCGGGGGCGGAGGTACGAGGCCTTGAAGTCGAGGTGCTTGTAAAAGTCCTGCGCGCCGGCGTTCGAGAGGCGCACCTCGAGGGTGATCGACGCCACTTCGTGGTCGCGCGCGAAGTCGAAGACACGCGCCATCAGCGCGTCGGCGATCCCCTGCCGCCGCTCGCTCTCCGCCACCGCGATCTTGTTCACGTGCATCTCGTCGAAGATCCACATCGAGAAGAGGTAGCCGACCACGACCCCCTCCTTCTTCGCCACGAGGTTGAAGCGCCCTTCGGCGGTGAGCTCGCTCACGAAGAACTCGCGGCGCCAGGGAGCGGGGAACGAGACCTCTTCGATCCGGTGGATCGCCCCGACGTCGGCGTGCGTCGGCGGCTCGATGACGAGCAGGTCACGCATTCTGCTTCTGCTGCAGCTTCACCTCCGCCTCGGCGAGCCGGACGTAGATCGGCGTGACGTCGCGATAGCGCTCCCCCTCCCCCGCCCGCTCGAGCTCCAGCGCGCGCCGGGCGCAGCGGAGGGCGACGTTGCCGTGCTGCAAAAAGTCGGCGACGCGCAGGATCCGGCCATCGTCGCCGGCAGAGCTTGCGAGATGCGGCGCCACCACCTCCCGCCCCTCCTCGAAGGTCGAGACGTAGAACTCGCCGCGGCCGGCGTCGTCGGCGACGGTGACCCGCCCCGGCTCGCCGTAGGCGATCGCCTCGTGCGTCGACATCGCGCACACCGGACGCCCGAGGACGAGGGCGAGGCCCTGGAAGGTGGCCAGGCCGATGCGGACGCCGGTAAAGGAGCCGGGACCGCGGGTGACGGCAAAGAGCTCGATCTCACGGCGGTCGACACCGTTCTCGGCGAGGAGCCAGTCGACCGCGGGAAGCAGCTTCTCGTTGCGCGAGCCGCGCCCCTCCGCCGCCAGCGCCCCGACGAGGGCGCCGCCGTTCACGAGGGCGACCGAGAGGATGGGGAGCGAGGTGTCGGCGGCGAGGATGAGCATGGCGGTGTCTCAGAGTCGCAGAGTCTCAGAGTCTCAGAGTCGCAGAGTCTCAAAGAGCTTCGCCATCCGGGACCTCTGAGACTTTGAGACTCTGCGACTTTGAGACTACTTCAGTGCCGGCATCCCCAAATCAACCAGCGTGATCCCGATCCGCTCCGCGGTCTCACGCGAACGCTCGTCGCGGTAGAACTCACCGTAGTAGATGGTGCGGATGCCGGCGTTCGCGATCAGCTTGAAGCAGTTCCAGCAGGGGGAAGCGGTGGTGTAGAGCTCCGCGCCGTCGACGGAGACGCCGTTCTTTGCCGCCTGCAGGATCGCGTTCGCCTCGGCGTGGACGGTGGTGATGCAGTGGCCGTCCTCGACGACGCAGCCGCCGTCCTCGCAGTGAGGGAGGCCGCGGATCGAGCCGTTGTAGCCGGTGGAGAGGACCGTCCGGTCGCGGACGATGACGGCGCCGACGTGCTTGCGGAGGCAGGTCGCCCGGGTGGCCGCCTGGTGGGCGATCCCCATGAAGTAGGTGTTCCAGTCTGCTCTGGCCATGGTGGAAGGCCGCGGATTCTAGCACCGGCGTGACGCAGGTCACGGCGAGCGGCGGGCGTCCTCACAGTTATTCAACAATATGCACGAGAACATCACCGTCAGAGCAAGACAATATGCGGAATCATCATAAAACGCGGCTGCAAGTGCTGAGTTTCCGTGGGTTTAGATGATTCGTCGCATGTTCCAATAATGGCGGTTTTCGCGCGAGTTTTTCGTTGACTCGGTTGCAGGGTTGCGACAAGAATACGCGCTCACGAACCGTCCAGTTCACTAATTATTCACATGGGAGTCGGAATGCATAAGCGTTATTCAACAATCATCTTCGTCCCGCACGCGCGGGCCAAGTTCCGAAAGTTGAAGGTTTCGCACCGCCTGCTCTTCTCCCTGATTTCGCTGGTCACCTCCTCTCTCTGCCTCTCGACGTTCTTCTCCGTCCAGTACTTCACCTCTCTCTCGCAGACGCACGAGCTCTCGAAGCTCCGCCGCGAGAACAAGGAGCTCCAGACCGCGAACGAGCAGTTCGGCAAGTCGGTGGAATCGCTCCGCAACCAGCTCACGACGGTCGAGGACCGCACCCGGAAACTGGCCATCATCGCCGGCATCACCACTCTGGACGAGGCGAGCCAGGGCGGCTCGGGCGGCGTCCGGAACACGGACGAGCTGACCGCGAACCCCTATCGTGACGACGTCGACAAGATGAGCTTCCGCTCGCACAGCCTGCAGAAGGACCTGAGCGCGCTGGAGCAGAAGTTCACGGCGCAGGCGCGCCTCCTCTCCTCGACCCCCTCCATCGCCCCCGTCCGCGGCATCCTCACGGACGGCTTCGGCGGCCGTTCCGATCCTTTCACCGGTGAGGCCGGCCAGCACAATGCGATCGACATCTCCTCGGCGGTCGGCGCGCCGATCCGCTCCCCGGCAGACGGGATCGTGGTCAAGGCGGAGTGGGCCAACGGCTACGGGAACGTGATCTACATCTCCCACGGCTACGGCTACTCGACCCGCTACGGCCACCTCTCGAGCTTCGGCGTACGCGCCGGCCAGCGCGTCAAGCGCGGCGACGTGATCGGCTCGGTCGGCTCCACCGGCCGCTCCACCGGACCGCACCTGCACTACGAAGTGCGCGTGAACAACAACCCGGTGAACCCGCTCGAGTACATCCTGAACGCGTTCTAGTCTCAACGTGGAACACGGAACGCGGAATACGGAACGGCGTCAGTTCGGCCCGTTCTACGTTCCGCGTTCTACGTTTGCCCTACGGCTCCACCCGCCCGCACCTCGGCGCGATCAAGCGTGCGGTGATCCCCTGCGTGAGCTGCTCGCGGGCCCGGTCGAAACGGAACGCCCAGAACACGGAACGACCGTCAGTCCGGCGCGAGCCGTTCTACGTTCCGTGTTCTACGTTCTGCGTTCGCTTCACGACCACCCGCTCGCGTCTCGGCGCGGTCAAGCGTTCGGTGATCCGCTGCGTGAGCCAGTGCTCGCAGGGGCGTCGCGACGGAACGCGAACACGGAACGACCGTCGGTGGTCCGGCGCGAGCCGTTCTACGTTCCGTGTTCTACCTTCTACGTTGGCCTCACGGCTCCACCCGCCCGCACCTCGGCGCGATCAAGCGTGCGGTGATCCCGTGCGTGAGCTGCTCGCGGGCTCGGTCGAAACGGAACGCCCGGAACACGGAACGACCGTCAGTCCGGCGCAAGCCCGTTCTACGTTCCGCGTTCTACGTTCTACGTTCGCCTCACGACTCCACCCGCTCCTCCTCCCCCTTGGGGAGGTCCCACCGTTCGGTGATCCGCTCGTGCGTGAGCCAGCGCTCGCAGTCGAGGGCGGCCATGCAGCCGCTGCCGGCGGCGGTGATGGCCTGGCGGTAGATGTGGTCGACGACGTCGCCGCAGGCGAAGACGCCCTGGATGTTCGTCACCGTCGAGTTGCGGTGCGGGAGGCAGATGTAGCCGGCCTGGTCGAGCTCGAGCTGGCCGACGTACGGCGCGGTGTTCGGCGTATGGCCGATGGCCACGAACAGCCCCTGCGTCGGGAAGTCGGTGGTCTCGTTGGTGACGAGGTTCCGCAGCCGCACCGCGGTGACGCCGTTCTCCTTCGAGCCGATCACCTCGTCGACCGTCGTGTTGAAGATGAACTCGATCTTCGGGTTCGCGTGCGCCCGGTCCTGCATGATCCTGGAGGCGCGGAGCTCCTCGCGGCGGTGCACCACCGTGACCTTCGTAGCGAACTTCGTGAGGAAGGTCGCCTCCTCCATGGCCGAGTCGCCGCCGCCGACCACCACGACCTCTTTCCCCTTGAAGAAGAAGCCGTCGCAGGTGGCGCAGGCCGACACGCCGAAGCCCATCAGCTCCTTCTCGCTCGGCAGCCCGATCTGCTTGGCCGAGGCGCCGGAGGCGATGATCACGGCCGGGGCCACGTACGTCTTCTGGTCCGTGTCCACCTCGAAGGGATGCATGCTGAGACGGACCCGCTCGACCGGCTCGAGCGCGTTGAACTTCGCGCCGAACCGCTCCGCCTGCAGGCGCATGTTCTCCATGAGCGCCGGCCCCATGATCCCCTCGGGGAAGCCTGGATAGTTCTCGACCTCGGTGGTGATGGTGAGCTGCCCGCCGGGCTGCATGCCCTCGAGCACGATCACTTTGATGTTCGCGCGGGAAAGGTAGAGCGCGGCGGTGCAACCCGCCGGACCCGAGCCGATGATGACGACCTGGTAATCGGTAATGCGTTCCATGAGGGCGCGAATTGTATCGCGCGGGCCGGTCAGGACCGGCGGCGCTGAAGCATCCAGCTCGCAGTCACGACGGCGGCGGCAAAGAGGACCGCGACCGCCATCTGGTCGGGGTGCGAATGGGCGGAGGGAGAGACGTGGAGGAGAGCGAGCATCATGTCGGCGGCGACTGATGCAAATCGCCTACCCGAAGTGGTGCCTTCGTGGCACGCTCCCGGCAACCGCGGGCGCCGGAGGTTTTCGCCAGATGCAACACCCGCCGCTCGTTCTTCCCGGCCCCGCCATCGCCCCCAGTCTCCGCGGCGGCAGCATCTTCTTCGTCGGGACCGCCACCGTCATCCTCCGCTACGGCGGCTTCACCATCCTTACCGATCCCAACTTCCTCCACAAGGGCGACCACGTCCACCTCGGCTACGGCATGACGTCCGAGCGGCTGACCCAGCCGGCCATCACTCTCGAACAGCTCCCGCCGATCGACTTCGTGCTCCTCTCCCACTATCACGGCGATCACTTCGACCACCTCGTCGCCGACAAGCTCGACCGCACCGTCCCCATCGTCACCACGAAGCACGCCGCCGCCGCGCTGAAAGGAAAAGGCTTCGAGCGGCCGTTCGCGCTCGACACCTGGGACACGATCGAGGTGACGAAAGGCGCCGCCCGCACCCGCGTCACCGCGATGCCCGGCAAGCACGCGCCGGGCGCGATGCGGATGATGATCCCGCCGACGATGGGCAGCATGCTCGAGTTCCCGTCCGGCTCGAAGACCGCGTTGCGCATCTACATCACCGGCGACACGCTCATCCACGAGCACCTGAAGGAGATCCCGAAGCGCTATCCCGAGATCGACATCGCCCTCCTCCACCTCGGCGGCACCCGCATCGCCGGCGTGCTGCTGACGATGGACGCGAAGCAGGGCGTCGAGGCGATCCGTATCACCAACCCCCGCACCGCCATCCCCATCCACTACAACGACTACGGCGTCTTCAAGTCGCCGCTCGAAGACTTCAAGGCGGCCGTGAAGGCGGCCGGATACGAGAACCGGGTGCACTACCTGGCGCATGGGGAAACGTTCGAGATCGAGGTGCCGGAGAGCCGGATCTGAGCTGGAATTGAGGATTGAGGATTGAGGATGAGAGCGGCGATTGAGGCGGAGCCAATCCTCAATCCTCAATCCTCAATCCTCAATCCTGGAAAAGCTTCCGCTCCGGCTGCAAAAGCCGCCATCGCGCCCTGACCAACGTTGACTGCGACGCGATGGCGAGCGCGATCTCCTTCTGTTGCGCTTTCTGCAGTTCCGGATCGGCATTCGTCGGCCACGCGACGATGTTCGCGTGGCGCGGCGGGGTTCGTCCGCCAGGACGTCCAGTCGCTCTGCTCGAACCGCCGCTTTCCAGATCGCGGCACCATGCCTGATCGGTTCGCCGAGCACCGCTTCCGCGGCTCGCCACAACTCGTCGACAGGGTCCGCGCCGCGGCTCGGCCATTCATGAGCTCCCGGATCCCGCCGAGAACCCGCGCCGGGACGATGTCGCCGTCGAACGCGCCACCGTGATGTCGACCAGCGCCGGCGTCATCTCCTCCGGAACCTTCACGGAGCCGGCGCCGGCGGAGCAGTTCGTGACGCTCCCCCGCGTTTAGAAACCGTTCGCAAAAAAAAACCGGCGATCGAGACTTCATCACAGATGTCGCTCCCTCCTCCCATCCCTGCTACCCTGCTGCTGGGTCCGTATCATGAAGATCAAAATACTGGCGGCGATGCTGCTCGCGGGGCGATTGCTTTCGGCACAGACCGCGGCATCGCTGCGGTCACGACCTCCTCCCCCGCCCTGCAGGGTGTGCGCGCGCGATGGATTCGTGACCTTCCAATACGCGGTCCCGCTGCCGCTTTCGCAGGCCGCGCGGCTCGACACGAGCTTGCGGATGGTCGTGCCCGGAGATATCCACTCCACCGATCTGGCGCTGCGCGCGTCGCTGCGGACCGGTGCGCTCGAATGGTTCGCGCACGGCGACCTGCTCAACCTCTTCAACAACGACGGCGTTGCCGATCCGCAGCGCCTCGGCACGACGGTCGGTACCGCCGCCACGTCTCCCGCGTTCCCGCCGTTCGACCCGCGCACGGAGACGTGCACCGCGATGGGAGCCCATTACCAGCTCGCGCCGAACTTCGGCCAGCCGCTGAACGATCTCGCCTATCAGAGACCGCGCACTGTGCGCGTGTCCCTCGGCGTCCGCCTCTAAACGATTTACCAGAAGGAGAGTCCATGGCAGCAGGACAAGGGTGGTCCGTCATCATCCAGGGGGATCCCATGTCGTTCGATCCGGACGTCTACGGGACAGATCCAGGCTCACCACTGAAAGCGCAGGTCGGCGACATAGTGTGCTGGAACAATCAGACCGAGGAGCCGCATCAGATCGCTGTTGCGGACAAAGACGGCACGACCAGCTTCACGACAGAGCTCATCGAGTCCCGGAAGTCTTCGCAGCCGGGGTACGTCGCGCAGGCGACGGACCTCATCGACGTGCAGATCAACATTGACACGGGCGCCGTGACGGGCACGATCCGCTACTCCTGCGTGAAACACGACGGTGAAGTCGGAACGATCCAGGTGGTGACGTCATGAAGAAACTGATGCTGCTTCTCCTCCTCGCCGTTCCGCTGGCCGCCGAAACCGCGACGAGCTCCATTCCGTGCGAACCGATCAACCAGGAGATGGCGGTCATACCGGAGCTCTCCGCGAGCGGCAATGTGCTGAGCGGCACGCTCTATACCGTCTCCGAGCAGGTACGGCTGCCGACGGGCAGAGGCGGCACCACGCCGGTGTGCTATCCGCAGTGGGTGCGCGCGTATCGCCGCGAGGCGCCTGCGAACTGGAATCCGCCCTCGTCCTCGATCAACAATCCGATGCCCGGACCGACGCTGCGCGCGGCCGTGGGCGACGTCGTGTCGCTCACGTTCCTCAACTCGATCGACGCGGCAAAGTTCCCCGGCACCGACGACGACAGGTGCGACAGCACGAACGTCTATCCGGCGAACACCGGCTCGCCCGGCGACCAGTATCCCGACTGCTTCGCGGGCTCCGTCTTCACGAACATTCACTACCACGGGCTGCACACCAGTCCGAACACGACCGCGGACAACGTCTTCCTCAACATCAAGCCGTCGCCGCGCGGCACGGGCAACGTGCCGGTGATCACCGCCGCGGACGTGCAGAAGAACTTCGACGGCTTTTTCGCGGACTGCAAGACGCAGCTCGCCGCCGCGACGGACGCGAAGATGTGGCCGCGCCGCTGGTCCGATCTGAGTCCCGCGCTGCAGGACCAGCTCCTGGGCTACGTCCGCGACTACGGCGTGAAGGGGTGGGAAGCGACGAACAAGAGGCTGATCGAGAACGGCAACTGGCCGCAGTACTTCGTCGGCGCGGCACCGTACTGTTTCAAGATCCCGCTGAAGACCGACCTCGCGGTCTCGACCGCCGATCCCGCCGTCCGCACGCCGCACACGCACGGCCGCGGCGAAGCCGAGGTGGATGAAGCGGCCGACCCGCAGCGCCCGCTGGTCATGGGACAGTCGCCGGGCACGCACTGGTATCACGCGCACAAGCACGGCTCCACCACCATCAACGTGCAGAACGGCATGACGGGCGCGTTCATCATCGAAGGGGAGTCGTATGACGGCGCCATCGACGCCTACTACGGCAAAGGGTGGACGCGGAAGCAGCCGGTGCTCGTCATCCAGCAGCTCGCGAACCTGCCGAACCTGATGACCGGCGCCGGCAGCGCGAACGCAAACTTTTCGGTGAACGGGAAGATCCAGCCCGTGCTGAAGATGGCGGGCGGCTCGATGCAACTCTGGCGGATCGCGAACACGTCCGGCCGCGCCGGCGCGTACTTTGCCGCGCCGGCGTTGCTGCAGTGGAAGCAGCTCGCGATCGACGGCGTGCAGCTCACGCCCGACAACTACTGGAATCGCCCGAGCAACTTCGTGATCGCGTCCGGCAACCGCGTCGACCTGCTGGTCAAAGCGCCGCCGTACGTCAAAGGCGGCAACAATCTCCATCCGGTGATCGTCTACAACACCGTCGACATCACCGACCGGCCGCCGATCAAGCCGAGTGCAACGGCGCTCACGCTGTTCACGGTCCAGGTGACCCCGGACGACCCGGGCAAGGACTTCATCCCGAAGGAGAACGCGCCGAAGCAGCCCGCCTTTCTGGGCGACATCCCCGACGACGACATCACCGGCACGAAGATCATCACCTTTGCGACGACGACGCCGAACAACGCCGGACCGCCGCCGGCGGCGCACACGATCGACGGCAAGCCCTTCGACGGCGAGCTCGGAGCGGTGGTCGAGCTCAATCGGTCCGAGGAGTGGAAGATCGTCAACGACACCTACAATCCGGGCATCTCCCACCCCTTCCACATCCACGTGAACCCGTTTCAGATCACCGAGATCTTCGAGCCGAACGCAATGATCTCCAGTAATGGCAACGGCAAGGCGTCGGTGACCAGCGGCAGCCCGACCGTGACCGGCAGTGACGGCACGTCATTCACGAAAGACTTCCGCGCCGGAGACTCGATCCGGATCGGCACCACCTTTGCCGGCGTGGTCCTGACGACGCCGACCAGCGACACGTCGATGACGCTGACGGCAAACGCGGCATCGACGATCGACGCTTCGGACTACTCGATCGCCATCGCGCAGTACACCGCCGATGCGACGGCCGCGCGGCCGGGCCAGTGCGTGATCGACCTGGCGAAGAAGAGCACGTGGGTGCCGTGTGCCGCCGCGGGACTGGAGCCGGAGACGCAGCGCGTGTGGTGGGACGTCTTCCCCATCCCCTCAGGCAAGGTCTTCACCGCGGGCGGCGCGACGGAAAACGTCCCCGGCCACTTCAAGATGCGCAGCCGCTTCGTCGACTACCCCGGCTACTTCGTCCTCCACTGCCACATCCTCGCCCACGAGGATCGCGGGATGATGACCGTCGTCTCCGTAGCCCCCCTGCAGACTCCCTACTCACACCACTGATCGCGCGGTCCCTCTCCCTCGCAACATGCGGGGGAGAGGGCGTTGCGGCGTGTCGCCGCGGAACTCGGAGGAACTCCGAGGAACCCGAGAAACCGCTTCAGCGCCGAGCAATCAATCGTTCGGCGGGCTGAAGCCCGCCGCTCCACAGGCACGTATAAAAGAGTTTCGCTCCGGCTGCAGCGCTGCCAGCAGCGCGTCTCCCATGACCTGCTTCTGCCACTCGCGCATGTTCGGGGCGTCGAGGGTGCCGGCGGTGGCGACGGCGGAGAGGATGTGGCGGGCGCCGAGGACGGCGGGGTCGATCTTCAGCTCCTTCGCGTAGCGGTCGCGCACGGTCTTGAGGCGGTTGATGCGGTTCTCGAGCGCCTTGTCGCGGATCCAGGGCTTCGGCTCGTTCTTCTCCGGCAGGTCGGCCTCCGTTCTTGAACGGCGGCCGGTCGGCCTTGCGCGCCAAGGCGTCGCGCCAGTTGTAGAGGTCGCGCAGTCGGCGCGCTGGTGGGTCTTGTTCAGCTTCAGGCCGAAGTGGCGTTCGAGCCAGCGCCGCCAGACCGATGCCCTCGTAGCCCAGGAGCTGGGCGCAGACGGAGGTGTCGATGAGGTTGTGGACGGTGTAGCCGAAGTCGCGGTTGAGGATGCGCAGATCGTAGTCGCCGCCGTGTAGCACCTTCTGCACCGAAGGGTCGGTGAGCAGCGCGCCGCCGCGGCTGCATCCCTGCGCTAGGCCCGCCGCAACCCGGAAGTGCTTTCCCGGGCGGAGCAGGGCGCTTGCATCACCGCGCACCACCCTCGCACGACGATGCACGAGTCTCCGGCAATTTCCGTCGCCTTTGCACGGTCGTGCTGGAGCGTTGCAGCGTGGCGCGCGATGGAATCACCGCGATGCACAGGCGGCGGGGAATGCTGCAACGCCCTTTCGCGATGCGCGGCGCCCGCGCAGGACGGCGCGCGCGTTTCCTCGCGGAGGCGGTCCTGCGAAGCGCCGTGCGCGCGCCGCAGCACGTAGCACGAGGCTCCCGCACCGGACGCGCGCGTGAGCGCGCTCAAGCCGCGAAGAGTTCTCGCGCCGTGTCCAGCTCCGCCTGCATCTCGGATGAGGTCACGATCGATTCGAGAATCACAGGCACATCAGGCGGAAGAAAGCTGACGACACGCGCAAAAGCACCCCGTGCGAGATAGCCGATGCGTCTGTGATCGCCGAATGTGCCGACCTCGCTGACATGAAGCTGGCGGAGGCGGCTACCGAACTCTCTCAGCATTTCTACGGCCAGACCCATCGTGGGATCCACTTGCCGTGCATGGCCTAAGTCGAGACAAAAACCGGCGTCAGGCAACAACTCGAACGCTGCTCGTATCTCTTCGACGGTTCGCCCCGTCCGCTTTCGAAGGTCCATGTTTTCGAGACACAGTCGCGATCCGAGACGCTGCCAGACGGCAGCATCGTGGATCAGGTCTGGATGCACGACTACGGGCCAGGCTTCCGGGAGCCGCTCGAGGTATGTGACGACATCGTGTTCGGCCAACGAATGGAACGCACTTGGCGCATGGAAAGAGACATACGTGAACTGTGTGACGTCAATCATGGCCGCAGCACGAACGAGCGGCTCGAGCTCGGGCTCGCGCAAAGCCGATATCTCGAGAGCCGTCAACCTCGGATCTTCCCGCTGCAGCGCAATGCCTCGCTGGTAGTCACCCTTCGCTAATGCTCCACTGGAAAATCCTATCGGTCTCGTCACTACTGCCTCCCAATCAAAATACGCCGTACCGAAGCGTCAGTTCCTTCAGCAGGGTTCCCTCAGCCAGGAAGAGAGCTTCTACTGCATCTCGAAAGTCGTGGCTCGCGCGGCGAGCTTCCTGCCAAACATCGCTTTGAAGCGCATCAGTGATTTTCAGCTCCTTGAGCTCTTTACGCTTCTCAGGATCGAGAAGAATCCCGAGGAAAGAGTCATAGCTGCCCAGGAGCTTGCGCGCGACTTCGTCGAGCTCGATACGGAGCAGAATGCTCGAAAGCAACTCCAGCGGCGGCTGATCCAAGCGGCTGCGGACAAACGTCGCCAGTCGCACGGACTGATTCGCCTGGTCCTGGCGGATGGCAGCCGCATCAGGCGGCGGGTCCAATTCGAAGCTGAAGCATGTAAGCAGCCCTGCAATGAAAATGAGCTTCCGCGAGAATCTCAGCTTGATGTTGCGCAGCCCCCATCCTTCGTTCTGCCGCTCCCACATCTTGGCCGCATAGTCGCTGGCCATTGTGCGCCAGTAGCGGACTACGTCATTGAGAAGAAAGTGCGGAATGATTCGCCGTGGCGGCTCAGGTCGTGGCGCCACGACGTCATACATGACGTAACGATCCACGATGTTCCCGATGACTCTCTTCCTCACGAGAGGCGAGGTAATGGCGACACTTTCGAAGAGTAAAAGAATGCGTCGCGTCAAGTTCTCATTCGTATCTTGAGACCCAGCGATGTTCAGGACGAGATCATGGCTGTCGGCAACGACGCCGAAGGTGTCCGTACGGCCCGGCCGGTTCAATCCGACATCTACCAGGCGGTCAGACACCGTACTGACGAGCTGTGAATGCTGAGGGTCGGACGGCCCGTCGATCAGGAGAGTCCAATCCACGTCGCTATCCTCGGTGACTTCGGAACGACCGATGGAACCATACACGATGATCGCAGCATCTTCCGAGGCGAGATCGGTCAGCACGCCCAGCTTCTGCAGAGTGTGATCCGTCCGTCTGCGCGCCTCAGCGATGTTCTGCCAGGTCGCGCCCAAGTGGGTGCTCAGCTTGTCGAGCGCAGATCCGTTCACCGGTCGCGATGGTAGCGCATCGGCAGCCCGCTTCGGGCCGCCTCGTCGCGCCATGGAAGCCGACGGGGTCAAATCCGGCACGGTTCTACGTCAGGTGGATGCGTCAGCCGCGAAAGGCCACCGTCGATCGGGGAGCGACCCACGACAGATGTCTCCCGTCAGACGCCGCCGCACCTGCCTTGATCGGGCAGTCATCCCCACCAACCTAGAGGAGGAACATCTCCACCATTTCTTGCAGGTCCGGTTGGCGGAGATGAAGGACGATGTCGGCCATTGCCCGGTGCAGTTGCCGTGTCGACTCGCGAAGCTCCACGAAGACCGGCTCGTTCTCCATCTCTTCCGCGGCAAGCTTATCCAGAGTCGCACGCACGTCAGAATCGGCCGATCGGCTATGGATTTCGTCGTAGATTCCGAGGAGGAGGCGCATCCGCTCTTCGTTGACGCTCAGTTGTTTCGCGGCGTCGATGAACCGAACGGCAGGATTGCCGCCCATCGTCTTCATGAATCTTTCCACTGCCGCCGCGTTGAGCCGCTCGGGAGGTGTCACTCTCGGACCGAAGGCGAGAAAATGAAGAGCGGAGGAGAAGTACCAGAACCTCCTGGAAGACCGCAACTTCATACTCCGCAAGGCCCACGGTTTGCCGCTCTCGTCCACCTTGTACTTGTAGTCGATGCGCAGCGTCCGCCAGTACCGGGCAACCTCGGTGGCAAGTGACAGAAGCCGATGCCCGGCCGTGTGCGTCGCGCCGTACGTCTTGGCCAAACCGGCGATCACGCTGGCGTGAGCATCATCCGTCAGCGTGCGCCCTTCCGCGAGGGTGAGCATCCGATACGTGAGCGTTTGGTTCGTATCGGCCTCTCCACCGACCGATTGCCTCCTCCCTGGCTAGGTACCGGTCGTCGTAGATGGTGATCCACTCGAAGTCGCTGACATCCTTCGCCGCTTCTCCGCGCCCGTACGATCCAACGGCGATGACGTCCATGTACTTCGGAATTACGGTGGGTCAATCCCGGATCACGGCGCGCAGCCGCTCGAGCGTTTCGGTCGAATGCGCATCTGCGGCGGCCAGGGTGATAGTCTGCGAGTTGAATCGGCATTGTTGAGGCGGAGCCAATCCTCAATCCTCAATCCACAATCCTCAATCCACAATCCTCAATCCTGGAAAAGCTTCCGCTTACCCGATCATGTCCAGGTGCAGACGGCGGCGCGCGGCGGAGAGGATGCCCCGGATTGCGGACGCGGTGTCGTGCAGACCTGACCGTTCGAATCCCTCGGCCAGTTGCTCCGAGAGGTCTTCCAGTAGGTTCAGCAGCTCGGTCCTGAACGGCAGCGGGTATTTCTCCAGGTCGCGCGCTTCCCAGCGCACCACGCGCAGCATGGCCTGCAGCCCTTCCTCGCCCGTCCTCGCTTTCGCCAGCAGGTATTCCTGCAGTTCTTCGGCGTCGAAGAGCAACGTGTCCGGCATGTGACGCAACACGCCGCGGCGCAGGAGCTTGCGCAGCGAGCGGCGCGAGAGGCCCAGGAGTTGCGCGGCCTCGCAGTCGTCCAGGCGGACGATCCCGTCCGTCATCAGCGCCCTCACGCGGCGCATGCAGCGCACGGAGTCAGGAGCTTTCCGGTATGTCATGTTCCCTCTCCTTTCGGGTGGAGCCGGCGCCGCCCATGGACGGCGCCGGCCCCGGTCACTGCGGTTGGACTACTCCTCGAGATCGCGTCCGGCCTTGAACTCCTGCGTCTCCGGCGGCACGTTCTTCGGGGCGACGACCGCCTCGATCGCGTTCAGGAGCAGCGTGATGGCCGTGCGCCACGACGCGGGGAGCGGGAGCGCGTTCAGGAAGCCGAGCAGCGGACGGACCGTGCGGTACACCCTGCCGAGGCGCTCGATCCGGGACTCGTGACTCTCCTCCAGGAGCGTCTGCGCGGTCCCGAGCGCGGCGAGGTCGACGGTCTGCATGTACTGCTCGACGTCTTCGAAAGTGAGCTGGGGGTGGTGATCCAGTTTCATTCGGTGTTTCCCTTTGTTTCGTTGCTGGGTTGATCGTTGCGATGGATGGAGACGAACGAGCGCGGGGCGGCGATGACCATCCGCGGAGCGCTGAAGGCAGCCAGGGGGCGGACCGGCACGCCCACCTCGGCCCAGGCGTCGGCGACGGTCTGCTGCACCTCGCCGCGGCCGAAGAGCTCGCCCGCCACGCGCACGGTGTCGTTGGCGAACGAGCGGAAGGTGGTCTGCGGCAGCAGCGTGCCGGTCATGACCCGGTACCAGACCCGGCCGACGGTGTTCCAGTAGCAGCCGCCCAGGGCCACCGCCGCCAGCGCGTACGCGCGATTGAGGATCCCGGAGTTCACGTGCACGCCGCCGTTGTCGCGAGGCGCGTCGACGTAGTCGCGCATGTGGGCCGGCTGCGGATCGCGCCCCAGGACCGGGTCGTCGTAGGCGGTGCCGGGGTTCATCATCGACCGGATCGCTGTTCCCATGACAGCTGGTGAGAAGACCCCGGTACCGATCAGCCAGTCCGACTGCGAGGCCTCGCGGCCCAGCCACCAGTCCCTGGCGGTGATGCCACACGCGTCGCAGAGGTGCTCGGCCACCGCGCCGGCCTGCCCGGCGTACGGCAGCCGGGCGCTGTGCTGGATGACGCCGTGCGTCAGCTCGTGCGCGACCACTTCCGGCGAGGTGAAGCCGAGGAACAGCCGGCCGTCGCCGTCCCCGAGCACCAGTTGCCGGCCGTTCCAGCAGGCGTTGACGTAGCCGGTCCCGAAGTGGACCGTGGCGTCGAGGCGCATGCCCTTGTCGTCGATCGAGTTGCGGAAGAAGTTGTTGGCGTAGAAGTCGTACGTCATCCCGCAGTACGCGAACACGTTCACGGCGGCCGGGTCGGTGGAGGTGCGCGGGCCGGCTTCGTCGAGCACGATCCTTCCGGGCAGGAGCTCGCCGCCGCCCGCGTCGAACACCCGGCGCTCCTTCCGCGTGGCGCGCGGTCCGATGCCGGAGGGGAGCAGCGCCGCCGGCGAGGCGATGGGCATCCTCGTGTTCTGGAGGACGCCGCTCCGGTGATGCATGCCCGCCACCACCGCGTCGCGGCCCTGCGCGATGTGCCGCTGCATGTGCGGCGGAATGACGGTACAGATTGAATGATGTATGGTTGTCACGACACAAACGTCCTTTCTCTTAGCGGGGAGGGGGTGGGAGTGTCGGGCACGGTCGCGCTGACACGCGACCGTGCGACTCATTTCAGCGGCTGGTGATGTCCGGTCCCTCCTTTCTGGTGAGCAGGAGCTGCGGCTCCGGCTTCGTTTTGCGGCGCGCCGGCGGCTTCCGGCGGGACCGCTTCATGTTCTCGACGTGCACGCCGATGGTGGTCCCCTCGCGGTCCTGCGCCAGGGCCTTGGCCGTGGTGAAGATCTTCTGGGCGTTCGAGGCCAGGCGAGCCTCACGCGCCTGGATCGTGAAGTTGAGGCCCTTGAGCGCGGTGTCGAGGTGGCGCGCGAGCGGCACGAACGCGTCGATGTACTGCTGGTCGTCGAGCACCTCGGCCGTGTTCGAGATCTTCAGCCCCTGCAGCTCGCCGCTGACCAGCAGCGCGGCGACCGCGTCGACGACGAACGCCTTCGGCACGCGCCGCTTGGCCTTGACGAAGGAGGCGGTCAGCCGCAGCGGGTTGTCGAAGTCCGGCACCGCGGCGGTGAACCCGTCCAGCGAGGCGACCAGGTCCGCCGCCAGTTGCGAGTAGAACGTCGGCGACGGCGTCGGCATCGGCTCCGGAGCGGGACCGTCCGGCTCGAGTTTCTCGGGTTTGTCGAAATCGGTAGTGTTGGTAGTGGTCATAGCCCTTTTCCATGTCGATGGTTGTGGTGTCCGGTCGTTGTGTGCCCCGCGCATACCCTGCGGAGCGGCCTCGGGACTGCCTGATGAATGTCCTGTCCTGCCTCCTTTCTCGGTCGTCGGGAGCCTGATGAGTCCGGGTTGCCGCTGAACCTGCCTATGGTGTAGGACCATAAAATTCAGAATGCAAATTCGCATGATTTCGGAAGATTCTCCTCTGTAAAAACCCGCTGCACCTGGCCGGCTCAACGGTGAGAAAAATGTGAACACGCGATATTTCTGCCGCCTCCTACGCACACTCCGAACGACCTCGGGGTAGGTCACGGCGCGCAGCTACTGGAAAATGCCGGCGGAGAGGCGATGGGGGCTCGTCCGACGGTCGACAGGGAGCACGAACTGCAAACGCCTGAATTTCCCGGGGGCCTTAATCAGGTATACGCGCCACCGGGAAAAAGGTCACCGCCGCCCGTTCCGGGGCGTTTCGCGCGGCGCTGGCCTGGGTGTTTCGCCCGCGCACGATGGTGCGCAGCCGGTGCACGATGGTGCACAGCCGGCGACACACGCCGCGCAGCTCGCGCACCGCAGCGCGCGCGGACGTGCAGCATCGTGCACGACGGCTCCCGCAAAAGGATCAACCGGGTGCGCGCCGGCGCACCGCGGTTCCATCGCCGTGCACGGGCCTCCCGCAAATTTCCTCGGCTTTGCGCGGCGGTGCAATGCCGTTGCACGCCGCGTACGACCGGTTTGCGCGGTACACAGCCCTCGCGCAACCGTGCCGCCCCCGCCGCACCACCGCGCGCGACGCTCGCCTCGAGCCGGACGTGCGTTCCCAGACGGTGCTGGACGGTTGCCTCACCGCGCACACGCTTCCGCGGCGGTGCACGAGCCTCCCGCAAATTTCCTCGGCCTTGCGCGGCGCTGCAACGCCGTTGCACGACCGTGCAGAGCTCTCCGCAATCGTGCCCCGCCTCTGCATCGCGTGCGCGACGCTCGCCGCGACCCGGAATTGCATTCCCAGGCGGAGCAGAGCGCTCGCATCACCGCGCACCACCCTCTGCGCCACGGTGCACGGCCCTCCCGCAAATTTCCCCCGCCTTCCGCGGCGTTGCTGCGCCGTTACACGGCGGTGCAGTGCCGTGCGCGCTGGTTCACAGCCCTCGCGCAATCGTGCGCCGCGGCTGCATCCCGTGCGCGACGCTCGCCGCAAGCCGGAAGTGCTTCCCCAGGCGGAGCAGGGCGCCTGCATCACCGCGCACCGCTCTCGCACCACGGCGCACGAGCCTCTCGCGAATTTCTTCGGCCTTCCACGGCGGTGCGACGCCGTTGCACGAACGTGCAGACCCTCCGCAAACGTGCGCCGCCTGTGCATCCCGTGCGCGACGCTCGCCGCAAGCCGCACGCGCTTTCCCCGGGCGGAGCAGGGCGCTTGCATCACCGCGTACGACCCTCGCCCGACGGTGCAAGGGCCGCCCGCGATTCCATCGCCTTTGCACGGTCGTGCAGCAGCGTTGCAGCGTGTCGCACGATCGAATCACGACGGTGCACGGGCGGCGCGGAATGCCGCACCGAGCTCCTACGCGATGCGTGGTGGCCGCGCAGGGTGGCGCGCGCGTTTGCTCGCTGAGGCGGCCGGGCGCATGGCCATCCACGCGCCCCGCAACACGATGCATGGGGCTCCCGCAATCTTCATCCTCGCTGCACGACGCTGCGCAGGCGTTGCACGGCAACGCATCGCCGTCGGTCGTCAGGGACCGAGCTCGCCGCGGCCGCACACGGGGTTGTCTGCGACGTTTCGCCTGGACGACAAGTGACCCAACAAAGGTGTTTCGCTCTCGCGAGCCCGCACTCGCGAGACTTGCGCCGTCAGCCAGTAAACCGCGGACAACCGCGCGCGCTTGCAGCGTGCGGTTCCTAACGACCGGCCATCAATTCCGTCCGCAGCGCGTTGCAACGCCGCCAAAGCAAGCGATACGCGTCAGCGCGATGGGATGCGATCGCCCCCGTACTCGCTCCACGGTTGCTTTTAGCGATAGAATGGCGGTAGCGCGATGTGGGAGGGTGTGGCGTGCGCGTTACGTTCGAGGACTGGACCCAAGGTAGGCCCGTGTCGTCACTTGGCACGAACGCTGGAGCGCCTGAACTCCCATTTCAACGTTGGCGTCACTTCAAAGAGGCGTTCGCTCCGGAGCTGGTAGCTCGGGCGATACGAGAGAGCAGGATTCCCGTTCGCCGCTGCGCGGACCCTTTCGGCGGCTCCGGAACAACCGCTCTGGCTTGCCAGTTCCTGGGCGTTGAACCCGTCACGGTAGAAGTCAATCCGTTCCTCGCAGACTTGATCGAGGCGAAGCTCGCTTCATACGATGTCGACTTGTTGCGCCGGGACTTTTCTGCCTTGATCACCGCAGCCAACCGGAAGCGTCCCACTCCCGAGACGTTCTTCGCGACCGCGCCGCCAACATTCGTCGAGCCCGGCATTGAACAGCGCTGGATCTTCGATTACGACGTCGCCGCCAGGGTAGCGGCCATCGTGAAGAGTCTGAACGTAGTCGCAAGCGACACCAATCGCCGGCTGCTACGGGTACTCCTCGGCGGCGTGCTCACGGACGTGAGTAACGTGACTGTCAGCGGAAAGGGCCGGAGGTACAGGGCCGGATGGCGCGCCCGCCCAAGACGTTCCGCGTCCGACGTTGACGAGGCATTCCGCATAACGGTGCAGAAAGCAGTCGGAGACATCCTGCGACACGCAAATCGTCCCGAGAGTCGGTACTCAGTTATCCGAGGCGACGCGCGGGTGCTCGCTCACAAACTGCCCCCGAGCGATATCGCAATCTTTTCACCTCCGTATCCGAATTCTTTTGATTATACGGACGTCTACAACATCGAGCTCTGGGCGCTTGGCTACTTGGCAAATGCGGGCGCTAACACGCAACTGCGGCACTCGACCTTGTCTTCTCACGTGCAGATCAAGCGCGACTTCCCAGAGCCACCATCTGGATCTCCACTACTCAATCGAACTGTACGGCGGCTTGAGTCGGTACGGCCGAACCTGTGGAATCCCTACATCCCCTCGATGGTCGGCGCCTACTTCGCGGATATGCTCAACGTCTTAGGTGCTGTCTCAGCAACCCTGCCGCGCCGTGCCCAACTCTGGCTCGTCGTTGGTGACAGTCGGTACAGCGGCGTTGAGGTACGCGTTGCTGAGATCCTTGCGCAACTCTCCTCACAGATCGGCTGTGAGGTAATCATGCGCGAACCGTGTCGCTCGATGAGAGCATCTGCCCAGCAGGGCCGGGCCGCGCTATCAGAGACGCTTCTTGTGCTTGCGCGGGCGTGATTTCGGCGTACTGTCGTCTCCATATTGTGCATTACGAAGATCTTTCGACGACCCAAAGATTCTATAATGTCGAAGCTGCACATGCCAGGCTTTGGCCTTCCGGAGAACCGGCGCGAAACAGGCGTCGCCGATACAATGCTCTGGTTTAGTCATGTCATAGCAGCACAGCATCGCGACTGATGGCGCCAACTTCTTCTGGTAAGCAATCGCCTGCAGTATGCCTTCGCAAACCGCCTGTTCACGCTCGCCGGGCGGAACCGCGCTTTTTGTAGATGTGACAGATCGCAACACCTTCAGCTCGAGAACTGCGTGATAGATCCACGAGTTTAGCGAGGCGCTCTTGGAAACAATCAGCAGATCCGCACGACCTTCATCAGTCGGTATTTCCGCGTGTATCTCGCAGTTGCGCAACCGAGCTTTTAGTATCGATCGGAGCCACCCTTGAATGAACACCTCTGTCCGCTTTCGTGGAATATACGCCGACGACTTGGCCCACGGCGTGAACTCAGTTCCACCTGCTTCCGGCGTCTTAAGGCTATCGTCGTAGAACTCCGACATGATTTCATCCAGTGCCTCGAGCGAGAACGACGATGCAGCGAAGGAAAACCGGTGCACCGTATCGGCATCGTCAACACCCCGCGGGTAGTACCTGAGCTCGGGCACCGTTGCAGTAGGATCAAACACAAACGCCGCTTTATCACCCAAACCGCGGCTCACAAGAGCTTGTTGCAGGTCGGCGGATGATTCTCCGAGCAGCTCGAGGTAGTAACCGCTAGACATGCTCGGTCCTGCGATCCATATGTTGCCGACGAGGCGCCGCGAACCGTTATTCAGGAAAAGCTCGGGTTCCGCGCCTACCGCTTCGCCAAGGTCGCGTGGACGATCGGTGATAATGAAGACCGCGCGAAGTTTGGGATCGTTCGCCGCTAGCACGTTCGCCGACCGGGTCGCGAGCGCCGATGTAACTGATTCAAAAGCGATATTAAACTCCGGCGCATCAAGCTCAGGTGCCGCTGGCTGCTGCGGACTAAAGGCGGCGGCGCGAAGCTCACTCGGTTGAACGCCGCCCAGCGGGTTCACGTCGAAAGGGTCAACGAACATCTGCACGCGCCGGACCCGCTTCTGCTCGCCATCCGTCGCAGAGACGACACGACCTCTCTGTAGTGTGTGACGCGCCTTCTTGCCTCCTTTACGACGCATTCGCTCTTCGCTCCAACAGCCGCAGATACAACTGAAGCATTTCACCGCGCGTCGCACCGGTAGTGGTCGGAGCAAAATCGTTGAATGAGTGCGCTACGTATGCGGAATAATTGGCTCGTCGCCACTCAGCAAAGTCAATAATATCGCCGGTGCCCGTGCGTACATCAGACCAGGTAGCGTCAGAACCCACGAAGCTCTCTATCGCTCCCTCGCTCTGAGAAATAGCGTATGCGAGACGCCGAAGAAACGCGATCAGGCGTCGCTCCGTTTCGAAGCTGCGGGCTACAGCAAAGATATCGCCAGTTGTAGCGGTGTTTAGAGCATACGAGGCGTTGAGACGCCATCGGTTTGACTCGCGAACATATGACACGTCACGAACAATCACGTATCCCAACCCGACTAATCGGTCAAGCTCGCGTTGCAGATCAGGGTAAAATGGGCCGTCGCTATCTTTCAAAACCTTCCCATCTATACTAGTTACAGACCAAATCGGCGCTAGGACACTAGCAAAAAACAGCATGGCGTGCAGACGCGCCAAGGCGATCGGTGCCACGCCCGCAGCCTCGCATGCATCGAGCAATAACAACAGTCGAAGGCGATCTGAAAGCTGCTCGCGCGTCTCACGCATGCCTATGCGCTACTCCTGATCGTGAGATGATCTTTTCGAGGAACTCCTCGTATCGTGGACCGTCAGCGCGAATCGCGGCGTTGGGCGCGGCGTCCTTAATCAAATCAACGATTCTTCGGCGGCGCTCCGGTACACGCTTGGTCTTCGCGAACAACGCTTGCAGCAAGTGCTCGCTGGGTAGATACGAGGTCACGATGACCCTGTTCCCACCATTTGCGTACGAAAACTTTGCCAGCTGTTGCCCCGCGCGTTCGGCGAATAGGAAATCAAGCGTTGCTTCAGGTGCGTCGACTACGAGTGTCGCGGCGCTCCCGGCAGAGGCGACCGTCATTAGCGCCATCCGGAACGCGAGGTCGATGAACTCTGCCTGAGAGTTTGATACGGACTCTGGCCCTTCACGCAATGCTTCACCGGCGATCGCGCCTCCAGACATCGTCAGTTGAAACGCCGGAAACTCGAACTGCGCACCTGATTGTCCCATAGGCGCTTTCACCGTTCGATACAGCAACGACGCATTCTCTTTCAGAAACACCTTCACGTACGGCTGAAAAGCACGTCGAACGTCGTCCTGCAGTTGCTCGACCCGTCGAACGGTCTCGGCTACGGCGCGGCGAAACTTCCTCTCGGCCGCAGCGAGCCCCCGCCGGTCTTCGTCAAGTAACCGGTTCAGTGCGTCGATGTCATCAGTGACAGCGGCGACCGCGGCACGTTCGGCCGGGATTTGCCGCAGAACTTGAACGATCTGCGCATCGAGGTCGACGCGCCTCGCGTCTAGTTCGATAAAGAGTGCATCGGCCGCAACAAACACCTCGTGAGCTCGCGCAGTCCGCTGTTCGGCGTCGTCGATCTGGGCCTCAGCAAGCTCGAGCTGCTGTTCGAGGCGTGCGATGCGTTTCGCGTCGCCGGCTGATAACGACTCTACGTTCGCTTCGGTATGCGCGGCTGACCCACAGATCGGGCAGCGGCCGGCGCGAACCCATTCGTCAATTTTCGCTCCCGCCGGCGAAGGGCTCGTCCCACAAACCAGACATTCATCGTCCGCGAGCAAGTGTGTGAGTATGTATTTGACTGTGTCATTCGTTGTGCCGAGTCGATGCCCCAGCGCCTGAAACTTCATGTGCTCAAGCTCGCGCAGGAGCGCATCGCGAGTTGCTGCAGCCTTTTCGCGCGCGAGTCGCGCGTCACGACGATCCGCGTCAGCACGCGAGCGTTCCCCGCTCGCTCGTTCTAGCTGCTCGCGGAGAACATTCGCTTGTGCGACAAGCATTGTCCGTGCTGCTTCCGCAGAATCAAGTTGCCGCACCGCTCGTTCCGACTTTTCAACTCTTTTGGTGCGACGGTTGATCACGTTCCGTGTGTTCCGGAAAGCACTATCGGCCGAAATGAACTCCTGCTGAGCAGCGGCATAATCGCTGGCGCGGTCCGGTGGCAGCAATATGCGAAAGATCTGTCGCTGCGCGGTAGCGTCCCAAACCAGAGTTCGCCGGTCCTCCATCATGAATACTAGGAAGTGAAGAAGTATCGAGACGTCAAAGGCGCTTGCTACGTGGAACAGCTTCGCGATCTCTTGCTGATACATCGCTTCGGCATCAGCAGTCGCATGGGTGATTTGGATGGGTTTTCCATCCACAAAAATGGACACAAGCGACAGATCCGACAGGCGGCGTCTGATCTCGACCACTCGCTTACCGAACATACAACGCAACGTGGCGAAAGCTGCTTTCGCACCGTCAGCAACACGTTTCGCGAAGAACCGGCGCTCCTGCGGCGACAGAGCCACCAGTCGTGGCTGGATGTGCCCAAGCTCGCCAGCCGTCGTCGGCGCGGGTAGAGTCGATGGTCCGGTAAGGCATCGCAGCGCTATGTGGATAAGCGTGCTCTTGCCACTCCCATTCACTCCAACGATTGCCGTTGGGCCAGGCTCAAAGTTCACTACGAAGGGTTCTGCCGAAGAGGCCGGATATAGGCCGTAATTCTCGATTGTCAGCGCCTGAAAAATTGGAAATACAATCATGCGTACGCTCGACCCGCTGCAATTCGTCCGTGGCTCGCGGGCCGAGGCCCAAGCGCCAAGTTGCACGCATGTCGCGCCGATACGTTGTACACGGATCCGCGAATCGACAAGCCGACTGCCATCTGGGTAGTACCCGGCCGCGATGTGTTGCGTCGCGCTCCGATTGCCGGCCGGGTGCTCGCATTCCAAGCTGGCAATCCGGTTCTCAGAAAGTTCGTCATGTATGTCCCCGAGTCGCAGCACGGCCGGCGCGCTCGCGCAGCCTTATTCCCAATCTGTCTTGACACGCTTTTCGGTTCTTTGTGTGCTTAACGTTCAGGTGTTCGCGCCAGTCTACGGCGTTCCGCTTCTCAGGAGTGGCGGAAAGAGCTGTTTCACTACTTCTCGGGTGCCCTTGCCTAGTTGGGTCCTTCACATCCTAAACATCTGCCGAACGACCGGGGGATTTGTGCTCCTCACTTCGCCAGGAGCTCCCGCAGGTCAGTCTTATCGAACACGCCGACCAGCTCCGTGACCTTGCACTCCAGCGCCATCGCAAGCTGGAGAACCGTCGTGAGACTCGGCACCTTCAGGCCCCGCTCCATGTCACTGATGTAAGGGCCGGCCAGATCGGCGCGGGTCGCAAGCTCTTCCTGCGTGAGTCCTCGTCGCTTCCTCACCTGCCGAAGGCGTTCGCCGAACATCTGCCCTTCAGGCTGGATCGCTCGCGTCACCGAGACACGTCCCTCTTGACAATCTCTCCTGGGAAACTTAAGCTATCGTTTAAACTCACACGGAGCGCGACCATGCCCGACCAAGACCTCATCAACCGCATCCGAACCATTTTCCTCCACCAGCGCCCGCACGTCACGATCGCCGAGGCTACCGTACTCCTCGGGTGGTCGCGTGGGGAGATGTCGGAGGCGATTGCGGCGGGGGAAGTGGAGGTCAACGCCACGGCCGTCGGGAAGTGGCTCTGGCGGGAGGAGTTGATGGCGAAGGCGCTGGAGCTCTGGTCGCCGGAGACGATCGAGGAGGCACTTGGGGGCGACGCGGAGGGGGTGTTGCCGGAGGCGGTGCGGCTCATCGACCTGCACGTCCGGCTGCCGCGGCATCAGGTGGCGATGCTGGAGCATTTTGCGGAGCGGGATCGGACGACGGTGAGCGCCGCGCTCGCGCGGGAGCTGGATGGGGTGGCGAGTGCGAATGCGGAGGAGCTCTCGTGGGCGGTGGCGGGGTTTGCGGATGCGCTGGCGTGGCCGGACGCGGAGGCGGCGGCGCAGCTTCCCTGCTGATTGAGTTCCCCGGGTCTCGGGTTCCTCGGAGGAAGCGCTTCAGAACAGCTTCCGCTCCGGCTGCAGTGCGTCGGGCCGGGCGTGAAGCCCATCGGCTCGACACGCGCCCCGGTTCCTGTGGAGCGGCGAATCGTGGACGCGTTCAGCTCCGGAGGGCCGAGGGGGGCGTGCCCAGCTCGCGGTCGAAAGCGTCAGTCATCCCTCCGCCGTCACTCTGATCCGCTGCCGCGGGACATTCCACCCTTCCACGTAGAGGTCGCCGCCTTCGCCGGCGAAGTCGAGGTCAATCTCGCGGGTCTCGCCGCTCACGAGCGAGAAGTAGTTGTCGCTGTAGAAGACGGGCAGGATGCGCGTGCCGCCCGTCTGCTCGAGCACCTGCAGGCGCAGGAAAAACGCTACCGGGCTCGTCGTGTTGGCGATGCGCACGCGGGCGAAGGTGCGTCCGTTCGACAGGCGCGCCGTGGCCGAGGTCTCGATCGAGGCGGTGGGCATGGTCGCGAGCGACGTGTAATCGCCGTCCGAGCGGTGCAGCCACGAGAAATTCGACGGCCGGCCGCCGATCGTGAGCTGGACGAACCATGCGGGCGCTCCGGCCGGCGACGGCGCGCTCGCGCCGGTGCGGGTTACGCTCATCGACGGTGCCCGGGCGAGCGTGCCGCGCACCGGCGTCCCCGCCCGCCCCTCGAGGTCGTACGCGGTCGCGGAGAACTCGACATTTTCCAGGTCGTCCGCAGAGACGTTCACGATGACGATCTCTCCGGTGGCCAGGTCGATCTGCGCGTGAACCGGCTCGGTGGCCTGCCGCACGCCGTAGTAGCCGCCGTTCTGGTCGAGGTACCAGTCGTACAGCGAACCGCGCAGACCCGGCCAGGGGTTCTGTGTCTTCCAGATCACGAACCCGGTGGCCTGGGTCCACATCTGCATGGTGTACCCCTCGACCAGCGCCTTGTACTGAAGGTAATTGGCGAGCTGCGCGCGCTGGCAGAAGCCGGCCAGCGTCGCCGGCGTGCCATACGTCAGCACCTGATCAGGTCTCGTCAGGCCGCCGCTGCTGTACGGGATGTACGTGTGGTACTTCCAGGTGTCGTTCCACGCCTCCGGTGTGGGGAAGTCGTTCGCCGCCTCCGCCGGCATCATGGCCAGCACGCTCTCCACCACCGGCGTACCCACCGAGCCGAGCTCCGGATTGAACGGTGTGTCCCGCAGCGGGCCGGTGCCGCGGCCTCCGAAGAACGTTTCCGGATCGAGGATGCCGTACGGCCCGTCGAGGTACTGACTGGAGACCGAGCCGGCGATGTTGGTCGACATGTCGATGTACGGCCGCGTACCGTCGAGCGCGGTGCACGCCTCACCTCCCTCGACGAAGCACTGGAGCTGCTTCGCGATCGGCTCGGGCGGCAGTGCTTCGTTCCCGCCGCACCAGAACAACAGGCTGGGATGATTGCGCAGGAGCCGGATCGTATCGGCCGCGCAGGCGAGAAAGATCGCGCCGTAATCCGGCGGATAGCCGGAGTCGTACTCGCCCGAGATCCAGAAGTCCTGCATGACCAGCATTCCGTAGCGGTCGCAGGCGTCATAGAACTCGGGCCGCTCGGCGATCCCTCCGCCCCAGACGCGGATGAAATTGAGCCCGGTCATCGCGTGCAGCCGCACCTCGTCGTCGTACCGCCGGGCCGAGAGGCGGAGCATGGCGTCGGTGCCGATCCAGTTGCCGCCGCGCAGGAAAATCCGCCGGCCGTTCACGCGGAAGGCGCGGCTGGACATGCCTCCGACGTCGATCACGTCCACACCGATCTGGCGGATGCCGACGTCGAGGGTGGCGACATGGGAGACCGTGCCGCCGGCCGAGGCGGTGATCGTCAGCGGATACAGCGGCTGCTCGCCATAGCCGTTCGGCCACCAGAGGCGCGGCGCGTCGACCGTCAGCGGCGGAAAGGCGATGGTGCGTGTCTCGCCGGGAGCGAGCGAGAGCTCGACGCGGGCCGTCCCGCCGTTGAAGTCGCAGGCGAGCTCGCCCGCGACCGGTTCGGAGGCGGCGTTGGCGACCTCCGCGGAGACGGCCACGCTGGCCTGGCCGAGCAACGTCCCGTCGCTGCCGAGGACCGTCGTCACGACGTGCGGGTCGGCGATGGTGACGGAGCCGGTGATCTCCACGGCCACCTCGTCCCAGATGCCGGCGCTGCGGTCGGGCATCGGGATCACCCAGTCCCAGCCGACGCCGTAGCGCATGGTGACGCTGTTGGCGATGTTCGGCGGACCGCCGCCGTTGCCGCCCGGAACTCCGGGAGGATCAGGCGGCGTCACCCGCACGGCCACCCGGTTGGCCGCACCGGGCCGCGCCAGCGGCGTCACGTTGAATGCGTGGCGGAGAAACATTCCGCGCAGGGTGGCAGCGTTCAGCCGGCGGCCGTTGAAGAACACCTCCGCCGACTCGTTGATCCCGCGAAAGCGGATCCAGGCCTGCTGGCCCGGTCCCAGCGCCGGCAGCTCCACCGCCGCCGCAAACCAGAACGTGTACCGGTCGACCCCTGCGGATGACGCGTCGGGGATGGCGGGGGACGGAATTCCGTAGTACGGATCCGGGAACTCCTGCGGCAGCGCGCTGCACAACGTGGTGAGCACCGTTCCCGGCACCACCGCGTCGAGCCATCCCGTCAGGGGGGTGGCCGGGTCCGAGATGGCACTGCCGTCCAGAGGCGTGTCTCCCGCGCGAATCGCTTTCCAGCCTCGGTCCAGCAGATGGCGGTCGGGTGTGTTCATGGCATACCCCCTCACGTCTCATGATATCCGGCCTTATTCGTGGGTGTAACTAAGTACGCCGCAGGTCTACATGCCCTCGCTGTTCGGCCGCGACGGCGCCGTCCCGCGGATCGAGGAAGGCACGGCGATCCTGCAGCGCGCCTGCGTCAGCGCGGAGTTCCGGGCCATGGTGGCCAATCAGACCAGTCCCGTCACGCGCGGGTTGCGCGCACCTGGCGCGGCTCGCACACCAGGAGGGCGGCGGGCCGGGTGTGGGCGCGATGGGGATGTGTTTCACCGGCAACTTCGCACTGACGATGATGCTGGAGCCGTCGGTGCTGGCGCCGGTGCTGTCGCAGCCGTCCCTGCCGCTCAACGATCGCGCGGCGCTGGAGATCGATCCGCGGGACCTGATCGCGGTGCGGGAGCGGCTGGTTCGCCCATCGCTTCGAAGGCAATCGCTTCTGCACGGCGGAGCGCTTCTGTGCGTACGCGAAGGCGCTCGGTCGCGCTTCGTCGCGCGCGTGCTTCCGGACTCCGCCGCCAATCCCGAGCCGCCGCCGTTTTTCAAGCACGATCGAGGTGCCGGAGAGCCGGATTTCGCGCGCTGTCGGCGCGCGGTTGCTGGTTGCTGGTTGCTGGTTCGTGGGGGTCGTACGCCAGTCTCACAAGCAACCAGGAACCAGCAACCAGCAACTCAAAACAGCTTCCGCTCCGGCTGCAGCGCTGCCAGCAGCGCCTCCCCCATCACCTGCTTCTGCCACTCCCGCATGTTCGGGACGTCGAGCGTGCCGGCGGCGGCGACCGCGGACAGGATGTGTCGCGCGCCGAGAACGGCGGGGTCGATCTTGAGCTCCTTCGCGTAGCGGTCGCGCACGGTCTTGAGGCGGTTGATGCGGTTCTCGAGCGCCTTGTCGCGGATCCACGGCTTCGGCTCGTTCTTCTCCGGCAGGTCGGCCTCCGGGAGCTCCATCGCCTTGCGGACGATGTTCACCAGGTCGCGGCCGTAGCGGTCGGAGTGATAGCGGGAGACGGCGGCGACCGCCGCGAGATCGCGGTGCGTCTGCGGCTTCGCCTTCGCGATCTCCACCAGCGAGTCGTTGCCGACGATCTTGAACGGCGGGCGGTCGGCCTTGCGGGCCAGCGCGTCGCGCCAGTTGTAGAGGTCGCGCACGATGGCCAGCGAGCGGCGGTCGAGCGCGCCGATGTTCTTCAGCTTGCGCCAGTTCTCCGCCTCGTCCTCGTTCTCGCGGTAGCGCACCTGCTCGAGGCGCGCGAACTCCTCCACCGCCCACTCCCATCGCCCCAGCGCCTCCAGCTCGGTCCGCAGCTTCGCCGCCAGCTCGATGAGGTAATGCGTGTCGGTGGCGGCGTAGTCGAGCATGTCCGGCGGCAGCGGGCGCATCGACCAGTCGGCGCGCTGGTGGGTCTTGTTCAGCTTCAGGCCGAAGTGGCGGTCGAGCAGCGCCGCCAGCCCGATCCCCTCGTAGCCGAGGAGCTGCGCGCAGACGGAGGTGTCGATGAGGTTGTGGACCGTGTAGCCGAAGTCGCGGTTGAGGATGCGCAGGTCGTAGTCGCCGCCGTGCAGCACCTTCTGCACGGAGGGATCGGCGAGCAATGCGCCGAAGCGCGCGAGGTCGACGCCGGCCAGCGGGTCGACGATGAAGTCGTCGCCCGGCACCGACAACTGGATCAGGCAGACCTTGTCAAAGTAGGAGTGGAGCGAGTCGGCCTCGGTGTCGACGGCGAGCTGCGGCTCGGTGGAAACGCGGTCGATGGCCTCGTCGAGCGCCGGCTGGGTAGCGACCCATTTCATTCGGCGGCCGCCTCTCCGCCTAGCCCGATCGAGGTGAGGCGTTCGCGGAACGCCTGCAGGTCGAACTCCGGCAGTGAGGTGAGATGCTGCACCGCTTCCTGATCCTCGGCCATCAAAAGCATCAACGCAAGATCTTCAGCTCGTGGAATCCGGACCGTCCGCCCCTCCAGCTCCGTGGCGATCCCGACGGACACCATCCGCCCGTAAAGGGCGTTCGAGGCCATGAGCACATGCACGCGCACCTCCCCATCCTCATCGACCCAGTTGAGCGGGATCAGGTCGAGCTCCTCGGTGGCGTCGAGCTCCTCCCGCTCCACCCGGAAGCCGCGATTGGCGGCCATCATCGCGATCTGCCCCTTCTGCTGCGCGGTCATGACCGCCAGGACGTCCACGGCGCCGCTCCCCAGCTCCACGTCCAGCCAGGCCGACCGGGCGACGCCGCCGACGAACATCGACTCCATTTTCAACTTGCCGAGGAGCTCCGCGATCGCATGGATCGCCCGGGAGTACCGCGCCGTTGCGCGAATGGGCTGCATGAGCGGCGAGAGATAACACAGATGAGATAATCGACACCAGTGCGCCAACGCCTCCTCGAGCTCATTCAGAAGCACTGGGGTTACTCCTCCCTCCGCCCGTTGCAGGAGGAAGCGATGCTCGCCGCCCTCTCCGCCCGCGACTCGCTGGTGGTCATGCCGACCGGCGGCGGCAAGTCGCTCTGCTTCCAGGCGCCTGCCCTGCTGAGCGAATCCGTGACCGTGGTCGTGTCGCCGCTCATCTCCCTCATGAAGGACCAGGTGGACGGCCTGCTGGCGAACGGCATCTCCGCCGCGCAGATGAACAGCTCGCAGTCGCTGGCGGACGTGAAGGAGACCGAGCGGGAGCTGTTTGCGAAGCGGCTCAAGCTGCTGTTCGTCTCGCCCGAGCGGCTGGCGATGCAGGGCTTCCGCGACATGCTCCGCCGCGCCGGCGTAAAGACGTTCGCCATCGACGAGGCGCACTGCATCAGCCACTGGGGCCACGACTTCCGTCCGGAGTACCGGCAGTTGCGGATGCTCCGCGAAGAGTTCCCCGAGGCGTCGATGCACGCCTACACCGCGACGGCGACGCCGGAGGTGCGCGAGGACATCGCCCGCCAGCTCGGATTGCGGCAGCCGGCGGTGCTGGTCGGCGACTTCGACCGGCCGAACCTCACCTACCGCGTCCTGCCGCGGCAGGACGAGTCGAAGCAGGTCATCGACGTCATCGACCGCCACCGCGGAGAGGCCGGCATCATCTACTGCACGCGCCGCAAGGACGTCGACTCGCTGGCGGAGAAGCTGCGCCGGCGGGGGCAGAACGTCGTCGCGTATCACGCCGGCCTGTCGCAGGAAGAGCGGCGCGAGGCGCAGGAGAAGTTCTCGACCGAAAAGTGCGACCTGGTCGTGGCGACGGTGGCGTTCGGGATGGGCATCGACCGCTCGAACGTCCGCTTCGTCCTCCACACCGCCATGCCGAAGTCGGTGGAGCATTACCAGCAGGAGTCGGGACGCGCCGGCCGCGACGGGCTGGAGGCGGAGTGCGTGCTCCTGTACTCCGGCGCCGACTTCATGACCTGGAAGTCGATGCTCGGCGACACGGCGACCGATCCCGAGTACCTGAAGTCGGCGCTGCGGCACCTCAACGACATCGACCGCTACTGCTCCGGCGCGACCTGCCGCCACAAGGCGCTGGTCGAGTACTTCGGCCAGGAGTTCACCACCGGCGCCTGCAACGCCTGCGACATCTGCCTCGGCGAGACGGAGGAGGTCGCGGACGCGCTGATCGTCGCGCAGAAGATCGTCTCGTGCGTGGTGCGGGTGCGGGAGTCGTTCGGCGTCTCGCACGTCGTCGGCGTCCTCCGCGGCGAGGACACCGAGAAGATCCGCGAGCGGCAGCACGACCAGCTTTCGACGTACGCGCTGCTCAAAGGGCACTCCCGCCACGACGTGCGGGAGTGGGTCTACCAGCTCGTGGCGCAGGGCTTCCTGGCGCAGACGCACGACGAGTATCCGGTCCTCCGCCTCGGCGCACGCGCGCGCGAAGTGCTGAAGGGGTACGCCGAGGTGAAGCTGCGGCAGCCGGCGGTGCGGAAGCGGGACGCGGTGCCGGCCGAGGCGCGGCGCGAGCGGCACGTGGTGGACGACGGCGGCCCGTACGATCGCGACCTCTTCCAGGCGCTGCGGAGCTGGCGCCGCGACGAGGCGCAGGAGCGCGGCGTGCCGCCGTACGTCATCTTCAGCGACCGCACGCTGCGCGAGCTGGCGCGCGTCCGCCCCGCGTCGCGCTACGAGCTGCGGGGCGTCTACGGCATCGGCGACGCGAAGCTGGAGGCGTTCGGCGACGCCATCATCCGCGTCATCGGCGCCGCGTCGTCGTGATCGGGCACGAATGACGGCCCCTCACCCGCCGCTGCGCGGCACCCTCTCCCCGCAAGCGGGGCGAGGGGCCAACGGCAGGTAGCCCTTCTCCCCGCGTGCGGGGAGAAGGTGGCCGAAGGCCGGATGAGGGGCTGTCAGGACGGCGTCAGAACCGCAGCAGCTCCGCGACGTGACGCCACTCGGTGGCGCCGTTGCCGATCGCGACGCGCACGCAGTACCGGCCGTCGAGCTTCGTGTGGGAGACGAAGAGCTTCCCGCTGGCGTTGTACTCCTCGAGCAGCGCCATCGTCGCCTCGTCACCGGCGCGCAGCCGGAAGACGACCACGCTGAACGACTGCGAGATCACCTCGACGTCCTCGCGCCTGCGCAGCTCTTCCGCGAGGCGCTCGGCAAGGCCGACGTGGCCGCGGATCACCTCCCGCAGCCGTTCCAGCCCGTAGTGCTCCAGGACGAGCCAGAGCTTGAGCGCGCGGAAACGGCGGCCGAGCTGCAGGCCGTAATCCATGTAGTTGATCTCGGCAGTGTCGGTCGTCTTGAGGTACTCCGGGACGAGCGAGAACGTCTCGCGCAGCACTTCGGGGCGGCGCGTGTACAGCACGCTGCAGTCGACCGGCGTGAAGAGCCACTTGTGCGGGTTCGTGACGATGGAGTCGGCGTACTCGACGCCGTCCCAGAGGAAGCGGTACTCCGGGACGATCGTGGCGGAGCCGGCATAGGCGGCGTCGACGTGAAACCAGCAGCGCTCGCGCCGCGCGATCTCGCCGAGGGCGCGGAGCGGGTCGACGGCGGCGGTGCTGGTGGTGCCGGCGGTGGCGACGACGGCGCACGGCAGCGCGCCGGCCTGACGGTCGCGCGCGATCGCCTCCTCCAGCGCGTCGGGACGCATCCGGAACTGCTCGTCCGCCGCGATCTTGATGACGCCTTTCTGGCCGAAGCCGAGGGCCAGCGCCCCCTTCTCGACGGAAGAGTGGGCGTGCTCGGAGCAGTAGATCTTCAGCGGCGGCAGGTCGCGCCCGGCGATCCCCTCGGTGCGGATGTTCAGCCCCAGCGCCTCGCGCGCCGCGGCGAGCGCGAGAAAGACGTTGATCGAGGCGGTGTCGTTGATGATGCCGAAGAGGTTCGGCGGCAGCCCCAGCGCGTCGCGGAGCCAGCGCAGCGCGAGCGTCTCCAGCTCCGTCAGCGCCGGCGACGTCTTCCAGAGCATCCCGTTCGCGTTGATGGCGGCCGAGAGCAGCTCGCCGAGGATCCCCGCCTGCGAGCCGGTGATCGAGAAGTAGGCGAAGAACGAGGGATGGTTCCAGTGGGTGATGCCGGGCAGGATCTTCTCGCGGAACTCCGCGAACAGCTCCTCGTACGCCTTGCCGCTGTTCGACGGGCCGTCATCGAACCGCGCCGCGATCTCCCCCGGTTGCACGCGCGAGAGCACGGGAAAGGAGTCGATGTTCTCGAGGTAGTCGGCGACCCAGTCGACTGCTTCGTGTGCGGCCTTGCGGAAGGCTGTGGTGGAGGGGTCGAGCTTCGGCATGGCCGAAGTCTATGTTGTCGGTTGTCGGTTGTCAGTTGTCCGTGGAGTGCCGGTCAGCGGAATACCGCAGACAACCGACAACCGAGAACCGACAACCGATTATGACGCCCCTTTTCCGGTGAGCACCGCCGGGATCGTCCGCAGCAGGATCTTCAGATCGAGCGCGGGCGACCAGTTGTCGATGTACTGCAGGTCGAGCTTCATCCAGCGGTCGAAGTCCTGGATGTCGTTGCGGCCGCTGATCTGCCAGAGGCAGGTCAGGCCCGGCTTCATCGACAGCCGGCGGCGGTGCCAGCGGTGGTACGAGGCCACTTCCTCCGGGATCGGCGGACGGGGGCCGACGAGGCTCATGTCCCCCTTGAGCACGTTCCAGAGCTGCGGCAGTTCGTCGAGAGAGAAGCGGCGCAGCCAGCGGCCGACCGGCGTCACCCGCGGGTCATCCTTCGCCTTGAAGACCGGGCCGTTCATCTCGTTGAGATGCGCGACCTCTTCGCGGCGCGAATGGGCGTCGGCGATCATCGTCCGGAACTTGTAGAGCGTGAACATGCGGCCGTTCAGGCCGATGCGCTGCTGCTTGAACAGCACCGAGCCGGGCGAGGTGAGCTTGATCGCCAGCACGGCGATGCCGATCACCGGGAAGGCGAGCGTGAGGAGCAGCAGCGAGACGGCCACGTCGAGCGAGCGCTTGAGCGCGAGCTGCGTCTCGTTCGACGGAGTGGTGGTGAACGTGAGGAACGGAACGCCTTCCAGCTCCTCCAGCTCCAGCCGCGCGACGCGGTTCTGGAAGATGTTCATGGCCACGCGGGTGCGGATGCCGAGCTCCTCGCACATGATGAAGATCTGCTTCATCTCGTCGAGCTTCTTGCGGGTGACGGCGAAAACGATCTCGTCGATCGGCTCGCCGATCTCCCGCCCCTCGACGATGCGCTTCAGATCGGGGACGTTGCCGTAGACGCGGTAGCGCGCCCACCCGTTCGACAGGCGGTGGCCGTCCGACACGAAGCCGAGGATCTTGTAGCCCCAGTACTTGTGGCCGACGATCATCCGAGCAATGTCGGTGGCGCGGCGGCCGGTGCCGACGATGAGGACCGTGCGGTAGTTGAGGCCCTTGGAGCGCACCCAGCGGGCGAGCACGCGCACGAGGATCTTCTCGGCGACCAGGAAGATCGCCGCCAGCACGGCGAAGAGGATGAACCAGGCGCGCGAGAGCTGCCGCAGCGGCAGCAGGTAGGCCAGCGTCGCCAGGAGGACGTTGCCGACCATGACGACGCGGATGGTCGTCAGCGCCTCGCGCGTCAGGGGAACGGTGCGGTGGGAGTGGTAGCTGTTGTAGCTGAAGAGCAGCGCCGACCAGATGATCAGCACCAGCGGGTAGATCTTCAGGTACTCGCGGAGGGGAAAGAGGCCGGTCGGGAAGTGGACCGGGTCGAGGACGGGAAGAATTGCGTCGCGAATGAAGAAGGCGGCGAAAAACGCCAGCGAGGTCAACGCGAGGTCAGCCCCGAATACGATGCGCGCAACGACCTGCGCCTTCTGTTTCAGCATCTGGATCTATCTATACCGCAACGATATACGGAGCGGAAGCCGTGAATGTCTAGCCGGCACGGCCGGCCGCGCTGGTTGCTTCGCCTGGTGCTCGTTCAGCGACTCCGTCGGTTCGGTTTCTCCGAGTATTTTCAAAGCCTGGCGAAGAGGCGCTCATAGGCTCCGGTGACCCGCTCCCACGAGTACAGCTCCCCTGCCCGTTTCCGCGCCCGAGCCCGGTATTGCTCCCGGACCGCCGCGTTCGCCAGCCATTCGCGGAGTACTCCGCTCAATGTCTCAATGGGCCTGAGCGAGAAGTAACCTGCCGCGTCGCCGCCGACTTCCCGGTTTTCCGGCGTGTCGTGCGCCAGAACCACCCCACCCGAGGCCATCGCCTCGATCATCGCCGGATGAGTCCCCCCCACCTCGGTGGCCTGAATGTAGACGAGCGCGTTCCGCTGCAGCGTCCGGTAGTCGCGCCCGTAGATCGCGCCGGGGAACAGCACCCGCTCGCTGGCGTGGCGCTGCAGCTCGGCCACTAAGTCGTGGGCATACAGTCCTTTGCCGACCATGACCAGCGGGGGCGCGTCCGCCAGTCGCTCGTACGCCTCCACCACCTCCAGCGGGTTGTTCTCCGGCTCGAAGCGGCTCACGTAGAGAATGTAGTCGCGGACGCCGAGGCGCTCGCGGATGTCGGAGTCCTCTTCCTGTGGGAAATCGCTGCCGTAGGGGATCGTGACGGGCTCCGCCGCGTAATTCTCGCGGTAGTAGCGGGCGATGACCTCCGCGTCGGCGACGACCTCGTCCGCGAAGCTGACCGACATCGCCTCGCCCGCCGAGTAAACGGCACGGCCGAGCACGTTCCATTTCCGGCGCTTCCGCTCGATCCCGTCCACGTTGATGGCCGTCTTGATCCGGCCTGCCCGGAGGAGCGGCAGGACGAAGGCATTCGCGGCGTTGCAGACCAGGACGGCGTCGAAGTCCCTCCGCAGCGCGTCCACCGCGGAGAGAAAGGCGTGGGAGACGGTCTCCAGGTACTTGTGCCGCGCCGCCGGCAGGACGATGCGGTGGACGCCGTTCCAGATCTCGGGTTCCTCGGAGTTCCTCGGGTTCCTCGGGTTCCTCGGAGTTCCTGGAGCGAGGTCGGCCGAGGAACCCCGAGGAACTTCCGAGGAACCCCGAGGAACTTCCGAGGAACCCCGAGGAACTTCCCGGCAGTAGACGCTCACCTCGTGCCCTCGCGCGACGAGCCGCGTCGACAGCTCCGCGGCGAACGTCTCGAAGCCGCCGTAGTTCGCCGGGACGCCGCGCGTGCCGAGGATGGCCAGCCTCACGCGAACCACCGTGTGAGCTGCCGGTCGGTGAGCTTGCGCCGGCGCTGGATCTGCCGCCGCTTCGCCAGCACCCTCGCCCGGTTCCGCCAGAGCCAGGCGAACGCCGGGAGCGACGTCCGCTCGACCGTCAGCGCCGCCGCCAGCACCACCAGGTCGCGCGCCAGCTCGAACGGCAGGTTCCGCAGCGCGAGATACGCCCCCTGGTTCTTCAGCCGCAGCAGGAAGCGGTTCTTCACCGAGTGCATGTTGACCTCCGGCGGCAGTTCCCGCCGCGCCTCCGGCGTCACCCGCCGCACGTGATACGCCACCGCGGCCGGCTCGCAGACGGCCCGCCAGCCGTACAGACGCCCGCGCCACGCGAGGTCGGCGTCCTCCCGATAGGCGAAAAAGTCCTCGTCCAGCGCCTCGCCGTCGAGCGCCACGTCGCGCAGGAACGCGAGCCGGAACATCGCCGCCGCGCCGCTGACGCCGAAGACCTCCGTCCGTGACGCGGGGCGCACGTTGATGTCGAGATGCCGCCCGTTGCGCGTCATCCGGATGCCGGCGGAGTCGATCTCCTCGGTCGGCTCGATGTCGAACCCCCGCGCGCGGATCAGCAGCCCCGTCGCCGACCCGAGATCGGGCGCGGACGACAGCGCCTCCACGAGCCGCTCCGCGTACTCCGGCAGGAGAAAGCAGTCGGGGTTCACGACGAGCAGGAACTCGCCGCGCGCGACCGCGATGGCCTGGTTCACGGCGGCGCTGAAGCCGCGGTTCGTGTCGTTGAGGATCACCCTCTGCGCGGCGGGGGCGACGAGCGCCACGGAGTCATCGGCCGACGCGTTGTCGACCGCGATCAGCTCGACGTTGGGATGCGTCTGCCGCCCGATCCCCTCCAGGCAGCGCCGCAGATACCGCGCGCTGTTCCAGGTTACGAGGACGACGGAGACGAGTCCGCGCTCCATCTGTCGAATGCCTTCCTCAGCACCTTCGCGTAGGCCCGGAACCCTTCCCGGCGGCTGACGGCGCGCGGCTTCTTCACGAACACCACCGCGCAGCGCAGCAGCATGCCGGCGATGATCGCCCACCGGAGCGCCTCCGCCTGCGCGGGACGCATCCACTTCCGCCCGTACCGCCACATGTTGCGATACCAGACGTCGGCGAAGTCGCCGAAGGAGATGTGCTCGAGGCTCGCGCCGCCGACGTGGCGCGCCTGCGCCGCCGGCACCACCCACACTTCCTTCTTCTTCTCGGCGAGGCGGCGGCAGTAGTCGACGTCCTCGAACCAGGCGGGCGAGAACTGCTCGTCGAGCGGCCCGATCTCGTCGACCACTTCCCTCCGCAGCAGCAGCGCCGCCGCGGCCGGCTGTTCGATGCGCTGCGGGTCGGTGAGGTCGAGGTCGCGGTAGCGATGCCTCGCCGTGATCTTGTTCGCCGGGAACACTTTGTCCAGCAGCAGCACCTCGGCGACCAGCGACGTGAGCGACGGCAGCCGCCGCAACTGGAACTCGCGCTGCGAGTCGCCCCCCTCGTCGATCAGCAGCGGCGCCGCCGCGGCGACGTGCGGGTGCCGCTCCAGGAACTCGAAGAGGACGGTGAGCGCGCGCGGCTGGAGCTCGCAGTCGGGATTCAGCAGGAAGACGTACCGCCCATGAGAGGCGGCGAAGGCGCGGTTCGTCCCGGCGGCGAAGCCGGCGTTGTTGATGGAGCGGATGACCAGCGCATCGCCGACGTGGCCGAGGGTGCCGTCGGCGGAGGCGTTGTCGTGGACCAGCACCTCGTACTCCAGCCCCTCGCAGGCGGCGGGGATGGAGCGGAGGCAGCGGTCGATCCAGCGCTCGCTGTTCCAGGTGACGATGAGGATCGACAGGTCGAGCGGGCGCGTCACCGTGTGAGGGAGCGCTTCCTGCCGCACTTCGAAGACTACGTTTGCCATTCTTTGATCGCGCTGACCAGCGGGCGTGTCACGACGTCCCACGCGAACCGCGGTCTGATGCGCTCGAGACTTTCTACGCAGGCGGAGTGTACTTCGTCGTGGGTGAGCAGCCGCCGGATCGCTGCCGCGACCGCGCCGGCGTCCCCCGGCGGCACGACGATGCCGAGGCCTTCCTTCTCCACGAGATCTGCCGCGAACCCCCCGGCGGAGGCGATGACCGGGATCCCGGCCGCGATCGCGTCGAAGAGACGCGTGCGGATCGAGTAATCGGCCTCCGCCGTACGACGGTGCAGCATGATAGCGATTTTGCCCGCCCGCAGCCACGACAGCCGCTCCTTGTAGGGTACCCAGTCCGCGTTCGCCGACACGTGCCCCTCCCCCCGCTCGAGGAGCCGCTCGAAGCGGTCGTCGCGCCGGCGGTCGATGAGGTCGCGATTCGGACGGGAGCGCCCGAGGAAGAGGAGCTTGGAGCGGAGGCCGTCGCGGTTGACGCGGACGATCGCCTCCACCGCCGTGGCCGGATCGAGCCACTCCCACACTCCGCCGCCCCAGACCACCAGGTTGTCCTGCGGCTTGGCGCAGCCGCGGGTGTCGGCGAGGTCGATCCCGAACGGCACCTCGATCCAGCGGGTGTCGCTGCTCTGCAGCTTTTCGTAGAACTCCCGCTGCTTGGCCGCGGCGCAGACGAGGAGGTCGGCGCTCATCAGCGCCGTGGAGAGCCGCCACCACTCGGCCGCCAGGTGGATGCGCTGGCGGATCGACGGCGAGTTGCCATAGAGCTCGCGCAGCTCCAGCACGGTCGGGTCAAAGAGGTCGTAGACGATCCGCTGCCCGTCGTGCCGCTTCCCGAAGCCGCGCGCCGGCTGCCCGATCAGCACGCTCGCCTCCCGCAGCGCCTTGCTCGCCTCCGACGACCCGTGCGAGATCAGCGTCACGTCCTCCGGCGCCGTCCCTTCCCGCTTGGCGATCAGCTTCGTAGGGAAGTGCTTCGCCAGCTCCGCCGCCAGATGCCAGGCGCGGATGCCCGGTCCCGCCATGCGGTCGCCGACGACGTCGGGCGTGTGGACTACAACGGAGAACATAGACCTTCGATGATGCCGCGCAGTGAGGTACGGCCGTGCAGCGCGAGCCGCGCATCTTCCCACAGCAGCGCGCGGATGCGGCCGGCGCCGCGATGCAGGCGGGCCACGAAATAGCGGTTGCGGGTGCGGAGGCGGATGGCGTCGCGGCCGAGGATGCTGGCGCTCTGAGAGCCGCGATGCGTCGCCTTCACCACCGGCAGGACGGCGGTCCGCCAGCCCGACTCGCGCAGCCGCGCGCAGAGCTCGACGTCCTCGTAGTAGGCGAAGAAGCGCTCGTCGAAGAGCCGCTCGCCGACGGCGCTCCGGCGATAGAGCGTGGCGGTGGCGGAGACGCCCCACGCCACCCCGAGCGGCGACCCGAGCTGCGCGCCGTGGCCGATCTGGCGGTAGGTGCCGTCGCTGACGTCGATGCCGGCGCCGTCGAGCCGGCCGTCGGGGCGGCGGATGATGGTCTGCACGGCGCCGAGCTTCTCGTCGCGGTCGAGCGCGTCGCGGACGGTCGCCAGCCAGTCGCGGTCGAGAACGACGTCGTTGTTTACGAGCGCCACGTACGCGCTGGTGCTGTGGCGGAAGGCGGCGTTGGCACCTCCGGCGAAGCCGAGGTTCTTCTCGCTGCGGATCGCGCCGGGAACCGGGACGCGCGAGCCGTTGTCGAAGACGATGACGTTCGCCGCGATGCTCTGCGCGCGGATCGAGGCGAGACACTCCTCGAGCATCGGCCCTCCGTCGACGTCGAGCACGATGACGTCGATCATTCGCGCTCCATGAAGTCGGCGTTGATCGCGCCGCTGAGGCAGCGCAGGGTCACGCGGCCGTCGTGCGGCACGACCACCCTCACCGTCTGATACTCGAGGTGCGGCTCCACCTGGTACGCGCGCCCCTCCAGCTCGACGACTGCGCCGAGGCCGGTGATGAAATGGAGCGCGTACGTGCCGCGCTGCGCGAGGAAGCTCGCGGAGTGGCCCGCCTCGAGGATCCACCCGCCGCGGTAGACGAAGCGGTTCAGCTCGAACTCCTCGGGGTAGAGCCTGCCGCCGTCGTGCACCACGTGCGTGTCTTCGAATTCGATCCGCGCGCCCGGCTTCTTCCCATGCGCGAACCCGGCGGCGAGCGCCAGCGCGAAGAGGGGGATGGTGAGGTCGTGTTTCCAGCGGCGCAGGCCGACGGTGATGAGGAACAGCACCACCACCGCCCCGATCCAGCCGGCGGTATTCGGACGGCTGAAACTCGGCAGCAGCCGCGAGAAGTCGGAGCGGTACGTGGCCGAGAGCCACTCGCCGATCGCGTACTCCCCCGTCGCGATGTGGAACAGCCGGTAGGGCCACGTCAGGCCGTGCACGGCGACACCGACCGTCCAGAGCGCCGCCACCGCGATCGCGCCGCGCGAGAGCCGGTCCCACATCGCCGCCGCGCCGAGCGCGAGCACCGGCATGAGGAAGGCGATGTAGTGCAGCGGAGGAGCCCAACTGTTGAAGGCCTGCGGTCGCGGCAGCAGCATCAGCACGTAGAGCGACGCGGCGATGATCCCGGCGCGGAACCCGCGCGGCGCCGACTTCCAGCGGAACAAGGCGAAGAGGCCGAAGAGATAGAACGGGGCCTGGAACGCGAGACCGCCCATCTGGTCGACGAGCAGCCCCAGAAGGCCGGTCAGGTAGGCGGCCGGACGGGCGGGGATGAGCTCCTGCCAGCGGTTCGCCGTCGCGGCAAAGTAGACGAGGAGAAGCGCCGCGCCGGCGGCCAGCAGCTGCGGCCGCCGGAACAGCAGCCCCACCGCCACGAGCCCGAAGCGGAGCTTCAGCAGCACGAGCGCGACGAGCGCCGGAATCCAGCGCCGCGGACGCTCGGCCCGCACGCCGCGCAGCGCCTCGACGAAGAAGAACGCCGCCGGCACCTCCGGCCAGACGCGCGTCGCGTACCAGAGCAGCGGCGGGCCGAAGGCGAAGAAGGGGAAGACCGCGCGCGCGTGCGCGTCGGGGATGCCCTCGTCCTCCATCCAGCGGATGGTCGAGCGCACCAGCAGGACTCCGAAGAGCGCGATCGTGGCGAGCGCCCCCTTCACGCCGAAGAGCGCGAAGCCGGGCAGGATCAGCAGCGAGAGAAAGCGCTCGTGCCGCGAGTACTGCTCGCCGTTCGGTCCGACGGGATCGTCCTCGTAGCGCTGCCAGCCCCACGCGCGGTACTCGTCCCGCAGGTCGAGATCGCGGTCGGTCAGCAGCGACTCCGCCTTCATCAGGAACCAGGGCTCGTCGCCGCCCGGCGGATAGACGCCGAGGAGCGGGATCGCCAGCGCGTAGACGATGCCCGCGAGCGCCGCCGCGCGCGTCGCCGACCAGCGCACCTCCCGGCCGTTCGCCACGAACAGCGACAGCGTGGCCAGCTTCACCGCGCCGAGGGCGATGCAGCCGAGGCGGGGATCGATCACCGGCAGCCGCCGCCAGAGGATGTACGCGAACAGCCAGGTCGCGGCGTCGGCGCCGTAGTACGCCCAGAGCGTGCGCCGTCTCAGGACCAGCAGCGGCGCGGCGATCGAGGCGGCGACGGCGGCGGCGGCGGCGATCACTCGAACCCTTCAACCTGCAGCGACGCATCCGCCGGCAGCGAGGCGTCGGCGGTGACGGTGATCGTCCGCGCGCCGGCGGGCAGCGCCACCCGCCCCGCGCCGTCGAGCCAGGCGTTGTAGCCGTACCCCCGCACCCGCCCCGCCATGTCGCGCGGCCAGGGATTGCGCGAGCCGTATACCTGCTCCCGCCGCATCGCGCCCCAGTCGGCGGCATCGCCGAGACGGATGGCGATCGCCCCCGGCTCGATGCGCCCGAGCGGAACGCCGCGCCCGAAGCGCGCGACGTTGGCGCCGGAGACGATCAGCGACCGCGCCTGCTCCGGTACCTCGAACGTCTCCGACTGCGACGCCGTCAGCGCCGCGCCGACCGCAGTCCGCGGCGGCTCCAGCCCCGCCTTCCGCAGCACGAACGGCAGCGACCGCGCCACGACGCCGCTCCAGGCGAAGAACAGCAGCAGAAACGCGAGCGTCACTCCCGAGGCCCACGTCCACTTCCATTCGCCCATCCCGAAGATGCGCGCAGTGATGCAGACGCCGAGGACCAGCAGCGGCACGGCGAGCGTGCGCAACGGGATGGCGGGAGTGAGAAAGCAGGTCACGACCGCCACCGCCACCGCGAACGGCGTCCGCCCCAGCACCACCACGATCAGCGCCGCGATCCCGAGGAGGACCAGCTCGCGCACCACGAGCACCTCGGCGAGAGGAATCCAGCGCAGCAGGACGAGCGCGACGGCGGCGGCAACCACCGCCGCGTTGCGCGTGCCGCGTTGCGTGTTGCCCGAGCCTGGCTGGTCCGCCGCAAACGCCCGGGCAACGCGCCACACGCAACTCGCAACCGCCCCGGCGCACACCGCCCCAAAGCACATGAGCCTCACCACCTCATGCGCGATCGCAATCTCCCCCACGATGAGCAGAACGACGCCGAGCATCACCGCGGGATACGAAACCGCGGCGCAAAGCGTCACGGCGGCGCCGAGGAGCGGCAGCGCGCGATCGATCGGCGTCGCATGTTGGACGGCCAGATGGCAGGCGTACGCCGAGATCGCGGCGCTCAGGATCCAGCGGAATTGCTTCACGAACCGACCGTGACTCTCGCTGCGGGGTCGCGGACGAACTCCGGATCGAACCCGTCGAGAGTCTCGGGCGTGATGGTAGCGCGATAGATCAGCCGCGCGTCTCCTTTGAGCCGCACCGCCTCCGCGTGCCCCTCCGCCAGCTCGAACGACACCTCGAGCGTGATCCCGCTCCGCGTCAGCACCGAGACCGGCGACTGCACCTTCCGGAACAGCGCGCTCACCACCGCCGAGGCGACGACGCCCGAGCCGCAGGAAAGGGTCTCCCCCTCCACCCCCCGCTCGTACGTCCGCACCTCGATGTTGTGCGGATCGCGGACGCTCACGAAGTTCGCGTTCGCGCCGCCGTCCGGGTCGAGGTCGCGGTGCCTGCGGATCGCCCGCCCGAGGGGGGCGATGTCCTGCGCCCAGAGCTCGTCGCGCAGGAAGACGACGTAGTGCGGCACCCCCACGACGATCGAGCTGCCGCGGACCGTCGACTGCCCCACGGCCAGCGGCCGGTCCGGCCGGAACGAATGCGGCGCCGGCAGCGAGAGCGTCACCAGCCCCCCCTCGCTGATCTCCGCGCCGACCAGGCCGGCATCGGTCTCGATCGTCATCTTCCGTCCGGCGATCACGTTCAGGAAGGCGAACCGGGCCGCGCAGCGGGTGCCGTTGGCGCAGAACGCCGCCAGCGACCCGTCGGAGTTGTAGTAGCGCATCCGGAAGGTCGCCCGGGCGGAGCTCTCGATCAGGATGAGCCCGTCGGCGCCGACGGAAAGGGCGCGCGTGCAGATCCGGCGGGTGAGCTCCCCGGCGTCACCGATTTTTAACGCGCGGTTGTCGATGACCACGAAGTCGTTTCCGCCCCCGGCCATCTTGGAGAAGGCGAGCGGATCTTGTTTGCCTGATTGCACTTGCCCCGGTGGTCTCATCGGAATTTTCGCCCTTGGGCAGGGTTTCCTTCCCCCGGTCCTGTATTCTCGCACGGAGCGCGCCCGCCGGGCCGGCTGCAACGCCGGCGGGGATCATCCGTACGAAGGGCCGGAGACTAACCCGGAGGGTCCTACTTGAAACGCACTCTCGCCCTTGTCCTGGCCGCCGCCTTCGCCCTTCCGGCGATCGCGCAGCGCAAGCCCGCCGAACCGGAGATGCCGCGGCTCGTCGAGAACATCGACGTCCGGATCATCGACTTCGACGTCGTCGTCACCGACCGGCGCGGCAACTTCGTCCCAGGCCTGAAGAAGGAAGACTTCGAGGTCTTCGAAAACGGCGTCCCGAAGACGATCACGAACTTCTACGAGGTCGAAGGGCCGCGCGCGAAGAACGTCGTCGTCGCCGACGAGGTCGGCGGAAAGGTCTCGACGCAGGCGACCGCGGTTCCCGACGAGATGAAGCGCCGCATCATCTTCTACGTCGACAACCTCTCCCTCAACCCGTTCAACCGCAACCGCGTCTTCACGCAGATGCGCGACTTCCTCAAGACGGCCATGCGGCCGGGCGACGAGGCGATGGTCGCCACCTACAATCGCAGCATGAAGGTGCGCGTCCCCTTCACCCGCGACATCGGCCAGATCGAGTCGATCCTCGACTCCCTCGCCAAGGAGTCCGGCCTCGGCGTCGCCGCACGCAGCGAGCAGAAGACCACCCAGGACCGCATCCGCGACGCCCGCAGCTTCGAGGACGCGCTGGCCACCGCCCGCTCCTACGCCTCCTCGGTGGAGCACGACCTCCGGCAGAGCGTCGCGCAGATCAACGCGCTCATGTCCACCCTCGCCGGCGTCGAAGGCAAGAAGGTCCTCGTCCTCACCAGCGAAGGCTTCCCGATGCAGCCCGGCCGCGACATGTTCACCTTCATCGAGGAGATCGGGAAGGAGAAGGGCTGGGGGCAGGTCGGCTCGACCGTCATCGAGGGGATGACCTACGACGGCACGCAGCTCATCCAGTCCGTCGCCAAGGCGGCCAACGCGAACGACATCACCCTCTACACCATCCACGCCGCGGGCCTGATGGGGAACAACGAGATGTCGGCCGAGAACGCGCGCCCGACGTCCGGCATGGTCTCCCACGCCGCGCTCTCGAACACCACCGAGTCGATGCAGCTCATGGCGAACATGACCGGCGGCCTCGCCTCGGTCAACACGAACAACTTCGCCCTCGCCTTCGAGAAGATCCAGAAGGACCTCGAGTCCTACTACTCCCTCGGCTACCGCGCCGGCACCGAGCGCGTCGACCGCCAGCGCTACCTGCAGGTCAAGGTCAAGAATCGCGACTACCGCGTACGCGCCCGCCAGACGTTCGTCGAGAAGTCGATGTACGCCGAGATGAGCGACCGCGTCATCGCCAGTCTCCTCTACCGCGTCAAGGACAACGACCTCGGCGTCATCGCCCGCGTCGGCGAGCCCCGCCCGATCGACGACGGCCTCTATCGCGTCGACGTCGACATCCAGATCCCGATGCAGGCGCTCACGCTCCTCCCGCAGGGGGAGGTCGAGTTCGTCGGCGGCTTCGACGTCTACGTCGTCGTTGCGAACAAGGACAACGACATGTCCGACGTCGCCCGCAAGTCGCACCAGATCCGGATTCCGGCGGCCGACATGAAGCGGATCGCCGGGAAGATCTACACCTACACGCTGGAGCTGGTCATCGAGCGCGGCCTGAACAAGATCTCGCTCGGCGTGGTCGACCAGATCTCGAACACGAGCGGCTTCGCCCGCGAACAGATCATCGCTCAGAGTAGGTAACGCGCCGCGGCGCGTTACCTACTCGTTGTCGGTTGTCGGTTGTCAGTTGTCCGTGCGTGGCCGGCTGGGCGACACTCCACGGAT